>CAZSXT010000025.1:45984-52623 GCA_964611435.1 uncultured Rhodospirillaceae bacterium | reverse complement strand
ACAAGGGGGCTGGACAGGAATCGTCCGCACCCCCCACGGTGTAGCGGCCCATGTCCGCGCCGGCGGCGGCAAAGGCTTGGGCCAGCTCGGCATGAAGCTCAGGCGTTAGGATATGGGGCGGGATGACCATTTCCCCTTCGGTCAGGTGGGCCAGCTCGGTGTCGCCGTGCCGGCCCAGAAAGGCGGCGGCGGCGACGGCGCGGGCGTGGCGCTCCCGGTCGTGATCAGCTTGGGTCCGGGAATAGGGTGAATGCTGTTTGGGCGTCATAAAATCTCTCCGGCGCTCGGGGTAAATCTGTATCTAGAAATAAATTCCAAGTATCCAGGTAGCGCCGATCCCGGTCGTAAACAACAAAAAGAATCAGAGATGACGGGAGGGGGCCTTAGCGGGTGGTGCGGCGGCGCGGCCGGTAGCGGTTCTTCTTCAAGAGCTCGATTTCCTTGTCCTGGCGCTCCATTTCTTTCTTCGCGTCTTCCAGGTCGGAGGCCAGCACCTGATTGGTCTTGGCCTGATCGGCGATGGTCTCCACCGCCTCGTTGAGCCGCTTCAGCGCCTTGGTGTTTTCCCGGCGCAGTTCTTCGATCTGCCGGTCTTTCCTTTGATCCGATTTCAACCGTTCCAGCCTTGCATCATCGAACCGGGTGTTCAGTTTCTTGAGGTCTTCGCGTAATTCGCCGGTGGTCTGGCGTTCCAACTTCAACAAATCGGTGAGGACGGAAATCTCGGAACGCAGGTTGGTATTGTCCTCGCTGGTGGCACCGATGTTGGAGATGATTTCGCCGACCCGGACGGCCAGGGCCTCGATCTCTTTGGCGCGCGCGTCGGTTTCGGCGCGCACCTTGGCGACCTGACTTTGTGCGTCGTCCAGGAATTTCTGGGTCTCCTGATACTCCGGATCGTTCTCCAGCTCCTTCAACACTTCCTGCTGAATTTCCTGTGGAATCTCCGGCGGGGCGGCGTCCTGCGCGCCGGCGGGCGAGGCAACAATCACCGCCGCGCCGAGAACCGCTGTCAGGATAAAATGTTGGCGGGGCGCCTTCATACCGGTCTTTCAAGTCTCCCGTTTGTCGATCCCGGTTAATAGCCGGGTACGGTAGGGTAGCGTAATTCACGGCCGCATCAAACCGGCGAATTGGGACAATTTTATGACTGTGCCTTAGACGTGAGTGATTTGTCCTCCGGGCTTTCCTCCGCCCGTCTAATTTGGCTAATATCGGTCGATGGAGACGCTGACCAACCCGGACTACGACACGATCACCGTCACGCCGGTCTCGCCCCATATCGGGGCGGAGGTGGGCGGCATTGATCTCAGCCAGCCCCTGACCAACAGCCAAATCGAAGAGGTGCATCAGGCGCTATTGCAGTATCTGGTGCTGTTCTTCCGGGAACAGGATATCGACTTCGACGCCCATGCCCGCTTTGCGGCGTACTTTGGCGAGCTCCATGTGCATGTGGGCGGCAAGGGCACGGCGTCGGGCATGGTTGACGGCCATCCGGAAATCCGCCGGCAGCATTTCGACGAAAACTCCAAACGGGTGTCGGGGGAAACCTGGCACACGGATCAAAGCTGCGCCGAGATACCGCCCATGGGCAGCATCCTGCATCAGCACATCGTTCCGCCGGACGGCGGCGGCGATACGTTGTTCGCCAGCATGTATGCGGCCTATGACGCGCTGACGCCGGCCATGCAGTCGTTTCTGGAAACTCTCACCGCCACCCATGACGGGGCGATCATGTTCGATCCCCGGCCCGGCGTGGAATATCCCAAGGCCGTGCATCCGGTGATCACCACCCATCCGGGGACGGGGCGGAAATTGATCTATGTGAACCCCGGTTTCACCACCCATATCAACGAACTGTCCCGCGCCGAGAGCGATGCGTTGCTGGGATTTTTGTTTGAGCATATCGCCCGGCCGGATTTTCAGTTGCGGTTTAAATGGCGGGCCCATTCCATCGCCTTTTGGGACAACCGGGCGAGCCAGCATCAGGCGATCTGGGACTACCATCCCCACACAAGGTCCGGCTATCGCATCCAGATCAAGGGCGCCGAAGGACCGAAGCCGGTCTGATGTTGTCCGAGCCTATCCATTTAGACACCGACGTTCTGGTCGTCGGCGCGGGCGCGGCGGGCATGTATGCCGCCATTGCGGCGGCCCGCAACGGCGCGGATGTGATTCTGGTGGACAAGAACCTGGTGGGCCGGGGCGGGGCCACCATCATGGCGCAGATGACCGTCGCCGCGGCCGTCGGCGAGCAATCCCCCGACACCTGGGAAGATCACTACGCGGATACGCTGACGGCGGGCCGGGGGCTGTGCAACGAACAACTGGCCGCCATCCTGTGCGAGGAAGCGGTCGAGCGCATCTGGGAGATGGACGGCTGGAAGGTGGGCTGGGCCCGGGAAGACGGGCATATGAAACAGGTTACCGCACCCGGCCATTCCGTGCCCCGCTGCGTCTATGTGGATTTCCTGAACACAGGCCCGGCAGTGGCTCGCTGCCTCCGGGGCGAGGTGGCGCAAGGGGACAAGATCGCCCGGATCAGCGGCGTCGGCATCATCGATTTGGTGGTCCAGGACGGCGCGGTCACCGGCGCAGTCGGCTATAACCAGGAAGACGGTGCGCCGGTCACCATCGCCGCCAACGCCGTCATATTGGCCGGCGGCGGGCTTACGGGCATTTACCGGCGGAATAGCGCCTCGGCCAATATGGGCGGGGATTCTTACGCGCTGGCCTTGCGCGCCGGGGCGGAGCTGGTGGATATGGAATTCGTGCAGTTCTTCCCCATCGGGCACTTGGCCCCCCGGCTGGTCGGCATGGACCCGATCATGTGGGACCCGTTCCGATACAAGCTCGGCGGCAGATTGCTGAACGGCCAGATGGAAGAATTCATCCATAACTATGGGGCGGAGGATTCTGGGAAATACACCGCGCCCCGGGATATCACGTCGTTTGCCATCGTCCAGGAAGCGGCCGCCGGCCGGGGCACGCCTCATGGTGGGGCGTGGCTGTCCTTCGAACATGTGCCGGAGAACGATTTGCGGGACGCCTTCGGCCCGGTCATCGACAAGCTGCTGAACAACGGTATTGATCTGACAAAGCAAGCAATCGAAGTGTCCCCCATCGCCCACTATCACATGGGGGGCATCCGGGTGGACGGCGCCATGGCGACTGGGGTGCCCGGCTTGTATGCCGCCGGTGAAGCGGTGGGCGGCGCCAATGGGGCCAACAGATTGTCGGGCAACGCGCTCCCCGAAGCCTTTGTGTTTGGCGAACGGGCGGGCCGGTTTGCAGCGAAGGCTGTGGCCGGCAAAACACGGGCCTGGGACGGGGCGGCGGCCAATGACGCGCTGGATCAACTGGCGGCGCGGGGCGGCAATGGCGGAGATGTAGAGCCCGGTCCCGAGTTCCATGGCATGGCGAAAGAGTTAAGGGAACTGATGTGGGATCAGGTGGGCTTGATTCGCACCACCGAAAGTCTGGAAACGGCGCTCGCGCGGATTCAATCCATGCGGTCTGAGCTGGAGGCGTTGCCGGCGGGCGCGGCGGCTGGTTTTGATATGAGCTTGCGCGGTTGGTACGATCTGCGGTCGTCTCTGTTGACGGCCGAAGCGGTGACCGTGGCGGCGCTCAACCGGACGGAAAGCCGAGGCGCCCATTGGCGGGAGGATTATCAGCAGACTGACCCGGCGCTGGAACAGACCCAGGTGGTCGGCCTGAGCGGAGATAAAGTCGAGGCGGCCTATGCGCCGTTGGAGCGGCGATGAGCGGCATTGAAAAACAGATCATGACCTTGCGCGTGCAGCGGGGCGGGCCCGACGATACGCCGCGGTTCGACGAATTTCAGGTGCCGTATGAGCCCGGTGCGTCGGTTTTGGACGCGCTGGTCTGGATCCGCCAGGACGTCGATCCGACCCTGGCTATCCGCTATGCCTGCGTCAACGCCAACGCGTGCAAGGAATGCATGGTGCGGGTGAATGACAAGGTCGACTATGCCTGTACGGCGCGGCTTACGTCCGAGCCCATGACCGTTGAGCCCTTGTCGAATAAGCGGCTGATCCGCGATCTGGTCACCGATATCGTGCCGCCGAAGGAACAGCTCTCGGCGGTGGTGGAAACCCGGAAAAAATAATCAGCTGGTCGCCACCGGCGGCGGCGGGGAGTGATCCTCGTGATCGGCGGTAAGCGCAGGGGCGGCGACGGAAAGGCCGGCAGCCGGCATCAGGGCGATATTTGCGTTCCTCAGCGCGGTCAGCAACGTGCCGTTGATCCGATAGCGCTGCTGGAAATAGCTGTTGGTCGGCACCCAGAACCGAAGCCCGATGATCACGCCGCCATAGGTGAAATCATGCACACCGATCTGCGGACCGGGCTCTTCATCCAGGCCGGGGATGGCGATGATGGCATCGCGTAATGTGGCGATGGCTTTATCCGTGTCTTCCTCATAACCGATGGCGATGCGGGTTTCGACGATGCGCTTTTCCTGTGAATTGACGATCACTTGACCGACGATCTCCTTATTGGGGATGGTGATGACCTCCCCGTCCTCGCCGACCAATCGGGTGGCGGCCAGGGTGATTTCCTCTACCACGCCGGAAACCTTGCCGACGGTGATCGTATTACCCACAACAAATGTACGGCTCAGGATGATGGCCATGCCCGCGCCGTAGTTGGACAAGGGTCCCTGCAGCGCCATGGTCGCACCGAACGCGGAAGCGCCGGCCAGCGCAATCAGCGGTGCGATGGACACGCCGAAATTGCCCAGCGTAATGATGATCAGCATGCCGATCAGGATGATCTTCACAATATTGCCGATGAACCGGCTTAGGGTCTGATCGACATTTTTGGCTTCGCACAGGGCGCCCACCTTCTTGCCGACCCAACCGGAGACCTTGAGGCCGATCAGCAGGAATACCAGGGCGCCCAAAATCTGGAACCCGTATTCCACGGCGAAGTCCATGACTGCGTCGATGAGCGCGTTGGCGGCCTGCAGATTTTTTTCGATGTCTTTGTCCATGGTTGTATCCCTGATAAAACCGTTAATTCAGCGTGGCCGCGTTTGCGGTCATGACCCCGCCGGCGTCGCCAACATTCAGCTGCAGGTCCCAACCGGCTTTATCCGCCGCTTGCTGCAGAATATGGCACACGGCGTGCAGCATTTCCTTATTTAAATTGAGATTCACGTCCTTGCGTTCGGTCGTGTGGAAAATCAGACGGGTTACCCCCTCTGGCGTTTTGCCGATTTCCGCCGATACCGCCAGCAAAGGCCGCTCCACATCGGGCGGCGGCTTGGTCTTGGTGTCGTGTTTTTTGGTGAAGTCGCTGGATTGAATGGCCTCCTGATGTTTCATGGACATGACGGCTTGTTTGACTCTGGGCTTTTCCTGAGCCGCCGGGGTCGGCACCTCCGCCACGGCCTCCGCCTCAAAGGATTTTACCGCCACGCCCCAAAGGGATTTTACGATGCGCCGGGTCAGCCACACCCTGTATTCAAACCGCTTTTGGGTGCTGACGCGGAACAGAATCCGGTCGTGCACCGGGTTGTATTCGGCGGTCATCTGATACAGGGCGTCAGTCACTAATCGTTCCAGTGCGCCATGGGCAGCCCTGCGACCGGCGACGGGAAATAGGGGATGCGGGCGCCCCGGAGACTGCCGATATAACAGGTCCTAAGATCATTCCCGCCGAAGGTCACGCTGGCAAACCAGTTGGCGATGGTCCCGCCGGTGGCCAGCATCAGATCGGGTGTCACTTCGTCCGCTTTGAACGCCGCTTCCAGAGCCTCGGTCGCCGCCAAATTGTCGTCGTCCAGGATGGTCCGATAGTCCCCCTCAGGCGTGATGGCGAAAATCTGATCGGAGAATATCAGCGTTCCCCAGAGGTTGCCGTAGGCGTCGAAGGCAATGCCGTCGGGAAAGCCGCCATGGCCGAGCTTGGAGGGCCCATAGGTTTCCCGGTTGGAGAGGGACCCGTCCGGCGCGACCTTCATCCTGGAGATGCGTTGGCCGCAGGTTTCGACGATGTAGAGATACTCTTCGTTGGCGTCGAGGCGTACTTCGTTGGTAAACGCCAACCCGTCGGTGACCACATGAAGACCGTTTTCGTCCGCCAGCGCGATATAGCCGTCCGCCACATTGGGACTGACCGCTTCCATCCAGTTCTTGATCCGCGTCGAGATGGTCAGCCACAGCCGGTCCTTTGAATCTCGAAGGACAAAATTCACCTTGCCGATGGGCTGTCCGTCGATTGTGTCGTACATCAGGGTGGTCTTGCCGTCGGGCGCCATCACCTCCAGCACATCGGTGCCAAAGTTTGAAATATAGATCTGCCCTTCTTTGCCGAAGGCGAGGCCGTTGGGCAGGGTCCCCTCGGTAAAGCGGGATTCGTCGTCTGACGCGCCGGAGAAGGCGCCGCCGTGATCCTGGGTGATGATTTTTTGACTGCCGTCGGGGCTCAGTTTAACCACGCCGCCCCGCGCATCGGCGGCCCAGAGCGTGCCATCCGGTTTGGCCAGGATGCATTCCGGGCGCTGAAGGCCCTCCCCAATATAGTTGATCTCAGCCGGATCAACCTGAAAACCGTCAATGGGATTTTTGCCCGCCATATCGTCCCCCAGTCCTAACCAATTCTGCCCTAACC
>CAZSXT010000025.1:0-45884 GCA_964611435.1 uncultured Rhodospirillaceae bacterium | reverse complement strand
ATTCTATCCTAGCCTATTCTATCCCGGCCGATGAACCCCGGATGGGCCAGGGTCAGTTCTTTCAGCCGGGTCAGGTGGCTGTCATCCAGATCATTCTCGGCCAAATGATCGCACGTCTGAAATAAGTACTCCCAACAGCCGCCCAGCGGTCCGCTCGCCGTCGCCATGGTGTTGACGATATCTTCTTCAGGCAAAGGGCCGGTGTAATTGTGATAGTCGTGGTTCATGGTGAAGGCGATGGCCCGCACTGATTCCTGTTCGGTCTCCACCTCGACCCACTGGGGATGGTAAGCGCCAGACAACATTTCCCGGCCCCAGACGATTTTCAGTTCTTGTTCCCGCTCGGCGGCGGCAACCCGGAATAGAATACCGCAGCATTCTCCGCCTGGTTCAAGCGCCAGGGTAAGGCCCGGATTTTCCGGCGTGCCCCGGCCCATCAAAGTCTTTAGGCAAAATTGGCGGTGATATCCAAGTAAGGTGCCGGGGCGCTTCTCCAGAAACTCGATCGTTGGATTCCAGATCAACGAACCGTAGGCGAACAGCCAGACATCCTCATCCAACGGCAGGTCGTCCAAAAGCCGGTGCCGGGAGGCGTCCCGTTCTTCCGGGTCCATCAGAGTAAAGTGGCCTTCGCGCTCGTATTCCTTAACGATGCGCTCCAACTCACCTGACTCCACGAGTTCACGGGATATTTCGATACGGACAGTCATGGTGCCTATTGGTAGAAGGGGTTGTCGCCTGACTCAAGGCTTTGGCAGCGATTTCTTGCGCCAGGGTAGGGGAAGGGCGTAGGATTGATTAGGACGGGGACCGAGAAGGAGACTCTCATGGCTGTTCAAATGCTGCATCATGTCGCGTACCGCTGCACCGACGCCGGTGAAACGGCGGAATTCTACACAAAGCTATTGGGGCTGGAATATTACGCGGCCGTATCCGAGGACACGGTGCCGTCAACCGGCGAGAAATGCCCCTACATGCATATATTCTTTGCCATGAAGGACGGCAGTTGCATCGCCTTTTTCGAAGTGCCGGAATCCCCGCCCGCTTTGGAAGACACTAATACCCCGGCCTGGGTTCAGCATTTGGCCTTGGTGGTGGAAAGCGAGGAAGAGTTGTTGGAGCGCAAGCAGGCGCTGGTTGATGCCGGGGTGGATGTCATCGGCCCGACCGACCATGGGTTTTGCCGGTCCATCTATTTCCATGATCCGAGCGGCCACCGGCTGGAACTAACCCTTCGCACCGAAACGCCAGAAATGATGGAAAAGTTGCGGTCTACCGCACCGGACATGTTGGCGGAATGGCAGCGAACCAAAACCGTTCAGCGTCATGCGTCTTGGGTGCATGAGGGCAACTCAGCCGCAGAATAACTGTCGTTCTATTTTTCTTTTTTTATAAACAGACCGGGGGGCAACTCTGTGGTCTCGTCGCCTCGCGCCTGATCAATTTGTTTTTGCGTCAGGTTCGACCCCTTTAGCCGCGTGCCACGGATATCGGTGCTAAGCAGGTTAGCTCCCTTGAAGTCGGCGCCGGTCAGGTCCACGCCCCGCAAATCCGCACCCGCCAAATCCGCTCCTTTGAGCCCCGCCTCCAGCAGGATTGCGCCCTTCATTTCGGCATGGCGCAACTTGGCGTTATCGAGGGTTGTTTCTTTCAGCTGCGCAGCGCAAACGTTGGCATTGCGTAAATCGACATCCAAGAGATTGGCCGCAGACAGGTTCGCCCCTTCCAAATTGGCGTCGCGCATGTTGGCGCTGGCCAGATTGACGCCTGAAAGGTCGGCGCCGGCCAATTCGGACTTGTTCAGGTTTGCTTTTTCGCCCTGCACGCCTTTGCTCGCCAGCCAAATTTCGTGGCTTGAGACGATGGCGGCCACATCAATGCCCGGCTCTTGGTCGGCGTTCGTTTTCTTGTCCTCTTCGCCCACCGCGTCCTGCCAGTTTTTCTTATTCTCGTCAGATTGGTTTGCGGGCTGAACGGCGGGTTCCAACGGCGTCTTTCTCTTTATATCGCCTTTGGGTTTTCCGGAAACAGCTTCTACCAGACCCGAGTCTTGTTTGGCGGCGGAATCATCATCGACCAGCGGGACGTTTTCCCCGGACGGGTTCTTTGCCGGTGGAGCGTCCGCCAACGCGTCCCCGCCATTGCCTGCGGGTCGACGGCCGGGGAAGTGTTCCGGCCGTTTGACCGCGTCCCTGGGTAGGGCTTTTTTGACTTGGGGCCGGATCCTGCCGCTGCCGCGACGTTCTTCACCGGCATAGTCGGCGTCATTGGCGGGATTTCGCCGGTCCGGACCGAAGTAGCTGGCCGTCGCGACAAGACGCCGGGGTTTCTTCAATGTGGAGGCAAGACGTTTTTGCAGGTTCTCCGTTACGAACGGCTTGCGGATAAAATTGTGAATACCGGCGTTGCAGGATTTTTGACCAAGCTCCGGATCCATGTTACGGCCGATGGCAACCACCGGCAGGTGTATATCGGCCTCGGTGTGTCCGGCCCGCAACATCCGCAGAAAATTCAGGCCGGCTGCGCCCCTGATCTGGATATCAAGAATTATAAGGTTGGCCCGGAATTGGCTCAGCATGGAAAGCGCCTGCTGGGTCGATGTTGCGCTCTGAATGTCTCGGACCTTCAATTCGCGCAGCGCATGGCGGACGTCCGCATGTACTTTCATATCCTCGTCGATAATCAACACCCGCCAGACATTCTTCATCGGCTTTGGAGACGGTGCGGGTGTATCTTGATCAGGGGCGGTGGCGGACGTTCTCATTAACAGTCACTAAGAAGGATTTTTATCACTCCTTTGGATTTTGTTATGCCGAGAGCAAGAGTCAACGGTCAATTGAGAGAATAGGATAAAATTTTCAGGAATCGCACCAGGCGCGCCACATGTCCCGATAGGCGGCCTCCATTTTTGCGGCAAAGCCGGCTGCGTCGCCAAGTGAGGATGCTTTCAGCCGGTTTCGAAGTTCTAACCGGAGGGATTCCCGCCGTTCCCGCGCGGCTGCCAACTGGACCGCGGCCGCCACGTAACCCTCCTCTGAGCCGGCGATCAGTTCCGGCAGCCCAATGTTCTGTAGGATCGAGGCGCCGACCCGTGCCGCATGCCGCTCGCCCGCAAGTGTCACCACGGGTACGCCCATCCACAGTGCCTCGAATGTCGTTGTGGCGCCGTTATAGGGAAAGGTGTCGAGGGCGATATCGACCTCGTCGTAGAGAGACAAAGGGGATTGATCCCGGGGGATCCAGTGCCGCAAATCCAGCCGGTCCGCCGTAATGTCCATTTCTTCAAAGGCGGCGATGAGGCGGGTTCGCGCAACTTCATTTTCGAGCATCCGGCCCTTCAAGATGAGCGTAGATGCCTCGACCTCCGTCAGGATTCTCGCCCAAACGGAGATCGTTCCCGGCGAGATTTTAGAAATATTATTGAAGGATCCAAACGTAATCCCGCGGCTGCCCTGGTTCAGCAGCGGTGCAATCTCGGGCGCGTCAATGGAGCCCTCATAGCAGTGAAAGCCGCCTTCCAGCCGGATAAGTTTTTCCGAATGCCACTGATCCGCGACGCCCGGCGGATCTGCGATGCCATCGGTGATCCGGTAGCCGATCTCGCTCAACCCGGTGGTCGCCGGATATCCGAGCCAGGCCACCTGCACCGGTGCGGGTCTCAGGGCAAACAGGCCCAGGCGGTTGTTAGCGCTGTGACCGGCCAGGTCTACCAGGATATCGATCCCATCTTCCCGGATCAGATCGGCTGCGGCGTCGTCCGCCAGTCCCCAAATATCCCGCCAGTGGTTCGTATGAGATCGCAGCTTACGGGTGGTTTCATCCCGGCGTTCCACATTAGCGTAGGCAAACACTTCCACGGCTTCCTTATCATGCCGGGCGAGCAGGGGCTCCAGAAAATAGGCGCAGGAATGGGTCCGGAGGTCCGGCGAGACGTATCCTATACGGAGCCGCCTGTCCGGGTCCTGATCATTGTCGTGGCTCGGTCTTCCTTCTGCCGGGCGGCGGGGCATCACATGGGTATGCTCCCGGAACAGGGTCTCTTCGGTTTGGTCCGGTAGGTACAGCAGATTGAGCAACAGATTTCCCCGAGCCGGCGCATATCCAGGATCAATGTCCAGGGCGGTGCGCAGCTCGGCGACGCCGTCAAGCGTACGCCAGCAATCGTTTAACAGATTTCCCAGATTGTAATGGGGCAGAACGGCGGCCGGGTCAGCCTCAATTGCCCGGCGATGGGCCGTCTCGGCCTCCGCCGGTTGTTTCAGTCTTTCCAAAGCGTTGCCCAGATTGGTCCAAGCGTCGGCCAAACCCGGCGAGAGTTCGATGGCTTGCCGCGCCGCCGCCGCCGCTTCATCCGGCCGGTTGAGGCCATTGAGGGCAGCCGCCAAGGCGCAGAGCGCTTCGGGAAACGCGGGTCGGAAAACCAAGGCCTGCCGCAGCATGGATTCTGATTCTTCGTACTGACGGCATTGGCCCAACAGGCTTCCCAGGGTTTGCAGCGTATTCGCGTTGTCTGGCTGCAATCGGACCGACTCCCGGTAGGCAGCCAGCGCACCCGCCTCGTTCCCGGTGACAAGCAACGCCGCCCCCAGGTTGGCATGAAAGGTCGGACGATCGGGCGCCCGCAGAATTGCCCGCTCAATGAGTTTGACCGCCCGATCAGCCGTTCCTTGTTGAAAAGCAATCAGCCCTAAAAAATGGTTCGCGTCGGGGTGGTCGGGATCAGCGGAGAGAACCTCGCGGTAGATGCCTTCTGCGCCGGCAAGGTCGCCGGCTTGATGGCGCTGGAGACCGGCTTCCAGTTTCTCGCGATGAGGATCTGTCACCGGCTCAGCTTCCCTGTAGGTGTAGCACGATGTCTCGGCAGTGCGGCCGGAACCGGTGTTCAAACAGGTAAATGCCTTGCCATGTCCCCAACGCCAACCGGCCCCCGCTCACCGGCACACCGATGGAAGTGGCGGTCAATGCGCCTTTGATGTGGGCGGGCATATCATCGGCCCCTTCCGCCGAATGGCGATAAAGAGATGTATCCTCGGGCACCAGCGCTTTGAAGAAGGATTGTAAATCCCGCATCACATCAGGATCAGCGTTCTCCTGGATGACAAGGGATGCAGAGGTATGCCGGCAGTAAAGGGTCAGGAGACCCGTCTCGATATTCTGTCCCTCGGTCCAGTCGCCAACGTCGCGGGTAATCTCGTACAACCCCTGACCGTCCGTGGTCCGGCTAATAATCTGTTGCGATTGCTTGAGGATGGCCTCGGTCATGGCGGCAGAGTAGGGCAAGGATGCCGGTCTTTCCAGGAAACTTGCGTTCTCGGCTTGTTCTATCGTATAGACAGAGGCTAGGGAGAGAACTTTTCATGAACAAATTTGAATTCGAAGAGGATCTACCGGTCCTTGGACCGTTTGCCGCCGACGATATAGTGCGCGGCGTTTGCCGGTATCTCCGCAATCTGGGGTATAGTCCACTGACCGAGTTTAAATTGAAAACCAACCGGCGGGTGGATGTGATTGGCCTGGATAAGGGGGGACGGTTCGTCATTGTCGAGGTCAAATCCTCTGTGGCGGACTACAAAACCGACAGTAAATGGCCGGAATATTTGCCGTTCGGAGATCAGTTGTATTTTGCCGTTGCCAACGGGTTTCCGGTGGAAATTCTGCCGGAGGACTGCGGGATCATCATCGCGGATCCCTACAATGCGGCGGTCTTACGGGAAGCGCCGGTAATCACCATGAATGCCGCCCGCCGGAAAACCCAGCATGTGCGGTTTGCCAAAACCGCGGCCGACCGGTTGCACCAGACGAGGGATCTACAAATTTGAATAGGTATTGGCCTCGGCGGGGTGTTTCCGGCTATAGTCGGCCCAGGGGTTCTTGGTTGAACACAATTAGAAACTTCGGAGAGATGAATATGCGCTTTCTTACGACGACGGTCGCCGCCCTTGCGATGATGAGTTTCGTGTCTCAGGGCTTTGCAGCGAGCCATGCCAAAAAGGAAATGAATGACAAGGGCATGGTCGAAAATGTCATGGATAAATCCGTTGAGACGGTGAAGGAAAATCCCGGTGTGAGCACCGGCGTCGCTGCCTGTGGCGTCGCTATAGCCTTCTTCCCACCGGCCCTGTTGGTCTGCGGCGGTGCGATTGCCGCCGGTGCCGGCGTGGATCACGTTTCCAAAGACGGCAAGTAATTTACGAAGAGCGCCCTTGCTCCGAGCGGAGCAGGGCGCTTTTTCGTGCCTTACCCCAACGATAGCCGGTGAGAGCACCGGTCGAGCCCACAGCCCGGTGGCATGGAATAACCATTGATACCGGATTGGTGGCGCAGGCCCGGCCGACGGCCCGGGCCGCCGTGGGTTTGCCGATTGCCTCGGCAATTTCACCGTAAGTCATGGTCCGGCCCGCCGGGATGGACTGCAAGGTGTCCCAAACTAGCCTTTGAAACGCCGTGGCCTGAATATCCAATGCCACGTCGATAGCCGGCGCCGCCCCGTGATCGGTCAACGCCGTAACGATATCGATTAGGGCCGCGACGAAGTCGGCGTCCTTCTTCAACTCGGCCGCCGGATAGTCCGACTCTAACTCGTTGATCAGATCCGTTTCCGTCTCGCCGAAGCCGACGAAGCAAATCCCGTGATCGGTGGCGGCCACGATAACCAGTCCTATGCTGCATCGGCCGAACCCGTATGAAATCACTGCGCCCTTGCCGCCTTTGCCGAAGCTGGCCGGGGTCATACCCAGCCGGGACTTGGCGTTTTCATAGAGCCGGCTGGGGCCGCTGAATCCGGCCTCATACATTGCCTCGGTGACACTAGATCCTTTGCGGAGCTCGGCCTTCAGCCGGGTTTCCCGCCGAGAGTTCGCATAGTCCCGGGGCGACATGCCCGTGGTCTTTTTGAAGATACGTTGCAGGTGATAAGGGCTGAGGTTTACCGCCCGGCCGAGTTCGGCCAGGGTAGGAGCGCCGTCTTCCGTCGCATCAATGATTTCGCAGACACGTCGAACCGTGTCGGCATGCGGGGATTGGCCTAGGGTGCTGATCTTGTTCATGGGCATACTTTAGGTCTCCCCAAGGAGCCGCGCTATCCGAAGCTTGCGCCGCCATTCAAGAGCCGATCCGGTGCAGCCGGGCGCTTTCCCGGTTGAGCCATTCGCGGGCCCGGTCGGTCATTACGTCGAGACTCGCCACCGTGCGCCAAAATGCCGGGCCATGATTCATGTGCGCCAAATGAGAAACTTCATGGGCCACCACGTAGTCTAGAACCCATTGAGGCGTCATCAACAGCCGCCAGCTAAAGGACAGGTTGCCGGACGCCGCACAGCTTCCCCAGCGCGACTTGGTGTCACGGATGGAAATTTTGGAATATTTCAGGTCGAGCCGGCGGGCGAAGGCGTCGGCGACAGGTTCGATGGCGGCTCGGGCTTCCTTGCGCACCCAATCTCGGACCCGGCGGGGCAGGTGTTCGATCCGGCCAGAGACGTTGATCACGCCCCTTTCCCGGATGACGCCTCCACGCAAAATCGGTTCATGCCGGATGAGGTGTTCCTCTCCGAGGATGGGAATCGCGGCGCCATCGGCAAACGGCACCCGGGGCGGCATGCCGTCGAGCCGGTCGAGGAGCCACGCGGATTGCTCCTCCAGCAGCGCCAGGGCGTCGGCTTCCGCCGCCCGGCGAGGCAGCGTCAGGACCGCGCCGTCATTGTCTTGATCCACCCGCAGGATAATCCGGCGCGCCTTGTTGTTCCGGCGCAGCCGGACCGGGATGATCCGGCCTTTGATATCCATTCGTTTGATCTGCTCGGTCAACTGCTGTTATCCCCCGGGTTTGGGGATGTCGGGGGGACTGTCCGGGATTTGATCGGGCCAGTCCACGATATGGTCCTCTATATCGTTTGTATTTTCCTCTGCAATGGCGCGCCCCCGGACGGAAATTCCCGCTTGATGCACCGTATCCGGATCTCCGGAAACCAGTGGATGCCACCAATATAAGTCCTTGCCTTCGTAAAGCAGCCGGTAGGCGCAACTGGGGGGCAGCCACTTAAGTCCGCTGAGATTGGTCGCCGTTAATTCCACACAGTCGCTGATCAAAAGCGTGCGGTTCACATAATCCTTACAGTGGCAGCTCCCGATATCCAAAAGCGAACAAGCAACCTCGGTGTAATACACCTGGCCGGTGTCTTCCTCTTCCAGCTTGTGCAGGCAGCATCGCGCGCAGCCGTCACACAAAGACTCCCATTCATCCAAAGACAAGTCTTTTAGGGACTTCTGTTTCCAGAAAGGAACGTCGTCCGTACGCGCCGCAGGGTGTATGTGTGTCGGTCCCGAAGACATGAGTCCTGTTTACACCGGCCGGCCGGGATTTGCCCAGTTAAAGATTTAAGCGAATTTTTGAAGCAATGGCCTCCGGGGAATCGCCCAAGGAAAAGAACGTCTTGAAGATCCCATCGGGGCCCATCAGGTAGGTGATGGAGGTGTGGTCCACCTGGTAGTCGGATTTGACGTGGAGGTCATCTCCCATTTTCGCGGCATAGATTCGGTAGGCCCGCATTGCGGCGCTGACTTGCCTGGACGTACCGGTTAGCCCGATCAGTTTGGGATGAAAGTTGGAAACATACGCCTTTACCACTTCTGGTGTGTCGCGCAACGGATCGACCGTAACGAAGACCGGCTGCACTTTGTCAATATCTTCGCCGATCAGCTCCAAAGCCCGGGTCAGGGTCGAAAGTGTCTGTGGGCAAACGTCGGGACAATTCGTAAACCCGAAGAAGATCAGCATGTTCTGTCCGGCGAAGTCCTGGCTCGAGACAAGTTTGCCGTTGCCGTCCACCAAGTTGAACGGGCCACCCACGGGCGGCGCGGACGAAGCTTCCTTCGACGGCCGGCTGCCCTTGTTGATCACCATGATCTGATCGTTTCCGGCCATTTTACCGTCGCCGAGCAGTAACACGGAGGAGAGTCCTCCGGCGACCAACAGGATCACCAGCCCTAATATGAGAACAGCCTTGCGGATCGGCATGAATGTGTATTCCTCGAATTGAGCCCTCTCATACGAGGCCCCGGCGGATGGATCAAGACCAGTCCGATTATTGACGCCGGGCTGTATCCCGCCCATTCTGCCGCTATGGGACTATTCGGCATCATGGACCGGCCAGGCGGCTTCGATCCGTTGATATTGCTGCTTTTGGCGATGGTGGTCGAGGCCTATGCGGGCCAATGGGGTGCGCTAAAAAAATTGAGCGTCCATCCGATGAGGTTGCTGACAGCCTATGCAGATTGGTGTGATCGGAAGCTGAACCGGGAAACCCGGTCGCAGACGGACCGGGCCGTGCGCGGCGCGGTATTTACGCTTTTGTTGGTGCTTGTTTGTACGGCAGTCGGCTGGGCGGTGGCGTTTCTCTCCCAGACGATCCCTATGCTGTGGGCCTTGGAGGCGCTGCTGATTATGATGCTGATTGATCAGCGTGGTACGTATGCACAGGTCAGGAAAATCGGCAAAGCGCTCAGGGATGGCGGCGTAGAGACGGCACGGCAATCCCTGGCGCCGCTGACAAGCGAGTCCGTCGAGAGAATGGACGCCCACAACGTGGCGCGCACCGGGATTGAGGCGTGCGCGGAAACTCTGGCCGCTGGCGTTTTAGGACCGGTGTTCTGGTACGTTCTATTCGGCTTCCCAGGTCTTTTGGTGTTCAAGGCGATTTCGATTCTGGACAGCCGAATCGGCCGGAAGACGGCAAAGTACCGAGCCTTCGGGTTCACCGCGGCGCGGCTCAACGATATCTTGCTGTTTGTGCCGGCCCTCCTATCGGGTCTTTTTGTGCTCGTCGCCTCTCTGTTTGTGCCCACGGTCAGTCCGGCAAGATCGCTGGTGATTATGTTTAGGGATGCGGGCAAGCACCGGTCCCGCAATATCGGCTGGCCGTTGGCGGCGATGGCCGGCGCTCTGGGCCTGACCTTGGCGGGGCCGCGAAAATTCTCTCAGGAGACGATCCAGGAATCCTGGATCGGCGATGGCACCGCCATGGCGACACCCCGTGATGTTGGCCGGGGACTTTACTTGTTTGGAGTCTCTTGTCTGCTAAACGGCGCCCTCGTTGGCGCGTTGACCGCTTGGCGGCTGACCTAGGTGTGAGCGTAGAATCAGTGGCGGATGATCCCAGCACTATCCGGAAGCATTCGGTTCTGATCTCTGGTCACCGGACCAGCGTGTCATTGGAAGACGCGTTTTGGGGCGAACTAAAATTGATTGCTGCCCGGCGTGGCCTGTCGCTGGGTAAGCTGGTGGCGGAAATAGATGAGGCTCGATCCGGCAATCTGTCGAGTGCGTTACGGGTCTATGTTTTGGCTGAACTAAAAGGCGGGGATATCAGCGAGTAAGCCCGCGCAAGATTCCCTTCAGAACGTCTTCCGGTCTGGTTTTTTGCTGAGACGGTTCCTGTGGAGACGATTGTTGCGGCGGAGGCGCCCCACCCGTGGAACCGCTTTGAGTGGGCGCCGGAGAGGGTTGAGCGCCCGGGAAAATCTTCTCCAGGACTTTGCCCACGCCCTTTTTCTTGGTCAGTTTCTCAATCTTCTTGTCCAACACGCCGGGCACTCGAATACCGCCGGCAAAGGCGCTGGTGTCCAGCTTGACGTTGGGCGCGTCCATGCGTCCGGATACTTGGAAGGGGATTAACCGGGGCCCGGATGATTTGGTCAGCAGTTGAAGCACCAGACTGTCAGAGAGTTGCAGTTGACCCGAGGTGTTGGTTTGCCAATTGGGCAGATCGACGACGCCCTTGGCGGAGCCGTTGCCGATACCCGAGACCAAGGTCAGGTCGTCGAAGCTGGCGATGCCCTTGTCGACCAGGAAACTGCCGCGTAGATCGGCCACGTCCCGGCCGGTTTTACCACCGAGCTTTCTGGCAAATCCATAGAGCGAGCCCAACAGGCTCGTGACCCCGGAAAAAGACGAGCCTTTGGCGGCGCCCGAACTGACGTCGATATTGGTCAGAGCGAGGGAACCATTGCCATTGAGGGCGGCGATCATATCCGCCTGGGAGCGTCCGCTGGTGCGGAAATCGCCGACCAACTCCATGGTGCCTGATTTCAAAGACGTGTTGCCGTAGGCCGTAAGCGCCGTCGGCACGTTCAGTCGGGAGACGGAGAACCGGGTCTGATACTGGCCGCTGCCCCGGGAGGCGATGACCTTGGCGTCCATCTTTACGTCGCCGCCGAACATTTTGCCGGTGAGCCGGCGCACGTCCAGGATGCCGTTCTTGAGCACGCCCGACAGGATCAGGTTATCTACGCTCGCTTTATCGTAAATCACTTTGGACGAGGAGAGGCCCACGTTGGCGTCAAACGTGGTGAGCGCGGAGAGATCAATGGGTTCCGTCGACCAGCGGCTGCGGCCGGCCGGTGCGGAAGCGCGGCTGCTTTTCCGTGTGCTTGAAGATGCCGTGGTGCGGGTTGCGCTTGATCGTTTGTCGGAATTGGTCCGGGGCAGCAGGCGATTGATGTTCACGGCGCCGGTTTTCAGATCGGCGGTGATTGCCGGCCGGGCCCCCAGCCACTGCACGCCGGCGTCGCCGGCAAACTTCACCCCGGCCGCCTCGCCGGCCAGACTGGTCATGGCGACGCCGCCCGGATTGGCGGAAATTTTACCGGCCACATCGATGGGACCGAACTTACCCGAGGCCGGACGGTAATCCACGTTCAGCAGAGACAGAACCCGGTCAAAGTCCTTGTGGGTGAGCCGCACTTGACCTTCGAAGGCCGGTAGTCCGGTAAGGCCGCTCGCCGTTCCGTTCATGGAGAATTCACCGCCGGTGGCGTCCACCAATGTGGCCAGACGCAGCTCGGCGGGCTTTCCATTGAGTGTGGTGGACACCGACACCGGGCCCAGTTTGGCCGGAGACACCGGCGGGGTGACTCCGCTGATTTTGAACAGGCGCACCAGAGACTTGCCGGAGAGGGAAATATTGAAATCCTTGAATGCCGGGTCGGCGGGGACGCCGGCAGATCGCAGTCCGGTAATCCCGCCTTTGACCTTGGCGCTGACCCCGGCGAAATTTCGCACGGTCCAGTCCTTAAAGGTGAGGTCGCCGTTGACCAAGGTTGACTCGACATTGATGCCGGTGACGCGTTGGTCCTGGAAAGTCAGGCTGCCGAGCTTGGCCTTAAGATTGAAGTCAATGCCGCCTAAAGCGCCCAGGGGGGCCAGCGGATTGGCGGCAGGGGCCGCAGTTGCCGGCTTATCGGGCTGCGCGCCGGAGGCGGAGGGGGACGGGGACGGCTTCGAACTTGATGCCGATGCGGGGGCGCTTGATTTCGGCAGATAGGCATCCAAATTGACCCGGTCAATCGCAATGTTGGCGCCGATTGACGGGCGCGCGCGAAGCGCGACCGTTGCCGCCCCGGTAAGTTTTGTATTGTCTGCTTGGCTCTGGATCTCTGTAAGTGAAACACTGTCCGGATTGCCGGTGACTTTGGCGGCGATGGAGAGCTTGCGAAGATAGTCCGAAGCAATTCCGTCTACTTTCACCCCGGCCCAATCCAGAAGCGCGCGCAAATCGTTGGTGGAGAAATCAACCGACCCGTCGAACTTAGGAATGTCGCCGTTTTGCGAGACAAAGCCGAATAAAGCCAGGTCCGAATTGCCGGGGAGCAACGCTGATACCTGGTTGAGGGTGAGTTCCCGGTTCGATAAATCCGCGTTGAACTTAGCCTGGCGGATGGCTTGCCCTTTGTATGTCAACGCCTCAATGCCGAGATTGACTTTCGCACTGAGGTTGGCCGGCAGCGCCGCCAGCCCTGCGGGCCCCGAGGTAGGCTTTACTGCGGACGGCCGGTCGCCCAAGCTCAAAGACGCTTGCCCCTTGTCCGCAGACGTCGAGACCTGGCTTTGGGTCTCGGACTTGGGTGCGGCGGGCGCAGGCGCGAGCAGCCGATCCAAATCAAATTTATTGAGGGTCAGGCCGACATCCAGATCGATGGTCTTGCCCATTTCCAGGCTCACCCGGCCCGTGCCCTTGGAGCCATTGAGCTCAAAACCCAGGCCGCTTACTTCGGCCAGCTTTTCCGTAGCGGCCACGTTGGCCAGCAGGCTAAATGGTTTGGCCAGCATGTCCGGTAAGGCGGCGCCATCGGCTACGCCGGCGACAAATTCCCGCAGGTTCGCCCCGTCGATGGCAAGATTCCCTTTCAGCCGGAGGCTTTTATCGATGCCGCTGACAGCGCCATTGAACCGGGTTTTAACGTCTCCCGGAATGACAGTGACCGCGAGGCGGAACGGCAGAGTACGTTTCTGAACGACCTCGCCTATATCGGCCGAGAAGCTAAGGGGGATACCGCGCACAACGACGCTGCCTTCCGCATCCATGGGTCCGTTGAGGGAAGCCATACGAAACTGGCCATTCAGGCTTTTGACCTGTTCGACCTGGCCAGACGTGCGATCCCGGTAGTTCAACGATCCATTCTCGACCACGAAACTATCGACCCGGAGGGCAAATCCGCCCACATCGGCGGGCAGGCCGGTTGCGGATGTGTTGCCGGAAGACGCAGGGCCGGCCGGCGGCGTCACCGCGCCCGTGGCCGGTTTGGCGGGCGGGTTGGTGAAACTGTCGAAGTTGGCCCGGTCTTTGGTGAATATCTCAAGGTTGACCACCGGCCTTACCAGCTTAACGCGGGTGACCTGGAGGTTCTTGTTCAGCAAAGGCGCGAGCGCGACGTGTACCTCGAGAGAGCCCAGCGAGACGATGTCTGCGTCAGAGGCCCCCTCTACATTTGCCACATGAACGTCCTCGACCACCAAAGCCGGGGAGGGGAGGATGGCGATCTTGATATCGCCGCGAATTTCGATGTCTTGTCCGGTGGCGTCCTTGACCCGAGTGGTAATCTCGTCACGGTACTTGTTCCAGTCGATAAAATTCGGCGCGGCGATCACGGCGCCGGCTAGGGCCACGAGAACCAGAACGATCGAGATCAAAAGCTTCTTCACGGATGTTTCCTCAACGGGGGCACTGCGCGGGTAACGTGAGATATTAGAGCGCCCGACATGCTGGATCAAATCCTACGGTTTGTCTGCGATGGGGATCACAATACGGTTGTTCGGACACCAGCGGGGGGCTATCGTTTGCATTGGCGGTTCGCCGCTTTCCCAATTGGAAATTGACTGTGTACTGCGCCTTGGCCGGTCTTGCGCCGATTCTCAGGGCAGGTACGGATTTACAGTCGTATGACCCTAGCGTGTGATCGTGTCAGGATTGTGGCGGCAGCAAAGTATGACGCAAAAACAGACTTTCTCGGAGCGTTTTTTCGAAACCGGCATCGGCCGGGGGTTGCGTCATCGCGATTACCGGATTTTCTGTCTGACCAACTTCGGATCCATGATGGGCATATGGTTCCAGCGGCTGACCGTTGGCTATCTGGCCTATGAGCTGACAGGGCTGGCTTTTTGGGTAGGAGTGATCGCTTTCGCCGAGTCCGCGCCCTTGTTTATCCTAGTGGCCCTGGCGGGAGCGGTTGTTGACCGGGTCGACCGGTTGAAGCTTCTAAAAATCCTGCAAATGTTGATGGTCGTGGTTGCCGCACTGCTGGCCATTTTGACATTTACAGATCTGATTAACATATGGCTGTTGATTGTCCTCGCGACCTGTCAGGGCATTATCCAAGCCTTTCATTTGCCGGTCCGGATGACCATTGCACCGAATTTGGTGCCCCGTGAAGATCTGACCTCGGCGGTTGGATTAAACTCTGCACTCTACAATGTCACCCGGTTCGCTGGCCCCGCGTTGGCAGGCATCGTATTGGCCCGACTAGGCATTTCAATTTCTTTCACCATTGCCGTTTTCCTGATGGCGATATTGTCTTTTGGATTGACCCTTATAAAGCTCAACGTGACTGAATCGCGATCCCATCGACGATCCGGCCTGGTCGCGGAAGTCATGGAAGGCCTCCGCTATGCCGCGAGCCATACCAGCATCGGGCCCATGCTTTTGCTCATTATGGTCACTGCAACCTTCTCCCGAGCGTTTATGGAGCTGATGCCTGGTATTGCCCAAGAATTCTTCTCTCAGGATGCGGAAGGGCTGGGCATGTTGGTGTCGGCCATCGGCGTGGGCGGCATCACCGGTGCGTTTTGGCTCACCAATCATGGCCGCGCCCAGGGACTTACCAAAATCTCGTTGATCACCTTGGCCATTACCTGCCTTTCTCTGTTCGTCTTTGCCGGCACAGGGATCTTCTGGATCGGTCTGGTCAGCGCGGCGGTGGCCGGCGCGACCATGGCCATCACCGCCAACGGCTCGCAAATTTTGGTCCAGAATGCCGTGGACGAATCGATCCGAGGTCGGGTGATGAGCCTCTATGCGCTAACCTATCGGGCGTGCCCAGCCGTCGGCGCTTTGCTGATGGGCGCCTTGTCAATTTGGACCGGGTTGCAGTTGCCGATCATTTTGGGCGCGTGCATCAGCCTAGCCGCGATTGTCGCGGTCCTGCCGCGATTGAAATCCTTGATCGCTGGACTAGAGGGGGATCCTCCTCCCCGAACAGTATGAGCCGACTTTCCAATCTACTGGCGTTTCTCTCCACCCATGGCATGGGCCGGGCGCTGCGCCACCGCGATTATACGCTCTATGCGATCTTCGGCTGGTTCTCCAATATCGGGCTGTGGGTGCAGCGGGTCGCTGTGCAAGGCCTGACCTGGTCCCTCACCGAATCCTATGCCTGGCTGGGCGCGGTGGCGTTCGCAGAAGGGTTGGTGACCGTCTTTGTGATGCCTCTGGCCGGCACCTATGCAGACAGGGTAGACCGGCTTTGGCTCGCGAAGCTGACACAAGTTGGTTCCATGATCGTGGCCGGAATGCTGGCGGTTTTGATCCTGACCGATCAAATCACCTTGCCCATTCTGATCGCGCTGATGATGTTGAGCGGCGTGGTCGAAGGTTTTTGGACACCGGTGCGCCTCGGCATGGCCCCTAATCTGGTGCCGAGGGAAGACCTATCGGCCGCGCTCGGTATCAGTGCAACGCTGTTCAACGTCGCGCAGTTTGTCGGGCCGATGGTTGCTGCATTGTTTTTTACTGCTTTTGCTTTGCCCAAGGAACAATATGGCTATGCCATCGCGTTCAACTCCCTCACGTTCCTCAGCTATCTCGTGGCGTTGTCTTTGATCAAACTGAACGACGAGACACTGGAAAACCGATCTAGGGGCGGCAGTTTCTTCGAGGATTTTTGGCAAGGTCTCAGTTACATCGCCGGCACAAAGGGATTGCGGACGTACCTGTTCCTGATGCTGATGGCGGCGCTGTGTATGCGGCCGTTCCGGGAGCTGTTCGCGGGTATTTCAGAAGATATTTTTAATCGGGGTGTGGATGGCCTCACCATTCTGACGACGGCGACCGGCATAGGGGCCGTATTGGGCTCCTTGGCGGTGGCGAATTTCTCCAAGGTGAATGGTGCGATCAAGATCATGATCGTTTTCCTGGCGGCCGATATTCTGCTGCAGATTTGGTTCGCCTATAACAAGGATTTCTGGATCGCCGTCGGGCTCGCCGCCGCCATGGGCTTTGCCATTACCTATCCCAGCATTAATGGTCAGGTGCTCATTCAATCGGCCATCCGGGGTGAAATGCGGGGCCGGGTTATGGGACTTTGGGGGATTGTCATGCGGGGCGGCTTGCCGACCGGTGCGATGATCCTGGGCGCTTTGTCCAGCCTGGCGGGTTTTCAGGATGCCCTGCTGATCGTGACGGCCGTCTTCATTGCCGTACTGATCTATGTCACCACCCGCCGGCAGCTTTTGGTGACGTTGCTTGAAAAGCCGCCGAAATAGTCTGATCTATTCTCGACCAAAGCCGCCGCCGCCCGGCGTTTCCACCACCAGCACATCACCGGGAGAAAGCTCCGCCTGATCCGCGCCTTTCATGTCGGTGCGGCTGCCGTCCGCGCGGTCCACAAAGTTCTTGCCGGGCGCGGCCGCGCCGCCGCCATTCAATCCGAACGGGGCGTTTTCCCGGCTAGAAGAAACGATCGAGGCGGTCATGGCCTCCAGGAACCGGAGCCGCCGGATGGCGCCGTTGCCGCCGCGATATTTACCGGTTCCGCCGCTTCCCGCCTTGATATGGAAATCCTCCAGCAGGATGGGAAACCGCCATTCCAAAATTTCCGGATCGGTGAGCCGTGTGTTGGTCATGTGGGTGTGCACGGCGTCGGTGCCGTTGAACCCTTCGCCCGCGCCGGACCCGCCGCAGACGGTCTCGTAATACTGATGCCGTGCATTACCGAAGGTGATGTTATTCATAGTGGTTTGCCCTGCCGCCAGCACCCCTGTCGCGCCAAACAATGCGGAAGTGACGGCCTGGGAGGTCTCCACATTGCCGGCAACCACGGCGGCCGGATATTTAGGGCTCAATAGACAGCCCTCCGGGATTACGAGGTCGATGGGTTCCAGGCATCCGTCGTTTAACGGAATGTCGTCTCGCACCAGCACCCGGAAAACATAGAGCACTGCCGCCCGGCAGATGGCGCTGGGCGCATTAAAATTGGTGTCGGATTGAGCCGACGTGCCGGTAAAGTCCACCGTGGCCCGGCGGGCGGTCTTGTCTACGCTGATGCTAACGTTGATTTGCCCGCCGTGATCCAGCGGCAGAGTGAAGGACCCATCGGGCAGCGCATCCAGCACCCGGCGCACGCTTTCGGCGGCGTTATCCTTCACATGGCCCATATAGGCGCGGACCACGTCGAGGCCGAACATCTGCACCATGTTGCGCAGTTCCTGCATGCCTTTTTCGTTGGCGGCGATTTGCGCTTTGAAATCGGCCACGTTCTGATCCGGGCTTCGGGCCGGATACTTGCCCGAGCCCAACAGCGCGCGAAGATCGTCTTCCAGCAGGCGGCCTTCGCTGACCAGTTGGAAATTGTCGATCAGCACGCCTTCTTCATCGACGGTATGGCTGAACGCCGGGATGGAGCCCGGCGTGATCCCGCCCACATCGGCGTGGTGACCGCGAGACGCCACATAGAACAAGAGCTCCTCACCGGCTTCATCGAAGATCGGGGTGATCACGGTAATATCCGGCAGATGGGTGCCGCCGTTATAAGGAGCGTTTAGGGCAAACACGTCGCCCGGCTTCATGGTGGCGCGGCGCTGGTCGATCACGGCGCGTACCGCTTCGCCCATGGAACCCAGATGCACAGGCAGGTGGGGTGCGTTGGCGATCAGCCCGGCATTCGTATCGAAAATAGCGCAGGAGAAATCCAGGCGTTCTTTGATGTTGACCGAGCTCGCCGTGTTGGAGAGCACGGCCCCCATTTGCTCGGCCACCGACATAAAGAGGTTATTGAACACTTCCAGCATGACCGGATCGGCGTCGGTGCCAATGGCCTGGCGTTTCGGCCGGGGGACGACGCGGGTCAGCACCAAGTGACCATAGGCGTTGAGTTCCGCCTGCCAGCCCGGTTCCAGCACCGTGGTGCCGGTGGGATCGATGATGATCGCCGGTCCGGTGATTTTTTGGCCGGGGTGAAGGGCCGCTCGGCCAAACACCGGGGTCGCGGTAGGTGCGCCGTCCAGATAGGCCTCGGCTCTACTGAGGGGGTCCGGATCGCCGCCAACGGACGCCGGCAGCTCAATTTCCGGCGGCACGTCCATGGTGCCAGCGGCCTCCACGGCGAGGGATTCAACAATCAACCCGCGGCCCGTGTCGGCAAAGCCGAACTGACGGCGATGGGCGTCGTGAAAGGCCGCTTCCATTTCAGAGGTGTCATTGAAGTCAATCTCCAGCGGCGTGTCGGTGCCGGCAAGGCGGATGCGGGCCCGGCGCGAAATGGCGATCCTGTCGTTGACGATGGCCTGGTCTTCCAGTTCGGCCTGCGCGGCGGCTTCCAGTTCGGCGACGGCGTTGGTCAGTTGATCGGCGATGCCGGCGCTTAGCTCCAGTTCCACCGCCGCCTCCCGCAGCGCCCGGACCTCGGCCAGACCCATGCCATAGGCCGACAGCACACCGGCCAGCGGGTGGATCAGGATCGTTTCCATGCCCAGCGTGTCGGCAATCTGGCAGGCATGCTGGCCGCCCGCGCCACCGAAACAGGTCAACGCATATCGGGTCACGTCATAGCCCCGCTGGACGGAGATCTTCTTGATCGCGTTGGCCATGTTCTCCACCGCGATGGTCAGGAATCCGGCCGCGATCTCCTCCGGCGTCCTGGTCTCACCGGTGGCCTGGCTCACCTCTTGGGCGAGGTCCGCGAACTTTTGGCGGACGATGTCCACATCCAACGGCGCATTGCCGTCGGGTCCGAAGACTTTGGGGAAATGAGCCGGCTGGATACGGCCCAAGAGCACATTGGCGTCGGTGACCGCCAGCGGCCCGCCCTTGCCATAGCACGCCGGGCCGGGGTCCGCGCCGGCGGACTCGGGTCCCACCCGGAACCGTGCGCCGTCGAAAAACAGGATAGAGCCGCCGCCCGCCGCCACCGTGTGAATCTGCATGATGGGCGAGCGCAGGCGCACACCGGCCACCTGGGTTTCAAACGCGCGTTCATAGTTGCCCGCATAATGAGAGACGTCGGTCGAGGTGCCGCCCATGTCGAAGCCGATGATCCGGTCATAGCCGGCGATCGCCGATGTCCCCACCGCGCCGACCACGCCGCCGGCCGGGCCCGACAGGATACTGTCCTTCCCCCGGAACAGCCGGGCGTCGGTCAGCCCGCCGTTGGACTGCATGAACATCAACGGCGCGTCGCCCAACTCCCCCGCCACCTGATCCACATAGCGGCGCAGGATCGGCGACAGGTACGCATCCACCACCGTGGTGTCGCCCCGGCTGACCAGCTTCATCAGCGGGCTCACTTCGTGGGAGGCGGAAATTTGGGTAAAGCCGATCTCTTTGGCAATGGCCGCCACGCGGGCCTCGTGATCGGTGTAGCGGTAGCCGTGCATGAAGACGATGGCGGTAGCCCGGTAGCCTTGATCATAGGCTTCTTGTAACCCGGCGCGGGCCTGCGCCTCATCCAACGGCGTCAGGATTTCGCCCGCCGCATCGATCCGCTCGTCGACCTCCAGCACGTCCGAATAGAGTTGTTCCGGGAGGATGATTTCCAGCGCAAACAGATCGGGCCGGTTTTGGTAGCCGATGCGGAGCGCATCGCGGAAGCCACGGGTGGTGACCAGCAGCGTTTTCTCGCCCTTGCGTTCCAGCAGCGCATTGGTGGCCACCGTGGTACCCATCTTGACTGCGCGGATGGCCTCGGCCGGGATCGCCTCCCCGTCATCCAGTTCAAGTAAGCGGCGGATGCCTTCAATGGCGGCGTCGGCATAGCGGCCCGGGTCCTCGGACAGCAGCTTTTCGGTCACAAGCGCGCCGTCGGGCCGCCGGGCCACGATATCGGTGAACGTGCCGCCCCGGTCGATCCAGAACTGCCATTGGGTGTCGTTGGTGGTCGTCATGCCGCCGCTGTCGAGACCCCTAATTAATTTGCTTGGGCAGCCAGGTGGCGACTTCGGGGGCGGCGATCAGCAGCGCCAGGACGGCCATCTCGATCACGATAAACGGCAGGGCGGAGCGCACCACGGCCCCGAGCGTCACCTGGAACGGCGCGATCCCCTTCATGACGTAGAGCAACAGGCCGAACGGCGGGGTGAGGAGGCTGATCTCCATGGTGATCAGCATCAGCACCATCAGCCAGATCACGTCGATCTGGAATACCGCCTGAAAGGAAGAACTGCCCAGCAGGAAGAACGGCATGGTCAGCAGCAGCATGCTGACCTGGTCCATGAACGCTCCCAAGAACAACAGCACCGCCACCATGATGATGACGATCTGCAACTGGGAAAGCTCCCACGCGGAGACGGCTTTGAGCAACCCGTCCGTCGCGCCGGAATTAGACAGCGCCTGGGAGAACACCAGGGAGCCAGCGATGATGAACAGGATCATGGTGTTGATCTTGGCGGTTTCGATCAGGGACTTCCATATCTGCCGCCAAGTGAAGTCCGCTCCGTCGATGCCGCTAACCTTGATCGTGTTCTTAAAGAGCTTAAAAAAGTAACACGCGCCCAGGGAGGCGATGCAACCGAGCGCCGCCGCGTCGGTGGGTGCGGCTAGTTTGAAGAAGATGCTGCCGACCACCACGATGAAAATCACAAACAGGGGCAGGATATAGAGCATAAACGGCAAAACGCGGTTTAGCGGCCGCTTCAACGCGCCATCGTAAGAGAGGGTAAACAAGCTTTTACCGCCAATGTTCAGTGACAGGGTCACCGGGTTGTCCAGCCCGCTTTCGTCCGGGTCATAACCGGGCGCCAGGGACGGATCGAGCCAGCAGCGACCGATCACATAGGCGAAGAACAGCACCGCCATCAGGATGCCGGGGATGATGCCGGCGATCAGCAACTGAGCCACCGATTGTTCAGCGATGCTGGCCAGCAAAACGGCCAGCGCCGACGGCGGGATCAGCATGGCGATGCCGCCGACTGCCATGATGGGGCCCATGGCGATGGAGGGCTTGTAGCCCCGCTGGATCATATCCGGCAGCAGGACAGAGCCCAGGATCGCCGTGTTGGCGATGGTGGAGCCGGAGAGCGACGAAAACACGGTGCCGCCGACGATGGAAACGATGGAGAGCCGACCCGGCACCTTGGAGATCAGCCGGTCGATGGCCCCGATGGCCTTAAAGGCGACGCCCGTGTGCAGCAGAATCTCCCCCATCAGGAGGAACAGGGCGATAGGCGCAACGCCGAAGGTGATGGACCGGTTGAACTCGATCGGCATGAACACCAGACCGACATCACCATTGATGAAAAGATAGGTGCCCAGCACATTTGCGGAGAAGAAGGCAAATGCCACGTGCAGGCCCATGAACATAAAGAAGCACACGGTGCCGAGCATGAGGATAAGGGCCCAATACCACTCCATGCTCAAAATCCTCCATCCGACGCCGGATCGTCGTCTTCTAACGTGAGGACCCGCTCTTTCCGCATGCGTAGCAGGAACTCAATGCTCAGCATGGCGAAGGAAAAGGCAAAGACTGATATGACGATCCAGTTGGGGATGCGGACATCCTTGTCCGGCAGGGTCTGATCCAGATACTCGATCCAGCCCGCGCGGATGCCATAGACACACAGCAGGATGCAAAGCGCCACGCCGAAGATATTGATCAGGACATCAAGCTTGCGCGCCGCCTCTTCCGGCAGCGCCGTGGTCATGACGTCGACTCGCACGTGCGCGCCTTGTTGCAGCACCCATGTGGCGCCGGTAAAGACGCCGAAATAAAGAATGTACTCGATGCCCTCGTTCAACCACCAAATGCTGCCGATGCCGGCTTTCACGATAAACAGATTGATCGGGAGCAGCACGGCGATCAGGCCGATGGAGATCGCCACCAGAGCGGCGAAAAACCGCGCCAGCAAAATAAAGCCGGCTTCAAACCTGTCCAATTGAGCTTTCATATCGTGGTCTGAACTCTAGGCGAGAAAAATTGACGCGGAAACCGGGTGTGTCCCTGCTTCCGCGTCAAATAATTCCTCGCCGTTTCTTAACGGAACAGCTTTTCGAGCGCTTTGCCGTGTTTCGGGCTGCGGTCGAACACTTCCTGCCAGGCCGCGCCGTAAGCGGCGTCGAGCCACTTCTTGCGGTCGGCGCCGGTGAACGTGATGATTTCCATGCCGGCTTTGGCGCGCATCGCGTTTTCTTTGGCCAATTGGGCTTTGAGTCGCGCATTGCCGGGCTCAGCATTTTTTTCATGCTCGGCGCTGATGCTGGTCAAAATGGTCCGGGACTTATCGTCCAAGGATTCCCATTTTTTCAGGTTGAACAGCGTGTGCAGCGGGGACGTGTAGAAGCCAGGATCGACCCGATACTTGGTCACTTTGGCCCACGGCGGCACCCAAGCAGCGCCAGGCCAGCCGTAACCCTGCACCGTGTTGTTTTCCATCAGGGTGTAAATCTTCGGCAGCGGCGCATTTTGAACGGTAGCGCCCAGGGACTTGAAAAATGCCGTATACACGGGTGCAACGCGCAAATTCAGACCGGTTAAGTCCGGCTTATCGATCTTTTTCGACAACCACAAATGGAAGGGCCCAAAATCTTGGTGCCGGGCGAGATAATAAATATTTTTTTCCGCCAGCAGCTTGGAGATATAGTCCATACCGCCATTGCTGCGCAGCTCTGCCATAGACTTCGGGGTCAAACGTAGAACCGGCGCTTCCGGCAGGACATTGCCGATATAGGCCTCGGTGCAGCCGACCAGATCATAGGCGCCGCGGGACATTTTCTGGGTGATGGTCAGGAAGTTACCGATGGCCGGCGCACCGCCCACCAGATTGATCTGAACCGTACCCTTACCGGCAGCGTTGATGTCCTTGACCAATTGCTCGAATGCTCGGGACGGCGGGCTTCCGATCGGGAAACAGCTGGCCGCACGAAGCGTGGTTTCGGCGGACACGGGCTGAGAAACGCTGACGGCCGCAACGGCCAAAGCGCTCGCACCCAAAGTGAGAAGGATTCTCTTCGACATAATACACTCCCTATTAAAGTGTTAGGTTATTGAATTGCATACTCTTGTTATCGGCACCGACCGTGTCGCGGCACAAAGCCCTGAATGAGGCCGGAAGATAGCACGAACATATCGTAAGCCAACCATATAAATCAAATCCCGACGGACCAAAGGCGCCGGATTTAGCAAGAAGGGCGCATCTAAGTCATGACAGGGCCGCTTGCGGACAATACACTCCGCATCGGAGAAATCATCAAAATCCGGTCACAGATCGGGTCACAAGGGGAGGAAAAGAACATGGCCATTCTCGACGGTCAAAAAGTCATCGCCATCGAAGAACATTATTACGACGAGGATATGATCAAACACTTCACCGGCGTGGACGCGCGTACGGGCGGGCTGGTCATGGACAAGCTTCTGGAGGTCGGTGAAGAACGGCTGAAGGATATGGACGCCTGCGGCATTGACGTGGCGCTGCTGTCTCATGGCGCACCCTCGACCCAACGGATGGACGCGGAAACCGCCATCCCAGTCGCCAAAGCGGCCAACGATCATCTGGCCGAAATTGTTAAGGCGCACCCGGACCGCTATGCCGGTTTTGCCAACCTGCCGACCATGGACCCGCAGGCCTCGGCGGATGAGCTCAAACGCTGTGTCGAGGAACTGGGCTTCAAGGGCACCATGATCCACGGGCTTATCGGTCCGGACCGGCTGTTTCCCGACAACGAGATGTTTTGGCCGATCTACGCCCAAGCCGAGGCGCTGGACATGCCGATCTATATTCACCCGGCCAACCCGCACCCGACGGTCGCCGATATCTATATCAAAGACTATGTGGAGAAGTATCCGGGCTTCATGAACGCTGGCTGGGGCTTCACTATGGAAACCGCGACCATCGCCATCCGCATGGTGCTGTCCGGCGTGTTCGACAAGCACCCGAACCTGAAGGTGGTGTTGGGTCACTTGGGGGAGACGCTGCCGTTCCTCGTCTGGCGGATCGATCATGTGCTGAACCGGCCCGGCAATGACGGGGTCGAGTTCCGCAAAATCTTCACCAACAACTTTTACATTACCACCAGCGGCTTCTTCTCCGATCCGGCGCTTTTGTGCTGCATTCAGGAAATGGGCACGGATCACATCCTGTTCGCCATCGACTATCCGTTCGTGGCCAACCAGCCGGGTCCGGTCTGGATGGAGCGGCTGATGCTGAACAGCGAAGACAAGGCGAAAATCCTGCACGGCAACGCCGAGCGGCTGTTCAACATGTAAGCCTGCGGGGCGTTAGTTAAGTAGAAGCGGAGGAAAGCATGCAAATCGAAACCGGCCAGCCGGTCCCCCGGACCGAAGACCCGCGCCTGTTGACGGGCAAGGGCAAGTACACGGACGATTTCAACCTGCCCCATCAGGTGTATGCGGTGTTCCTCCGCTCGCCCCACGCTCATGCGGATATCAACTCGATTGATACGTCGGCGGCGGAAACCATGCCCGGCGTGGTCGCGGTGCTCACTGGTCAGGACTATGCCGATGACGGTCTGGGGGAAATCATCGGCGGGTCGCCGCGCCAGCGCCGGGACGGCTCCACCATGTACCGCCCGCCGCGCCCGGCACTGACCAAAGACCGGGTGCGTTTTGTGGGTCAGCCGGTGGTGATGGTCATGGCCGAAACCGTGGATCAGGCCAAGGACGCGGTGGAAGCCGTAGTTGTCGATTTCACGCCGCTGCCGGTGGTCATGTCGACGGCGGACGCCAACCAGGACGGCACGCCAGCCATCTGGGATGACGTGCCGGAGAACGAGAGTTTTTTCTACACCGTCGGCGATGCGGACGCGGTCGACGCGGCCTTCGAAAAGGCGGATCACATTGTCACCCAGCAGTTCGAAATCCCCCGCATCACGGCCAATACGATGGAGCCAAGAGGCGCGCTCGGCCACCACGATGCGGGCCGGGACGGTTATACTATTTATGTGGGCCATCAGCGGCCCTATGTGTTCCGCACCTCGCTCACCAAAAACCTGTTCAAGATCGGCGAGAACCAGTTGAGCCTGGTGACGGGTGATATGGGCGGCTCCTTCGGCATGAAGGGCTCCATCTATCCCGAAATGCCACTGACCGCCTGGGCCTCCAAGCGCATCGGCCGGCCGGTCAAATGGATTTGCGAACGCTCCGAAGCGCATATTGCCGATGACCACGCGCGGGACAATTCCACCCTGGCCGAATTGGCGTTGGACAAAGACGGCACGTTCCTCGGCCTTCGGGTGCGCACCAACGGCGCGCTGGGGGCCTATGTGGCGTTCCTCGGCATGGGACCGTCCACCGGGAATATCGGGGGACTGGCGGGGCTTTATCGCACACCGGCCATGCGGGTCGAGGTCTCCGGCGTGTTCATGAACAAGAACCCTATCTCGCCTTACCGAGGGGCGGGACGGCCAGAGGCGTCCTATATCATCGAAAGCATGGTGGATAAGGCGGCGCGCGAATTGGGCATGGACCGGGTGGAGCTTCGCCGCAAGAATTTCATTCCGCCGGAAGCCATGCCGTACAAGACGCCGCTGACCTTTACCTATGACTGTGGGGAGTTCGAGGCGCTGGTGAACCGCTGCGTTGAAAAAGCCGACTATGCCAGCTTCGCAGCAAGAATGGCCGCCTCGGAGGAGAAAGGCAAACTTCGCGGCCTGGGCATCTCCTGCACCATCGAACAGGCTGCCGCTGCTCAGCCGGAAACCGCCGAAATGCGGTTCGATCCGTCGGGCACACTCACGGTGCTGGTCGGCTCCACGCCGCACGGGCAGGGCCACGAGACGATCTATAAGCAACTGATCTGCGAGAAGCTGGGGATCGATCCGGAAAAAATCCGGGTGATCGAGGGCGACACGGACAAGGTTTCTTTCGGCACCGGCACCGGCGGGTCGCGCACCGCAGCCATCGGCACCTCGGCGGTCAACATGGCCGTCGGCAAGGTGATCGACAAAGCCCGTAAGGTCGCCGCCCATGTGTTGGAGGCCTCCGAGGCGGATATCGAGTTCACCGATCACGCGTTCACCGTGGCGGGCACGGACAAGAGTTTGCCGTTCCTGGAAGCCGCGCAAGCCGCCTTCCAGCCGGCGAAAATTCCGGATGAAATGGAGCCGGGCCTCTACGAGATCGCCACCTTCAGTCCCAAAACGGCGACCTTCCCTTATGGCTGTCATATCTGTGAGGTGGAGATCGACCCGGATACGGGCGCGCTTTCCATGGAGAAATATACGGTGGTCGACGATGTGGGTTTTGAGCTGAACCCGCTTCTGGTGAAAGGTCAAATCCATGGCGGCGTCGCGCAAGGCGCGGGTCAGGCGCTGATGGAGGAAATGGTCTATGACGACAACGGCCAGCTTCTGTCCGGCTCGTTCATGGATTACGCCATGCCGCGCGCCGAAGACCTGTGTCTGTTTGATATCGAGGGCCGGCCGGTGCCGACCAAGTCCAACCCGTTAGGCGTCAAAGGCGCGGGCGAATGCGGCACCGTGGGCGCGCTGGCGGCCATTCCCAATGCCGTCCTGGACGCGCTTGCGCCCTTCGGCGTCGAGCATTTAGATATGCCCCTCAGCCCGGAGAAAATCTGGCAAGCAATTCAAGGCGCAAAAGGGGGTTAGGGCGGCTTACTGCATCTCACCTGCGGCCACCTTCAATTGGCGTTATTTTCGGTCCTTACCTATACTGAATGGCATGTTGGACGCAGCCCATACTGAAAAAATCCTGGCAATCTGCCGTGACACAGATGCGCCGTATTTCGGCGAGGAAGGCGAATTGTTTTTGGGCATCCGGGACTCCCATGGGGTGTTTTATGCACTTCTCAACGTTATGGCGTCGCAAGGGCGCGCGTCCGTGAATTGTCTGGAGGTCGGCTCGTTCGCGGGCGCCTCGGCGCTGACATGGTCCTGGGGCATCCAGGAACTGTTCGGCGGCAAGGGATCGGTTACGTGTTTGGACACGTGGGACGATATCGAGGAAATCGAAGGCGACGGAAATGACCGGCCGTTCTCCAAGGAAATTCTGAAAACGGCTTTCGAGATATTCAAAGCAAACGTGGCGCATTGCCCCTATACGGGAAGGATCGACTATTCCAAAACGGACCTGCGAACATTCTCCAAGAGCTATGCGGGGCCCGTGTTCGATCTCATCTATATCGACGCGGACCATTCGTATCAGGCTGTTCTGGACGATATTGATCTTGCCGGCAGCCTGTTGGCGGAGGGGGGAATTCTCTGTGGGGATGATCTGACGCTGCAGGCCAACCAAGTCGATCTTGACGCCCTGCGAGAAGCCGTCATGTCCGACGTACATTTCATGAAAGACCCAAAAACCGGGCTCAACTACCACCCCGGCGTTTCAGCCGCGGTCTGGAAAACGTTTGGTGAAGTTTCAAATTACGGTCCCACATGGTTTGTCCGCAAAACCGCGTCTGGCTGGGAGTCGATCAACTTGGCGGGGGTGGAGGTCCGGTTTCCGCCTCATCATCCGCAGGCAAAGGGACAGCCTTAGCGTCGGTTGGCGGATGCTGCGGCTTAGCCGGCCAAAATACCCTTAATTGTCTCTGCGAGCGTCGTTTGGTCGATCGGTTTCTCGATATAGCCGTCGGCGCCTGCTTCATTGGCCTTTTGTTTCCACACCTCGCCGGTGTGGGCCGACACCATGATGATCTTGGTGTTATCAAGCGGGCGATAGCTTCGCAGTTCCTCGCATAATTCCAGCCCGTCCATCTCCTCCATTTGCAAATCAATCAGCACAAAATCCGGGATCTGGGCTTTCACACGGGAGATGGCCGTCGAAGCAACGGTGTTCGAGGCGACCTTGAACCCGCCATCAGTCAAAATGGTGGTCACCAGATCGATAAAGATTTGCTCATCGTCAATGATGTAACAGGTGGTTGGGTTGCCGATGTCCGCCTCCCGGATAGAACTTGTAGACTTTGATGGAGTTTAGGGTATTGGCCCCTATGTGTCACTCGTAAGGGGCGTATTTTCTTGGATGTCCTCTCCCGGGCGCCCGGCTTTTTACTCAGGGGTGTGGCGGGCGGACTTGCAAAGCACCCCCTGGTGCTCCTCACCATCCCCTGAACCATAAAACGCCATATTGCGGCATTTGCGCTTGCAGACTAAGTTCAGCATATGAAACTGCGTAAGCGCACTTTAGTTCTCTTAATTCTGGCGGTGATTGTCGGCATGGCGGCGTTCCAGGTGCACAAGAACCGCGCCTCGGCGCGCGACTGGCGGACAGCTAGTTTTGAACCGGTCGGTCTGGCCCCGGATCCGGCCAATGTGCGGGAACCGGTGATCCAGGTTTATGCGGCTCGAGCTTGGGGCTGGCGCGGCTATTTCGGGGTTCATAGTTGGGTTGCGGTAAAGCCGCAGGATGCGGACAATTTCACCGTCTATGAAGTGATCGGTTGGCGGTTGCGCTGGGGGGACTCCGCCGTAGTCATCCGCCAGCGGGACGCGGATTCCAGATGGTTCGGCAATGTGCCTGAATTGCTGTCCGATATCCGCGGGCCCGGCGTCGGCGCCTTGATCAATAAGGTCGACGCCGCGGCACATACCTATCCTTATGCCCAGAAGTACACTGTCTGGCCTGGGCCCAATTCAAACACATTTATCGCCCATATCCTCCGAGAAGTACCCGAGCTTAAGGTGGATCTGCCGCCTACCGCTATCGGCAAGGATTACATTCCAGATAGCATCTTCGCCAAATCGCCAAGCGGCACGGGTTATCAACTATCCTTCGGCGGCTTGCTCGGCGTGATGGCCGGAAAAGAGGAAGGGCTGGAACTCAATCTGTTGGGTCTCACATTCGGCATTGATCCATTGGACCCGGCGTTGAAATTACCACTCGTGGGCCGTATCGGTCCGGACCGGGAGAACAAACGGTCCCTGGCCGGCCCCACGGCGATTGAAAGCCTGGCGGAGAAATAGCCACTTAGCCAGCGCAATAACCGGCCCAAAGGTCCCGCAACGCGGCTTCGAATTCGCGCATATACGCATCTGCATTAAAAATCGTCTCCGCCGCTTTTTGCCGGAGACTTACCCGCACCTCCACCAGAGCGGGGATATTGCCGGCCACCGCCACCGCCCGGTCGGCATAATCCTCAGCCGAATCCGCCACGAATTCGATGTGGCCGAGCCGGCTCATCTGCTGCGCGGTCAACCGGCCCATCAAATTGTCGCCCCAGGTGGTGACAATAGGTACGCCCATCCAGATGGCTTCATAGCTGGTTGTGCCGCCGCCGAAGGGCAGGGGGTCCAGACCGATATCAATTTTGTTGTAGGCGGCGAGATAATCAACTGCGCCCCGGGTATATCCTTCAAACACAAGGCGGTTGGTAGCGATGCCTCTATCCTGGAACTGAGCCGAGAACCGGTCGCGGACGTCGGCGCTGTCGAACGCCCGGTGCTTGAGAAATAGGCAAGACCCGGGCACCCGGCCCAGAATTTCCGCCCATAAGGCGATGGTTACCGGCGTCAACTTAATTGGGTTGTTGAGCGAGCCGAAGGTGACATAACCGTTGGTAACTGCCGGCAACATATCCACCTGGGGTGCATCCTCGGGCTGGCGGTAGACGTTGAAGCCAGAAAGGCGCACCGGTTCCTCCGTGTAAAAACTCTCGGTTTCGCCGGGCGGATCCAGATAGTGATCGGTGATCAGGTGGGTCGCGCCGGTCAGACCCGTGGAGGAGACCAAATTGATCGCCGCAATTTGCAACGGTGCAGCCGGGAAGGCGAGGAGAGATCGATAACGGGCCTTGAAAGTGCATGGGTGGATCAGGATATCCACCCCGTCATGGGTCATCAGCCGCGCCAGATCGGCGGGCGCCAGATGCGCGACATCGGTCCAGCCATCCACATGATCGAACAGGTTGCGGGGCGCGGGTCCGCCGTCCCGCCGGTAGCCGTACACCTGAATGTGAAATTGCGTGCGATCGTGACAGGGCAGCATCGGGGCCAGGAACCGGGGGGTTACATGGCCTTCCAGTTCCGGCAGATAATAGGCGAGGCGCAGCTTGCGGTCCGGTGACCTGTCGTTGCCGAAGGTTCTGTCCTGGCGGCCGACGGCCAACTCCAAAGCTTCGCCCCAGCGCCGGTTGGCCTTGAACACAACCTCCCGGGCAGCGCCCGGGGCAAAGTTCAGAGCAAATAGGAAGTTGGCCCAATAGCTGTCGTTGCTCTCGTCAGTGCGGATGGCGTCGGAAAAACACTGGACGGCCTTCTCGGTTTCTCCCAGGGCAAAGAGCGCGTTGCCAAGATTGTAGTGGGCATCACCGAAGGCCGGGTCGAGGGAGATTGCCGTATTCGCGTGGCCTATCGCGGCGCTTGGGTTTTGCAGGGCTAAAGCGACGGCTGCCAGATTGCCGTGATAGTCGGCGACCTCTTTATTCACGGAGATGGCTTTGCCGATCAGTTCTGCCGCCGCCAGGGAGTCCCCTCGCGCATGGTGGACCATGCCCAATAAATGCAGGGCGTCCGGTTCGTCCGGTTCGATCTCCAGGACCCGGCGGTAAATGGTCTCCGCTTCATCCAGGCGGCCGGCGCGCTGACATTCCAGCGCGGTACGCATAATGACTTCTTTGTCGTCCGTCGCCATCCCCGTTTCCGCGTGACCTCGCCCTTCTCTTTGTCCTACTATCGGCGGCCCGCGCGCCGGGATCAAGGGACCGGCCGAATGATGAGGAGAATCTCGGGGTTACATCACCGTGAGTATTTGGGGAAAAGTGATCGGCGGCGTAGCCGGTTTTGCACTGGGCGGCCCGCTGGGCGGCATCTTGGGCGCGGTATTCGGTCACGCTGTTGACCGCCAACGTTCCCGTCAGCGCTCGGTCCGGGGTCCTGCCTCGGTCCAGGCTCGCCAGACCGCGTTTACCGTCGCGGTGGTTGTTCTCAGCGCCAAAATGGCCAAGGCCGACGGGCATGTCACCCGAGACGAGATCAACGCTTTCAAAACTATTTTCGACATTCCCGCCAATGAAATGCGGGATGTGGGCCGGCTATTCGACCAGGCGCGCCGCGATTCGGAAGGTTTTGAACCCTACGCCAGACAGATCGGCGAGATGTTCGCGCATGATGCCGCGGTGCTGGAAAGCTTATTGGGCGGGTTGTTTCAGATCGCGCTGGCGGACGGCGTCGTGCATCCAAAGGAGATTGAATACCTGCAGCGGGTATCGGAGGAATTCGGATTTGATCAACACACGTTTGATCGAATAAAGGCGACACATTTGACCGAGGACGAGGGCGATCCGTACGAGGTTCTAGGCGTCAATCGCGGCAGCAGCGATGCAGAGATCAAAAAAGCCTATCGAAAGCTAAGCCGGGAAAATCATCCGGATACGCTCATCGCGCAAGGCATGCCCCAGGAATTTGTAGACATCGCCAACGATAAAATGGCGCACATCAACGCCGCGTATGACAAGATCCAGAAGGAGCGGTCAATAACGTGATCGTGGCTGGGCGATATTACCGGCGCGGACGGTGCTGATGAAACTGTCGCACATATCTTTAGCGCTGATCGCCACATTCTTTCTCGGCACCAATATGGTCGCTGTCAAAATTGGTGTCGCGCACTTTCCTCCGGTCTTCATGATGGCGATCCGGTTCACTTTGGTGACGTTGGTCCTGGTGTGGTTCGTCAAGCCGCCCACAGGTGAATGGTGGCCCGTGTTCGGCATTTCGGTGACGATGGGCACGCTGCATTTCGGTCTGTTTTTTGCCGGGATTGCCGGAACCGATGCGGCGGTGACGGCCATCATTTTTCAGCTAGGTATTCCGTTTGGCGTCATGTTCGCCTGGGTGCTGCTGGGTGAACGGTTCGGCTGGCGACGCGGTGGCGGCATCGCTGTCGCCTTCTTAGGGGTGGCGCTGATCGCCGGCTCGCCGGAAAGCAGGTCCAGCTTGTTTCACATGGGATTGGTCTTCGCTTCTGTCATGGCTTGGGGATTGGCGGCAGTGCAAATCAAAAAACTTAAAGATGTGGATGCCATGTCTCTCGCCGCGTGGATGGCGCTTTTCTCGACACCGCAGCTGTTTATCGTGTCGTTGATTCTGGAGAGTGGTCAGTGGGAATCCGTCGCGACCGCCCAACTCCTCCATTGGGCGGTGTTGGCGTATGCAGCCCTTGGCGCGTCGATCATTGGCTACGGGCTTTGGTATTTTCTGATCAGCAAATATGACGTATCCCTCATTCTCCCCTTTGCGCTGCTCAATCCCGTTTTCGCCATTGTCGCCGCCATGATCATTCTGGATGAAGCCATGACGCCGGTCCGTATCGCTGGTGCGGTGCTTACGCTGATTGGCGTCGCCGTGGTACAGTTACGGGGCCGGCAGCGGCAACTGCCGGAGTCTTAAAGGGTAACTGTTTTTGGATTTCATCGAGCGACCCTCTCCGAACCATGACGAGCGGCCGGCAGGCGCGCCGGTCGATATGCTGGTCATCCATTATACGGGTATGCGATCGTTTGCAGCTGCCCTGGACCGGCTCACCGACCCTATGGCCAAGGTGAGCGCCCACTACGCTATTGGGCGGGATGGTACGGTTTATCGGATGGTCGCTGAAGATCGCCGCGCCTGGCATGCGGGTGTGTCATCTTGGCGCGGTCACACGGATATTAACGGCCGATCCATTGGCGTCGAGTTGGAAAACAAAGGCCACGAATACGGCTACGAGGATTTTACCGACGCCCAAATGTCGGCGTTGATTAGCCTTTGCCAGGAAATACTTGCCCGGCACCCCATCCCGTCGCGCAACGTCGTCGGCCATTCTGATGTGGCGCCTACACGGAAAGAAGACCCCGGCGAGAAGTTCGACTGGGCCCGAATGGCGGCGGCAGGCATCGGACTTTGGCCGGAAACGACTTCCCTTGACTTCGCCTTGACCAAGTCTGAGTTCCCGTATGGATTGATGAAATTCGGATATGACCTAACGGATGAAACATCTGTTTTTCGTGCTTTTCATCGCCATTTTCGCCCTGTGGATGTAGACGGTCCCATAAATGATGCTTCCTTGATGGCCCTAGAACAGCTTCTTCAGATTTCCGAGTAAGGTATTCTCAATCGCGAAATACATATAAAACTAGTACTGAGTATAGTAATATTCCGATGTCGGAAACATAATGAAATAAAAAAGGGGCTGTAATTTTCCAGCTTCAGGTGATTTTTTAGTCGCCAAGATGTTAAATCGCGATCTTATTCGAATTCATCAAACATACTTTTGCACGTAGTTTGCATCGTATTAAATTTACTTTAATCCGATGAAAAAAGTATGAGACCTGATCCTATCATCTACGTCGTCGACGATAACGACGATCATCGCGATATTCTTGCGCAATCCATGAAGAAAGCTGGGTATGAGGTGAAGACCTATACCAGTGGGGTCGAGTTTCTGCGCGACGGCAACCTCGCCGAGATAGGATGTCTGCTGTTGGATAATCAGATGCCCAACATGACTGGACTGGAGGTCCAGTCTAAGCTTCTTGAATTGGGGAGCCGGTTGCCCATCATCTTCATCAGTGGCGGGAGCGGCATTCCGGATGTTGTCGCCGCCGTACGAGACGGCGCCTTGGACTTTCTACAGAAGCCATTTTCCCTGGACGAGCTCCGGGCCAAGGTGGATGAGGCCGTCGATCGGTGCCGGGAGGATTTCGATTTCAACAAGCGCGCCCAGGAGTACCAAGTCCTTCTCAATCGGCTGACAAAACGGGAGCGGCAAGTCTATGATCTGGTGATCGCCGGAAACACCAATCAGATGATCACCGAGAAACTGGCCATCAAAATCAGCACGGTCGAGTTCCATCGCGCCAATATGATGGACAAGATGGGCGTCACGAGTTTTTCCGAACTGATGGAAAAAGCCCAGGTCGCCAGCCGTTCCGCGTAACCTGACCCCTTAGTTGGTTGTGGTCCGATCTGTCCATCGCGCCGGACATCGCGGCCGGGGGCCGATGATGGCCCGCCAATCGATCAGGTAAAAGCGCGTGTTAAGCGGCCTGCGGCATCATCTCCCGCGACCAGCGGGATTTCTTTTCAGAGCTTTGCTGAAGTTGGGCGATATGTCGGCGGGCGTCCGCCTCGGTGCCGTGGATGCCGACGAGCTCGAAGCCGTCTCCCACGTCAAAGATGAGCCATTCGTTGCTGAAGTCGTGGTATTGAATTGCATAGTTCATTTTTCAGGTCTCCTGGGTGAGGAGCCTAAAGTCTAGGTGGGGATTGGTTACAAAAAGGTAAAACAAAATCAGGGAATTTTAGGTCTCTCAATCGGGCCTTGACTTCCCGCCGTCCGACCGTTTGATGGGGGCCGAGAAGTAACGGTAAGGCCTTGAATGTCCGATAAAATTCACATTCGCCCGGCAATGGAGCGAGACTTTGCGTCTATCCAGTCGATCTACGCCCATTATGTTTTGACAGGATTGGCCTCGTTCGAAATCGATCCGCCTGATCGTGAGGAGATGGTGGAACGTTGGCGAATCGTCCGAGATCGCCAGCATCCCTATCTGGTCGCGGAAATCGGTGGTCAGGTCGCCGGCTATGCCTATGCTTCCGTTTACCGAAACCGGCCCGCGTACAACCATACACTGGAAAATTCCGTCTATGTGTCACCGGATTTTCAGCGCCGAGGTGTGGGCCGGACTCTCCTCAACCACCTGATCGATATTTGCGCCGAAGCCGGATTCCGGCAGATGGTGGCGGTTATTGGCGACTTGGCAAATGATCCGTCTATCAATTTACATAAAAGTTGCGGTTTCAAACAGGTGGGTCTGCTCTCGTCCACCGGATTCAAACATGGCCGCTGGGTTGATTCTGTGATCATGCAACGTGCCTTGGGCGATGGAGATACGTCCCCACCGTCATCTGAGTGATGTAAAACTGAACTTTCCCCGCCGGCCGTCCCACAAGAGGTGACTCACCCGGCCAATCAACCTTTCTTCAGGGATCAGGCTGCCCCGGCCGCTATCCCGTTTGTCGCCTAGGACGAAATAGTGGCCTTTGGGCACGGCGACGCTCTGACCCACAATGTTCAACGGGCTGTTCGTAATGCGCACCCGATCCCCTGGCAACCCGGCGATGCGCCGGATCAGAACCTTGCTACTGCCCCCCGACGCCTTGAATGCCGCAATCTCTCCCTTCACCGGGGAGGCGGCAAAAACACGGCCGCGGATCGCCGGCACCGGAAATGGGAAAGAGTGGTGGGAGTACCCATAAGTCCCTTTGGAAACCAGGACATAGTCGCCGGCTTTCAGAACCGGCAACATGGCGGCATCCGGCATTTTATAGGGTGCATAGGCGAACCATCGCACCAGCTCGACGCCTATAATTAGGAGTACATAGAGACTGCCCGGACCGTACCAGCGGGCATACCAGACCGTCTGGGTATCCGGTCGTTCGTTCGTCGTTAAAAAGAACCCGTGACCCACGCCGGCGAGGCGCCACACAATATGTAAGACGTCCCAGGTGAAAACCGGGTCCGCTGTGAATAGCCCGGCATGCGCCAGACCAAAAGGCAGGGCAAAGGTCAGCAGCTCCAACGCTAGGTAGAAAAGGCTCCAGCCGCCTCTCCCTATATACAGCATGCCTATAAAAGGGCCGAACAACAGGGCGACAATAACCACGGCCCAGGGGCGGCGGTCGACGAAAAATGAGCGGACCGTGGACACTATCCGGCGGCCGTCAGTTTTTGCCCTGCACCACCATGGGATCGATTTTGTCGAGGGCTGGGGCGTAGTCGTTGAGTTCGAGTATCACCCCGTTGGGATCACGGATGAAGACCTGATAAAGGCCCCGGTCCGCCAGCAGCCGATCCCAATAGGCAACGTCATTGTCTTTCATATATTGAACCAGACCCGAGGAATCCTCGACTGACATGGCGATGTGATCGTCCATCCCCGACTCGATCATGTCATTGCTGTCGGCCTTGTCCCGGGGTGTGGTCTCTCCGTTCGGGTCGCCGGAACCCCGCTCGACCAGGTGAATCAGCGCATCTTCGCCTGCGTAGAGCCAGTAGCCCGTGGTTTTGAGCTGGGGGCGAAAACCTTCCTCCATACCCAGAAGGTCACAGTAAAAGCGTTTCGTCTCCTCCAAACAGTCTGTACTGATCGATATATGGTCGAGTTTGCTGATTTTCATATCCGCAGGGTCCGATTGTTGTTTGATCGGCGGAGTTTGCCACGGATCATGGCTCTGTCAAAGGACCGGATCGATTTCCTAACCAAGGATTCATGTTTTATGGTTAGGATAAGCCGCGTCGCAGGGAAAAAACCAAAAGCAATAATCAGACTTTGCCTGACCACCGGAACGAGGACCTTATGCAAAGCAATATGGTGCGACACAGACGATCCATCATTTTATCTGCCGCGGCCGTGGCCGGGTTGGCGCTGGGTGTGCAAGTATTGGCCGCAACGCCCATCGGCACTGCCAAGAATGTGGTGAATAAGGTCTACGGTAATTCGGTTGCCAAATCGATCCGGACCGGCGATGCCCTCGTTCAAAATCAGCGCGTGCGCACCGGGCGCGCCAGCAGCACGGATATCCGGTTCAAGGACGATACAAAACTGCTGGTCGGCGAGCTGTCGGACATCACCCTGGATCAGATGCTCTACAATCCTAACAAAGGCAAGGTGACCGGCGCCTTACAACTGGCTCGGGGTATTCTACGGTTTGCCTCGGTCCCGTCGGTAAAGATGGACGTCAAGGTAAAGACGCCCCATGCTCTTCTCGGAATTCGCGGGACCGCCTTTGACGTTTTGGCGACCAGCCGGGGGATGGAGCTGGCAGTGCACGAAGGCGCGGTTCAGGTGGATTCCCAAGCCGGTGGGCAGTTGGTAAACGCCGGACAGGTCTATCGGGTCTCGGCGACCCAGTTTGCCGGCTTTGCGCCAGAACCCTCGGCCGAGATGAAGCAAGCGGTCGATAAGATGGTGAGTATGGTTGGGACCGCCGGCGTTTCCCCCTCAAAACCACCACCTACGACAGCCGCGCCATCAAAAGCCTCCTCCCGGAGCGCAGCATCGAAGGTTGCAACCCTATCCCAGCCGGCAGACGCCAGGATTCAAAAAGTGTTGAAAGGCAAGAACCTGAACAACGTCCTCTTGCTTGAACTCTCCTATGGTACCGCAGTGATTGAAATGCTGCCCGGCGTGGCTCCTAATCACGTTAAAAGAATCCGCCAGTTGGTCCGCCAGAAATTCTATGACGGCCAGGCATTCCATAATGTGAAGGCCGGTTTTGCGGCAGAGACCGGCGATCCCACCGGCACCGGCCGGGGCGGCAGCGGCACCAAGCTGCGCGCCGAATTTTCCAGTCAGCCCTTTGTCCGGGGAACGGTCGGCATGAAGCGCCATCGGAACGATCCCAACTCCGGTGACAGCCAGTTTTTCATCACACTCGGCAATGCCCGGCACTTGAACGGCAAGTACACAGTCTGGGGTAAAGTGATCCATGGCATGGAGCTCATCGACCGGTTGCGCAAAGGCTCACCCCCGGCCAATCCGGATAGCATCAAAGGACTGAGCGTCGCCGCCGACAGTGCGAAATCAAAATAGCGCACGTCATAGACCTCCCCTTATCTTGTTCGCAGCCAGGGCCTGGATTATGGTCTGGACCAATCATTCATGCTTACAGGGAGGGCGGGAAGTCCAATGCTCACACTCTATGATTACCATTGGTCCGGTGCGGCCTATCGGACACGGATTGCGCTCAACCTCAAGGGGCTCGCCTATGAACAGATCGCAGTTCACCTGACGCGCGATGGCGGCGAGCAATTCAAGGACGAGTATTCGACTCTCAATCCGCAGAGTTTTGTGCCAACGCTGATTGACGGCGATCTCAAGATCACTCAGTCCATGGCGATCATGGAGTATCTGGAAGAAACCTATCCGGAACCGCCGCTGCTGCCGCCGGATCAGGCCGGCCGGACCCGGGTGCGGGCGCTGGCCAACGTGGTCGCCTGCGATATTCATCCGATCAACAATCTGCGGGTGCGGCTGTATCTGGCGAATGAGATGGAAAAATCACCCGAGGCCCAGGCGCAATGGATTGAGCACTGGATTCGCTTGGGGTTTGAGGCCCTGGAAGTACTGTTGCGGGACAGCGATCAGACCGGCGAATATTGCCACGGCGATACGCCCGGCATGGCGGATGCCTGTCTGGTGCCACAAGTCGCCAACGCGGAGCGCAACAAGGTGGATCTAAGCGACTATCCCACAATCATGCGGATCGTCGGAAGCTGCCGGAGCAATCCGCTGATCGATAAGGCCAGTCCGTTTAACCAGCCTGATTCGCCGAAGGATTAGGGCGGGGGCGCGCGGGTTCGAACACCATGGCGAAGTCTTCCCGGTCATCAACATCAAGTACAAGGTCTCCGTCTGGGGGGACCCGACGGACCGACGATGCGCCGACCGAGAATATTCTGACATTAATACATATCCTGTCGAACCGGATTACCCGGGCGTTTTCGGCGGAAGTTGAACCCAAGTTCGGGATCAGTCTGCCGGAATGGCGGGTGATTATGACCCTCGCCTGGCGTGAGACCTCTACAGCCAACGACATCATCGCCATTTGGTCTTTGGATAAAATGACCGCCAATCGAGCAATCCGAAAGTTGGAGGAAGCGGATTTAGTCCGACGCCGCCGGAGCGCCGATGACCGCCGGCGTTTTGATCTTAGCCTGACACCGGAGGGCCGCCGCCTGTATGACAAAATCGTACCGGCCGCCAACGAGCGGTACCAGGAAATCGTGTCGGTCCTGTCACGCGACGACCGGCATGTGCTAGGGGACCAGCTGTCCAAGCTCTTGCGGCAGGCGGAATGCGTCAAACGGAACAAGTAAGATGACTTGGCGGAATACCTTACATTGCCATCAATTTTTCCTGGTGAAGGGCGTCGGATATGGGTATGAAATTTAGATGCCGGATGAAACCAACAAGAGTGAAAACGGCGCGGCCCCGACGTATCGATTGCTGGCGATTGATGACGACCCTCTGATCCTTCAGGCAATGGGCGACTATCTCAGCCATTTCGGCTTCGATTTTCAGGCCTGTGCTTATACGGATGACGGGTGCGCCGCTTATGATGCGGTGTTTGGTGATGGAAACTCCTCGCCCGATGTGGTGCTTGCGGATTATCGGTTGCCGGGCGCCAAAAACGGATTGGACCTGATTGCTGAAATCCGGGCCCATTTCAGCGGCGACATTCCGGCCATTTTATTTTCCGGCGATGTTTCCCTGGACTCCGAAATCGCCGGGGCTATACCGCAGGATATTAAGTTGCTGCACAAGCCTGTACGCATGCAACTGCTGTCCGAAGAGTTAAAGGCGCTTCTGGCCGGCTAATGCCCTCCCGGCACTCGGCTTATGATCCCTTCTTCACGGGCAGGGTGTCGGCATAGCCGGGATTTTCGATGAAGAACTTGACCAGGCTGACAGTCGCCGGGGTGTCCCATTCCACCCCGCCCTCCAATCTGCCGACTTCGCGGCCCTTTTGGTCAAACAAGATTGTGGTCGGCATCGTCTTTATCTTCCAAGATTTCGTCACCGCGCTCTTGGGGTCCAGATAGAGGGCCAATTTATCCAGTTTCAGTTTGCGCGAGAGGCGTTTGGCGATGGGCTTGCCGGCCTGATCGATATTGAGGGCGACAATAGTGAAGTCCTTGCCGCCCAGGGTAGCCTGCAGCCGGTTGATCGACGGGAGTTCGCGCAAACACGGCGGACACCAGCTCGCCCAAAAATTCACCATGACGACTTTGCCGGCAAAATCGGCCAGACTGACCGGCTTGCCGGATTCATCATTCCAAGTGTCGGCTGGCCGGGACTGGGTGCTGGGGGCCAATTGAAAGTTCTGCATGTGCCCCGTGAGCTCGGGGCCGGCTGCGGATGCCGCTGTACCGTTTGAGATTGCTGAATACAGACAGGCTGCCAAGCCTATAATGGTCGTTCGCCGGGAAAGTATGCTCATAACGTGTCTCCAATGGGCTTGCCGTCCTTGTCGCGGGCCCCAAGTCTGCGCAGATCAAGTCTACGTCTATAGTGTATATGGTCGGAGATTCAGGCCACGTCACGTCAAAGATTCGTGACAAGACCGGAAGTTGGCCAGGGAAACAGCAGAATCAACCGAGAAATTAGGCATTGTCCTACCTGCGGGCAGGCCCTTTGTTTGGGTCTCCACGAACATAGGAAGTGACCTTGATAGGCGCCCAAGATGCTGATGCGCGTATTATTCTTGAAACCGGGTTATCAGAATCTTGAGGGATTACAATCTGCCGTTTACTCTCCACACATCACATCCGGGGAGGAAAAATTGACTGATATAGTAAGCGAAGTTCGGGATGGCATGCGCATCGATTGGGACGTGCCGATCACCATGGATGACGGGCTGGTTTTGCGGGCCGATATTTACCGGCCGGACGATGACGGCAAGTATCCGGTGATCTTGTCTTATGGTCCCTATGCCAAGGGTCTGGCCTTCCAGGAGGGGTATCCCTCTGCTTGGAACCGCATGGTGGAAGAGCACCCGGATGTGGCGGCGGGCTCCACCAACAAATACCAAAACTGGGAAGTCGTGGACCCGGAAAAATGGGTGCCGGACGGGTACGTCTGTGTGCGGGTTGATTCCCGGGGCTGCGGCCGGTCACCGGGCTATGTGGATCATTTCTCCCCCCGGGAAACCAAGGACTTTTACGACTGCATTGAATGGTCGGGTGTCCAGGATTGGTCAGACGGCAAAGTCGGGCTAAACGGGATTTCCTATTATGGAATCAATCAATGGCATGTAGCGTCGTTGCAGCCGCCGCACTTGGCGGCCATGTGCATCTGGGAAGGCGCCGCCGACTGGTACCGGGATATGACCCACCACGGTGGCATCCTCTGCACCTTCTGGGACAATTGGTACGATATGCAGGTGAAGACCGTGCAGTACGGGCTGGGCGAAAACGGCCCTGTCAGTCAGGTCACCGGAGAGTTGGTCTGCGGGCCGGAGACCCTGAGCGAAGATGAGCTGGTCGCCAACCGCTGTGATTTCGGCAACGATATTTATGCCCATCCGTTGGATGACCAGTACCACAAGGATCGCTCCCCGATTTGGGATAAGATCACCGTGCCGCTTTTGTCGTCGGCCAATTGGGGCGGGCAGGGTTTGCACCCGCGCGGCAACTTCGAGGGCTATATCCGCGCCGCCTCCAAGGACAAATGGCTGGAATCCCATGGCATCGAACACTGGACCGAGTTCTATACGGACTACGGTATCGATATTCAGAAACGATTCTTCAACTACGTGCTGAAAGGCCAGGATGACGGCTGGGGCGATGAAAAGCGGGTCCGCCTCTTGATCCGGCACGTGGACCGGTTCGAAGAGCGACTGGAAGACGATTGGCCGATCCCCCGGACCCAATGGACGAAATTCTATCTGGATTTCGCCAACCACACGCTTTCGACGGATCCGGTGACGGATACGAACAGTCTCACCTATGGCGGTTTGAGCGATGGCGAGATGTTCTGGTCCGAACCTTTGACCGAGGAGATGGAAATCACCGGGCCCATGGCCGCAAAGCTTTTTGTATCTTCGGCCACCGAAGACGCGGATCTGTTCGTGGTCTTCGGTGTTTATGATCCGGACGGCAATGAGGTGGTGTTCCAAGGCGCTATTGATCCTCATACGCCGATCGGCCAAGGCTGGCTCCGCGCGTCTCATCGCAAGCTGGATACCGGGTTGAGCGAGCCCTACCGGCCGTATCACACCCACGATGAGAAACAGCCGCTCACACCGGGCGAGGTGGTCGAACTGGATATCGAGGTCTGGCCGACCAGCATCGTTGTTCCCGCTGGTTACCGTTTGGCGGTAACCGTTCGCGGTAAGGATTACGAATATCAAGGCGGCAGCGGCGGCAAGCTCAGTAACTTCAAAAACGAGCTGACCGGCTGCGGGCCCTTCCTACACAATGATCCCAGGGACCGGCCGGAGGATATCTTTGGGGGAGATGTCACCTTGCATCAGGGACCGGATCAGGCGGCCTATATCCTGCTGCCGGTGATCCCCAAGGCTTGAACCTTCCCGCGCCTATAAGCCAGGGTACGTTCGATCCTTCCCGCGAGGCGGTGTTCGAGCCCGGCCGGGACCGGCGTTGCTATCTGCCGCACTTGAAACTGCCGCCGGCCGCGGTTTGTGTGGAATTGAGTCGGCTGGCGTATATCGGCAACCGGCGGGTGCTAACGTCTCTCTTGAAAGGGCTAGGGTTCACCCAGGTCACGCACTATGGGGCCCGAGGGGCCAGCCGGGCGTTTCTGGCCCAATCCGAAAAAGTGTCTGCCTTGGTGTTCAAAGGCACGGATTCCATTGAAGAGTGGCTGCAGAATATTAAGTTCGCACAACGGCATTGGCCGCCCGGCGGGAAGGTTCATCGAGGATTTATCGAAGCATTCGGTCCGCTTTGGCGGGAGCTAAAGGCAGATTTGACCGAATTGAAATCGCCGGTATTTTTTACCGGACATAGTCTCGGCGGGGCCATGGCTTCCCTGGCGGCGACCCATGTGGCGCCCTCGGGCCTGATCACCTTTGGCGCTCCCCGTGTCGGGGATCAGGCATTCATCGCGCTTCTGGAGAAGTTCAGTGTGGACCGTTTCGTGAGTTGTAGCGATCTTGTGCCGACGTTGCCGCCCGAGGCGCTCGGGTTTCATCATGCCGGGGTGATGCACTTTATCGGCGAAGACCGGCGTATCAGCACGTCACCAACCGATGAGCACGTCACCCGAGAACGGCTCAGCGCCAGCCTGAACTATCAAAAGAATATTGCCTGGAAGAGGGGCAATTTACGGTTGCGAGAGATGGCGGACCACGCGCCGATTAACTATGTCGCCGCTGTTCTGGGTCGAGAGCTGGCATAAAAAAACGGCGGCCCAGAGGCCGCCGCTTTCAGGATATCGTCTCCAGATTTACAGATTGAACGTAACTCCAAGCAAGGCGCGATGGCTGCTATATTCGGCCTCAACGCCGCTGAAATCCAAATCATCAATGTAGAAGAAGCGGTAGGAGAGACCCACCGACACATCGTCTTTCAGTTTGTAGTTGAGGCCGACGCCGGCCTGAACCGCCCATTCTGATCAACGGGCGGGTTCAGCGATGCCTAGTTCTTAGAATGTTTGGTGAGGTGATGGACTAGCCGGACAGAGTCTCAATCAGCCGCAGAAGTTCTTCCCGAGTCTTCTTGTTGGTGATGGTGTAGTAATAGCGTACCAATTCCAACGTTTCCCGCTTGGTGTACAGACCATGCTCGCTGGTGGGCGTCTTCTTGCGGTCGAAACCCTCCGGGGCGTCAATCTTACGGGTTTTGATGTCGTCCGGCATATCTTCGTAGAAATACGAGATCGGCACCTGCAATACGGTGGCGATGTCGAACAGGCGGCTGGCGCCCATGCGATTGGTGCCCCGTTCGTATTTCTGAACTTGCTGGAATGTCAAACCAACGGCGTCCGCTAGTATTTCCTGACTGATCCCCAAAAGGGTCCGGCGAAGCTTTACCCGTCCGCCGACATAGATATCGATCGGATCCGGTACACCCGTTTTTTTACGATAAGCGACTTTTTTCACTTCCATGGAATTCCTCGAACGCACTCTGTTTGCTTAGTATTATACACAAGGACCAACGCGTCAGACCAATCCAAATCTGCATTGATTTCCGAATATAGACTGGGAAATCTGTCAGAAGCATTGTGAGTTTCCCTCATGTTGATTGCTATAAAATGTAGATGGGCACGGGGGCGGCCCCGGGGGCCAGAACGCTCCCCTGATCGGCAGTTCACCAATGTACAAGTCTTAAGTCGCAGAAAAAATGGTGGGCGCGACAGGGATTGAACCTGTGACCCCTGCCGTGTGAAGGCAGTGCTCTCCCGCTGAGCTACGCGCCCATCCCGCTGGCGTAGAACGCCGCGTGAGGTAAGGCGCGCATATAAGGTTCCGGCGGGCTTGATGTCAAGAAGCGAGCGCCCTCCGGCGGCGCACCGGTCTATTCCTTATCTTCGCGCTTTTTCTTTTTATCGTAATAGGCGGCATAGGCTTTCAGGTCTTTGACCGTCTTGTCGCTGGCGCCCAGCGCCCTGGCCTTGGCCACGTCCGCATCAAACTTGGCCTGGGAGCCCAGGAACAGGTGCGCCACCGCACGGTTGGCGTGGGCGAAGGCGCTTTTTGGCCGCAGCCGGATGGCATGATCAAGCTCCGCTACCGCCAGGGCGTAGCGCCGCATATGCAGATACACGATCCCCCGGTTCACATAGATCGACGCATCCCTGCTCTTCAGCTTGGCCGCCGAGTGGAAATCCGCCAGGGCCTGGTCATACTGGCGGAGGCCCTTGTAGACCACGCCCCGGTTGATCAGTGCGCTGACGAAGCCCGGCTCCAGGTCCAATACCCGGGAATAATCTTCGATCGCCTGTTTGGTGCGCTTGGCCCGGGCATTGGCGTTGCCCCGGTTATAATAGCCGACGGCGTTGTCCGGCCAGGTCTTGATCAGCAGATTGTAATCGGCCAGCGCCCGTTTGTGGTCGTTGAAGCTACTGTGCGCCCCGCCCCGGTTGAGCAACGCACCGAACCGGGCGGTATCGGGGATGTTGGTCATCTCAAACACGCGGGTGAAGTCGGCAATGGCGTCGGTCCGTTTGCCGGCTTTCAGATAGGCCTGCCCCCGATTGGTCAACACGGCGTAAAGCCGGCGGCCTTCGAGTGCGTTTTTGTCTAATGCCTCGGAATAAAGCTTGATCGCCGTAGCATAGTCCTTCGCCTTGGCCGCCGTGACCGCGTCGTCATAGTAGTCGGCGGCGGCTGGTGTGGCCCAAACCGCCAATCCGAGAGCACAAGCGATGACTGACGCGTAAAATTTCATACCTGCCTCAAGTCCTTTCCAGAATGTGGAGCCCCCGGTCCCGGTCGATCAGATAGATGATCCCGTCATCATCCTGATAGACATCGTTGGACAAAGGCCGTTCTGCGCCTTCCGGCGCATCAGGGACATAGTATGCGGCCTCTTTGGGCGCGTGGGGATTGGCGATATCCACAATCCGGAGTCCGTTGGCGAACCAGGCCACGGGGATTTCCGTGCCGCGCACGATCTCCACCGGCTGGTGGCAGCCGGTCATGGCCGGGGCGGGGGTGCCGCTATCCAGATGGTCGAGCTGGAAACTGCCGATAACCCGTGGGTTCACCTCGTCGGAAATATCATAGATCCACATGAAAGCCGGGCCCGCCGGTTCCTTCTTGGCCACGTCCTCATCCGCCATCAGCATGATGTCCATGCCCTTCAGCTTGAACGGAATGGGCAGGGTTGTGTGCGCCGGGTGGGCGTAAGGCGGCTTCCATTCCTGCCGCGACACGCAGGTCGGTTTGGTCATATCGGTGATATCCAAAATCGCCCAGCCCGCATGCCAA
>CAZSXT010000024.1:8683-58970 GCA_964611435.1 uncultured Rhodospirillaceae bacterium | reverse complement strand
TTACACAAGAAAACCAATGGGTTAACTGATGTGTGACCAAAGTATTGGTGCCTCGGGAGAGACTCGAACTCTCACTCTGTTGCCAGAACCGGATTTTGAATCCGGCGCGTCTACCAATTCCGCCACCGAGGCTTTGGGGGCGTCAATAGGGGCGCGATCATAGCGGAGGTTTCTCCCTGGTCAACATCTCTCAGAGGTCCTGCGCGGGATTGATTGCCAAAGCCCTGGCCACGGGATAGTAAGGCCTCCCTTTCGGCTTTTCCGGACGTTCCTTGCGCATGTTGCGACGCCTCTATGACTGGACCCTGGACCTCTCCGCCCACCGCCATGCGCTGTGGGCGTTGGCGTTTGTCTCCTTTATCGAAAGCTCGGTCTTCCCGATCCCGCCGGATGTGATCCTGATCCCCATGGTGCTGGCGGCCCGGGACCGGGCCTGGCTGATCGCCGGCGTGTGCACCGCCGCCTCCGTGCTGGGCGGCATGGGCGGCTATGCCATCGGCGCGTTGCTGTTCGAGCAGATCGGCAAACCGATCCTGGATTTCTACCACTACGGTTCCCGCTTTGCAGAGTTCCAGGACACTTATAATGAATATGGCGCCTGGGCGGTGTTCATCGCCGGCGTCACGCCGTTCCCCTACAAGGTAATCACCATCCTGTCGGGCGTGACTAATCTCGATCTGACGGTCTTCACGATCTCGTCGATTCTTGCCAGGGGATTGCGGTTCTTCATCGTCGCCTGGCTGTTGTGGAAGTTCGGTGCGCCGATCCGCGCCTTCATCGAAGAGCGCCTCGGGATTTTGTTCATCCTGTTCGTGGTGCTCTTGATCGGGGGGTTCGTGCTCTTGAAGTTTGTCATGTAGGGTGAGCGCATGAACCTGAACATCACCAACTTGAGCGCGTTTATCTGCCGGCGGATTATTTTGCTGGCAGGGCTGGCAAGCGCCTTTGCATTGGGAACCGCGTTGATCGCTCAATACGGTTTTGATCTGGAACCCTGCGTGCTATGCGTCTATCAGCGCATCCCCTATGCCGCCGTGATCGGCATCGGACTGGTGACCTTCCTGCTGCCGGGCGCGGACCGGCGTGCGGTGATTTATTTGATCGCCCTGGTGTTTCTGTGTAGCGCCGGGGTGGCCTTTTATCACAATGGTGTGGAGCAGCATTGGTGGGTGGCGGCAACCTCTTGCGCGGCAGGCGGTGGCGGCATCCTGTCAACCACGATTGAGCAATTGCAAAGCATGTTGACCGGCAAATTGCCGAAGCCCTGCGACGCCATCGACTGGACCTTGTTTGGGCTTTCCATCACCGTCTACAATACGGTTGCCTCCCTGGCGCTCGCGTTGGTCTGTTTTCTGTGCGCCGGACAATCACAAGAAGAACAGACATGATCCAATCTCAGAAAGACTCTGGCCACAAAATGCGCCCCTTGCCCGGCGATCTCAGCCGTGACGAACTATTGGCGCGGATGATCCGGGTCGATCAGGCCGGCGAATATGGGGCCAAGCGGATTTATGAGGGCCAGATTGCCGTATTGGGCCGGGGTCCGGACGGGCCGGTGCTGAAGGAGATGGCGGCGACCGAGCAGGAACATTTGGATACCTTCAACAAGTTGATGGTGGAGCGTAGGGTGCGCCCCACACTATTGACGCCGCTGTGGCACGCCGCCGGTTTTGCGTTAGGCGCGGGGACGGCGCTGATGGGCCGGGAAGCGGCCATGGCCTGCACCGTCGCGGTGGAAGAAGTGATCGAAGAACACTATGCCAATCAGGCCGCCCAACTGGACGAGGACGAGGGCGAACTGCGCGACACGATCAAGAAATTCCGGGATGAGGAACTGGAACATAAGGAAACCGCCTTGGCCCAAGGCGCCGAACAGGCGCCGGCCTATCCGGCGCTGTCGGCGGCGGTGAAGACCGGCTCCCGCCTCGCGATCTGGCTCTCAGAACGTATCTAGGGCCGAGATCACGAATTTGAGCTTGCCCACATCTCCCCTCGTGCTGGGCGCGATCTGGATGGTCGGCGCTTTGGCGTCCTTTATGATGATGGCCGTCGCCGGGCGGGAATTGTCCGACACCATGCACACGCTGCAAATCGTTTGGATGCGCAGCATCTTTGGAATCCTCGTCGTTCTGTTCTTCGTCAGCCGGAAAGGCTGGGCGTCGGTGCACACGACTCATCTCAAAGTGCAGATCGGCCGGAATCTGGTCCACTACGCGGCCCAGTCGGGCTGGTTCCTGTCAGTCGCGCTGTTGCCGCTCGCCACTGTGTTTGCCATCGAATTCACCACGCCCATCTGGGTGGCGATATTGGCTGTACTCTTTTTGGGGGAGCGGATGGACAGGGGCCGGCTGATCGCCATCGTCCTCGGTTTCGCCGGCATTTTGATCATTGTACCGCCGGGCCCGGAAATGTTCAGTGTCGGCTCCGTCGCGGTGATGGGTGCGGCTATCGGCTTTGCGCTTACCTTGACCATCACCAAGTACCTCACCCGCACCGACGGCCCGCTGACCATCCTGTTTTACATGATGTCGGTGCAGACAGTGATCGGCGCGATCCCCGGTCTTTGGTTCTGGGTGACGCCGGTGTGGGCCGATGCCGTGTGGATACTCTTCGTCGGGTTCACCGGCCTCAGCGCGCATTATTGCCTGGCCCGGGCGTTCCAACTGGCCGACGCGTCGTTTGTCATGCCCATCGATTTCCTGCGCTTGCCCATGGCGGCGGTTGTCGGGTTTTTTCTGTATCAGGAATCCATCGAGCTCGCTGTCTTCATCGGCGCGGCCGTGATCTTTGCCGGGAACTACTTCAATCTCCGCCGGTCCGGCGGCGGCAGGCATTGATTTAGGCCCGCGGACTCGGAGCCTGTGCCCGGACGAGGTCCGGGCATGATCCGCGTACACCCCCACCCGCGTTGTCCGGGAGCCCCGGACTCCGCACCCTCCCCCGTAAAGGGGGAGGGCAATGATGCTGCGGATTTACTCCGAGACTGCCTTCCCCCCTTGCGGGGGAAGGTGGCCCGCAGGGCCGGATGGGGGGCACAAAAAAGGCGGCTGCCGCAGCAACCGCCTTTTCCGTTGTTTCGGGCGATAAGCCCTAAAGCTGTTCCAGCATGGCTTCCGCGCTGCTGGTCTCGAAGGCGCCGGGCTCTTCGAGGTTCAGCGTGGTAACCTTGCCGTCCTCGACGATGGCCGAGAACCGCTGAATGCGGGAGCCGAGGCCGAAGCCGGACCCGTCCATTTCCAGGCCCATGGCGGCGGCGAATTCGCCGTTGCCATCGGCCAGGAGGACCACCGCGTCACCGACATTCCCGGCTTTACCCCAGGCGTCCATGACGAAAGCGTCGTTCACTGAAACACAGGCGATCGTATCGACCCCCTTGGCTTTAATTGCGTCTGCGTGCTGCACGTAACCGGGCAGATGTTTGGCCGTTCACGTGGGCGTAAAGGCGCCAGGCACGCCGAAGATTGCGACTTTCTTGCCGGCGAAAATATCGTCGGTGGAAAGCGCATCGATTCCTTCCTCACCCTTCACGCGAAGGGTGGCGGCGGGAATGCTGTCTCCAACACTGATTGCCATTTTCTGGTCCTTTCAAAAGGCGTGGGAAGGATTTCCCTCATACCTTGTTACACAATCCTTATACTGACGGGCAGGGAGCTGAGCAAACCGGAAAAGGCTTGGGGGGTTTAATTCTTGGCGAAAAGTGTGCCGCCGGAGGCCTTGTTCATTCCTGCCTCCACATTGCCGGTGGTCAGCAGTTCCGGCAGGACCACACCGTCGGCGGCGCCGGGCCCGTAAATCGCGTTAAAGGGAATGCCGAACCGGCCATTGCTTTTCAGATACGCCGTGATGATCGGGTCGGGCCGGGTCCAGTCGCCTTTCATGGCGATCACTTTACCACCGCCGGCCAGCACATCGAAAATGTCGCCCCGGTTCAAGACGGCCGCTTTGTTCACCTGGCAGGTGATGCACCACTCGGCGGTGATATCGACGAACACGGTGTTGCCCTCGGCCACTAGTTTCGGGATGGCGGCAGGGTCGAACTTGACCCAATGGTTGCTTTTGGCCGAGGAAAGTTCCGCCGACGGGGTGAAGGCATATGGCGTCCAGAATGCGCCGAGCGCCAGCACGACGAGACCGGCGCCCGCCGCTTTGTGCCAGCTCGGGGCAAGGCGCGGTTTGGCAAACAAAATGACGCCCATACCGGCCATCAAGGCGCCGACCAATAGCGCCGCATCAAGGCTGAGCTGCACCGCGAGGACGGACAGGAGCCAAATCGCCGTGGCCGCCAGCGCGACGCCCAAGATTTGCTTGAGCCGGATCATCCAGTTGCCGGGCTTGGGCAGTTTGGCGGCGAGGGCCGGGAAAGCCGCGATCAGGATAAACGGCAGGGCCATGCCAACGCCCAGTGCGGCGAACACCAGGTAAATATCAATGATGGAGCCGGCCAGGGCAAAGCCGACCGCCGTTCCCAGGAATGGCGCTGAGCAGGGTGTCGCCAGAATGGTGGCGAAAACGCCGGTGGCGAAATTGCCGCCGAATTTACGTTCCTCTGAATCCGAGTGTGCGCCGCCGGCAAAATTGGATAGCCAGCCGGGCAACGCCACCTCGAAAAGACCCCAAAGATTATAGGCGAACAGGCTGACGATGATGGTCAGGCCCACGATAAACCAGGGGTGCTGGAACTGAATCCCCCAGCCGACGGCAGATCCGGCGGCTTTCAGTCCGGCAAGCGCACTGGCGATGGCCAGGAACGTGACAACAATGCCGAGAGAGGTCTCCAAAAAACTCAGGCGGATGGTTCGGTTTTCCCCACCGCCATGGGAAATGAATCCCAAGACCTTGAGCGATAGCACCGGCAGCACGCAGGGCATCAGATTCAGGATCAATCCGCCGATCAGCGCCAGTCCCAGGATCACCGGCAGTGATAGGGGAAGATCAGAACTGGCGGGCGCTGCAGCTGGACCGGACTGTACGATCAGGGTTTTTTCCGCCGAGCGTTCTCCATCCTTCAAGGTGAGGGTCAGGCTAGCCTGGAGAATCTTGGCTTTCTCTTCCTCGCTGGCGGGAATGGTAATCAGGGCCTTCTTGCCGCCGTCCTGCAGATCGACTTGCGGCTGAGAGAAGAAGGTCAGTTCCGGGCCTTCGACAAAAACGTCCGGGCTGGAGAACGGGACCGCACTGGCGGCCACCACCCGGATCGCGCCTTCGCGGACGTCCTTGTCGACGGTTTTGAACGCGCCCGCGGTCTCCACTTTCTCAATGGTGATGCCGTGCGCAGCGCCGTCGCCCGGCACTTGGTTGTCATATTTGCTGATGAGCTGAAAATTATCGGTCGCCGCATCGGACCCGGCCGGCAGGGTCAACGCCAGGTTGGCCTTGTACGGGATGCACACATCGTCGCAGGCCAGATAGTCCAGCTTGGCGGTCAGTTTAAGCGGGTCCTTCGCATTCTTCACCGTCGCTTTGATGGGGAAGACCACCTCTTTTTTGTAGCCGAGGGATTGGAAGCCCAGCACCTTGAACCGGGATGGGACAGGCCAGCGGAAGTCTGTGGTGTCGAGGTTCTCGGAGCCTTCCCAATTGAGGCGTGGCGGAAAGCCCGCGTCACCGGGATTGCGCCAGTAAATTTTCCAATTGTCCTTGAGCTTGAAATGCAGGCCCAGTTGTACTGCCGCGTGTTCGCCGACGCCTTCGGTTGCCGAAATCAGCCGGACGGCGGTTTGCGGTGTCTCGACCCACGGGGTCTCGGCTTTTTCGGCGGCCACGGCCGGCGCTGAAAAAACAGCAGCCGCAACGGCGGCGGCCGTAAAAAATTTCGACACGAAGGATTTTATCAAAATCACGGCTTTATCCCGGTTGATCCAATTGACGGTGCCTATATAAGCCGATAAATGCCCGAAGAACATTAACAGTCCACGACTTCACGGGAACTTTACCAAACGTGTGCGTTATCGAGGCCAGCACGTCAATGCCTCTGCCATAAAACCGCCCTAGTTAACCCACAGGGTCTTTGTGGCGCCGCCAAGCCGCCAGAACAGCCGTTTACATGGATTGCGGCACTGGCTAGGCTGGTCAGGCACTTGAGTTCAGTCACAACTACCGAGAAAGCCGCCCCAATGTCCGAACCCGGCAGCACCGCAGACCCTTACTTGTCTGGTCAGCTCTTGATCGCCATGCCGGGCATGCGGGACGAGAGGTTTGCCAAGACGGTTATTTATATGTGCGCCCACACCGAAGAAGGGGCCATGGGCCTGGTGCTCAACCAGGTGCTCGATTCCTTAACTTTTTCCGAACTGATGGAACAGCTGGAAATCACCGAAAAACCCGTCGATGACGACGTGCCCGTGCATTTCGGCGGCCCGGTGGAGGCCGGCCGGGGATTCGTGCTGCACACTTCCGACTATCGCCAGGACGCGACGCTGGAGGTGGATGACGGCGTCGCCTTGACCGCGACGGTCGACATTCTGCGCGCCATGGCCCGAGGCTATGGGCCGCGCCGGAGCATTCTCGCCCTGGGCTATGCCGGGTGGGGGCCGGGTCAGTTGGACGACGAAATTCGCGCCAACGGCTGGCTGCAGGCGCCCGCCGATTCGGAGATAATTTTCGATACCGATCTGGAGACCAAGTGGGAACGGGCGATCTTTAACCTGGGCGTTGATCCGCGAATGCTGTCTGACGAGGCTGGCCACGCCTAAGGCCCAGAGCGCTCTAGGCCGCCAATCGATCCCGAATACTGTCGTAGCTTTCGAGCGGGCCGATCGGACCCAGCGCCGCCACTGTTGGTGTGGAGGCAAAGATACGATCGGCGACCTTCTTCACGGCAGCCTCATCGACTTCGTCGATCTTGGTGATCACTTCCTCGGTCGGGATCGCCCGGTTGAACACCTGAAGCTGGCGAGCCAGGGTTTCCGCCCGGGCGGAGGAACTTTCTAGCGCCATCAATGTGGAGGCCTTCAGCTGGGCGCGGGCGCGGATGACTTCTTCTTCCGTGAGGGTTTGGCTGAGGCCCAGAATTTCATCGCAGACGATGGGCACCAGCTCGGTCAGTTCCTGTTCCCCGGTGCCGGCATAAACGCCGAATAGACCGCCATCTTCATAGTTGTTGGCGAAGGTATAGACACTGTAGGCGAGGCCCCGGTTCTCCCGCACCTCCTGGAACAGCCGGGACGACATGCCGCCGCCCAGGATCGTCGACATGACGGCCAAGGCGTAATAGTCCGCATCAGCGAACGATAGTCCGTCGAACCCCAAAAGCAGATGCGCCTGTTCCAGGTTGCGGCTTTCGCGGTAGTCCCCGCCGGTATAGGCCGTGGAGTCGCCTGTTGCAGCACCCGCGTCTGTCAGTCCGGTAAAGGCGTTCCCGGCGAGGCCGCAAAAGGTCTGGTGGTCAATATTACCGGCGGCGGCGACCACGATCCGGGGCGGCGTATATTGACTGGTCATATAATCCAGGATCGTGTCCCGGTTTATTTGATTGATCAGGGACGCCATGCCCAGCACCGGGCGGCCCATGGCCTGATCGGGAAAGGCGGCGGCCTGAAAATAATCAAAAATAATGTCGTCCGGCGTGTCGTTGGCCTGATGAATTTCCTGGATGACGACGGCCCGCTCCCGGTCCAGCTCCACCGGGTCCATGACCGAGTTCTGCAGGATGTCGGCGATGATATCCACCGCCAGAGGGGCGTCTTCTTTTAACACCTTGGCGAAGTATGCCGTGTTTTCGCGGGACGTGTAGGCATTGACTTGGCCGCCCACCGCTTCGATTTCCTCGACGATGGCCCGCGCCGTCCGGCGCTGCGTGCCCTTGAACGCCATGTGTTCCAACAGGTGGGAGATGCCGTTGAGTTCGGCCGTTTCGTGGCGGGTGCCGACCGCGACCCAGGCGCCCAGGGTGACCGTCTCTACGGTTTCCATCCTGTCCGTGGTGATCCTCAGGCCACTGTCCAGGGTGCTGACGTTAACGGTCATGCGCTTTCCCGATGGGCCAGGGCGCCGGCAATGTGATCGCGAACCGTCTCAAAGTCGTTGGCAAGAACCGTGAACTTTTCCTGACGGTCGAACAGATCGGACAGCCTGTCCGGTAGGGTGGGGTGAATGCCCGTCGCCTCTTCGACGGCGGCCGGAAACTTGGCCGGATGTGCCGTCGCTAGGCTGACGACAGTGGTGTCTTGTGGCAACTCACTGGCCTTGGCGGCCATCACCCCGATCACTGAATGTGGATCGACCAGTTCGCCAGTTTCCTGGTAAAGCTCGTTGATGGCCTCTTTGGTCGCGTTGTCACCAAGCCGGTGACCTTCGAACTTCTTTCGCATGGTTTTCCAGCGGGCATCACCGAAGCGGACCGTGCCGTTGCGCCGGAAGCGCGAGAGTGCCCGGCCCACGGTTTCGCCCTTGCGGCCGTAATGCTCGAACAACAGCCGCTCGAAATTGCTGGAGATCTGAATGTCCATGCTGGGGCTGAGGGTGGGCATCACCTCCGCCGTTTCCATCACCCCACTGTTGAAGTAGCGGGTGAGAATGTCGTTGGCGTTGGAACCGACGATAAAGCGCTCGATGGGTAGGCCCATCCGGCTGGCGGCATAACCGGCATAGACGTTGCCGAAATTGCCGGTCGGCACGGCATAGGCCAGGCGTCGGTCCGGAGCGCCCAAGGCCAGGGCCGTCGAAAAGTAATAGACGATCTGGGACATGATCCGCGCCCAGTTAATGGAGTTCACCGCCGACAATTGGTGTTCGTCCCGGAAAGCTCCGTCCGCGAACAGGGCTTTTACCATGTCCTGGCAATCATCAAACGTGCCTTTGAGGGCAATGTTGTGGACGTTGGCGGCATCGACCGTCGTCATCTGCCGGCGCTGGACGTCAGAGACCCGGCCATTGGGGTGCAGAATAAATATCTCGACGGCGTCCCGGTTCTTACATGCTTCGATCGCCGCCGAGCCAGTATCGCCGGAGGTCGCGCCGACAATGGTTACCCGTTCGCCGCGCTTATTCAGCACATGATCGAACAATCGCCCGACCAGTTGCAGGGGGTAGTCCTTGAACGCCAGGGTCGGTCCGTGGAACAATTCTGCCAGCCACAGGTTGGAATCTAACTGTTTCAACGGCGTTCGGGCCGGGTGATCGAACCCGGCATAACTGTCGGCCACCATCTGCGCGAAGTCGCTTTCGGAGATTTGGCCGCCTAAAAACGGAAGCATGATGCGCACGGCGAGGTCTTCGTAGGACAGCCCGCGCAACGCTTTGATCTCGTTCCTGCTCAGCTTTGGCCAGGATTCGGGCACGTACAGACCGCCGTCCCTGGCCAGACCGGTCAGCAGCACGTCATCGAAAGAAAGCACCGGCGCTTGGCCACGGGTGCTGAGATACTTCATCGGCGGGCCTCATTCATGAAGGGCGGTACCCTATCGGTCTCCGCCATCGCCTTCAAGCCGGGCGTCACGCCAGATACCGGCGTTCCAAATGGGCGAGAAATATGTCGGCATCCACGTTTTTCCCGGTGGCTTGGCGGATCAATTCCGGGGCCTCCAATAGAGAGCCCTGGCTATGTACGTTCTCACCCAGCCAGCGATAGAGCGGTTTGAAATCACCCCGGCCGATGCCTGGGAGAATATCACCGTCAGTCTCCGTCGCGGCAGCGAAAAATTGTGCCGCTGTCAACGCGCCGAACGTGTAGCTGGGAAAGTAGCCGAACGCGCCGTCGAACCAATGGATGTCCTGCAGGCATCCGTCCCGGTCGTCGGGCGGGTTCAGGCCCAAAAGTTCTTTCATGCCGTCGTTCCACGCGCCGGGCAAATCGTCCAACGGCAGATCGCCGGACAGCAGCGCCTGTTCCAGCCGGTACCGAAGAATGACATGCATCGGATAGGTCACTTCGTCGGCATCGACCCGGATTAACCCCGGCTCGACACGGGTATAGACACAATAGAGATTCTCCGGCGACCATTCGGGGCCGGACCGACCGAAAGCCTCCTGCATCAGGGGGCTGGCGAAGGTCAGAAACTCCAGCGACCGACAGGCCTGCATTTCGATCAACAGGGATTGGCTTTCGTGGATGTCCATGCCGCGGGCTTCGCCCACCGGCTGCAGCCGCCAGTCCTTGGGTAGGCCTTTTTCATAAAGCGCGTGCCCGGTTTCATGCAGCACGCCCATAAGCCCGCTCATAAATTCACCTTCTTCGTAACGGGTGGTGATCCGGAGGTCATCCGGTGTGCCGCCGGAAAACGGATGCAGGCTCTCATCCAGACGGCCCATCTCGAAATCGAAACCGATGACGGCCATGAGCTTCTGGCCCAGTGCGCGCTGGGCGTCGATCGGAAAGGGACCTTCCGGTACATTTGCCGATTCGCGGCGGCCTTGCGCCTCCAAAATCCGGTGCAGAAGTCCCGGCAGTTCGCCAGCCAGCCGGTTAAAGAGCGGATCGACGATCTCTTTTTTCAGACCCGGCGTGTATTGGTCCAGAAGCGCATCATATGGATCACAATTCAAAACATCGCCGAAGGCCTGGGCTGATTCCCGGACCAGATCAAGAAGGGTTTGGAGTTCATTTTTGACCAGGGAGAAGTCTCCCTTGGGCCGGGCGTCCCGCCACTTGCTCTCACAGGCGCTGGAGGCTTTGGCGCGCGCTTCGACGAGGTCAGCGTTCAGGGCGGTTTGACGCCGCCAGCGCCGCCGCATCTCCCGTACATTGGCTGCTTGCCAGTCTGTTAGTTCGCCCCGGTTGTCGACTTCGTTGAAAAGCTCCTCCATCTCTTCCGCCGTGATGATCTCGTGGCGGACGGATTGCAGAGCGGCGATCTGTTCAGCGCGGGAGGCGGCGCTGGCCGGCGGCATCATCACCGATGAATCCCAATGGAGGAATCCCTCAGCATCGCCGAGGGCAGCGAGACGGCCGAATATCCGTTCCAGTTGCTGATAAGCGGTCATGCCGGGAGGGGTTTAAAGAATCGGGATCCGGCCGACCAGAAACGTGTGATCCGCCAGGAGCGCCACGAAAACAAAAAACAGATACGCGATGGAATAGCGGAACATGGCGCGGGGCGCGTCGAACCCGTCGGCCTTATAGACGACGAGCGCGTGCCGGATGAACCAGGCGCTTAAAACCGCGATCACAACGCCACCGACCGGCGTGATCATGCCGATGAAGGCGGGCGCGACGGTGATGGGGAACAACAGCACCGTGTAGATCACCATCTGCTTCTTGGTCTCGGCCACGCCGGAGACGACGGGCATCATCGGCACGCCGGCCTTTTCGTAATCGCCGGAGCGATATAGGGACAGCGCCCAGAAATGCGGCGGCGTCCACATGAAGATGATGGCAAAGAGGACAATGCCGCCGGCGGAAATATCGCCGGTCACCGCAGCCCAGCCGATCATTGGCGGCAACGCGCCAGACGCCCCGCCGATAACAATATTTTGCGGCGTGCGGCGTTTCAGCCAGATGGTGTAGATGAAAACATAGAAGGCGATGGTGGTCGCCAGCAGAACCGCCGCTATTTCGTTGACATAAGCCCACATGGCGGCGACGGAGGCAAAGGAAAGAACAGTCCCCAACCAGAGTGCGCGACTCGGGCGCAGCCGCCCGGCGGGTAAAGGACGTTCCCGGGTCCTCTCCATAATCTGATCGATGTCCCGGTCGTACCACATATTAATGGCGCCTGATGCACCTGCGCCGACGCCGATGGCGATCACCGCGATGATGGCGGTCACCACATCAATGGGACCGGGCGCGAGAAGCATACCGGCGAAACCGGTGAACAGCACCAGGGACATCACCCGCGGCTTCAGCAGAAGGGCATAATCGACAATGGGCGCACGGGGCTCCGCTTCCGGAGATGCCGCCGGCGTGGCTTGATCATCAATGTGAGAAACGTGTTGGTTCATTCGCTTGCCGATACCTGCAACTGGCACCGTCTATGCCATAGATTTTGGTTACAATAAATAGGGCTCTTTACATATGTGCGCTGTAAAAACTGAATGGCCTAGACACGCCGTTTCAACAGCGCCCGAAGCGCCAGCACAATAAAGAGCAGTCCGCCCAATACCGCCAAGCCGCCACCAAGGTCTCGAAGGCCGGCGGCTGCCACGGCTGCGCCGCTGTCCATGGCGATGCCGGAGCCGGTGGATTTTCGGGCCTCGCCCATACCGCCGGCGGCAAACATGCCCAGGACAAATAAAAGTTGGCCCGCCGCGTAGAGATAAATCTGCGCCGTTACCCACCGTTGCCGTGTGAACTGCCGGCCCAACAGCGGCAGGAACCAGCTGTAGAACAATCCCATCAGCGCCAGGTTTAACCCGCCGATGACGCCGTGATAGTGGGCGGGGGTTCTGGTGTCTGCGCCGTCCACGAACAGTCCCAGATATGCGCCAACCCCGAACAGGAAAACGGCGCTTAGGAAAGCGGCCGCAGCGGGGTCACCCCAATTAAGCATGCCGCGCCGCCGCCAAATCGCGCCCAATGCGACGCCCAGGATCAGCGCCACCGGCAGGCCCAGAACATATTGTAAGTTGGTGAACACAGGAAAGTATGAGGCGCCGGTAGCTGGATAAATCCCCATCAAGGCCAGACCCGCTGTCCCACAGAGGATTAGGAGGCCGCCGGTCCATTTCATGAAGCTCAAGACGGTCATATTCGCCTCGAACGCCCGGCGGTAAAGAATGCTGATGGAAATCAAGACCAGCCCGGCGTTCACATACTGCAGGATATGCCCGCTGCCCCAAAGGAGCCGTTGGTTAAAGTCGAAGGACAAAGACTGTCCCGACAGTTGGATCCAGGCTAGCAGTCCCGCCACCACAGCCGCTACATACAATAAGCCGGTTGCGATCAGTGCCGGCACTTCAACAATATCTGTCGCCGTGACCCGGGCCAGCCCGTACAGCATCCGCAGCACCGACAGCAGGAACCCAAGGGCCATCAAACCGACACCCGCATAGAAAAACGGATCGATGATCATCGGGAGATAATCGTTGAGGGTCGCCTCGCCCCGGTCCAGGAAGGCCGCGATCAGAATAAATACCGTGCCCGTCGCGGCGGCGATGAACCCGGTCCGGTCCGCCAGTTCGGAGCCACGCCGGCGTCCACCGTGGTCGATCGGCATCATGGCCACATTCAGGGCGGCGAACATGGCCAGAAACCAGACGGCGAACGAGGTGACCACATGAACCACCAAACCATTGGGTCCGAACTCGTGGACCCAGGCGTGCGCCGGGTCGCGCAGCACGGTCTTGGACAGCAGAAACGGTATGATCGTCAGCCCGGCAACGGCCAGGGCCAGAACCGCCAGCAGACACCAGCGGCGCAACTGCCGGGCATCCGCGCCGTCGGGCATCGTGTCGATCATCCTATTGAAGGCCCGCAACCTCTGGCGGATATACTTGATAGAGCATCAGATAGACCACGATGCCGGTCACGGAAACATACATCCAAGCTGGCCAGGCCCAGCGGGCGACTCTACGATGCAGATCAAACGTTCCCCGTAAGGCTCTGTACAAGGTGAGTAACACCAGGGGGACAATGCAGACCGAGAGGATGACATGGCTAATGAGCAAAGCGTAATAGATCGGCCGGATCACGCCTTCGCCCCGGAATTCGAAGACCGGTGCGTGAAATCTGAGCGTGATATAACTGACTAGGAAAAGAGCCGATACGGAGGCCGCGGCAATCATGGCTTTGCGGTGTTTATCCTTTTCGCCCCGGCGAATCAGCACGTATCCCAGCATCAGAAAACAGGCGGCGATGCCGTTCAGGACCGCGTTCACATGGGGAAGGGCGGAGACGTCCATGGTCTGCGCGCCTAACCGCTGCCGACTTTCCACAGGATGGCTAAATACATAAAGATCGTCGCGCCGGCCAGGACCAGCATGAAAATCAGGTTTTTCTTCTTTAGATTCATCAATTCCATCGGATTTAGCGGCCAAAAACAACGGCCAAGCGCCTCATTCAGCGCGTTCACGTTGGCGGGGGTTTAACATTCACGGGCGCGTACGGCAACTGTTGTTGTAAGCGGAGGATTCCGGTCCCGCTTTAGAGAGCGAAAACTACGCATTAACCCTCGGAGAATAACGGAAAAAGTCCCCCGGAATTGGCGGCGGGTGGGTTTACGCCCCAGAAAAGATCAGGTATAGGATTCTCACTTGATCCAGGTCATGGTCGGCACCGATTTTTCAGGTGAACATTTGAGAAATTATAGCAAGGGGCGGCGCAAGTCCTGCTTAGTGTTTAGCAATCGAACCGTCCGGGGAGTCGGGCGTTTCGGCGGCGAGGGGAAAAGGTACAGATGAGTAAATTTCGTTGGGTAATTTCGAGCACTGTTTTTGCTCTGGTGGTGATTGCCGCAGGAGCGGCCATGGCTCAATCCGGGCCGCAGCCCTGGCAAATGGATTTCCGGCCGGCGGCCACCCCGGTCCAGGAAGATATTCACAGCTTCCATAATCAGTTGTTGGTGATTGAGACGATCATTGTTCTCTTTGTGCTGGCTCTGATGCTGTACATCTGCGTGAAGTTCAACGCGAAGGCTAATCCTGTCCCGTCGAAAACCACACATAATACCTTCTTGGAAGTGGTGTGGACGGTTCTTCCGATTGTTATCCTGGTGGTTATCGCCGTGCCCTCCATGAAGCTGTTGTTCTTCATGGACAAGGCGCCTGACTATGAGATGACCTTGAAAGTGTCCGGCCAGCAATGGGCCTGGTCGTACGAGTATCCTGACGAGAACGGCCTGCAGTTCGACAGCAACATCATTCAGGAAGAAGACCTCAAGCCCGGTATGATCCGGCTGCTGGAAGTCGATAACCGCGTCGTCGTCCCGGCGGATACCACGGTCCGGGTCCTGCTCACCGCGACGGACGTTCTGCACAACTGGGCCATCCCCGCTTTCGGCGTGCGTATTGATACCGTGCCTGGCCGGACCAACGAGACCTGGTTCCGGGTGCCGTCGTCTAAAATCGGCACTTATCGCGGCCAATGTTCCGAACTATGCGGCGTTGGACACGGCTATATGCCGATTGTGATCAATGTCGTCTCCAAGGAAGACTACAAGCAATGGGTGGTCAAAGCTAAAGAAGAGTTCGCTCAGAACAAACGGCAACCGGCCTCGGTTGCATACAAATCTCAGGCCATCCACTAGCGGCGCTGAAAGAGTAATTTTAGAGGAATAGACATGTCTGATACGGCACACGCAGCTCACGATCATCACGACCACCATGATCACCGGCCGACCGGCTGGAAACGGTGGGCGTATTCGACCAATCACAAAGATATCGGCACCATGTATCTGGCCATCTCTCTGCTCGCCGCAATTATCGGCGGCGCGGCATCCATGGCTATCCGTGCGGAGCTTGCCCAGCCCGGCATCCAACTAATCGAGGATGCGCACTTCTACAACGTGCTGGTCACCGCCCACGGCTTCATCATGGTGTTCTTTGTGGTGATGCCGGCCCTGATCGGCGGCTTCGGCAACTGGTTTATTCCGCTGATGATCGGGACGCCGGATATGGCCTTCCCGCGAATGAACAATATCAGCTTCTGGCTTTTGGCAGCCGCCTTGGTGCTGCTGGTTATGTCCACGTTTGTGGCCGGCGGGTCCGGCGATGGCGCCGGCACCGGCTGGACGGTTTATCCGCCACTTTCAAACGCGGATTTCAGCGCCGGACCTGCGGTCGACTTCGGTATTTTAGCTCTGCACTTGGCCGGTGCGTCCTCCATCCTGGGCGCCATCAACTTCATCACGACGATCATCAATATGCGGGCCCCGGGCATGACCTTCCACAAGATGCCCCTGTTTATCTGGGCCATGCTGGTGACCGCGTTCCTGCTGCTCCTGGCGATCCCGGTTTTGGCCGGCGCGCTGACCATGCTGCTGACCGACCGGAACTTCGGTACGGCCTTCTTCTCGCCTGAGGGCGGCGGCGATCCAATTTTCTGGCAGCACCTGTTCTGGTTCTTCGGCCATCCGGAAGTGTACATCATGGTGATCCCCGCCTTCGGCGTGGTGTCCCAGGTGGTGTCCACCTTCTCCAAGAAGCCGATCTTCGGCTATCTCGGCATGGCTTACGCCATGGCGGCTATCGGCGTTGTCGGCTTCGTCGTTTGGGCGCACCATATGTTCACGGTGGGCTTCAACGTGGAAACCCGAGCCTACTTCGTGCTGGCCACCATGGTGATCGCGGTGCCGACCGGCGTGAAAATCTTCAGCTGGCTGGCCACCATGTGGGGCGGCTCCATCGAGTTCAAGACCCCGATGCTTTATGCCCTGGGCTTCATCTTCCTGTTTGTGGTCGGTGGTGTGACCGGTATTACGCTGGCCAATGCCGGCGTCGACATGGCGTTCCACGACACTTATTTCGTGGTCGCCCACTTCCACTACGTTCTGTCCATCGCCACAATCTATGGCATCTATTGCGGCATGTTCTACTGGCTCGGCAAAATGAGCGGCCGGCAATACAACGAGACCCTTGGCCAGATTCAGTTCTGGGTCACCTTCGTTGGCATAAATGTCCTGTTCTTCCCGCAGCATTTCCTCGGCATGGCCGGGATGCCGCGGCGGATTCCGGACTATCCCGACGCCTATGCGGGCTGGAACATGGTCAGCAGCATCGGCGCCGCCATCTCCTTGGTTGGTGCGCTGCTGTTCATCTATATCCTGATTTCGACGATCCGCTCCGGCAAGAAAGCCGAAGCCAATCCTTGGGGCGCGGGTGCGACCACGCTGGAATGGACCGTGGACTCCCCGGCGCCGTTCCACACCCACGAAGAAGCGCCGGACGTGCCCGACGACGCCGTGCATCAGCCGGCCGAGTAATCCGGGTAGGGACGGTAAAACGGTTATGACGGCGAAGTTAAATAAAGCCACAGTGCGGAGAGGCCGGCAGAACAAGCGCCTGGGCCTCACCGCCACCAGCTTGTTTGCCGTTGCCTTCGGCATGGTCGGATTGGCCTATGCGTCGGAGCCGCTGTACAAGCTTTTCTGCGAGATCACCGGCTACGGCGGCACGACCCAAGTGGCGGATGCGTCCGAGCCCCCTGCAGCAATCGTTGATCAATACGTCACCGTCGAGTTTGACGCCAACGTCAATCGCAATCTCGCGTGGTCGTTCAAGCCGGTCCAGCGCTCGATCAAGGTCAAGATCGGCGAGCGGGCCCTGGCTTTTTACGAGGCGACCAACATCTCCGACAAGCCGATCGTCGGGACAGCGACATTCAACGTGACGCCGTACCGCGTGGCCACCCATTTCGACAAGATCGATTGCTTCTGCTTTACGGAACAAGTGTTGCGCCCGGGCGAAACCATGCAGATGCCGGTGACCTTCTTTGTCGATCCGGGGATGGTCAAAGACGATCATGCCAAAAACACCAAGGTCATCACACTGTCGTACACATTCTTCCAAAGCGATGATCAGTCCGCTGCGGAGAAAGTAACCGCTGCCGATCCGGCGACAAAACACATTGAAGAGGCCCGCGCGCCGGTCCGTCCCAAAGGATAGTTGGGGATAGGCGGCAACCGGAAATGTTTAATTATCACTTAGCCAAGCATCGGGAAGTATAACCATGGCGTCAGATACAGCTTCAGCGAAACAACAACCCTGGCACGTGCCGGATCCGAGCCCGTGGCCGTTTGTCGGTACGATTTCCGCCTTTGTGACTGCGGTGGGCCTGATTATTTTCATGCATTCGGCTAATCCCTGGCTTCTGGCCATTGGTTTCGTCGGTGTTCTCTACACCATGTTTGCCTGGTGGAAAGATGTGATTGCCGAAGCCAATGACGGCAAATCTCATACCTCGCCGGTTAAGGTGGGCTTGCGCTACGGAATGCTGTTGTTCATTGCCTCCGAGGTCATGTTCTTCTTTGCTTTCTTCTGGGCCTATTTCCATTCCAGCCTGCCGATCCTGAATTTGGTGGCCGGCCCCTGGCCGCCCGAAGGCATTGAGGCGTTGGGCGCGTCCGGTATTCCGATGGTCAACACGCTGTTGCTGATTACCTCCAGTCTGACGGTCACCGTGGCTCACCACGCGTTGCTTGAAAATGACCGGCCGAGGGTGGTGCGGTGGACTCTTTATACCGTTATTCTTGGGGCGGTCTTTTTGGGCGTGCAGATTTACGAGTACATCATCCTGCCCTTTGGTTTAGGTGACGGTATCTATCCGTCGACCTTCTATCTGGCGACCGGATTCCATGGCTTCCATGTGTTTGTTGGTACAGTCTTTTTGATTGTTTGCTATTTCCGGGCCAAGAGCGGGCACTTCACGGCCGATGCCCATGTGGGCTACGAAGCCGCCGCCTGGTACTGGCACTTCGTCGATGTGGTCTGGATTTTCCTCTACATCAACGTCTATTGGTGGGGCTCGTCCGCATTCGGGCATCTGACACCCGCCGGTTGATGTGGGGACCAGCGCGTGGCTGAAGATCAGAACCGCGCGGCGTCTCCCATCCGAAACGGAATTTTCGGCCGTTGCCCGCGTTGTGGTGACGGCCGATTATATTCCGGCTATCTGAAAGTCGCCCAATCCTGCGGCGCTTGCGGGCTTGATTTTTCCGGCCATGACGCCGGCGATGGCCCTGTTGTCCCCATCATGCTGATTGTCGGGTTTGCGGTGGTCGGCGCGGCATTTTGGCTGGAATTTAGTTTCACGCCGCCCATCTGGGTGCACTTGGTGGTATGGCCACCGGTGATTTTAGGGCTTTGTATGGGGCTGTTACCGCCGATCAAGGGCTTTTTCATCGGCGCGCAGTTTAAGTACCGCTCGGTCGATAACGAATTCCCCGACGAGGACGTGTAGCGTCCGCTACCGCCACAGCTCTTTGGATGCGATGGCCGCGCCTTCCGCTAGGCATCTGAATTTATTCCACACGACGGATGGATATACCCGGATCATCCCGGCGACGGTGGAAAAGCCGCAGTCCGTTCCGGCGATGACCCTTTCCCGGCCGACGATGTCGGCGTAACGCTTTATCCGGTGAGCGATCAGCCGCGGATGCTCGACAAAGTTGTTGGTGGAATCAATGACGCCCGGCACCAGTATTTTGTCGTCAGGGATTTTGGCTGCGGCCCAATCTTCCCATTCATGTTCGTGCCTGGGATTGGCGCCTTCGAACAGTAAAGCTTGGGGCCGGCCTTGCATGACAATATCCACGATCTTCGAAACGGGTACGTCGTGGGTATGAGGCCCCGGGTAGTTTCCCCAACAGATATGCATACGCATGCTTTCGGCCGGAATGTCCCGGGTGGCGTGATTGATGGCCTCCACATTACGTTGCGCGATTTTCAGAAAATCGGCGTCCGACTTGTCCTGATGGGCCAAGTGTCGGGTCATGGCAAGGTCCGGACAATCGATCTGCACCAGAAAACCGGCCTGATGAATGGCGTCGTATTCCGTCTTCATGGTGTCGGCCAGCGCGGCCACATATGAATCGTCGTCGGGGTAGTAGCCATTACGGATAAATGACGGCAGTACGCCGGGCGATGCGGTATTGATAAACGCATCCACAGGTTCGGCTGCGGTGACTGCCTGTTTCATGTTGGCCAAATCGTCTTCAAGGGGCTCCGTGTTTCCATAGCTTACCGGTTCGACGGCGCGCGGTGGTGTAAACCGGGTGCCCGGCATGTCCCGAAGCGAAACCCGCCACTCCATAAAACCTGGATGGTCCTGAAAATCCTTCGGGGCGAGCGCTTTGCCGTCTTTACCCGCGCCCAGCTCTTCCGTGCCTTCCGCCAGTCCGCCCAACCGGTGCTTCACATACACCGTGTAGGAGAGCTTGCTCATTTCCCCGTCACTGACAATGTCGATGCCGTTTTCCACCTGGGTAGCGACGATCTCGTTCACAGCCTTTACCACTTCGGCCCGCAAGTCATCCGAGTTGTAGCTTTCCCCTTTGTCCTGCTTTTCCAGCAGATCAAGAAGGTTCTCGGGCCGGGGGAGAGAGCCCACATGTGTGGTAAGGATACGATCCGTCGAGTTTTTCATGTTACGTCTCCACTACTGGGTTTGCACCGCTCCGGCGGCGGGCCATGAGATGATGAAAGACAAGGTAGGCGAGGGCCAAAACGAAGGCTGTGACAGCAAGCTTTGGCGTCTTCAAAAGCACGATGACGGCCAAGATCAGCCGGCCGGCGACTTCCCAGCCGGACAGACGCCGGGCGTCAAACCGGCTGAGGGCGCTGGCAATGAGATAGAGGCTGAGAACCAGCCTGATCAGCAACCAGCAAAGTCCGGCGATGTCGATGGACCCGTCGTATCCCGGTAGAAACTGCTTTGCGGCGTCTCCTGCCGCAGGGGCCAATTGCGCCTGTTCGATGAGCAACAGTTCCGGGTAGAAGGCGAAAACAAAGGGCACCATGAAAATGACGATACCGGCTCTGACCGCAGCGAAACCGGTGGCCAGCGGGTCTGCCTTTGTAATGGAAGATGCGGCGTAAGCAGCGATGGCGACGGGCGGCGTGATGGATGATGCAACGGCAAAGTAAAACACGAACATGTGGGCCGTGAAGTCTGCGATACCCAGGGCGACTAGCAAGGGGCCCAAGAGCAGGATGACGTTCACATACGCGGGTAACGTCGGCATTCCCATACCCAACAAGATGGCGGCCAGCATGCCGACAAAAAGGGCGATGAACAAATACGGCGAACCGCCGAGCGTGATCTCCAGGCCGAACAGCGAAAATCGTTCAATCGCATTGAGCCAGGCGAGAACGTCGGTGGTGACCAGGCCGGGCAGGTCGGTGAAGCTGATGCAGATATCGATCACGGCAACGGCAAAGAACATCAGGAACAACCGGCTGATGACGACGCCGCCATCGGAGAGGACACCAAGAATGATCCTCGGCCGCTGACGGATGGCGGGGTCGAGGAACAGCATGCCCAAGAGCACGATAACGGCCCAGAATCCGGCCGAGTCAGGATCACCGGCGGCATTGCGGATGAGGCGAAGCCCCCACGGCATCTCTTCACCTGAATTGACGTCGTAGCCGGCCAGCTGGGCCAGGCTGCCGGAGGTCAGGGAATCCTTCGAGGTTAGGAGCAGAACGAGAATCACCAAGATCGGCACGAACACCATTGCCAGATTGATACGATCCTCCCGGCTGAGACGCATCTCATCGGTTAGTTCACCGACCTGCCGGATGTTCTGGCGCCGGGATTCGAAGACCACCGTCATAAACAAGCTGACGAAATATGCGATCGCCGGGAGGAAGGCGGCGATGATCACCTCGGAGTAGGGGACCGCGGTAAGCGAGGCCAGCACGAACGCCGCGACCCCCATCACCGGCGGCATGATTTGACCGCCGCTGGATGCCGCCGCCTCGACCCCGCCGGCGAAAGTTCGTCCGAACCCGCGCTGAACCATCATGGGGATGGTCAGCGTTCCGGTTCCGAGCACGTTAACCACCGGGCCGCCCGAAATGGTCCCAAACAAGGCGGAGGAGACGATGGCGGCATGTGCCGGGCCGCCTCTGAGTCGACGGGTCACCACGACGGCCAGCTTGATCAAAGAGCGCCCTCCAGCGGATGCGCCGAACAACACCCCCAGGATCACATACGGGAAGACAATATTCATGAGGACGTTTAGGAACTGTCCCAACAGGCCATGGGATTCCAGGGTTATCGCGTCGCTCGCCCCGGTAATCGCTTTGTCGAAAGTCCGCCCGGTCGGTAAGTCACCGCCAATGACGGTGATCAGGTATTTGTTGTCCGTCCAATCGTACAACCAGGACAGCGAGCTGAATACGGTATAGAGCGTAAAAGCAATGGCGATGACCACCAGCGGGAGGCCCCAGACCTTGATGTTGTAGATGAAGAACATGCAGACAATGCCGAGAAGAATGGGAATGACCCAGCCGCCCAGTCTGGCTTGGCACTGCGGCAATTCTTCCGGCGGGTCCGTGCCGAAGATTGCCCGGTATTCCTCCGCGCGTGCTGCGTTGGCTGCCAGGATACGGGCGCGTTCCCCGGTAAACTGATCTATCAGGCAGACTTGATCGTTTTGAATCCAGTAGGCCAGCACCAGAAGGACAGTCATCAGGACCATGATGACGTCTGCGCTCAAGCCGGCGGAGAACATTTGCCGGCTTCGGTCTTTCCAATCTCTTGCAAAGGAATCGTTCAGGACGACGATCACCATCATCAGCAAGAAGACGATGGGAAACAGCCACTCCGCGTCAAACTTTGAAATACGTTGGAGATCGCCTAGGCCCGGTATGGCTTGGATTAGCTCTAGAAGACCAGGGACGGTCGGCAGATTGTTCACCATGCCGATGATCACCAGGATCAGCCCCAGGGACAAGGCCAGGCGTTGGGCCCAATCTCGCTGATCTGGGTCTTGGTTTGGCATGGCCTAGCGGAATGTGGCCAGGGGGCGAAACGGCTAGAATCGCCCCCGGCTCGGTAGTTGCGCTACTTGGCGCAGGCCGGAATTTTGTAGCCGGCTTTTTCCAGCGCCGTGACAGCCCCCGGATGATACTTCAGGCCGATGGGACCGCACATGCTGACATTCGAGTTGATGCCGGCATGCCCCATGGCTTTGGCGAACGGGGCCTTCTTGTAGAAATCATTCAGCGACCCCATGAAGGCGGTCACAAGTTTCCCGGCCAGATCGTTGGACATGCGCTTGTGCACAACATCGCCGCCGGTAATTGAGATGGAGCGGTACTTTCCATCCTCGGAGATGAGTTTTACATTCTCGCCATAGCCGGTCTCAGCCTGGTCAAGAACAAGTGGCGCATGGCCGGGGCTCCGGGAAAATCCTTGGAACTTCTTGGACTCAAACACTGCCTTCGGTACGGAGATCAAATTCATTTTGCCGGCGGATCCGATGACCGTCATCCAGTTGGCGGGAAAGGAACCGGGCCGCAACGAGGCATCGACCGATCCGTCCAGCATCACCGACGGAGCCTGGGGCCAGGGAACTTGCCGGCCGGTATAGTCTTTGCCGTCGCTCATACCGGTCACCAGCTTGATTATGTTGCGAGCGTCGTTGAGAGCCCCGCCACGGGGCGGGCCATTGTGAACTTTCTTGCCTTTGAGGTCCTGGAAGCTGTTGATCCCGGAACTTTGATAGGCAACCAAGTGATAACTGCCGAGAAAGTACGGGAAAAGCAGCCGCAGATTACCGGCCAACTCAGCGCCCTTCTCTTTACCCAACCCGCCATACATGGCCAGGCCTTTCTTCATCAGCAACACCAAGATCATGGGCGCGACGGTGATATCCGTGTTGCCCGAGGCAACCTTCTGCACTGAATTGGACAGGGTCTGTCCGGCATTTACCTGTAGATTGGCAATGCCATTCGAGCTGGCGACCGCCGCCAAGTGTGACGTGGTCAGATGTGGCGCATCGCCCGGCGCGCCGGTATCCACGGTTAGTTTGGTTTGTGCCAATGCCGGCATGGCCAGTAACGCCGACGCCGCGATGGTCGAAACTAAGCGAAGTTTGAACATATTGGAGCCTCCCACAATTAACTGATGGAACAAGTTATATGACTATTATTGTTGCATATGCTACAATCATCCTATCGAGTCCGCAAAAGAAATATAGCCGGGCCATCCCGGTTTTTTGGGTCCGGTCAGATAGAAACAGGTGATGAATGTCCGCCCCATTACTGCCCGAAGCGGCCTTCGACGATGTTCTGAATATCCGGATTGCCAGGCTGGCGGCGAAATTGTCCGTGGCCTTTCATCGGGAGGCACTGAAACCTGCCGGAATTTCACTACAGGAATGGCGGGTTTTGGTCGGATTGGCACGCTTCGGCCAGTGCCACTTGCGGAAAATTTCCCGCCTTGTCCAGCTGGACGCGGCTCATGCCAGCCGGGTCACTCAACAATTGGAGAAAGATGGCCTCATTGCGCGGACAGCTGACCCGACCGACCGGCGTAAAGTGGTGCTCTCCCTGACGGAAACGGGACAGTCGGTTTTCTTCCAAATTTGGCCGAAAGCGAAGGATTTCAGTCTGCGCCAACAATCTGCATTGGGCATCGAGGATTTTGAAACCCTAAAAGGAATTCTCGACAATCTGATGGACTATGCGGATGACGCGTTAGACACCGAACCGGTTTAACGCTTCGACCGGATATCCGCCAAATATCGCGCGTAAATACTATTCATCGCCTGGCTAATTTGCCCAACCGCCGTGCCGATACTGGGATCAGACGCTGCTTGTTCGACCGTGTAGTGGCCGAAGTGGATTAATTTGCCGGACCCGGTTTCTTTGAGGCTCAGTTCAACTTCGACGGCAATGCCCGGTGTGCCCCCCGTGATTTGTTCGAACCGGATAATCTTGCCGGTGGCGATATACTCCGGCTCCAGCCGCAGTTCCGGCGTGACAACGGAGGTGGCAAGATTGGCGCGGCGCAGATAGTTCGCCAGCGCGTTCTGCAACATTATGGCCGGCGGCTCCGACCAGAAATGATAGTGATAGGCCTGAAGCTGATTGCTGCCGGCCCCGCCTGTGTAGACGATCGGGCGGTTGGCGGTCAGGCCATCAGCGACAAATCGATGCACTTCGATGGCGCCCTTCAATTTCACATCGGCGCTTTGCGGTGCGGCCGAGGTGAGCCGGTAGAAATGATCCTCCGGCACCTTGGGCTGGCTGCAGGCAGCGAGCATCAACAGTGACGCGGCGGCGAGAAGTTTCATGGGCGCGCGGGTCATTTCACGGGCGCCTTGTCTTCAGGGGGCGTGCCGCCGAGCAGCAGACCAGGATTCTGTCTGATTTGGCGGCTGAATTCGAACATGTTGCGGCTCGCACCCTCCAGGTTCTGGTTGATGGCGTTGATGTGCCGGGCGACGGTCTCCACCGTATGCCGCATCTCGATGATGGACTGATCCACATCCAATTGGTTGTCGGTAATCAGGGTGCCGACTCGCCCGGTGATGCCGTCCAGCTTGGTCAGCAACCCGTCCAGAGTTTCGCGTGTTGTGACAAACTCCTCGGTCAGTTTTGTCAGATTTCCGGCGGTATCATTCATTTCCGAGAGGATACTGTTAATCGTCTCCACGTTCTCCGAACTCAGCACCTTCTCTAGCTGATCGGCGCTGGTATTCAGTTTCTCGGTAAAGCGGGTGACGTTTTCGATGATCTCGGGTGTCTGTTCCGACATGGCGCCCATTGTTTCGCGGACTTCCTTGATCAACGCCGTACCTTCAGCATCCAGGATTTTACCGACGCTGCCCGCGACTTTGGTGAGATTGGCCAGGAGTGGCTTGACGTCCGTCTCCGTCAGCCGCCGGACATCGTTCGCCAAATCGCCGACCGCCGCCATCATGTTGGATGTGCCCCGGCCTTCGATTTGGCTGCCGGGTTTAAGCGCCGTCTTGCTTTCGCCGGCCCGGATGTTGATGGTGACTGCAGAGAGCAGCCCAGAAGAGGCGACTTCGGCCACGCTATCGGTTGGGATCAGCCAGTCCTCCTTGACGCTCACATCGACCCGGAATTTCAATGTTCCATCTTTACGGACAGGGGTCACTTGTTCCACCTGACCTATGGGGAAACCCTCGTACAGGACCTGGGTGCCAAATTCGATGCCGCCGACGCTGCCATACTCGACAAAATAGTCGTCGGTGGCGCCGGTACGACCCGCCAACAAGGACGCCGATACCACAATCCCGATCATAATGGCGATCACGAACGATCCGACGATGATGTAATTCACTTTGTTGCTTTTCATGCGATCTACAGTATCCAAACAAATGGGGTTTTTACATGGCGGGTGAGGGTGGAACCTCGATCCCGGTCAAATGTTCCAAATATTCATCATGGTCCAGACTTTCCTCTTCGGTGCGCCGGTTGAGGATATTCTGAATACGTTCGTTGTTGCTGTTCCTGATCTCGTCCACGGTGCCGCACAGGAGTATATCACCTTTATCCAGAACAGTGATCCGGTCGGCGATTTTGAAGGCGCTGTCCAGCTCATGGGTAACCACGACGATGCTCATGCCCATTGCGTCGCGCAACCGCAGGATCAGGTCATCTAACGCCGAGGCGACCACCGGGTCCAGCCCGGCGCTAGGTTCATCACAGAACAGGATACGAGGGTCCATAACGATGGCGCGGGCCATGGCGGCACGCTTGATCATACCACCCGATAGTTCCGACGGCATCAAATCCTCGAACCCGTCCAAATCTACTACGCCCAATTTCATGCGCATCATGATCTGCATGGTCTGCTTGTCGAGTTTGAAGTGTTCGGCCAGAGGCAGCATCACGTTCTCACCCACAGTCATGGAACTGAAAAGCGCGCCGCTTTGAAAGGCGACCCCGATCTTCTTGCTGAGTTCGGCTTTTTCGATGGTGGACAGGCTGGCGACGTCTTGGCCCAATATTTCAATGCTGCCCGACGTCGGCGTTTCCAAGGACAAGAGATGACGCATTAACGTGCTTTTGCCTGAACCTGAACCGCCCATGATGACCATGATCTCGCCCGGCTTTACTTGGAAGTCGACGCCCTTCAGGATCATCCGGTCGCCGTAATGGGTGACCAAGTCGTGGACATCGATCGCAAATGCTCCTGTGGCTTGGTCGTTCACATTCATCCCTACCGAGTTGCAATAAATACGAACAACATATCCGCCACCAAAATAGCGGAAATGGATTGTACCACGGCCCGGGTGGTTACCCGTCCGACGCCCTCTGCACCGCCTTGGACGGACGCTCCATTGACGACACCGATAAGCGTAATCAGGACGGCAAAAATAGCGGATTTGCCGAGGCCGTGCCAAAGGTCGCCGACGGTTACTGACGAAAGAATCTGCGACCAATATGCTTCCTGGCTCAGGCCTAAATCCAACGTGACGAAAATGCCAGCGGCATAGATCGCGGTCATCATGGAGACGAATGTCAGCGCCGGCACCATGATTAACATAGCCAGAAGGGCGGGCGCCACAAGATAGCGTACCGGATGAATGCCCATCACCCGGAGGGCGTCGATCTCCTGATTGATCTGCATAGTGCTGAGGCGCGCCGCCAAGGCCGAACCTGATCGTCCAGCCACCAATATGCCGGTGATCAGCACCGCGAACTCTCGTACCACAGAGCGGCCGAGACCCAGCACCACCTGGGATTCCGCGCCGAAAGCCCTGAGCGAATGGATGCCTTGAATGGCCAGCACGAGCCCGATGGAGGCAGAGAGAAGTGCGACGATGGGAATGGCGTAGATGCCCACTTCCATCATTTGGGTCGCCACGGCGCCGGTGCGTACCGGTTGTTTGAGTTTTGGGCCGGCGAGTATCCAGAATACGCTTTGTCCGAGAAGAACACCCCAGTGGCCAAACGCCTCCACCGCACCGATGGTTTGGCGTCCGATCCGCTCGACCGAACGAAGGGGACTGCTGCCGGACGGTTCAGCCGCCATCCGCGAGGCCTTCCTCCACCGATCCATATATGGTGAACACTTTGTCCAGGCGTGCAAGCTGCAGGACGCGTAAGGCGGATTCGCTGACCGCAGCCAAGCTAAATTGGCCGCTGCCGGCGCGGGTGGTCTGGAACGCCTCTACCATCGAGGCGACGCCGGAGGAATCGATGTAGTCAACGCCCGATAAATCGACGATGACCGAATCGTTGGCTTTGACGCAGTCCAATAACACCCGTCGAACGTCGGGAGAACTCTCCAGGTCTATGTCACCGGTAAAAGCGACAATTGTGCATCCGTTTTCTTCCCTTTGGGTGTGTTCCATGAGCCTTCCTCAAGATATGGTTTTGACCATGTGTAACCGGTTGCCGGTGCCGGACTCAAGATGACTGTATGTCACCTCGTCCATGATTTCACTAATGAAATGGGTGCCGAGCCCGCCCGGACGGATCTCGTCCAGATTGCGAGGTTTGACGGCCTCCAGGTCGATTGGTGGGGCTTCATCGGTAAGATTGACCTCCAATCGGTCATCCCGGAGGTGAACTTCCAGGCTGATGTCTTTATCGCATTCCTTGCCATAGGCATGGCGGATGATGTTCTGACACGCCTCATCAATGGCCAAGACCACCTCGGCGGCGATTTTCTCATCTACCTTCTCTTCGCTTAGCGCCTCACCGACGACCGTGCGGATTGTTTTGAGGTTTTTCGCTCGGGCGGGCAAGCGGCGCGAGACCAGAGGCGTTCCATCGTTTCGGTCTGCGCCACCGGCCCGGCTGATACCCAAGATGGTGATGTCGTCATGCAGGTCGCCGTCGCCCCGGTCGAGGCGCTGGGTAATCCCGTGTAGGCGGGATTGTAACGATCGCGCCCGACCCTTGTTCAGGAGCTCGATGACGCCCGAGACGCCCAGCATGGAACCGTCTTCCATCTCTCCCTCCGTTACGCCGTCGGTGAAGACGTAAAAAGAGCCAAAATCCAGACAAATTTTCTCTTCCGGGTACCCCTCTTCGGGGACAACCATGGGCGAAATGCCGATGGGCGGCGCCTCTGCGGCGAAGCTTTGGTGGGGTGCGTTCTCCTCGCCCGGCAAGTAGAGGGGCGGTTCGTGGCCGGCATTGGCAAAGCAAATCTCATCTGTATCGGGGTCAAAGTAACCGGCGATCATGGTGATAAACATGCCACGGGTGGCGGTCTCACAGATTTCAGAATTGATGACGCCCAAAAGCCTGCCGGGGCTATTAATGGTCTTACCCAGGCACCGGAACAGGCTGGCGGTTTTTGCCATCAACAGCGCCGCGTTCATCCCTTTCCCGGACACATCGCCCAGACAAAAGATGATCCGTCCGTCGGGCAAGGAAAAAAAGTCGTAAAAATCGCCGGACACCGTGCGCGCGGGAATATTAATTCCATCGATGGGATGATCGGGACCCGGTGCGCTCGGCAGAAGGTTTCGCTGAATTTCCGCGGCCAGTTCCAGTTCGCGCCGGGTTTTTTCTTGTTCGACCAAACGCTCCGCCATGCGGGCATTAAGTATGGCCAAGGCAGCCGAATTGCTGAGCACCTCCAACAGGGTTAAATCTGCAGGGTCGAACAGATTGTCGCCCCCCTTTTTGTTGATCAATTCGATCGCGCCCAGTACCTCGTCTTTCACGCTCAGCGGGGCGCAGAGAATCGATTTCGTGGTGAAGCCGGTTTTTTCGTCCACCGAACTGTCGAAGTTGGGGTCTTTGGAAACATCCCGGACAATTTCGCCGGTGTTGGTCTGCACGCACCGCCCGACGATGCCGTGGTCGCTTTTGAGGGTAATGCCGGTAATTTCGGTCTCACCGACACAGGAATGGCAAGTCAGCAGCCGGTCATCGTCCGCCAGTAGGAACAATGCGCCGCCCTCAGCGTTCAAATAATCGGTGATTCTTTCCAAGGCGCGGACCAACGTGGCATCAATATCGCCTGATCCGGCGAAATCGCGGCCCATATCGGCCAACAATTCCAAGGAATTGCCCAATTGGGTCGCGTTTTGTGCGTCGGCCTGCATCTGGTTCATCATTGTCGGACACTATGGCCTAGCTTTGGCCAAGCAGCAATGTCAGAGCCGAGTTTGGCGTCATGTTTTGTTACAAAAAACCATTTCGGGAAACCCTTGAAACCCCGAAAACAGACCACACCTATGAAACAAGCGAAGTTGCCAAAATCACTTTCCGAGAAAAGTGAAAACCGGGATCGCCCAGGGAAAGATGCGAGAACAACGTCCAATGACGCCGAGAGTGTAATGAAAACCAGCGTAGACCAAGATGCCCTTCTTAAATCCCGCATCCTGATTGTGGATGACAAACCTGCGAATATTGCCTTGTTGGACGTGATCCTGCAGGGCGCCGGTTATACCAATGTTCAATCTGTGAGTGATCCCCGGCTGGTCAGGGAACTCCACCTCAAATGGCGTTTTGATATCATTCTCCTGGATATCCGGATGCCGCATATGAGCGGCTTCGACGTGATGAAGGAACTCTGGGAAATCAATGAAGACGATTATCTGCCGGTGCTGGTCTTGTCGGCCCAGTCTGACAACGATACTCGCGACCGGGCCTTGGAAATGGGCGCGCGAGATTTTGTCACGAAACCCTTTGAACGGGTCGAGGTGCTGAACCGGATCAAAAACATTCTTGAGGTGCGTCATCTGTTCGTTCGGCGTGGGTGGGAGAAACAGGCGGTCGAAGCGGAAGTGCGCCGCCGCACCCAGGAACTGGTGGATACTCAACTCGCCTTTATCCGACAGTTAGGCCGTGCCGGTGAATACCGGGATAATGAGACCGGGATGCACGTGCTGCGCATGAGCAAAAGCTGCGAAGCGCTGGCCTTATCATTGGGCTTTTCTTCGGAGCGGGCTGAAATGATCCTGCATTCCAGTCCCATGCACGATGTCGGCAAGATTGGCATTCCCGATCATGTATTGTTGAAGCCCGGCAAACTGGACGCCGATGAATGGGAAATTATGAAAACCCACGTGGCCATTGGCGGCGAGATTTTGTCACATCACCCGGCGGACATTATCCGCACCGCCCACACGATCGCCATGACCCACCATGAAAAATGGGACGGCAGCGGCTATCCTAATGCCTTGGTCGGCGAGGATATTCCCGAAGAAGGCCGGATCGCCGCTCTCTGTGACGTTTTCGATGCACTGACCTCAGAGCGACCGTACAAAAAAGCTTGGCCGATTGAAGAGGCGATTCAGTTCATCAAGGACAACGCGGGTTCTCACTTCGATCCCAACATGGCCACCAAATTTATCGAAATCATGCCGACAATCTTGGATATCCGGGGAAAATATGCGGATGAAGAGATCAGCTACGCCAATCCACATTTGATGGGTGTCAAAATACCTGCCGAATAGGCTGGCGAACCTCCCAATCTAAAGGCAAGATTGCGACGGAAATCCGGGTTTCCGGCGTTGGTCTTCTGCATAGGTTTCCAGGAGTGGCATGTTTTGTCGGCCACAACCGCCGTATTGCGTCTTGAGCGCGCCGAGACTGCCCTTGGGGCAGAGACCCGTCGTTCCAGCAGATCAGTTTGCCAAACGAACGATAGGGACGGCATGCCTCGCGAAGAGTTTGATCTGACCGACGATATCGCGCTGATTGCTCGCCTCAAGGACGGGGAAACGGCGGCCTCTCGGCGCCTGGTGGATATGCATCTGAACCGGCTGGTGTCCTACGCCTACCGCATGCTCAATGATATGGCGGAGGCCGAGGACGTGGCCCAGGAAACCTTTGTCCGCTTGTGGCGCAATTTGGATTCCTGGCGGCCGGAACGGCCTCTGCTGCACTGGCTACAACGGGTCACCCACAACCTTTGCATCGACCGGCTTCGGAAACGGAAACCGGTGTCGATCGATTCCGTGCCCGATCCGGTACACCACGGGTTCAGCCCGGCTGACGACGTGTACCGGGAAGAACTCAGCGCTGCCATCGAGGCGGCCATTCAGGAGCTGCCGGACCGGCAACGTTCGGCCATCCTCTTCTGTCATCAGGAAGGCTACAGTAACATTGAAACGGCGGAGATTATGGAGATCAGCGTTGAAGCCGTGGAATCCCTGCTGGCGCGCGGGCGCCGCAGTTTAAGAAAGCAACTGGCGCAGCTTCGCCAGGAATTGGAAGGAGATCTATAATGTCTGGAACCACACCGTCCAAAAGTATGATGGACCTGGAGGCGTTCGAGGCTTTGCTGGACGCCCACGGGCATGACGCGCGGGTCTGGCCCGATGATCTGCGCCCCAGCGCGGAGAGATTGCTGATCATGTCGCCGGAGGCGCGCGAACTCTTGTCTCAAGACACCGTGCTCCGGGCCGAGTTGGATCATCTGCCTTTCATTCAGGCGTCAGGTGATCTGAAGGCGCGCATCCTGACGGCCTTCAACCGGAACCCTGAAATGGGCCTCCTGGAAATGCTCTGGCCGTTCGGGCCGCTGTGGCGTCCCGTGGCCGGTCTGGTGGCCGTCGCTGCGTTCGGCATCTATCTCGGCATGGGTCCGCTAAATCCCACGACCTCGCAGCCCGAAGCCAACTTGGCGCTTGGCGATGAAATCGTTATCCTGGGTCAAAGTGACGGCGAGAACATGGGTGTAATCGCCTTCGCCGAAATCGAAGGAACCGAATAGCCCGCATGACCCGCATGACCCCCAAACGCCTGGCGATCGTTCTTTACTGTTCTCTCGCAGTAAATGTTTTGCTGGCCGGCATCATCGTGGCCGCTTTCTACTTCAAGGAGCATCGGCGGGGTGTGCGCGGTATGCTCTATTCCGTGCCCTGGGCGGTGCGGGTGATCGGCAAAGAGGTTCGGCCAAAGGCGCGGGAATTGTACACGTCCCGTCAGGATCAAATTCAAGCCAACCGGGCCAAACTCAAACAAGACTATGAACAAGTAAACGCTGCTCTTGCCGCAGAGCCATTCGACAAGGCCAAGTTCGATACGGCGTTGAACGACCTCCGGGTCAACGCGCTGGCCCGCCAGGAAATGATTCATCGGGGGATGAGCGAACTGGCCTCAGGACTTACCGCTGTCCAGCGCCGGCAACTGGCCGATGAGGTCAGGAAATGGGCGGAACGCCGCGAACGCCGTCGCCAGCGCCGCCTCGAACGCCTCCAGAAAGAAAGCCGCTAGGGAGTATTCCGCCCGCCTTATTCGGCCGCCTGGGCAGCCGGGGGCGGGGTGGTTTCCTCGTTGATCATCCGCTCAATAGCTTTGCGGGCCGGGACCAGGGCGGCATCGTGTTTGATGTTCACCAGCTCCTGATCCTGAGTTGCGGCCATGCAGCGCTGCTGCTCCTCCAGGTACTCCAGATCCTCGTTAAAGGTAAAGGCGATCTGTTCGTGCAGGATTTTGGTCGTCTCCGGGTCCTGGGGCTTATAGCCGTTGTGGGCCGTCCAGAAATAATAGCAACTCGTCTCCGTCCGCGGGGTCACGCCGTGATAGAGCCGGATATTGAACCCGCCCGGTTTGCCCTCCCGGGTTTCCCGCGCATTGCGGCCGACCTCAAGCGCGCCGGTCCATTGATCCACCGTGGTCGGCGCCTTGTATTCGAATTCCTGCCAGCGGTCGCACATCTGATCGTCATCCCAGCCCGCGCCCAGTTTATAGGTCGGCGGCGGCATGATGTTCTCCATCCAGCGGATATAGTGCACACCGGTGTCTTTCGGCGTGACCTCGAACTCTGCATTGACCTGACCCTGCTGATCCCCGCCGCCGATCGTGTTGCGGTGGATATAGGGGATGTGGGTGAGGTCCATGAGATTGTCGATGAGGAGGTTATAGTTACACTCGATCTCGTAGCAGTCATGAACATGCGGCCAGTTTTCATGGTCGTCGTTCCACGGGAAATCGATGATCTTGTTGACGTTGGCCTTGGCCGGATCGCCCATCCAGACCCAGATGATCTCTTGGTGTTCCACTGTCGGGTAAGAGCGCACCATCGCCTTCGAGGGGATAGTCTTGGAGCCAGGCACCTTCACGCATTTGCCGTCGCCGCCAAAGATCAGTCCGTGGTAGCCGCATTGGATGCCTTCCTCGACCACTTCACCTAGGCTCAATGGTGTGGCTCTATGGCAGCAGCGGTCTTCCAGTACATGGGCCTCGCCCTGCAGGTCCCGATAGATGACCACATCCTCGTTGAGCAGGGTCCGTTTCACCGGCTTGTCGCCAGCCTTCACCTCGGAATTCCAGGCGGCATGATACCAGGCGTTGTGCGGCCAGGGTTTTGATGTGTTCAGGAACATTGATGATCTCCCGTGTCGAAATCTCTTAAACTTGGCATTGATAGCGCCCGGTTCAGCCGGATCGCAGCTTATCCGTATCTATATCATATGGTGGCGAAAATTACGTCAAAACGCAATATGCCCGGCCTTTTTGCCGCCCACCGGCCCTTGACCCTAATGGACGGCTCCCCCACAGTACGGGCAGAGCAACACAAGCCCTACCGGGAGGAAATTCATGGAAACGCGCGCCGCCGTTGCCTTCGAGGCCGGCAAACCCCTTAGCATTGAAACGGTTACGCTGGACGGCCCCAAGGAGGGCGAGGTCCTGGTCGAGGTCAAGGCCACCGGCATTTGCCACACGGACGCCTTCACCCTGACCGGGGAGGATCCGGAAGGCTTGTTCCCGGCGATCCTGGGCCATGAAGGGGCCGGCGTCGTTGTGGATTGCGGCCCCGGCGTGAAAAGTCTCGCCAAGGGGGATCATGTGATCCCGCTGTACATCCCGGAATGCGGTGAGTGTAAATCCTGTAAATCCGGGCGGACGAACCTTTGTACGTCGATCCGGGATACCCAGGGCCAGGGCGTAATGCCCGATGGCACCAGCCGGTTCAGCCTGGGCAAGGACAAACTGTTTCACTATATGGGCACGTCCACCTTCGCCAATCACATCGTGGTGCCGGAGATCGCGCTGGCCAAAGTCCGCGAAGACGCGCCCTTCGACAAGATTTGCTACATCGGTTGCGGCGTGACCACTGGTATCGGTGCGGTGATCAATACGGCAAAAGTCCGGCCCGGTTCAAACGTTGCGGTGTTCGGCCTGGGGGGCATCGGCCTTAATGTGATTCAGGGCGCGCGCATGGTCGGCGCAGACAAGATCGTCGGCGTGGACATCAATCCCAAGAAAGTGCCGTTGGCGGAGAAGTTCGGCATGACCGATTTCGTCAACGCAGCCGAGGTGGACGACGTGGTCGCCGCCATCATCGACATCACTGACGGCGGCGCGGACTATTCGTTCGAGGCCATCGGCAACGTTAACACTATGCGCCAGGCGCTGGAATGCGCCCACCGGGGCTGGGGCGAAAGCATCATCATCGGCGTCGCCGGCGCGGGACAGGAAATCGCCACCCGGCCGTTCCAGCTGGTCACCGGCCGGGTCTGGAAAGGCACCGCCTTCGGCGGGGCCAGGGGCCGCACCGACGTGCCCAAGATCGTCGACTGGTACATGAACGGCAAGATCAACATCGACGACCTGATCACCCACACGCTCGATCTGGAGGACATCAACGAAGGCTTCCACCTGATGCACGAAGGGGAATCGATCCGCAGCGTGGTGGTGTATTAGAACGCTAGCTCACACCTAGTCTTTTCGGGGGAATTATGGATTTCGCGCAATTTGACTGGACCTTGTACTGGTTCATGTTCCCGGTCGCCATTTGTGTGGCGACAGCCGCGATGCTGAGCGGCATCGGCGGTGCGGCCATGTTCGCGCCGATCTTTATGATTATTTTCCCGATCTTGGGGCCCGAATATCCCTTCGAAGGCATCGCCGCCGCCATCGGCGTGGCCCTGATGACCGAGGTGTTCGGCTTTTCATCGGGCTTTGTCGGCTATTACCGGAAAGGCCTCATTGATTTCAAAAGCGCCATCCCGTTCATCATGGTCGGTGTGCCGGTGGGGATCGTCGGTGCAATCCTGCTTAATGTGTTGCACGAATACGAAGAGGCGCTGCGTGGCTCTTACGCCGCCCTCATGCTGGTGCTGGCGTATGTCATCCTCAAAGTACATGAGTCCAAGGAGGCCATGGCTGCAGAAGCCGCAGACGTCGTGTTGGACGACGGGCGGGAAACCCGGACCATCACCGGCCGGGACGGCACGACCTATACCTATAAAGAGCCGCGTCAGGGCAAGGGTGTCTTCGCCACCGGCATCGGCGGGTTTTTGACCGGTCTCTTGGGTGTCGGCATCGGCGAGGTGGTGATGCCGCAACTGGTGAAGGCCAACAAGGTGCCGATTCCGGTGGCCGCCGCCACATCCGTGTTTACGGTGATCGTGGTGATCGCGTCGGCCTCCTTCACGCAAATCTCGGCGTTGATTGCCCAGGGTGGTCTCAACGCCGTGCCCTGGAATGTGGTGGTCTACACCATCCCGGCGGTGATCATCGGCGGGCAGATCGGGCCCCGGCTGCAGGGCAAGGTTTCCCAGCGCAGCATGGAAAAGGGCATCGCCTATTTGTTCATCGTGATCGGCCTGGCGATGGGGTACATCGCCATTCGCAACACGTTCTTCTAAAGATTAAGCTCAGACGATATTGAATTTGCTGCAGGCGATGGAGGCGTGGCCGTAGGCGTTGTTGAACTCCAACTCGACCACACGGCGGATATCTTCATAGACCGGCTTGAGGGCGTCGTTTCGGCCAAAGGCGTTTTCCAGGATCATGTTGGCGAGTCGGGGGCCGAGCCCACGATTTCGCAGCACTTCGGCGTCCTCGTCACCATCGTCGCCCGGCGCGCGATTGCTCACGGTTGCATTGAACACATCATTGTCGACGAAGTCCTTGTCTTCCCGGATCACCTCGGGGATGCGCTCCAACGCCTGGCGGATATAGGTCTCCAGCGCCCGCAGTTTCGCCTCGTAGTCCATCTCTCCGTAGAAGGTTTCTTTGAGGTGATCGAGCCTGGGCTGGTCGTCCATGGAAAAGAACATCAGTTCCGCCAGACAGATCACCCAGGTGATCTTGAACCGGGAGACCTCCTCCGGCGGGATAGCGTCGAAGTCGAAGCCCTTATCCAGTTTCCGAGTGCGGTTATAGACCCGGCTCAGCGCCATGTCGCAAAGATCATCGAACAGTTCGATCATACCGTCGACCATGGTCTGGGCGTCGGTGTCGATGCGCCCGCCATAGGTGATGGTCCTGATGTCGTGTTTTTCCAAGCTGCGGCTCTCACGGCCCGTCCGGGCGGTTGTCTCAATCGGCTGGAGCGGGTGAAGGGAATCGAACCCTCGTATTCAGCTTGGGAAGCTGATGTTCTACCATTGAACTACACCCGCCGATGGTGCTGCGCTGTTTCTGCAGCCGAGGATTTCCTATACTGCATCGCCCGGACCCGTTCAATGGTGCTCCACACGCGTATTTGAATTGGCAAGGGACGGGCGAGTGTCTTAACAAGGGGCACAAGACTTCTGGGAGACAAGAACGGACAGAGTATCATGCCCGACGATCATTCTTATACAACGCTGGACCCGGCCAAGTTCCGGGACCCGTTCACAACCGCCAAAGGCGAGGCGCGGGCCAGCGTTGCGCTGACGCGGCTGCACACGGTCTGGTTCAACACGGGCACGCTCTGCAATCTGACCTGCGTGAATTGCTATATTGAATCCAGCCCGACCAACGACCGGCTGGCCTATATCACGGCCGCCGAGGTTGCGGCCTATCTGGACGAGATCGCTGCCGAAGATTTGCCGGTGAAGGAAGTCGGCTTTACCGGCGGCGAGCCTTTCATGAACCCGGATTTCGTGGAGATGGTGGAATTAAGCCTGGCCCGTGGCTTCGATGTGTTGATCCTCACCAACGCCATGAAACCGATGGCGCATAAAAAGGCGCAGCTTCTTGCCGTACAGGAAAAGTATGCAGATCGGCTGCATCTTCGTGTTTCCATTGATCATCATACGGTCGACGGCCACGAGGAGCTTCGCGGGCCGGGCAGTTGGGGGCCCATGATCGACGGCCTCACGTGGCTGGCGGCAAACGGATTTGATATCGCTGCGGCCGGGCGTACCCGCTGGGATGAAGATGAAGCATCGGCGCGGGAAGCCTATGGTGCGTTGTTCGCCCGCGAAGGCATCACCATCGATGCCGATGACCCGATTGCGCTGGTGCTGTTCCCGGAAATGGATGACCGCATCGACGTGCCGGAAATCACCACCGCGTGTTGGGACATTTTGGACGTGTCGCCCGATGCGATGATGTGCGCGACGTCCCGCATGATCGTCAAGCGTAAGGGCGCTTTGAGGCCTGTTGTCATGCCCTGTACTCTTTTGCCATATGACGAAGACTTTGAGATGGGGGAAAGCCTATCCGGCGCGGATCAATCCATCGCCCTCAACCATCCTCACTGCGCCAAGTTTTGCGTGCTCGGCGGCGGCGCCTGTAGTGTCGCGGACTAGCCGGAATGCAGCTCGGCCCGTTTCATGATCCGCTGCTGATCTTTGGCGGGCCTTACGGCAATTTGCAGGCTACCCGGGCGCTCCTGAAACAGGCGGCGCGGCTGGGCATCCCCACGTCTCACATCCTCTGTACCGGTGATCTGGTCGCTTATTGCGCCGATCCTCAAGCAACGGTGGATTTAATCCGGGAAGCCGGCATCGCCGTGGTCAAAGGCAATTGCGAGGAATCCCTAGCAGAGCGGCTAGAAGATTGCGGCTGTGGGTTTGAAGGCGGCACGGCCTGTGATCTTCTGTCCCAGCAATGGTATGCCTACGCGGATACACACCTGACTGATGAAAGCCGGGACTGGATGGGGAGCCTGCCGGAGCGCAGCGACATCACCATAGGTGAGCGCCGGTTGGCGGCGATCCACGGCGGCGTCTCTTCTATCAACAAGTTCGTCTTTGCCTCCACCCCCGAGGACGTCTTGGCCTACGAAATGGATTTGGCCGGTCTGGATGGAGTCATCGGCGGGCATAGCGGTCTGCCCTTTACCCGGATCGCCGGCGACCGGCTCTGGCACAATTCGGGTGTCATTGGTATGCCGGCCAATGACGGCACGCCCCGGGTCTGGTATTCGGTGCTGACGCCCATTAAGGACGGTGTGGCGGTAAGCCACCATGCGCTCAGTTATGACCATTCCGCCGCCGCCGTCAGGATGCGCGCGGAACTGTTGCCCGCAGGCTATGCGGATTGTTTGGTCACCGGGCTCTGGCCGAGCCTGGATGTGCTGCCCGATCAGGAGAAAGCCGCGACGGGCAACGCCCTCCCAGAATATGAGATCGACTGGTTTTCGCCCGCACTGGCGTCAGCTTTGACCTAAGCCGCTCAGGACACGGAATCATCACAGCCCTTCCCCGCCGCCGCCACATTTGGCCGCGCTGCCGCCACGATTGACCGGCACCTTCCCCTCAGTTTGATGAGAGAGGAGGGCTGTTGTGTCCTATCGAGAAGTTAAATTATCGGCGCTGGCGATGTTGTCCGCCCTATCATTATCGGCCTGCGGAGCGACCTTTGACTATGACGGCTTAAAGCAAGCCGAGTTCGCGGGCGACAGCTTTAATGCGAAGCTCAGCCGCGCCTATCGGGCGTTCTCGGTGTTCGAATCCGACGAGATGCACGATTGGACCGACGCCGCCCATTTCGGCGAGAAAGCCTTCAAGTCCGCCCGAGGTGAGCCTGTTGACCCGGAGGACCTGAGCCATCGGCGTTTCCCGGCGGAAAAGCTTTCGGAGTTGGGGACTGAGCGCCGGCGTTTGGTCGCACTGTTGAGCCGGGAAGTCCGGCAGCAAAGCCCGGCGGTCGCGGCGAAGGCCCAAGCCAGTTTTGACTGCTGGGTTGAGCAGCAGGAAGAGAATTGGCAATGGGATCATATCTCTCGCTGCCGGGAGGGATATTTCGCCGCCGCCGCCCATTTGGAACGCCAGCTTGGCCGGATCGAGGCCCCGTTGGAGGCCAAGCCGGTCGTGCCCGTGGTTCAGGCCGGGCGATTGTTCCCCATACCGGTGCCGGGGAAGTCCTACACACTGTTGTTTGGTTTCGACAGCGCGGTGGTCGACCCGGTCGACCGTTTAGCCTTGGAGCAGATCGGCGATATTTACCAATCCGGCGCGCCGGTGGTAATCACCATCGGCGGTCATGCGGACCGGGCGGGGCCCGAACCCTATAACGCAAATTTGTCGGTGCGCCGGGCTGAGGCCGTCCGGAAACTTTTGCTGGAGCAGGGAATTCCGATCCAGATGATTGTGTCACGGGCATTCGGTGAAAATGCGCCGGCGGTAAAAACCGGGAACGGTGTCCGGGAGCCGAAAAACCGCCGTGTTGAAATTACAATAGGGCGGGCACAATCGCTTTAATGAGGGAAACTTCTTATTCGCGGGGACGAAAAAAGGTGCTAACGTCATGCCGTTAACAGCTATACGAAGTAACCGCGATGTACTCGGAAACCACCAAGGCAGTGACCATTTCGGTCGATCCCATGTACCTGGACGAACAGTCCGATCCCGATGACGCCCACTATGTCTGGGCCTATCATGTCCGTATTGAAAATAACGGCCAGGAGACCATTCAATTGGTGCGCCGTCATTGGCACATCACCGATTCCCATGGCCGCGTGCATGAGGTCCGGGGCGAAGGCGTGGTCGGCGAAAAGCCGGTTCTGCAACCGGGAGAGAGCTATGAATACACCAGCGGCACGCCGCTCTCGACCCCGTCTGGCTTCATGGTCGGTTCCTATCAGATGGTGGGTTCTGACGGACAACAGTTCAGCGTGTCCATCCCGGCATTTTCCCTGGATTCACCCCACGACATCAGCCTGGTAAACTAAGCCCGGGATTTAAGACCGGATTTTAGATGGTGGACGCTAAAGACTGGCGTATCCTGAAAAAATGGATATCCTAGAGCCATTCCAGAAAGCGATTTCTGCCAAGAACAACAAGCGAATGACCGGCGATGCGCCGGTCTTCGTTCTTTGAAAGGAACGACCAGTGAGAGATGATAAACCCGAGTCCGGCGCGGTTCAGCGGCCCAGCCGGGAAGAGGCTGAGGAAGCAGTCCGTACTTTGCTCCGGTGGGCCGGCGACGATCCGGCCCGTCCCGGTTTGTTGGGAACCCCCGACCGTGTGGTTCGGGCCTACGAGGAGTACTTCGCCGGTTATACCGAAGATCCGTATGAGCTTTTGGGCCGGACCTTTGACGAAACCGACGGCTATGATGAAATGGTGGTCTTGAAGGATATTCCCTTCGCGTCTCATTGCGAACACCATATTGCACCAATCATCGGCAAGGCTCACCTGGCCTATATACCGAAGAATAAGGTGGTTGGGATCAGCAAGCTGGCGCGCTTGGTTGAGGTCTATGGCAAACGGCTGCAGATTCAGGAAAAGATGACGGCGCAGATCGCTAACACGCTGAATGAAGTTATGCAGCCCGAGGGCGTCGCCGTGGTGATCGAGGCGGCCCATGAATGCATGACGACCCGCGGCATCGACAAGCCGGGGGTCAATATGGTCACCAGCCGGATGCTGGGCGCGTTCCGTGACGATGCGACCACCCGGCGGGAATTTCTGTCGATGATCGCCAGTCCGGGCAGCGGGGCTTAAGCCCGATACTTGGGAGGACCCGGGCGTTAACGCGTCCGGGCATGGTTACAGACCATGATTGATTTCCGACCTATTTTTCTGATTCTCGGCTATCTGCTGGCGACCTTGGCGGTCGTCATGATCGTTCCCGCCTTGGTTGATCTGGTCGCCGGTAATCACGATTGGCAGGTATTTGCCGTCTCCAGCGGGGTGACGCTGTTCATTGGGGTCTCCCTTGCCTTGACCAGCCGTTCCGGCAAGGCGCGCTTGTCCGTACGCCAGGCCTTTATCATGACCACCTTGTCTTGGCTGGTGCTGACTATATTTGCCGCGCTGCCGTTCGCCTTTTCGGTTTTGGACATGAGCATCACAGACGCCTTTTTTGAGGCGATGTCGGGCATCACCACAACCGGCGCTACGGTGCTTAGCAATCTGGAAGATGCACCGCCCGGCATTCTGTTGTGGCGGGCGCTTTTGCAATGGCTGGGCGGCATCGGCATCATCGTCATGGCTTTGGCCATTCTGCCGGTGTTGCGGGTCGGTGGTATGCAGTTGTTCCGCATGGAATCCTCTGACCCGTCGGAAAAGGCGATGCCCCGGGCGGCGCAGGTGGCTGCGACCATCGGGATCATCTATCTGGTGCTGACGATCATCTGTACAGGGGCGCTCTATTTAGCCGGAATGAGCGGCTTCGACGCTGTGGCTCATGCGATGACGACGATCGCTACCGGCGGTTTTTCGACATATGACAGCTCCATTGGGCATTTTGACAGCGCCAGCATTGATCTGATTGTGACCGTCGGCATGTTCGTCGGCAGTTTGCCGTTCCTGCTGTATCTGTCCATGGTTCAAGGCAATCTGACGGCCTTGATGAAAGACACCCAGGTGCAATGGTTTGTTACGGCGCTGATTGTCATCGTCGCCTTGGTGGCGGGATGGCTCTGGCTTAACAACGGCGAAAACCCTCTACGGGCGCTTCGCTATGCGTCCTTCAATGTCATGTCGATTATTACCGGCACCGGATACGCGACGGCCGGGTTCGACACCTGGGGCAGCTTTGCCGTGCCGGTGTTCTTTTTCATCATGTTTATAGGCGGTTGCGCTGGGTCCACCACCTGTGGGATCAAGATTTTTCGGTTCCAGGTCCTGTACGCGGCGGCCCGGACCCAGTTCCAGAACCTTGCCCAGCCCCATGGCGTGTTCATTCCCTATTACAACCGCCGCCCGATTTCCGACGACGTTATCAATTCGGTGCTCAGCTTCTTTTTTGTGTTCGGCATGACCTTCGCTCTTTTGGCCGTTGGTCTGTCGCTCCTCGGGCTCGACTTTCTGACCAGTATTTCCGGTGCGGCGTCGGCCATCGCCAATGTGGGCCCCGGTCTGGGCCCGGTGATTGGCCCTGAAGGCACGTATGAGAGCCTGCCGGCCGCCGCCAAATGGTTATTGGCCGGCGGGATGCTACTGGGCCGGCTGGAACTGTTTACGGTGATGGTGCTGTTTACCCGCGCGTTTTGGCGGGCCTAGAAGGAGAGGCGGGGATGGGCAAGTCGTACACACCCCGCGAGATGCTGGCCCGGCTGATATCCTTTGACACGGTCTCCGCCCATACAAATAAGCCGATGATCGATTTCATGGCGGACTATCTCGCCGGGCACGGAATCGCGACCAATGTCGCACCCAATGATGACGGCGCCAAGGCGGATATCATCGCCACCATCGGCCCGATGAAAGCCGGCGGTATCGTCTTGTCGGGCCACACCGATGTGGTGCCGGTCGAAGGCCAAGCGTGGAAACACGATCCGTTCGATATGGTGGAGCGGGACGGCAAATTATTCGGCCGGGGGACATGCGACATGAAGGGATTCCTGGCCGTCTGCCTAGCCCTTGTGCCGGAGATGACGGCGCTGGACCTGAAACGCCCCCTCCATCTAGTCTTCAGTTATGACGAAGAAGTGGGCTGCCTGGGCGCGCCGGCACTGATTGCCCGGATGGTCCGCGATATCCCGCTGCCACAGGCCGCTATCATTGGCGAGCCGACGGGGATGAAGCTGATCAACGCCAACAAGGGCGTCGCCATTTTTCGAACCACGGTGACCGGCAAGCCGGCTCATTCATCCCAGACCCACGCCGGGGTCAACGCCATCCAGGTGGCGGCCAGGTGCATCACTTTTCTGGAAAGCCAAGCGGCCCGGTTCGCCGACGAGGGTCACACTGATGACCGGTTCATGCCGCCCCATGCCACCATTTGCGTCGGTACTATCGAGGGCGGCACGGCGCTCAATATCATCGCCGGCGAATGTTCCTTCGTCTGGGATTGCCGCAGTCTCACGCCCGACGATGCCGAGGCGGCCATGTCAGCCTTAGTCGCACATTGCGAGGAGAAACTCATTCCCGCCATGCAGGCGATCGCGCCGGAGGCGAATATTGTTACCGAGAAACAAATTTCGGCGCCGCCGTTGATGGCCAGCGACGATAACCCGGCGGAGGCCCTAGTTCGCCAGCTTACCGGACAGAACGATGCCGGTGTCGTCGCCTTCGCGACTGAGGCCGGGCTGTTCCAAGAATCCGGCGTTCCGTCGGTGATCTGCGGGCCCGGCAGTGTCGATCAGGCGCATCAGCCGGATGAATTTCTGACGGTCAGCCAGTTACAGGAGTGCACGGACTTTGTCCGCAAGATCGCCCACTGGGCGGCCGGGTAATTAAATATAGTCATGCGCGGACCGGCGCGGGCGAAGGCTGCGGCGTGATCCGCATACCCACGTTCCCAAACAGCGTCGCCCCCGGCTCGCGAAGCGACCGTCGGGGATCCATCCGCGGATATTTATTTTCATTCGTCATCCACAGGCCCGCGCAGCGGTGACCCGTGGACCCATTGTGAAGTTTAGGTGGGTACGCGGATCACGGGCTGACGTCTGGTCCGCGCATGACTAAATTTGAGTGCAGGTCGTGGATGACGCAAAATGGGTGGCGGGGGTGGAACCCCAAATATCTTTTGATCCGGTGTGGGCGGCGTATTAACCTCCGGCAGCACACGAATGGGGAAAGAAATTATGATCGGAGAACTGGTTAAGTATCCGGCACCCAAGGGGTGGGACCGGGATAAGATTGTCGAAGATGCCTGGACAGTTGTTCCCAAGTGGCAGGCCGAGGAGCAGTTGGTCCGCAAGCATTTCATGTGGAGCGATGACGGCGAATGGCTAAGCGGTTTTTATCTCTGGCGCAGCCGGGAGGCCGCCGAAGCGGCGCACAATGACGAATGGAAAGCAGCGGTGAAGGAACGCACCGGTAAACTTCCAGAGATCAGTTATTTCGATGCGTTTCTTATTTTGGATAACGAAAGCGGCGAAGCAACGCTGGTCTAAACCAGACTAACGCAAATGCGCGGACATATGTGTCCGGATGCTTTTCTCCATCTCGGTGTTAAACCGCTCCATCAGTTTTTCGACTATCTCGAACCAGATTTGTTTGCGTTCCGCCAAGGTCGCATCTTCCCGGACAGTCCGGGTCCAGTCGGAACCGGCGATGACGATAGCGCGGCGAATTCCTTGGACGTCGAACACCTCCAAGCTTGCTTCGGCGGTGGCCTCGTATTTCTCTGAAATTTCTTTCTTGAACAGCCCGGTGAGATTCTCATCGGTCTTTAATTTGGTTTCGACAACATCGGCTTTCAGGATTGAGAACTTAGCCCTGCCGGACCCCCCAGCACTTTGCAGCCGGTCTTCGGCCCAGCGAGTCAGGGCTTGGACGGGCGGCACCGGAAATCGGTGTGCCACATGAGGTGTTTGTACGCTTTGGGTAGAGCTGTTGGCGATCTGAATATCGCTCACCCGCAGCATGATATTGGGCAGATGTTGAAAGGTCAGTTGAGGCTGTTCGGGTTCGGCCGGCGTCTCGCAGCCCGCCAGGGCCACGGCGGCAATCAGCATGAGAGCTGTGATGTGAGTGCGAATCATGGGCGCATGGTGGCATGGGCCGGTGTGCGGTTCAAGTTGGCTCTAGCAGGTTTAGGTCTTAAGTGGCGCGAATTTCAGCCAGGCTGTCATCATCAAAAACATAGTCGGCGCGGCAGAACTCACAGGTCGCGACGATCAGTCCGTCATCGGTTTTCATATCGGAAAGATCGTCCGCTGAGAAGGCGGCCAGAGTGGTAGCCACCTTGTCCCGGGAGCAACGGCATTGGGCGCGCACGTCTTTGGTCTCGTATAAGCGCACACCCTTCTCATGGAACAGACGATAGAGAATCTGATGATCGCTGATGCGCGGATCCAGTAGTTCCTCCCGAGTGAGGGAACTCATGAGGATGACCGCATTGCGCCAATGCTCTTCCTCTTCTTCCTGGGTCATGATGATCCGGTCTTCGCCGGGCATGCGTTGCACCATCAAGACGGCGGCTCTTGGCGGGAAATCACCGTCGATCGGATCGGCGGCCACCATGATGACCGTGTCCAATTGTTCCGATTGGCGGAAATATGATTGGGCGCAATCGGCGATGCTGGCTCCTTCAAGTTCGACGATGCCCTGATAGCGGTCATCCCTTCCCTGATCGACGGTGAACGCCATGTGCCCCTTGCCTAGTAGATGGGGAACTGATTCGCCGGCAGGTACGATATTCCCGGCGAAGGCGTCACTGTCATAGCGGGCATACCCTCGAACGTCCCCGTTGCTGGAAAAATCGGTAATCATCATCGGAATTGGGCCATCACCTTGTGTTTGCAGGATGAACACGCCGTTCTCCAGCTTGACCGTGGTCGCCAGCGCCGCGGACAGGGCGAGGGTCTCACCCAGCAGGGCAGCCACCGGCGCCGGATAATTATGAGGATCAAGGATCGCCTTGTAGGAGGGGCCAAGCCTGGCCAGACGGCCGCGCACGTTGGCGCCTTTAATGCGAAATGGCAGGACCGTATCGGAACCGGAAGGGGAAGACATTCTCGCCGGACCGGTCAGGCGACTAGCGATTCATGCACCAGGCCAGAACGCCCTTTTGCGCATGCAGCCTGTTTTCCGCCTCGTCCCAAATGACGGATTGCGGGCCATCGAGAACGTCGTCGGTAACTTCTTCGCCTCGATGGGCCGGCAGACAATGCATAAAGACGGCATCGCGCTTGGCACGGGCCATCAGTTTGGCGTTCACCTGATAGGGCCGCAACAATTCCAGCCGGCGTTCCCGCTCTGCGTCGTCGCCCATGGAGACCCAAGTGTCTGTTATCACGCAATCGGCGCCATCGACGGCTTCAGCGGCGTCATTGTGCACCTTCACGTTACCACCTTCTTTTTCCGCCCAGCCGATCCGGGATTGGTTGAGCTTTAATTCAGGCGGGGTGGCGATCCGGAATTCGAAATTGAATTTCACTGCGGCATGCAGCCAGGACGCGGCCACATTGTTGCCGTCGCCGACCCAGGCCACGGTTTTGCCTTCGATGTCGCCCCGGTGTTCCTCGTAAGTCAGGATATCGGCCATGATCTGGCACGGATGGGAATCATCGGTGAGTCCGTTGATGACCGGCACCGTGGCAAAGTCGGCCAGGTCCAGCAACTTCTGATGGGCGTCGGTGCGCAGCATCAGCGCATCGGCGTAGCGGGACAGAACCCGGGCTGTGTCGGCTACTGTCTCCCCCCGGCCAAGCTGGGAATCATTTTCGCTTAGGACGACCACGTGGCCGCCAAGTTGAACCATGCCCACTTCGAAGGATACCCGGGTGCGGGTAGAGGGTTTCTCGAAAATTAGCACCAGGGTTCTACCGGCGAGCGGCTTGCCGTTCTCGTCACCGCTTTTGAAGCGGGCGGCGTGATCCAAAATGCCCCGGAGGGTCTCTGGATCCAGCTTGTCGATATCAAGAAAATGCCTGAGCGCGTCCATCATCGTCTCCTAGGCGTCCAGTTCCGCACAGGCCTCATTAAAAATAGCCAACGCGTCATCAATATGAGTTGTCTCAACGATCAGGGGTGGGATGAAGCGGACAACGTTGTTGCCGGCGGGCACGATCAGTACGCCTTTTTCCTCCATCTTCTTGACCAGATCCATGTTGGTCACTTTGCATTCGACACCCATCAACAGGCCTTTTCCCCGGACTTCTTTCAGCTTGTCCGGATTGGCGGCGACAGCGGCCTTGAGGCCTTTCTCCAGGTGTGCCGACATGGCCTGGACGTGATCCAGGAATCCGTCTTGCAAAAGAATATCAAGAACGGCATTGGCGGCGGACATGGCCAGTGGGTTTCCGCCGAAGGTGGAGCCGTGGGTGCCGGCCGCCATGGCGGATGTTGCTTTTTCGTTGGCAAGACAGGCGCCAACGGGGAAGCCGCCGCCCAATCCTTTGGCGGCGGCCAGAACGTCGGGCTCAATCCCGGCCCATTCATAGGCGAAAAGTTTACCGGTCCGGCCCATGCCGGTTTGAACTTCGTCGAAAAACAACAGGATGCCGAACTCGTCGGCGGTCTCCCGCAGTCGTTTCAAATAATCCGGATCGCCTTCATAGATGCCGCCTTCACCCTGCACCGGTTCTACCAGGATGGCGGCGGTTTCTTCCGTGATGGCGGCCCGCATTTCATTTAGGTTGCCGTAGGGTACTTGGTCAAAACCCTCCAGCATCGGCGCAAAGCCGGCCATGTGTTTTTCCTGCTTGGCTGCCGAGATGGTCGCCAGGGTCCGGCCATGGAAACTGTTGGAGCACGTAATCACCCGGTAGCGGTCGGGATTGCCGGTCTCGTCGTGATAGCGGCGCACGATCTTTAGGCCGCATTCCACGGCCTCGGCGCCCGAATTACAGAAAAACACCGACGAGGCGAAGGTGTTGTCCACCAGGCGCTGGGCCATCTTTTCCTGACCCGGGATTTGATAAAGGTTGGAGAAGTGCCAGACTTTCTTCGCCTGCTCGGTCAACGCCTCCACCAGGTGGGGATGGGCGTGGCCCAGGCCGGTCACCGCGATGCCGGTGCAGAAATCCAGATACTTCTTACCCTCTGTGCTGTACAGGTATACGCCTTCGCCCCGCTCGAAAGCGAGCTGCGGCGCTCCATAGGTCGGCATGACCGCTGACATTGATTGCTCTCCCAATCCGGCGCAAGTTCGCCGGGCCTGAAAATAATTAGGACGGCAAACGCGCCGTCCCGGAAAGCGGGGGAGTATCCCTTTAAGACACTGTTATGTCAATATAATTTGGTATTCGATGCGTTAGGACTTCAAATTATATCCTGTTTGAAACAGATGTCGGCAGAACGCTGTGGCGGCGCCGTTTAGCAATAACAGAAAGACAATCCCAGCTGTCAGGTTGCTGTCCGCTTCGCCGATGAAGCCGTAACGGAAGCCATCAATAATGTAGAAAAACGGGTTAAACTGGGCGATCTGCTGTACGGAGACAGGCAAATGCTGGATCGAATAGAAAGTTCCGGACAGGAAGGTGAGGGGCAGGATCACGAAGTTGTTGACCGAGGCAACGTGATCCACTTTGTCGGCCCAAAGCGCCGTCATAAGCCCAAAGCACGACATCATCCAAGCCGCCATGGCCACGTGGAAAAACACATAGCCCCAATGGTGGATGCTGACATCGACAAACACGCTCATGGCGGCCGCCAGCACCGCGCCCACCAGTACCCCACGGGTGATGGACGAGAGGATGTAGCCGATGGTCATCTCCCCGGCGGTCAGGGGCGGCATTAGGGTATCGACGATGGTCTGTACAATCTTCTCGAACATCAGGGTGAAAGACGCATTGGCGAAGCAACTGGTCATGACCGCCATGATGGTTAGGCCGGGCACCAAGAACTCAGCAAAGGGCACATCACCCATGGACCGTCCCTCGCCCTCGAAGGCGAGTTGAAAAATCGCCAGGAATAAAAGCGCCGTCACCGCAGGCGCAACGAAGGTCTGCATATACATTTTAAAGAACCGCATGACTTCGCGCTTGTACAGCGCCCATAGGCCCAGCATGTTCCATAAACCGCGGCGGGGCCGGGTTTCGGGGGTGGCGGGTGTGGAGAGTTCGCTCATCACCTAGTTCCTCAGCTTGTAACCGGTGCGGAACATGGCGTAGCAGCCCGTAATCGTGCACAGATTGGCGAGCGCCACCACGGCCAAGCCAATCATCACGTTGCCGTCCGACTGGCCTGTGAAGCCGTAGCGAAAGCCGTCGATCATGTAGAAGAAGGGATTGAACTGGGTGATGGTCAGTAGGATTTCCGGAAACCGCTGCACCGTGAAAAAGGTGCCGGACAGGAAGGACAGGGGCAAAATCACGAAGTTGGTGATGGTGGAGACATGATCGAACTTTTCCGCCCAGACCCCGGTCATGACGCCGGCCGACGCCATTAACAAAGCCGCGCCGACCCCGTGAAACAAAACGAACCCGATATTGTGGATGTCGAAGGGACTGAAGAACGCCAGCGCCGCGCTGACGCCGATGGCGACCATAAGCCCCCGGGTCACTCCACCCATGATGAAGGCGAGGGTGAGTTCCAGAGAGGTCAACGGCGGCATCAATGTATCGACGATGTTCTGATTGAGCTTCTGCTGGATGATCGAGGTGGACGCGTTGGCGAACGCGTTCTGCAGGATCGACATCATAATCAGGCCGGGGGTCAGAAATACGATGTAGGGCAGGCCGTTGACCACCCGGTCGGCGCCGAAGGCCACGGTGAACACGGTCAAAAACAGGAATGTTGTGACCACCGGCGCGATGATGGTCTGGCCGAGGATTTTCAGATAGCGGCGCACCTCCTTGGCGTACAGGGTCCAGACGCCGGTCCAGTTGACGTTGCCTTGCAGGATGTATTTCGGATTTTGCGGCAGATCGGCCATAGGCGGGCAGGGGTTCTTTCGTTGCGTTCGGATCCGCCTGATATATCCTGCACGCTGCACCGCCACAATGTTTTCGGCACAGGATTAAAGGATCACGCGTGAACGACGAGGCCGCCAACAGCAAAACGCCGCGAAAGAAGAAAGTCCCGCGCAAGGCGACGCGGAAGTCTCTGGAGAATGCGGCGCTTTATTATCTGAAGCGGTTTTCCTCTTCGTCGGAGAATTTGCGGCGAGTGCTGTCCCGCCGGGTAGACCGCTCCGCCCGCTATCATGACACCGATCCGGCGGAAGGCCGCGAAGTCATCACCGAGATTATCGAGAAGCTAACCGCGCAAGGATTTTTGAACGACAGCCGCTACGCCGAAACCCGGGTTCTGTCCCTGCACCGCCGGGGCGCCTCGATGCGGGGCATCCGCATGAAGCTCCGGGAGAAAGGGGTGCCGGGCGACGTTATCGATCAAGCGCTGGAGACATTGGCCGAGGAAGTAGGGGAGACCGAACTGACGGCGGCAATTGCGCTGGCCCGTCGGCGGCGGTTGGGCCCTTACCGCACCCGTGGCGACCGGAACGAGGCCAAGGAAAAAGACCTGGCGTCCCTGGCCCGCGCGGGTTTCGGCTATGACACCGCGCGCCGCGTGAT
>CAZSXT010000024.1:0-8583 GCA_964611435.1 uncultured Rhodospirillaceae bacterium | reverse complement strand
TTGCATTCCCCGGCGCGTTTAGCGAAGTAATGGGCCCCATGGAAGACCTCATCGAACAATTCAAAACCGTTCTCGACAGCTCTTTTTTCGGAGTGGAGATAAGCCAGCTCGGAGTCGCGGCCATCGTGCTGCTGGTGTTTATCTTGCTCCGGCGGTTTTTCGCCCGTGTGGTTCTGTCACGTTTGCGCGCCCTTGTGGCGAAGACGGAAACCACGGTGGATGATCAAGTGGTGGAAGCGCTGGAACAGCCGCTGATGTTCCTTTTCTTAATCCTCGGCCTGTCATTGGTGGTGCAATGGATTCCCTTTGCCCCGGCGGCCGAGGATGTGCTGGAAAAAATTCTCTTTTCCCTAATCGCATTTACCATTTTTTGGACCGGTTACCGGCTGGTCGATCCCATTTCCGGATTTTTTGACAAATTCCTGGAGAAACTCGCGGGCGAGGTCGCCAGCGAGGTGAAGGATTACCTTCTGAAGGCGCTCAAGGTTTTTTTGGTGGGCTCCGGCATCGTCGCTGTCCTCGCCCAATGGGGGATCAATCCCTGGCCGTATTTTGCCGGCATCGGCGTTTTGTCTCTGCCCTTCGCCTTTGCCGCCAAGGACAGTGTCGCCAACCTTTTCGGCGGGATTAAGCTGCTGATCGTTGATCAGGCGTTCCGGGTCGGTGACTGGATCGAAACACCCTCCATCGGTCATGGCGTGGTGGAGGAAGTGACCCTCTCCACCGTTCGGGTGCGTAAGTTTTCCAAGGCTATCCAGAGCGTGCCCAACGGCAAGATTGCGGCCGAGCCCATTATCAACTGGTCGCGCATGTCGCATCGGCGGATCAAGATGGATATCGGGGTGACCTACAGCACCACAGCGGCCCAGTTCGAAACCATCCTGACCAATATGCGGGCTTTTATCGCCGGTGATGACCGGGTGGATCACACCCAGACCGAGATGGTGCATCTGGTGAATTTCAATGACTCGTCTGTAGACATAAATGTCTACTACTTCACCAAGACAACCCACTGGGCTGAATGGCGGAGCATCGTCGAGGAACATATGCTGGCCTTCATGAAGATCATCGAAGAGGCGGGCTCCAGCATTGCCTTCCCGACCCGGTCCATTCATATCGACGGCGTGCCCGAAGGCTTCGCCGCTCCACAAACCGCCAACGAAGGGGGCTGAATGTCCGTAAAATCACTCAAGGTCGAGATCGCGCCCGGCGAATTGATCGACAAGATCACCATTCTGGAGATTAAATCCGAGCGCATGGACGATCCGGCCAAGCTGGAAAATGTGCGCCGGGAGTTGGAGATTTTGTCCGCCACCCGTGATACGAAGTTGACCGCCTCGGGCGGGCTTGATGAGTTGGCGGCCAAGTTAAAAAATGTAAACGAAAAGCTTTGGGTGATCGAGGATGATATCCGCGATTGCGAGGCGGCCGGGGATTTCGGCGAGACCTTCATCGGCCTGGCCCGCGCGGTTTATCAAACCAATGACGAACGCGCGCGCCTTAAGCGGGAGATCAATGTGCTTCTGGGTTCGGAGATCATCGAAGAAAAGTCGTATAAGCCGTATTAGGGGGACTCGTTCCCTCCTTTGTGCGTCGCTCCCGACTCGCGAAGCGACTGTCGGGGGACCATTCAATCTCTATCCATGGATACCCGACAGCCGTCCAATGAATTGGGCGGGTCGGGCACGACGCGGCTTAGGATGGGGGTTACACCTTAAGTACCACCGCCGCGCCCAGCCTCTCCACCTCGAACCGTTCCTCCAGCCGCAATAAATGCGCCTGACAGCGCCGGCAATCACTGCTGCCGAAGCCCGGAACTGGCGTTTCCGCGCCTAATTTCAGCGCCAGGTCCACCAGGTCACATTCGGTCCCGCCGGGGATCAGGGCGGCAAAAATGACCTGTCCGGACCCGGTCAATTGATCCACGTGCCAGTGATGTTTCTTGTCCGTTCGAAGATGCCGGGAGACCCTGGATTTCAAGCCTCCCGGCCCGTTTGCGCTGCCCGCATACAAATACAGCCCCGGCGTTAGCTTTTGGCCCCGGAATTGCATAGGTTTGAGGTCGACAGAGGCCTGGAGCCGGATGCCGAGCCCATACGCGCCGGCGCCGGGCGGAATATCCGAGGGGTCCGTGATCCATGAGGTCATGTCCCGATTATCGGTTCCGTTTACCGGATGGCAACGAGTCTCTGTGACGATGACAGACTTGGAACTCTTATGTTTGCCCTTGTCGATAGGACGGATTGGAAACATTGAGCAGCGCTGCGAAACGCCGCAAGGAAGCCAGCAAGACACCCCGCTTGATCGAGGGGGTGGAAGAGGCGCTCTACCGGGATGGCGAGGTGATCTTTCGGGAAGGCGACCGTAGTGTAACCGCATTTGTGGTCGCCTCGGGCCGGGTCGAGCTGATCAAGAGCACGGCCAACGGGTCGGTGCGCCTGGCGCTCCTGGGACCCGGTGAAGTGTTCGGAGAGATGGGCGTGATCGACATATCCGTCCGGAGCGCCACCGCCCGCGCGGTTGGTGACACAGTTGTCGAAGTGGTCGATCGGAAGGGCTTTGTCTCTTACCTGCAGAGCGATCCTGACGTAGCCATGCAGGTGATCGGCACCCTGTCGGAACGGCTCCGCCGGACCAACGCTATGCTCACCAGCGCCCAGTCCCGCGAGGTGCTGGCCAACGTCCAAAAGAAACCCTCTCTGTGGAGCATGATCGGCGCCTTGGTGTCGCGTCGCAACCCAGCGAAAACTGCTCTTGAATTCCGGATCGCCCCATTTGCCGGCGATGAAAACAATGCTCAGCTGGCGATTGTCGCGGGTGCGCTCATGCGGGACAACGAGATCGGTGTCAAAATTCTGTCCGACCCCTTGCCGGTTGATCTGGCCGAGCCCCTGGCCAATGTGCTGGAAGAGGCCTATGCGGAAGGCCGGAAGATTCTGCGCAAGGAGAAGGCCGATCTGTTGTTCTGGGGCGAGGTCAATGCGATCTCCAACGTGATCAGGCTGCGATTTATTTCCCGTTCATCGGCGGTTGATCTGCCCGGCCGATTTCTGATCACCGACAGTCTGTCATTGCCGACGGACTTTACCACCGACTTGGAAAGTTTGTTGGTGGCGGTCTCCATTGCGGCGGTGACACCCCGGAGCGAAGCGCATGCCATGCGAATCCGGCCCATCCTGGCGCAGGTTGCGGAGGGCGCTCGGGATGCGGCTGCCCAGCCGCCCATGGAGCTAACCATCTCCGATCAGGCGTCCATTCAGATGTGTTACGGCAACCTGATAGCCGCCGCCGGTCAGCAAAGCAGTGAAACCAGCTGGTATCGCGCCGCCGGCGACGCTTACGAGGCGGCCTTGGGATACTTTAACGAAAATGATGTGCCCATGGAGTGGGCCAACGCTCAGTATCACTTGGGTCGGGTGCGACAGTTAACCGGCGAAAAGACAGCCGATATGGAGATGTTGGATCAGGCCCGTCAATGCTATCTGTCGGCTGCCGCGTACTATACCCGGGACAGGTTCCCCCGCGAATGGGGACACCTGCAATTCCGCCTCGGCAGCGTTCATTACCGGCTCGACGGCGCCAGCGGCGACACGGACCAGCTCAAGGAAGCCTTCGGCTATTATCAGGCGGCTTTGCAGGTGTTTAATCAATCCGACGCGCCGCTTAAATGGGCGGAGATCAAAAACGCGCAAGGTCAGGTGCTGCAGGTCTGGGGTGATGTGGCGCGTAGCCCGGAACTAATTGATCGCGCGGTGCAGGCCTGTCTGGAGGCCCTGGTCATCCGCAATCGCGAAGAGACGCCGCTGCCCTGGGCAGCGACCCAAAACAATCTTGGGTCAGCCCAATTCCTTCTGGGTAAAATGAGTAAAGAGCCTCGTCATCTGGAAGGCGCGGCGGAGGCGTTCGGCAAGGCGCTCTCCATTTATCAGGCCTATGGTTGGGCGCGCCAGGCCAAGGTGGCGGAACGGAATATGTCCCGTGCCGAGGATATGCTGGCGGCGCTGCGGCCAAAACCGGTTCCGGTCATCGATTGGGAAACCGAAGAAGAGCGTGACGAGGAAATCGTCGATGATCTAGCCGATATGTGGGAGCGCCAGCGCACCCGTAAGGTCAAGGAAACCGTCGTCTAGCCGGCCTTCCAACGTATCGTCCGGCCAATTAGGTCTGGACTTCCCCGAATTACATTCCACAATCCGGCCTGCATACCTTTGTGATCAGGGAATCTGCGATTGATGCCGGAAACAGAATCCGCGATTGCCGCCAACGACGCCTTCTATTCGGCGATGCTCACCTGTGATTTTGATCTCATGGACGAGCTCTGGGCGACAGGCGTACCGGTGAACTGCATCCATCCCGGCTGGCACAATCTGGTCGGCCGCGAAGCAGTGATGGAGAGTTGGAAGGCAATCCTGCTCAATAATGCGCCGCCCAACATGACCGTGCATGAAGCCACGGCCTCCATCTACGATGATTTGGCCGTGGTCATCTGTTCGGAGGTATTTCCAGATATGACCCTTGTGGCGACCAATGTTTTTGTTCGTGAAGAGGGGGAGTGGAAAATGATCCTGCACCAGGCTGGCGGCTCGGTGCAGTCTCTGGCCAAGCTTGGCGATCAAGGCGGGTATCTACAGTAAGGTTTCGTCGAGAGGCGACCGCTTCGAGCACGCTAATGCCGGTCAGCTCTTGGGGAAGACGGAGTTAAATATGAAAAACTCAAAAATTGAAGTCGAGCGAGTTGGCGCCAATCTGGGCGCGGTCATTCACAATGTCGATTTAACGATGGATATTTCACCGACGGAAAAAGATGTCCTCTGTCAGGCGCTCGATGAACATCAGGTCATCTTTTTCCCTGACCAAAGCCTGACCCCGGCACAACAGAAAGACGCGACCAAAATTTTTGGGCCCTTGCTGCCATCAGATACGTTTTTTGACCATTTGGATGACGATCCAGAACTGGAAATCTTGATCAATGACGAAAACACACCGCCCATAGGCACCTCCAAATGGCACGCTGATCTGACCTGGGCCGAGGAACCGCCGGGTGGCACAAGCCTCTATTCCCGGAAGCTCCCGGGAAATGGTAAAGGCAACACCCAATGGGCCAGCATGATTGCAGCCTATGAGTCATTGTCAGAGCGGATGAAAACGTATTTGGACGGTCTCACGGTGGTTCATAGTTGGGATATGATACTGGCCGGCCGCCAGGGAATGTTGGCGCGGGGCGAAGATTATTTCCTAAAGCGGAAAAGAGAAAACCCGCCCCTTGAACAGCCGCTGATCAGAACGCACCCGCGAACAGGGAAGAAAGTCCTCAACGTCAATCCGACGTTTACCAGCCATATCGTCAGTCTCCCGCGTCATGAAAGTGAAGGCATTTTGGACTATCTGTTCTCGCTGCCGGCACGACCGGAGTTTCAATACCGGCATAATTGGGAAGTGGGAACGCTGGCGGTTTGGGACAACACGGCAACGCAGCATGCCGCCGTCGATGATTTCTTCCCCGAATACAGAGAACTGACCCGGGTCACTTTCGGCGGCCATGGAAAGCCTTTTTAGGGCGTTGGCGGACCAGTCAGTTTTATCATCAATGACAGAGAATAATTTCGACACCGGAGAATAGTGGATCGAGCGAGACCGCAACGCCGTGCAGCATCCGGGTGGTGGTGGCGGTGACAACACTTTGGTGTTGAGTCATGGCAAGGGTGCCAAAGTTTGGGACGTTGATGGCCGGGAGTATTTAGACGCTCAGGGAGGCGCCTGGCTCAATTTGGTTGGCTATGGCCGAACCGAGCTCGCGGATGCCGCCGCGCAACAGATGGAGCGTCTTGCTCACTTTTCAATAGGCTTCGACTATTCCAGCCGTCCGGCCACTGAATTTGCTGAGAGACTTATCGAAAAAGCGCCCGGTAATATCGGCCGTGTTCGATATATGAGCAGCGGCGGGGAGGCCGATGACCACGCCCTGCAGCTTGTCCGCCTGTATCACGCTCAAAAGGGTAATCCCGATCGGCGTATCGTTTTGACCCATCAGGGCGCTTACCACGGCGGCGCCTGTGGGGGCGTCGAGTTGGCGGGCGGCCACGCCGGCGGCCGCGATGCGTCCTCGGAAGTCATTCAACTGACCATGCCGCGCCCCTACCATACCGAACTCTATGACGGGCGCGACATGACGGACTTCTGTGTCGAAGAGTTGCGCGCTGTGATTGCTCAATACGGAGCGGAGACTATTGCCGCCATGTTTGGGGAACTCGTCATCGGCCCCGGTGGCATGGTGCCGCTCCCCGACGACTATTGGCCCAGAATGACGGCCGTTTTGAAACAACACGGGATTCTTTTTGTCGCAGATGAGGTTGTGACCGGATTTGGCCGTGCTGGGTCGTGGTTTGCGTCAAATGACTATGGACTGGAACCGGATGTGATCGTTTTGGCGAAAGGCATCGCGAGCGGCTATATGCCTATCGCGGCCTTGTTGCTGGACAGCAGATTTGCTGATGTCGTGAATGGCTTGGGCCCCGGTAATTCTTATGCCGGTCACAGCGCGGGGTGTGCGGTGGCATTAGTCCATATGGACATTATCGAGCGAGAGAACCTGCTGGAAAACGGTGCGGCGCGGGGTGCACAATTCCTAGACGAGCTGGCGTCCCTCGGGGCACATCCACTTGTTGGCGACATACGGGGGTGGGGACTGATGATCGGCGTTGAATTGGTCAGGAACAAGGATAGCCGTCAGCCGTTGGCCGCCGCGTCTCCCGGGCTAAACCACGATTTGCCGCGCTATATCCGACGAAAACATGGCGTCCTCTTAGGCATGCGAAGCAGCGCGGTCGTGCTCACCCCGCCGCTTGTCATCAGCGAGAACGAGGTAAGCCGTATTTGTGACGCTGTAATCGATGCCGTCGGGCAAATAGACCCGGATACTCTGACGACACCCGACAGGGACTGAGGACAGGAGCTAGCGTTTGTTGCCGCCTGTGAGCGCAGGCCGATCTTCATTGACCTGAGAATGCCCGGGGAAATCCTCGTGTTTTTCCTCCACGTCGTTCGACACGAACGCCGCCTTCGAGCGACAAAATATTTCCCGCGTAATCTCAAACCAAAACGTCGGCGGATCGAACGTCCCCGCCGCAACAGATGTCCGGTTGGGGCGCATGCTGATCTCCTCAAGCACAAGTGGTGCCGCATTTTGGGCAAAACCGGTTCGTCACGGCGCCGCCGGATTCTGTGTCGAAACTGTATTCCCTCAACTCCCCTCGGGTGATGGTTATCTGGTCGTCATCGAAGAAAGCCGAAACGCCGAAGGCGGAACCGGTTCTGGTCTGGCAATAACGGCAATGACATATCCCTACGGGAAACGGTTGGCCGCGGGTCTCATACCTTACGGCGCCACATGCGCATCCGCCCTGATGAATTTCTTCCGACATGTAAGTCCTCAACGCTCCAAGTTTGGCCAGCCTGCTATTGTGACCGTCTCTATTCCGCCGCGTGTTTGCCGACTTCCCAGCCACTTTGGGCCAGGTGGTCCTCGGCGTACTCAACCGGCACCGCTTCCAGTTCGGTCGCCATGGTGTCGTTCCAGCGGTTCAGGAACCCGAACACCGCGATCTGTCCCACCAGTTCAACAATCTGCCGGTCGGTGAAGTGCTTCTTGAGCTCGGTAAAATCTTCATCGGTCACCGCATTGGGCGATGCAGCGGCGCTTTGCGCAACACGCAGCGCGGCTCGTTCGGCTTCTGAAAACAGCGGGCTGGTCTCGTACTCCCAGGCGGCTTCCATTTTCTCGGCCGGAATGCCGCCGGACCGGGTCGCCTGAAAGCCCGTGTGCGCGGTGCAGTACTGGCAGCCGGAGGATTTGCTGACCACGTAACTGACCAGCCGTTTGATCTCGACGGGCAGTTCCGTAGAGCCGAAATTCACCGTCCGGGCCAGTTGCAGAAACGCCTGCGCCAATTCGGGCCAATGGGCCATGGTCAGAAAGCTGTTGGCTGGGAAGCCCATATTGTCGGTGGACTTGGCGATCAGGTCTTTGACGAAATCATTCGCGTCGGGGGCTAGCGGATCAATTCTCGGCATAGGTTGTCCTCCTGGTGAGATTTTGCTGAATAAGTTGGTAGGCCAAGGTCCGCATAGAATCCAAGAAAATAGCGCAACTATTCACGGAGTGAAAAACCTGGCCTTTAATAAGTGCCAAATAAGTGCTTGGCGCCAGAAGACCGATTTAGGCCCCATTTGTGCCATGTACTTCATTTTGGCACTTTACTCTCGGTTGTATGTAATGTGCTCACGGTTGTGACGTTGGGCAGTATCGCGAATGCCGGGCAGGCCTCAGTCCAGCACCGCGCTCAACGTCGGGCCGATCTCCAGATTCAGGGTCAGGTCCGCCATCTCGTCCAATTCGGTCGGATCGCGGGTGAGGATCACCAGCCTGGCCCCCGATTGTTTGGCCAATACCGGCAGGCCGGCCGCCGGATACACCACCAACGACGAGCCGATGGCGATGAACAGATCACAGCTCATGGAATCGTCCTGGGCCTGGATCATCTCGGCCTCGGGCATGGGCTGACCGAAGGAAATGGTGGCGGTTTT
>CAZSXT010000023.1:0-62960 GCA_964611435.1 uncultured Rhodospirillaceae bacterium | reverse complement strand
CGAAATTTCCAAGAAGATCACCAATCACGTCCGCGAATCCGGCATCATCAAGAAAATGTCCGTCGCCGTATTGGTCGACGGCAGCATGGTCGAAAACGCCGACGGCGATCCCGAATACCGGGCCCGTACGCCGGAAGAGCTGGAAAACCTCCGCAAGCTCGTGCTGTCCACCGTCGGATTTAATGAAGGCCGGGGCGACATCGTCGAAGTTATTAATATGCGATTCTCCGACCAGGAACTGGAAGTCGACGTGCCGCTGGACCTGTTCTTCGGCCTGCAAAAGAACGACCTGCTGCGCATTGCAGAGGTGGTTGTCCTCTTGATCCTGGCGGTCCTCGTCATCCTCTTGGTGGTTCGCCCGTTGATGTCCCGCTTCCTGGAAGCCCTGCCGGCCGCCACAGCCGCAGCCGAACAGCACTTGCTGGAAGAGGCCGCCGCCGGCGCGCCGGTGCTAGCCGCGCCGGAAGAAGAAGCCGGATACGAGGAACTGATCGATATCGACCGCGTCGAGGGCCGGGTGAAGGCCTCCTCGGTGAGGAAGGTCGGCGAGATCGTCGAGAAGCATCCGGAGGAAGCTCTTTCGATTATTCGAAATTGGATGTATCAAGAAGGCTAAGGTTTCCGCTGGCCTTGCCCCTTTTCGAGTGGCAAGGCTGGCGGCTTAATTCACAGGAACGGGTAACTCGCCATGGCGCGTAAGATAGATTCATATCGAGGATTATCGGGAGCGGACAAGGCGGCGATTTTCATGCTGTCTTTGGAGCAGGAGCATTCGGCGAAGCTTTTTGAGCTGATGGCGGATGACGAGATCAAGGAGCTGTCGATCTGCATGGCGAACCTTGGCACGATTGATTCCTCGGTTGTCGAGCGTCTTTTCATTGAGTTTGCGGATCAGATTTCGTCGACGGGCTCGTTGGTGGGCACGTACGATTCGACCGAACGCTTGCTGTTGAAGTCGATGGACAAAGACAAAGTCGCCATGATCATGGAGGAAATCCGTGGTCCCGCCGGCCGGACCATGTGGGACAAGCTGGGCAATGTGAACGAGCAGGTCCTGGCCAATTATCTGAAGAACGAATATCCGCAAACGGTTGCGGTTGTGCTGTCGAAGATCAAGTCGGATCACGCGGCCCGGGTTCTGGCGGTGCTGCCGGATAACTTCGCGATGGAAGTGATCATGCGGCTGTTGCGGATGGAGACGGTGCAGAAAGACATTCTGGACGGCGTCGAGAAGACGCTGCGGTCTGAATTCATGAGCGACCTGGCACAGACGCAGCGTCAGGACGCGCACGAACAGATGGCAGATATCTTCAACTCGTTGGACCGGTCGACCGAGGACCGGTTTATGAGCGCGTTGGAAGAGCGGAACCAGGAATCTGCGGAACGGATCAAGGGTCTGATGTTCACGTTCGAGGATTTGATGCGGCTAGACCCGGCGGGTATCCAGGTGTTGCTGCGCCAGGTAGAGAAGGATCAGCTGGCGATGGCCTTGAAGGGCGGCTCGGAGGATATCCGGGACCTGTTCTTCAAGAACATGTCGGAGCGCGCGGCCAAGATGATGAAGGAAGACATGGAGGCCATGGGCCCGGTGCGGATCAAGGAAGTGGACGAGGCGCAGGCGGGGATCGTCAACGCCGCCAAGACCCTAGCCGATTCCGGCGAGATCGTCATCGCCGGCGGCGGCGAAGAAGACGAACTGGTGTTCTAGGGACCCGAATCAACCGGCATGGCAGAATTAGAGAAATTCCTGTTCGACTTCGATTTCGACGACGTCAAATTGATGGAAGAAATCGTCCGGGAGGAGGCCGAGGAAGAGGGCATCGAGCCGGAAGAACCGGAAGAGCCCCCGGAACCGACCTTTAGCCAGGAAGAGTTGGATGCCGTCCGGCAGGAAGGCTTCAACCAAGGTAAGGCCGTGGGCAGTCAGGAAGCCATGGGCGCCATCGAGCAACAATTGATCGGCGTGGTCGGTCAGCTCAATGAACAGGTGTCCGGCATTCATCAGGTTCAGGCCGACAATCTGGAAGAGTTTCACAAGGAAACGGCGACATTGGCGCTGGCGATTTGCAAAAAGCTGTTCCCCGTCCTCAATGAACAAGGCGGTTTTAATGAAGTCGCCAATGCGGCGGAGGAGATCATGTCGAATCTACTGCACGAACCCCGCTTGTCCGTCAGGGTGCAGGAAGAGTATGCCGCACCGCTTAAGGAGCGAATCGAAGCACAATTGAGCCAAAGCGGTTATCGCGGAAAGCTATCCGTAAAGGGCGATTCCGAGCTGCAGAATGGCGAGCTGAGGGTTGACTGGCAAAGCGGTTACGCCAAACGGGACCCGAACGAGCTGTTAGAAGAAATTTCAGAGATTGTTGATAAAAGGATAGAATTCGGTTCGCTGTCAGAACCGGCTGAGGCGGCGACGACGCCCGACCAGCCTGATACAGCGGACACAGACGAGGTGCAGGCGCCAGCAGACGCAACTGAAGCCGGTGTACCAGCCGGGGAAGACCCGGATACACCGTCCGGCGAAACGGAAATGCCGACGAACGCTTGATGTTAGGAGGCCGAGATGGCTGACCAGGATTTTGAACTGAACGAGCTGGAAGAAGACGGCGCGGATGCGGCACCGGCGCCCGCCCCTGCTCCCGCACCCGCAGCAGCAGGGGATGACGATGGCGACGGCGACAATGTTCCGGCGACCGAGAATGAGATTCCCGATGTCCCCCGTAGCGCGCAGGACCTGGAAGCCGTCTATGACATTCCTGTTCAGGTGGCTGCGGTCCTGGGCAAGTCCACCATGGAGGTACAACAACTTCTGAAGCTGGGCCGAGGCGCCGTCGTGGAACTGGACCGCAAGGTCGGTGAAGCCATTGATATTTATGTGAATAACCGTTTGGTCGCCCGTGGCGAGGTCGTTGTATTGGAAGACCGGCTGGGCATCACGATGACGGAAATCATCAAGACAGACCGGGCCTAAGGCTTGCCCGAGTAGTATCCATGGCCGACGAAGAACTCAGAATATCCCCGGCCCGCCAAACATTCGATCTGGCCACGGTCGTCGGCATCCTCGGCGCGTTTGCGCTGATCGCCATTGCGATATCTTTGGAAGGATCGCCGACCGCGTTTATTAATACGACGGCGATCATCATCGTTTTGGGTGGCACCTTTGCCGCGACACTAGTGTGTTTCTCCTTTGGTGAAATGGCGCAGACCGTCGGCGTTCTTTCCAAGACCCTCTTTCATTCCAGCCGGGAGCCCAGGGAAGCGGCCCTTCACGTTCTTCAGATTTCCTATCTTGCCCGTCGGCACGGCATCCTCTCCCTGCAGGCTGTGATCGACCAGATGCGCGGCGAGGCGTTTCTTTTTAAGGGAATCGCCATGATCGTGGACGGCATTCCAGGCGCCGAGGTGGACCGGCTTCTTCGCCGAGATATTGAAGCGATGATCGTCCGGCATCAGAAAAGTGTGAACGTCTTGCGCCGAGCGGCCGAGTTCGCCCCGGCCATGGTCCTGATCGGCACTTTGATCGGGTTGGTTCAAATGCTGGGCGGATTGGATGATCCGACAACAATCGGCCCACGGATGGCAGTCGCCCTTTTAACCACGTTTTACGGCGCGCTGCTGGCCAATTTGGTGTTCACGCCGCTGGCCGCGAAATTGGAGCGGAACTCGGTGATGGAAGAGACCATCAACAATATATACCTCATCGGCGTCGCATCGGTCGGCCGCCAAGAAAATCCGCGGCGTCTGGAAATGCTGTTGAACAGCATTTTACCCCCCTCGGATCGCGTCCGCTTTTTCGAATAATTAATAATTTGGGGAGATAATAACCAACATGCGCTTACTGATTATCGGCGCTCTTGGTGGGCAGATCGGTGCGGCGAGCCAAATAGCCGTTGCACGCGGTGCAAAAGTAACCCAGTCGGATGACATAGAGGCGGGGTTAAGAGCATTGCGGGCGGGGCAAGGCGCGGACGTCATCATGATTGATTCAGGGATGGATATCGCCACCCTGGTCGCCAGCCTACAGAGCGAGAGAATTGATGTTCCTGTGGTTGCCTGCGGCGTAGGCGACGACAGCAAAACTGCGGTCCAAGCCATTAAGGCAGGCGCGCAGGAATACATCCCCCTGCCCCCGGATTCGGATCTGATCGCCGCCGTATTAGAAGCGGTAGCCGAGGAAACCCACACCATCGTCCATCAGGACCCGGCGATGGTGAAGGCTCTCAAAACGGCCGAACAGATCGCCAAAAGCAATGCCAGCGTGCTGGTGGTTGGCGAATCCGGCACCGGCAAGGAACTCATGGCGCACTATATCCATCGCCGCAGCCCCCGCGCCGACAAGCCATTTGTGGCGGTCAACTGTGCGGCGATACCCGAGAACCTGCTTGAATCTGAACTGTTCGGCTATGAGAAGGGAGCCTTCACCGGCGCCGTATCCCGCCGGATCGGCAAGTTCGAAGAAGCCAACGGCGGCACTTTGCTGCTAGATGAAATTTCTGAAATGGATCTTCGTCTGCAGGCAAAACTGCTGCGCGCCGTTCAAGAACAAGAGATCGACCGGATCGGCGGCAAAACCCCGATCAAGGTCAATGTCCGCATTATCGCGACCAGCAACCGAAATATGCCGGAGGAAGTGGCCAATGGCGCCTTCCGGGAAGACCTGTATTTCCGTCTGAACGTGATCACGATCGAAATGCCGCGCCTCGCCGACCGGCCCGAGGATATCAGCCTTCTGGCCCAGCATTTCGCGGAAAAGTACGCCGAGGAAAACACTCTCGGCGACATCACCATTTCGCCGGAGGCCATGCAGCAGATGCAGGCCTATCCTTGGCCAGGCAATGTCCGTGAACTGGAAAACACCATGCATCGGGGCGTTCTCATGGCTGCAGACGGCGTGGTGACGTCCGACACGTTGCAGCTTCAAGCCGGTGCGGCGGACGGTGGCGCGCCGGCTGGCGCCTCCGTAACCACAGCCGGCGTCAACTTGGTCGGCAAAACCGTGGCTGAGGTTGAACAAGGCCTGATCATCGACACTCTGGAACATTGCTTGGGCAACAGAACCCATGCGGCAAAAATCCTGGGTATTTCGATCCGCACCCTGCGGAACAAATTAAAACAATACAACGAACAAGGTGTCGCCGTGCCCGTGCCCGGCGATGGTGGTGAACATTCGTCCCTGTGACGACGGCGTGGAGGTCGAACAACGAACGTATGGCCGAAACATCTCCTGAAGTAGAAATAGCCGGCCGCGGCGAACTAGCGACCGCGCCCGCAGGACAACCGCCCGCGGGCACAGCATCCATGTTTGATGCACCGCCGCCCTCGGCAACCGAAGAAGCGATCGGCGCGATTGGCACGGACGTCTTCCTGCGGCTGAAAAATGCTGTCGCCCGTGGCGACATCATGCTGGCGTTGGGGGTCGTCGCCATCCTGGTTATTCTTATCCTGCCGATGCCCAAATGGCTGTTGGACATGAGTCTCGCCTTTTCCATGATGTTTGCGGTTCTCATTCTGATGACCGTGATTTTCATGGATAGGCCGCTGGACTTTAATTCCTTTCCGACTGTCCTGTTGATTGCGACTATGGTTCGGCTGGCGCTCAACCTGGCATCCACCCGGCTGATCCTGGCGGATGGACACACCGGGACCGATGCCGCTGGCCAAGTTATCGAAGCCTTCGGCGGCTTTATAATGGGCGGCAACTTCGTCATTGGTATTATCGTTTTTGCCATTCTGGTGATCGTGAACTTTATCGTAATCACCAAGGGCTCCACCCGTATCGCCGAGGTGGCGGCCCGCTTCACTTTGGACGCCATGCCCGGCAAACAAATGGCAATCGATGCGGACCTTTCTTCGGGTCTGATCGACGAGGCGGATGCCCGCCGCCGCCGCGAGGAATTGGAGGACGAAAGCTCCTTCTTCGGCGCCATGGACGGCGCCGCGAAATTTGTCCGTGGCGATGCCGTCGCCGGCATGATGATCACCGGCATTAATATTGTCGGTGGCATCATCATCGGTGTGGTCCAGCGGGATATGGAGTTCGGTACAGCCCTCGACACCTTTACCCGGCTGACCGTTGGCGATGGTTTGGTCTCCCAGATCCCGGCGCTGATCGTCTCTACCGCGGCCGGTATGCTGGTCACCAAGGGTGGCGTCTCGGGTCCGATGGAGAAGGCCGTTTTCGGCCAACTGAGCCGTAAACCCAAGTCCATGGGCATGGTGTCTTTCCTTCTGGTTTCCCTGGCGCTTCTGCCCGGCATTCCAGCTGTCCCCTTCATCATTTTGGCCGGCGGATTGGGTGGTGTCGCCTTTGTGATGCATCGCAAAGAACACAAGAAGCATGTCGAGGAGATGGAAGAGGCCGAAGCAAAGGAAGCGGAAGACGCCGCTCCCGCCGAAGAGCCGATTTCCCAAGTTCTCAAGATCGACTACCTGCGTCTTGAGCTGGGATACGGTCTCCTCTCACTGATTAACGAGGGCCAGGAAGGCCAACGCCTGACCGATCAGATCAAGGCTCTGCGCAGGCAAATGGCCATCGAAATGGGCTTTGTCATGCCGGCCGTACGCATCCAAGATAACATGCAACTGGGCGCCAATAACTATGTCGTCCGGGTCAAGGAAATCGACGCGGGCAATGGCGATTTACGGCCCAACATGCTCCTGGTCATGGATCCTCGAGGCGAAGACATTACAATCTCTGGCGAGGCGACGACCGAGCCCACCTTCGGCCTGCCCGCCATGTGGATCGATTCCCAGGGTCGGGAAGAGGCCATGTTCCGTGGCTATACGGTGGTGGATGCGCCGACCGTGATCACGACGCATCTCACGGAAGTAATTAAGGACAATATGGCGGAACTGCTGTCTTATGCGGAAACACAGAAGCTGTTAGACGATCTGGACAAGGACCATCAGAAACTAATCGCTGATATCGTGCCGACGCAGATTACCGTGGGCGGCATTCAGCGGACCCTGCAGAACCTGTTGGAGGAACGCATCTCGATCCGCGATCTACCGACTATACTGGAGGGCATCTCGGAGGCCTGCGCCCAGACCCGCAATATCAACGCCATTACCGAACATGTCCGCACCCGATTGGCCCGCCAGATTAGCGACGCGAACGCCAATCCCGACGGAGTAATCAACCTCATCACCCTGTCACCGGAATGGGAACAATCCTTCGCTGAATCCTTGGTGGGCACGGGCGACGAAATGCAGCTTTCCATGGCGCCCAGCAAATTGCAGGAATTCATCGCCGCGATTCGCCAAACGTTCGAACGGCAGGCCATGATGGGCGAAACGCCGGTCCTGTTGACCAGCCCGGCGATCCGACCTTATGTCCGATCAATCGTCGAACGGTTCCGTCCGTCCACGGTGGTGATGTCTCAGAACGAGGTCCACCCTAAGGCCAAGATCAAAACGGTGGAGCATATATAACTTGCCGCACTGCTGGTTTGTTAGCCTATACTGCCCAAACAACCGATCTCCAAAGGGTGGATGAGTGGAGCACGACGTGCAGGAGACGAGCCCGACAACCGAACAGGCTGCAGCAGGCGCTAGGCCGCGCAGCAACGGTATGATCGCCGTGGCCTCTGGCAAGGGCGGTGTCGGCAAAACCTGGTTCTCCATCACGCTTTCACATGCGTTGTCGCTTAAAGGCAGAAAAACGTTGCTGTTCGATGGCGATTTGGGCCTCGCCAACGTGGATATTCAGCTTGGTCTCATGCCGAAACATGATCTCGGCAGTGTGGTAAGTGGCAAGATGGCGCTCAATCAGGCCGCCCTCCCTTTCCAGGACGGCGGCTTTGATATCATCGCCGGGCACTCCGGATCAGGTAACCTGGCTAATGTCTCCCCCAATCGCTTGCATACCCTGGGTGAGGATCTGATCCTGCTGTCGTCGGCATACCAGAATGTGGTGCTGGATTTGGGTGCAGGCGTTGAAAGAACCGTGCGCAACCTTGCCAATCATGTGGATACCATCCTGGTGGTCACCACCGATGAGCCGACGGCCCTAACCGATGCCTACGCATTCATCAAAATCACCCATATGGAGCGACCCAACAAAGACATCCGGGTGGTTGTCAATATGGCCAATTCCACGAAGGAAGGGGAACGCACCTACAACACTATCCTCAAAGCCTGCCAAGGTTTCCTGAAGTTCTCGCCACCCCTGGCAGGGGTGATCCGCCGCGATCCCAAGGTTCGCGATACCATCCGCGCGCAGGCCCCCCTGCTGGTCAGATTTCCCAACACCGAAGCCGCTCTCGACGTTAACGCCATCGCCGACAACCTCGTAGGCTGAGTTATGTCGAGTGTTGTGCCGCCGCCCGCGACTCCCGTTCCGACTCAAGCCGGCGCTGCACCGGCGCCGACCGCTACAGTCCCCAACCCGCCGGCGGCGTTGACCGAGCTGCCGGTCGGCTCGACCCTTAATGCTCAGTTGTTGGCGCAGCCGCGGCCGAATGTCGCAGAGGTGCAGACAAATCTCGGGACACTCCTGCTGCACACAAATGTCAAATTGCCCGAGGGCACAAGCTTTCAACTTCAAATCTGCACCCTGGTTCCCCAACTTCAGGTCCTGCTCAACGCCCTGCCCCCGGGTCAGGCAGCGACGGCGCAACCGGGCCAAGCTGGTGCTGCGCCACAGGCGGTCCTGACCTCTCCCGGGTCAGTCACACCGGCGGCGGCGCAGCAAGCCGGGCAGGCCACGGCGCAAACTGGCTCTACCCTTCAGTCCATAACAGCGGACGGCCAGGTCAAACTGGATATCGGCGCAGTCCTGAAAGCGACTGTCGTGCGACTGCCGGGCGCCGGCGCCGCCGGGCAGAGAGCGACATCGGTCCCAACATCGAATTTAAGCAGCGCAGCGCCTTCCGGACCTGCCCCGGTTGGAGCGGGCCCTGCCGCACCGGCAGGAACGCCGTCATCTCAAACGCCGCTGACCGGACCTGCCGTTGGTACAACGGTGGCTTCCACACAGACAACGCCTCCCTCATCCGGGTTGCAGGTAGGACAGCAAATCGACGTACGTATCTTGGGTATCGTTCCCAGAGGCCAGAGTGCCGGCCAGACAGGCACGCCCTCCCCCGCCATCACCAGCCTTCAAGCGGGTCAGACATTCCAGGGATCGGTAACCGCAGCGACCCGAGCCGGCCAGCCGGTGGTCGATACGCCCATCGGTCAGTTGATCCTGGACACCAAATCACCGATCCCCTTGGGCAGCCGCTTGTCCCTCGAGGTGGTTTCCACCCCCGGCCAAGCAGGGTTTCAGCACCAGTGCGGAGACCATTTACGCGACGCGAGACTGGCCAGCCCTGGCCGACGCCCTAGCCCATATTCAGACAGCTGCAGCTGGGGGACAAAGTCCTGCCGCGCCGCCGGTGCCACAGGCTAATGGTGCGCTGACGGCCAACCTGCTGTTTTTTCTTTCGGCGCTAAGGGGCGGTGACGTTACACAGTGGCTTGGAGGACAGAACAACACACTTCTGCAACAGGACCAGCCTGACACCGCTAACCGGCTGTCGGAAGAGTTTGCCCAGATTTCCCGGGCGTTCAACGACCAGCCGACTAATGACTGGCGTACGGCCCTAATTCCGTTTTTTAACGGCGCGCTCCTGGAACAGCTTCACATGCATCTCCGGGGCCGGTCCGGAACCTCCGACGAGGAAGGTGGGTCCGACGAGACCGCGCGCTTTCTGATCGACGTGGAATTGAGCCGGCTCGGCCGAGTCCAATTGGACGGACTGGTGAAAGCCGAGGGAAAGAAGTTTGATCTGATCATCCGTACGGAACGACCCTTCCCGCGCCTCATGCGCCGGGACATCAATCAGATTTTCGTCGATTTTACCGAAGCAACAGGCGTCACCGGCGGCGTGGTATTCCAAGCGGACAACAAGTTTACCGAAGTGCCTATGCCCTCCTTCAACGACGGCGTTGATCGGCATATCTCCATATAGCTGATAAATACCGAGCCAGCGCTACACTTCCTCTGCCCTGCGCCTCCGGTAAGCATTCAGTCCAATTTCGTCCAAGACAAACTGTTCCGCACGCGCCTGTTCCAGCGCCTCTTCGGCATCCCGAAAATCCTGAATGATTTCATATCCCTTGAGCTCGAAGAATTCCTCGCGCATTTCTTCCTGAGCCTCGGCCAGGCGCTCCTCCATTTCGGCAATGGCGGCAGCAAATTGTTCTCGACGTTTAATCGCGAGGGATGCGTAAGATCCGTAGATGGCGCCGGCCTCGACCGGAGACTTTGACGCGATTTCCTGCTCCTTGAGAATCTCCGCCTCCAACTCCCGGGCCTGGCGCTCTAGATCGGTGACAACGGCAATCATGCCCCCGACTTCGCGGCGCTTTTCGTCAACCCGGAACTTGTGTAGCCGGATCAATGTGTTCAAGTCCTTCATGCGCTAGGCTCTCCGGGGCTGTATTCCATATCCAAAAGCTGCGCCAGTTCCTGGTAACAGGTCTCCAGTGTGGTGGAATCTTCCTTACCCTGACGGAGATACTCGTCAATTGCGGGGAAGTAGTGGATCGCCTCATCGACGCGAGGATCTGAGCCCTGCCGGTACGCTCCCAGGCGGATCAACTCGGCCATATCGTCATAGGCGGAGATAAGTTGCTTGGCGCGATCGATAATGGCGTTCTGCGGCTCGGTGTTACAGGCAGGCATGGTCCGGGAGATGCTGCGCAGGATATTTACCGCCGGGAACCGTCCCCGTTCGGCAATGGCGCGATCCAGAATGACATGGCCGTCAAGAATGCCACGCACGGCATCGGAAATCGGTTCATTGTGATCATCGCCCTCGACCAGCACCGTAAACAGGCCGGTCACGCTGCCCTGGCCCGCCTGACCAGGCCCAGCCCGTTCCAATAAACGGGGCAACTCGGCAAATACTGTCGGCGCATAACCTCGGGTAGCCGGCGGCTCCCCGGCGGATAGGCTGATTTCGCGTTGGGCAGTGGCGAACCGGGTGACGCTGTCCATCAGGCAAAGGACGTCCCGCTGTCGATCCCGGAAAAATTCGCAGATCGCCATGGTCAGGTAGGCCGCCTGACGGCGCACCAGCGGCGGCTCATCCGACGTGGCGACCACCACGACGCTACGTTTCAATCCTTCTTCGCCCAGGTCGTCTTCGATGAACTCGTTGGCTTCCCGGCCACGCTCTCCGATTAGGCCGATGACACTGATGTCGGCGTCCGTATGCCGCGCCATCATGGACAGAAGTGTCGATTTACCGATACCGGAGCCGGCAAAGATGCCCATCCGTTGTCCCTTGCAGACGGTCAAAAAGGCGTTCATCACACGGACACCAAGATCAATCTTGTCACCTACCCGGACCCGGCTGTGTGCTGGCGGCGGACTAGATTGAACAGGATAGGGAGTGTCGCCGATCTCCAACGGCCCTTTGCCGTCAATCGGCTCGCCGAAGGCATTGATCACCCGACCTAACCAAGCTTCTGTAGGGTAGATCACCGGATCGCCGCGGCCCACCTCTACTTTGCAGCCGTTGCCAATCCCTTTCAGGGTGCCAAAAGGCATGATCTGTGCCCGGCCCTCACGGAATCCCACAACCTCACAAAGGACATGGCGACCGGTACGCGCCTCAACCCGGCAGTGATCGCCGATGGACACTACGCCCTCAACGCCGCTGACCTCCATCATCATACCGAGCACCGACGTCACCCGGCCATAGACCAGATGATCAGGAATCTGCCCGATTTCATTGATCAGGATGTTGGTCGACACGCTCACACGATTCTCTTTTTTCGTTGGTTTGAAACAACCGGCTTTTACCATCAAATCTTCGCACGGAGCACTTAAAGATTGGTAAAACCCGCTGATTTCCTGGGATCTTGACGTTTCCAGGAAGACTCCCCACATCCACTTTTGAACGCTATGGTATTCGTGATGTAGAATACCTGACTCGTTCTTGAACATATATCATCTACGGAATATGGTTAACGTGTTAACCAATTGACCTCGAACTCTGAGAGAGTATGGCCATGCGTGTCCTTCTAGTTGAAGACGACCCGACCACATCACAGAGCATCGAAATGATGCTGTCCTCCGCCGGCATGGTGCTGGACACGACCGACCTGGGCGAAGACGGCCTCGAGATCGGCAAGCTCTATGACTACGATATCATTGTGCTGGACCTGATGCTGCCTGATATGGACGGCTACGAGGTTCTACGCCGCCTCAGGGCCTCAAAGGTGGAAACCCCGGTTCTTATTCTATCTGGCCTTACCGAAGCCGATAATAAGGTGAAGGGCCTTGGTACCGGTGCCGACGACTATCTCACCAAGCCGTTTAACAAGGATGAACTGATCGCGCGGATTCATGCTATTGTGCGCCGGTCGAAAGGCCATTCAGACTCGGTCATCCAGACGGGCAGCATGGCTGTGAACCTGGATGCCCGGACCGTTGAGGTTGGTGGAAAGCCGGTTCACCTGACGGGCAAGGAATACGGCATTCTGGAATTGCTGTCGCTGCGTAAGGGCACCACGCTCACCAAGGAGATGTTTCTAAACCATCTTTACAACGGGATGGACGAACCAGAGTTAAAAATTATCGACGTGTTTGTCTGTAAGCTGCGTAAGAAATTGGCGACGGCAGCTGATGACGAGACCTATATCCACACGGTCTGGGGCCGGGGGTATGTGCTGCGCGATCCGGAAGAAGAAGATAACAGCGGCAAGAAACCGGCAAAGAAAAAGGCCAAAGTCGAAGCTTAGCCTTTCAATAGAATGAGTGAGATTTAGGGCGGCCAGGTGCCGTCCTTTTTTGTATCTAGCCGTCCGCGCTCAAAAAACTGGCCCGGTCCGGAATTCTCGCCACCTCATAGAGCCCCCTGAAGTTAGGCACAGGGCGGAACTTATCAGTTATACCAAGCACTGTTTCCGCCCCGCCCAGGAATAGCAAGCCATCGTCAGGCATGAGTTGTGCCGTGCGCTCCAACACCTCTGCCTTGGTTTCCTGATCGAAGTAAATGAGAACGTTTCGGCAGAACACGACGTCGAACTTGCCCAGGGCAGTAAAGCTCTCCAGCAAATTCAGTTCCTGGTAGTTAACCATGTCTCGTATTTCCTGCTTAATCCGCCAAGATTCATCCTGCTTCTCGAAATACTTGACCAAGAGTTGTACCGGCAACCCGCGCTGCACTTCGAACTGTGAGTAAACGCCGCGCATGGCCTTATCCAAAATTTCCGTCGAAAGATCGGTACCCAAGATTTCCACGTTCCAACCGGTCACCTGGGCCTTCATTTCGCTAAGGATCATCGCCAGAGAATATGGCTCCTGACCGCTGGAAGCCGCTGCACACCAAATGCGCAGTCTTTTACCAGGACGTTCCTTCAAGTAATAGGGTAGGACATGGTCACGGAAAATATCGAACGGCTTGGTATCCCGAAAAAAGAAGGATTCGTTTGTGGTCATCGTCTCGACGATATCCTTGGCGAGCCCTTTATCGCCGTCGCGAGTCGTATCCACCAATTCCTCCAGCCCAGCGAGGCCGCGCTTACGCGCCAGTGGCACGAGTCGGCTTTCTAGCAGATAGGACTTGTCTTCGGACAGCACGAGGCCCGATTCCTTCTTAACCAAATCACTTAGGAATCGAAAATCATCCGGTCTCATAACGCACCCCTCGCTACGAAACTCTGGACCTTTGCCGGTAGTTCATCCAGGGATAGAACGGCGCTACACACGCCAGCTTCGGCGGCAGCGCGGGGCATACCCCAAACAACACTGCTTTCTTCATCTTGCGCCAAAATATTTCCGCCAGCTTCGTGCACAGCAATTGATCCCTTTTGGCCATCAAAACCCATCCCGGTCAGGATAACAACCAGCACTTTCGAACCGAAGACCTTAACCACGCTTCGCAGCATGGGATCAACCGCAGGGCGGCAAAAATTCTCCTGTGGATTCTGATTGAGGCGCAACTTGTGTACCCCCCTTTCGTCCACCACCTCCATGTGGTGGTCGCCCGGCGCCACATGGATGCGCCCAGGTTCCAGGGTATCGCCGTCTTCGGCTTCCTTGGCGGTAAACCCGGAATTTTCATTCAGATTCTTGGCCAGAATCGTGGTGAAGGTCGGAGGCATGTGCTGGGTCACAACGATCGGCACCTTGATCGAACTGTCCAAATTGGTGAAGAATTTCATCAGGGCCTGCGGCCCGCCGGTCGAACTGCCTACCGCCAGGATCGAGGGCCGGGGAGCAACTCCCAGACGTTTGACCAGCTTAATTTCCTTGTCCGGCGAGAACAGATTTGGACCGGTCTTAGCAGCCGCCGCTCTTGGAGACGCCGTCCCGGACCGGCTCTTCACCTTGGCGCTGGTCTCGGCGATCCCGGTGACCTTAGACACCAATTCACGGGCAAAGTCCTGTTGACCGCCGGTCATTTCCCGGGAGCTGGACGGCTTGGTGATATAATCCGCAGCCCCCGTTTCCAGCGCCTGAAGGCTTATCTGCGCGTTTCTCGAGGTTAGCGAGGACGCCATTATGACTTTGACGTCCTTATCCGCCTCAAGAATCTTTGGCAAGGCAGTCAAACCGTCCATCACCGGCATCTCTATATCGAGCAGAACCACATCTACTCCACCGGCGGTCACGGCTTTAACGGCCTGCGCGCCGTCACCGACGGAACCCGCGATATGGATCCTGTCGTCCGCGCTCAGCATTTTGGAAAGGAGCCCCCGAATGACGGCCGAGTCATCGACAATCAAGACATTGATCTGGCCTGAGGGGGTGGAAGGCACTTCGTAAATACTCCGCTGATTTTTGTTTTTATTGGCTCGTTTGTCGGAACCACGCCCTAGAACAATCCAACCTGAGAAAATTTCGCCTGGATGATTTCGCTATCGAACGGCTTCATGATGTACTCGTTCGCACCCGCATCCATGGCTGTCTGAATATGGCTGATATCATTCTCCGTTGTGCAAAACACGACTACCGGAGAATCTCCGCCCGGCAATTGCCGCAACTCTCTAAGGAATTCGATCCCGTTCATGACCGGCATGTTCCAATCCAGTAAAACGGCGTCGGGTAGCGCCTCCTTACATAAATCAAGGGCGCCTTGGCCGTCTTCAGCTTCGCGGGTCTCGAAATCCAGTTCTTGCAAGATTTTCTTGGCTACCATTCTTATGACTTTGGAGTCGTCGACGATCAAACAGGATTTCATGGCTTTTACCGTGGATTAAAGTGTTAATACCGTTTCATCACGAAAAAACGGGATACCGAGTCTGGCACTTTTCCCGCTATCCCGTTGCAAAACATTAATGCGAACGCCTTATATGATCAAACCTTTCGGAGTGCCCCGATAACATGTCCGAGGCTCAGCCGACAAAGGTTTGGGCCAGAGTTTGCAGAAGCGCATCCCGGTCATATTTGGCGACGTAATCCGAGAAACCTACCTCTCGGCCCATTTCGAAATCACGTTCTGTCGCACGAGAAGACAGGGCGACCATCGGCACATCTTGCCAGCGGCCTTCACCCTTGATGGAGCGTGCAAAATCGAAGCCGCTCATTTCAGGCATTTCGATATCGCTGACGATGACATCAAAATCATTACCGGCGTCTCGCATCTGTAAGGCTTGTTGGGCACTGTCAACCGCAGTCACTTCGTAACCGGCGACGGACAGAAGCGGTGTCATAAGATTGCGGAAAAACGGGCTGTCGTCTACCAGCAGAACCCGGCGGTGCGTGCCATTGCTCGTAGTGCCGGCGTCACCGCCGGCATTTCCGAACCAGTCGGAGAAGCCCTGGGTCAGGAAATGACCGGCATCAATGATATCGGTCGCCTTACCGTTGATCACAGCACTGCCGACCAGGCCAGCGTCGGTGGATTGCAGCTCGATTTTCACTATGTCTTCAACGATATCGATAATCTCGTCGACCACGAGGCCCATGCTACGATCCCGGTCAGTAAAGACCAGGATAGGCTGGAGGCCTTCGGTCTTCCATTCATGGGTTTCGTCATAGGACACCAACGGCATTAGTTGGCCACGATATTGGACCACGCGCCGATCATTGGATCGCTCGACCGTGGCCATATCAATTTCCTCAAGGCGGGCAACAAGCGCCAGGGGAACGGCTTTGAGGTCATCTCCCCCTGCCTTAAACACCAGCATCGCCTGGCGGTCCGAGCTGTGCGAGCCTTCCTGGAGGGCAACCGCTTCCGTCGCCGCGTTGGCCATGGAAATCTCACCCGTTGCGGATGCAATGCCGTTTGGATCCAGGATCATGATAACGCTACCATCGCCAAGGATCGTGTTCCCGGAGAAGAGACTGATATCCCGCAGGATCGGCGCCACCGGCTTCACCACGATCTCCTCGGTGTCAAATACCCGATCGACGATGATGCCAAACGTGTAGTTGCCGACCTGACTGACAACGATGAACATCTCCTCATCAATATTGGTCTCGGAGATTTCACCCAGTTTCAACAGGTTCTGCAGCTTCACCAGCGGCAGCAGACGATTGCGCAACCGGAGAACCGGGGCGTCATTGATCATCTCGATGGCGTTCTCAGAATGGGAAGACGCGCGTACCAGTTCCAGAACGCTGATCTGCGGAATGGCGAACCGCTCCTCGGCGCACTCGACAATCAGGGCAGAGACAATCGCCAGAGTCAGCGGAATCTTAATAGTAAAGGTCGATCCTTTGCCGGGCTCCGACGTCAACTCAATCGTACCGCCGATTTTCTCGATATTCGTCCGCACAACATCCATGCCGACGCCGCGGCCCGAGACACTGGTGACCTTCTCGGCGGTGGAGAAACCAGGATTGAAGATGTACTGGTAAATCTGCTGGTCCGGCATGGCGTCCAGTTCCGCCTCGGTCGCCAAACCGTTCTCCAGGCATTTGTTGCGGATCCGGTCGACGTTGAGACCGCGGCCATCGTCGCCGATCTCGATGACAATATGTCCGCCTTCGTGAAAGGCCTGCAGTAGAATGACACCCGTTTCCGGCTTGCCGGCTTCTGAGCGATCAGCCGGGCCTTCGAGACCGTGGTCGGCGGAGTTCCGGACCATGTGAGTCAGAGGATCTTTGATTAACTCCAGCACCTGCCGGTCCAATTCGGTTTCCGCGCCGACCATCTGCAAATCGATTTTCTTGTTCGCTTCAATCGCCAGATCGCGGACGATCCGAGGCAATTTGGCCCAGGCGTTGCCGATCGGCTGCATGCGGGTCTTCATCACCCCTTCCTCCAGGTCAGATGTAATATGGCTGAGCCGTTGCAGGGGAACCACGAATTCGCTGTCGTCGCGGCCGCGGACCATCTGGTTGAGAGAATTCCTGGTCAACACCAATTCGCTGACCAAGGTCATCAGATTTTCCAGCAAATCCACATTGACCCGGATGGTCTGGTTGGCCACTGACGATTCCTTGGCGTCTTTCTTTTCAGCCGGCACATCCGCTTTGGCGGCCGGCGCCGGCACCTTGGCTTCCTTCTTGCTCTCGGCTTCCATTTCGGCAGCCATTTCAGCAGCCATTTCGGATTCGCTGGCGGCTTTGACGCCCGCGGACTGAGCTTCTTCCACTTCGATCAGCAGCTCTGCCGCCACGGGGAAACCGTTTTCATCGAGAACCGGACCACCAGAGGGTGCGGGTGCGGCTTCTTCCGCCGGCGTGGCCTCTTCAACCGGTGCAGCCTCTTCGGCAGCCGGGGCAGCCGCTACCGGCGCGGCCTCGCCGTCTGCCATGGCGCGCAGCAGGCTGATCAATTCGCTGTCGTCGCCATCGGGTTCGGTCCCTGCCTCTTCCAGGCCTTGCAGCAGATCACGGATACAGTCGATGGTTTTCAGAACCAGGGTCACCGCTTCGGGCGTCACTTCCAGTTCGCCGTCCCGGAACTTGCCGAGCACGTCCTCGCCGGCGTGGGCGACCTTTTCCAATCGCGGCAGGCCCAGGAAGCCACTGGTGCCTTTAATCGTGTGAACCAGACGGAAAATGTTGGACAGAATGGCTTCGTCGCTCGGGTCTTGCTCGAACTTCACCAACTCTACATCAAGAACCGCCAGACTTTCCGAGGTTTCGGTTAGAAATTCACTTAAGAGATCATCCATCGCTGCGTCTCCAGCATATAATATTATTTTCGCGCACCTGCGCGTTTTGTTCACATGGTGACGATGGCCCTGAATATGAAGGGGAAAAAGAATAAAATTCGGACTTTTTCTTCCCAGATCGGCTTTCCCTGCCAAGGCGGGATCTTCAGGAAACCGTCACTATCAACGAATGTTGGGAGTGTTCCCGAATTTTCAAGCTCATACCCTGAATTAAGGCAAGCTGGACGCATATATGCGCCAGGACATTTCGTACCGTCAGGTCGTCATGGCTAATATCAGGGGATAATCCTGGTTGAACGTCCTCCCGCACCTGGCATCTGTCGCCTTCAAGCTGAAGCGATATCGCCGGTTTTTCGCATTTCGAGGAAATTTCCAGGGAAATCGTGCCTTTTCGCGGGAGGCAATCGGCGCAAAACAGGATCAAATTCAGCAGGAGTTTACCCATATCCCGGCCGATTTCGGCCTCATCGGCCGCGCCGGTGCCGGTCCATAAGACTTCCAGGCCCTTTTCTTCGGCAAAAGACCCCGCCAAGGCCTTTATTTCGCCCACCCGGAGGGATTCCCGGTCGCCACCTGCACCAAAGGCCACCCGGAAATAGCCGAGCCGGTCAGCGGCCTGGGTCCCGCTTCGTTTCACCAGACCCAAGGCATCTTCGAACATGGCCGGATCATCGCCCTGGAGAAACTCCAATCCATTGTTAATGGCGCTGACCGGGCTGATCAAATCATGGCACAGCCTGGAACAGAGAAGCTCGGCAACGCGAAATGAAGAATTTGCGGACATGCGTCCTCCGGCGGGAAGTCTAGGGTGGAGGCTTTTTATATCCTGACAACGTATCAGAAAAAACACCGGAAGCTGATGAAACCCCGAGAATATCATTTGATAGCAGGCCCGAGGCGGCCTATTTTTGGAACTCAGGCAGCTCACTGGGAAGTTTCTGAACATGGATACGGTATCCGGCGACGACGGTACGGCAGCCCCGGAAAATGCGCGGCGGCGGCGAATTGGCCATCCTAAAGGCCGGCAGGTAGATGCCGCCGCTTTGGATCAGGTGCGTTCGTTGCTGGGAAATAGCCCGCGCCGCCGGGATATGTTGATCGAGTATCTGCATTTGATCAATGATACTTACGGTCATTTGTCAGCGGCCCATCTGGCAGCGCTGGCCAAGGAAATGTCCTGCGGCCAAGCAGAGGTGTACGAGGTCGCGTCCTTCTATCATCACTTCAAGATCATCAAAGAACAAGAAGAGGCTGACAAAAAGCCACTCTTGCGGATTTGCGACGGGATCGCATGCGAAATGGCCGGCGCAAAGGAACTGGCTGAAGAACTCGAATACAATTTAAGCGACGCCGTCACGCTCGAAAAAGTGCCCTGTGTGGGTGCGTGCAATTGTGCGCCCGTCGCGGTTTATGGCCGCCGGCAGATTCCAGAGGCGTCGGTCAAGGAAGTGGGCGTGGCGCTCGAAAAGCAAGATTTTGACGCGAGAGTTCCAGATTATCAGAACCTGGAATCTTATCGGCAGGAGGGGGGATACGAAAAGCTCTCTGCCTGTCTGGCGGGCCAAGCTCCGCGGGAAGAAGTAGTTGCGGAGATTGAGAAATCAGGTCTCCGCGGTATGGGCGGGGCCGGCTTCCCGGTGTTCAGGAAGTGGCAGTTCTTGGAGGGATCACCCAAACCTCGGGCAATGGTAGTAAACGCAGATGAGGGAGAGCCGGGCACGTTCAAAGACCGGCATTGCTTTGAGACGTCACCGCACAAAGTGATTGAAGGCATGCTGATTGCCGCCTGGATGGTGGAGGCCGTGGACACCTACATTTATCTGCGGGACGAATATCCGCAGGTGCACGACATATTACGCGCGGAAATCGCGGCCGTGGAGGCGGCCGGGCTGAATGGTGATATCCGCATCCATCTCCGGCGGGGCGCGGGAGCATATATCTGCGGTGAGGAAAGTGCGCTTCTGGAAAGCATTGAGGGAAACCGGGGGCTGCCCCGGAACCGCCCGCCCTACCCTGCGCAAAAAGGACTATTTGGTCGGCCGACGCTGATCAACAACGTGGAAACCCTCTATTGGGTGAGCGATATCCTGAACAAGGGTGCGGATTGGTATCAAGGGGGAGGCCGGCCAAGATATTATTCGGTGTCGGGCCGGGTTAAGGAGCCCAAGGTGGTGCTGGCGCCATCGGGTATCACCGCAAATGAGTTGATTAACGACCATTGCGGCGGCATGGCCGACGGCCACACGTTCAAGGCCTATCTGCCAGGCGGCGCGTCCGGGGGAATACTGCCCGCTAGCATGGCGGACCTGGCGCTGGACTTCGGTGTTTTGGAAGAGCACGGGTGTTTTGTTGGATCGGCGGCAGTTGTGATTTTTTCCGATCAGGACAGCATTGCCGACGTGACCAAGAACCTGCTGCACTTCTTCGCCGATGAAAGCTGCGGGCAGTGTACACCATGCCGATTGGGCTGTGAAAAAATGCTGGCTCTGTTGGACGCGGATCAATTGGATGAGGCCTTAATTGGTGATCTATCGGAAGTGATGCGGGATGCCTCCATCTGCGGGCTCGGCCAAGCCGCCCCAAATCCGGTGGCTTCGGCGCTGAAACATTTTAGGGAAGACTTGGGATGAGCGAAGCGGTGACATTCACCCTGGACGGCGAAGAGGTCGAGGCGCGGCCGGGCGAGAGTATCTGGCAGGTGAGCAACCGGCTGGGCGGAAAAATCCCGCACCTCTGTTACCGCCATGCGACTGATTACAAAGGCGACGGCAACTGCCGGGCCTGCGTGGTCGAGGTGGAAGGAGAGCGAACCTTGGCGGCCTCCTGCATTAGACAACCCTCCGAGGGCATGGTGGTGAAGACCGGATCGGAACGGGCGGTGAAGGCCCGAGAGATGGTGTTCGAGCTGTTACTGGCCGATCAGCAGGAACCGGAGGGTGACTTCCGAGCTTGGCTGGACACTATGAATATCGCCGAAAGCCGTTTGCCGGCGCGGGAAGCGGTCGCGGCGGATGCCAGCCATCCGGCAATCTCCGTCGATCTCTCCAAATGCATTCACTGTCAGCTCTGTGTTCAGGCCTGCCGGGATATTCAAGGGAATGACGTCATCGGCATGGCGGCGCGCGGTGCGCACAGCTCCATCGTGTTTGATATTGGTGATCCGATGGGTGAAAGCACCTGCGTGGCCTGCGGGGAATGCGTTCAAGTTTGTCCGACCAATGCTCTTCTGCCGGCGCCTGAGCGTAAAGATGCATCTTTAATTTCGAAAGCCGACAAGGTTGTCGACAGCGTCTGTCCTTATTGCGGGGTCGGCTGCCAGGTTCAGTTCCATGTAAAGGACAACAAGATCGTTCACGTGGAGGGTAAGGACGGACCAGCCAACCACGGGCGCCTCTGCGTGAAAGGCCGGTTCGGCATGGACTACGCCAGCAGCGACCAGCGTCTCACGATGCCGATGATCCGCAAGGAAGATGCGCCGAAGCATGCCGATCTTGCCTTGGAGATGGATGATCCCTTCAGCCAATTCCGGGAAGCCACCTGGGAAGAAGCTTTGGACGCCGCCGCACAAGGGTTCAAAGACATCATTAGCCTCGTCGGGCCGAGCGGTCTCGCCGGCTTTGGTTCCGCCAAGGGCAGCAACGAAGAAGCGTATTTGTTTCAGAAACTAGTCCGCACAGGCTTTCACACCAACAACGTGGATCACTGCACCCGGCTGTGCCATGCCTCTTCGGTCTCCGCATTGCTGGAAACCATCGGCTCGGCCGCCGTGACGGCCCCGGTGATCAATTGTCTCGACTCTGATCTCATCGTCGTCATCGGCGCCAATCCGACAAGTAATCATCCTGTTGCAGCATCATTCATTAAAAACGCAGCTGAGGGCGGGGCGGAACTGGTGGTGATTGATCCCAGGCGCAACGGTCTCGGCGACTACGCCACCCATTATTTGCAATTCACGCCAAGCAGTGACGTGGCGTTGCTGAACGCCATGTTGAACGTCATCATCGAAGAAGAAATTTACGACCGGCAGTACGTGGAGGCCAACACGGAAGGCTTCGAGGCCTACGCCGAGCACATCAAGGCATTCACGCCGGAAGCCATGTCGTCATTGTGCGGCATCGAGGCCGATGAAATTCGCACCGTCGCCCGCAAGATTGCCAGGGCCAAGGCCGCAATGATCTTCTGGGGCATGGGCATTGCCCAACACACGCACGGTACCGACAACGCCCGCTGTTTGATCGCATTGGCGCTAATCACCGGCCATGTGGGCCGCCCGGGAGCGGGTCTACATCCATTGCGCGGGCAAAATAATGTGCAAGGCGCATCGGACGCCGGGCTCATCCCGATGATGTATCCGGATTACCGGCTGGTCACCGACGCAGAGGCAAAAGCAGATTACGAGGAATTTTGGGGCACCGAACTAGACCCGGAAAAAGGTCTGACCGTCGTTGAAATCGTCAATGCAATCCTGAACGAGGAAATCCACGGTATGTACATCATGGGTGAGAACCCTGCCATGTCGGACCCGGATTCCCATCATGCCCGCGAAGCCTTATCGAAACTGAATCACTTGGTCGTACAGGATATTTTCATGACCGAGACGGCGGCCTATGCGGATGTGATCCTGCCAGCCTCCGCCTGGCCAGAAAAGGATGGCACCGTGACCAACACGGACCGACGGGTTCAAATTGGCCGCAAAGCCCTGGAGATGCCAGGCAAGGCAAAACAAGATTGGTGGATCATTCAAGAAATCGCGCAACGGATCGGCCTAGATTGGACCTATGACGGCCCGCAAGCTGTCCACGAAGAGATGCAAAAGTGCATGCCGTCCATGAGGCACATTCCATGGGCCCGGCTGGAGCGGGAAGACGCGGTTACCTATCCCTGCGATGACGAACAGACGCCGGGCCACGATGTTATCTTCGGAGACGGTTTCCCGACGGCGAGCGGCCGGGGCAAATTGGTGCCTGCGGGCATACTACCGCCCGACGAGATTCCGGATCAGAACTATCCCTACATTCTGACCACTGGCCGGTTGCTCGAACATTGGCATACCGGAGCAATGACACGGCGCGCCAGCAACTTGGCGGCAATAGAGCCGGAAGCGGCTGTCCATGTTTCGCCTGCTGACATGAATAAGCTGGGCCTTAATCCGGGTGATCACGTAAGTGTGGCGACGCGGCGGGGGCAGATTGAGCTTGCGGCCCGGGAAGAGCCCTCCGTGCCGGCGGGCCTGATTTTCATACCATTCTGTTATCAGGAAGCAGCGGCGAATATACTTACTAATCCGGCACTTGACCCCTTCGGCAAAATCCCGGAGCTGAAATTCTCGGCAGCCAAACTGGAAAAGGTCGCCAGCTGATTAGTCGGTGGATTTCCTGGCATGTTCGGCGAGGTAAACGCCGAATTCGTTTATTTCGTCAACGACACTGTCGAGAGCTTTTTCCTCTATGGTGCGATAGCGCCTTATCACCTCTTCGCCTAGAGGTGTCACACTGGCGCCACCACCGCCCTTACCGCCAGCGTTAGTGCTGATCACCGGCTCGACAAAATCGGTATTCATATTATCGACGAGTGTCCACGCTCGCCGGTACGACATTCCCATGCTCCGGGCAGCGGCGGATATAGAGCCGGTCTCTTGGATGGCTTCCAGCAGTTCCGCCTTACCGGGGCCGAGGGCCGTCGCCTGACCCAGCAAAATGCGTAAGCGAGGCTGAAGAGACTTTTGCCGTTCCATGTATACCTAAAGGCTGAGGTTTTGATATGCTCCGTCCCATCAAACCGGTGAACCGGTATGTCTGTCAACGGGGCCATATGAGAACATGGACAGCGAAGATTTATATGACGTGCTTTTGGCGGGGGTACCGGCTGCGCCCATCTGCCGGATCATGGTGGGAATCAACTGGACGTTAGTGGAAGGAGAGAGCGGTTGCGGCTTGGCACAAACGCCGAGGCGGGATGCACCCGGCTGTCAGCCGCTGAAACAGGCAGGCGATATCACGAAGATGGATCTTCGGACAGCAGCGAGCTGGGTACGCTCGGGCAATCCGATGGAAACTGCGATCGGGATGGCGGCCATTAATGCCGCGCACAATCGTTATGACTTAGTGGGAGAACGGGAGAATGGATTGGATGCGTTTTCCGACGTGGACGGCCCAGTCACCGTGATCGGCCGCTTTCCCGGCCTGAGCGAGAGGATCAAGGACCTTCGAATTATCGAGAAAGAACCACGAAAGGGAGAATATCCTGAAAATGTGGCGCGCGATCTGATTCAGGAGAGCGCAGGAGTAATCATCACCGCGTCCACTTTGGTGAACGGCTCGGCGACGGGACTGCTGGAAAAAGCAAAAGGAAAGAGAATAGCGTTGGTGGGACCCGGTACACCGTTGGCGCCCGGATTATTTGAGGTGGGGATTGAGATTTTAGCGGGATCGGTCATCGAAGATGTGGACGGCGCGATAAATGTGATCGCACAGGCAGGCGCGGTGCGCGGGCTCAAGGAGTGCGGCCGCTATGTAACCTTAAGAGCGGTGAGGTGAGCCTCGGCCTCGGCCAGGTCCTCCGGTGTATTAATGTTAAAGAACGGATCGATCGGATCGGTCGCGAAGTCGCAATGACTTAGTCTATGACGCGGTGTCCAGAGATCGATTTTTCGCACCTCTTCCTTTGTCATGGCCCGGCGCAGGTCGTCAGCCAAACTGACTTTCCAAAGCGCGCAGACCGGATGTGTCCTGCCGTTTGAGCGGGCGCAAACAATTTCAGCACCCTCTGATTCGGCAACGGCGAAGCAATCCTGCACGAAGGTGGCAGGCACAAACGGTGCGTCGCCGGGGAATGTCGCGATCCATTCCATCCCGGGATGATGGTCAGCGATCCATTCCATCCCGGTTAGAATTCCCGCCAAAGGCCCCTGCCCGCCCGTGATCGAGTCGGCGGAGACAGGCGCATCGAAGCTCGCAAACCTTGCAGGATCACCGTTGGCATTGATCAGGACCTCGGAGACCTGGGGCTTAATCCGCTCGAATATGTGATTCAACAGCGTCCGGCCGTTTAATTCTTTAAGGCACTTATCGCCGCCGCCCATCCGGCGGGCCTCACCACCGGCGAGAATAACCCCAGCTACGTCAGGCATCAGGCGTCGGCGCCTTTCCGCCGGAGATGCGCCGGCTCACCCAAATCGTCATCGGTGGCCGCGTCATATTCAATGCGATGCTGTCCGGCCAAGGCCACGAAGCGCTTGCCCCGTGCCCGGCCAATGAGTGTCAGGTTCGCCTGCCGGGCAAGTGCCACGCCCCAGGCGGTGAAGCCGGATCGGGACACAAGGATCGGAATGCCCATCTGCACGGTCTTGATCACCATCTCGCTGGTGAGCCGGCCGGTGGTATAGAAAACCTTATCTTCTGGCGGAATGTCTTTGAGATACATGTAGCCGGCAATCTTATCGACAGCGTTATGGCGCCCCACATCTTCCATATAGATCAATGGCCGGTCGCCCCCACACAGAACACACCCGTGAATCGCACCTGCAGTCAGATAGAGACTCGGCGCTGTATTGATCTTGTGTAAGAGCGTATAGAGATCGGAAGTTCTCAGCCGGACATCATTCGCCAGTTTGACGTCTTCGAATTTTTCCATCAGGTCGCCGAAGACAGTCCCCTGCGCGCAGCCGGACGTCAGCGTCTTCTTTCGTAACTTATCCTCGAAGTTGGTTTCCCGTTCGGTCCGGACCACAACAGTTTCAACATCGTCGTGATACTCAATCCCGATTACCACATCGTCGGGGAGCAGCATGTTCTGATTCACGAGGTACCCGACCGCCAGATATTCCGGATAGTCGCCAATGGTCATCATCGTGACGATCTCTCGGCTGTTGAGGAACAGTGTCAACGGTCGTTCCACAGTCACCGAAGCCGACACCGACTGGCCGCTCTGGTCGATCCCGTCCAGCCGCTCGGTTAGCCGGGAATCCTCCGGATTTGGAGAAACTTCAAATTCTTTGGTCAAGATTCCTGCCTGTCTGACACTCTTCAGATTCAGGCAGACTACGGTATCGGAGACGGGAAAGCTACTGTGCGAGGCTCCGCTCGTGCAGTTCAAATGCTGCTTCGAGCTGCTCCGTCGCTTCGCGGTTCTCCGTTTGGTTTCCACCGATCGTGGAGAGATCCACCTCCAACGCCTTTAACAGCGCCTCGGCTACATCCATTTTACCTTCGCCGCACGCCTGCGCATGGGCGGTTATAATCTTGTCACTTAATCGGCGATCCTGATCCGGCACGTTCTATCTCCCAATTCGGCTGGTGGCGTTTCGGCAAGTAAAGCCAAAAGCCGTTAAGACTGTTGTAACTAAATTGGTATTACCCTGCACTTTTCCAAGTAAAATTTGGAGGGACCCATGTCCACATCCGAATATATAAAAAGTGTCACCAGGCAAGCCGCGTTCCTGAACAAATTGATCCGGGAAGCAGAAACCATTGACGACGGCGAACGAGCTGAACTTCTACTCGGCATGGCCCGAGAGGAATCCGACAATCTGTCGAAATCCCTCCGTCATCACCTTTCCCGCGTCCACCAGAGACACAAGCTGAACGCGGCTTGATCCTGGTTTTACGGTTTTCGTCTAGAGGCGCTCCTTCAAGGAAATAACCGCCTGAGCAGGCGTGACAAAACCTCTACGCCGTACTATCTTAGGAAAGCGTTATATACGGCTGTGCCGAACGCTTTTGGTCCAGAATACGGCGAACATGACAAATCTGATCGACCCATACGGACGCCATGTGTCCTATTTGCGCGTATCCCTAACGGATCGCTGTAACTTCCGCTGTACCTATTGTATGGCGGAGAACATGACGTTTTTGCCCAAAAAAGACCTGTTGAGCCTGGAAGAGCTCGACCGGGTCTGCACGGCGTTTATCCGCGCCGGGGTAAATAAACTGCGTCTCACCGGAGGGGAGCCGTTGGTCCGCCGGAATGTCATGCACTTTATCGAAGATTTGAGCCGGCATTTGAGATCGGGCGAGTTGCAGGAACTGACTCTGACCACAAATGGCAGCCTGCTGGCCAAGTATGCGGATGATCTGGCGCGTTGCGGCGTCAAACGGATCAATGTATCGGTCGATACGCTGGATGTTGAAAAATTCAAGAAGGTTACCCGCTGGGGCAATCTTCATGAAGTGATGGAGGGCCTGAAAGCGGCCAAGGAGGCGGGTCTCGAAATCAAGATCAATGCCGTGGCGCTAAAGGGCGTCAACGATACAGAACTTGATGAGATGGTAAGCTGGTGTGGCCGGGAAGGGTTCGATCTGACCTTCATTGAAACCATGCCGGTCGGCGAGATCGATGAAGACCGGGTCGATCAGTATTTGCCCCTCACGGTCGTTCGCGACAAGATCGAAGAAAACTGGACCCTGGACGACACGGATTATCAGACCGGCGGACCAGCACGGTATGCTGTTGTCCGGGAAACCGGCAAACGGATCGGCTTTATTACCCCCTTGAGCCATAATTTCTGTGAAAGCTGCAATCGGGTGCGACTAACGTGTACCGGCAAACTCTACATGTGCCTGGGGCAGGATGACTGGGCTGATTTGATGTCCCCCTTGCGGGAAGATCCGTCGGACCAAGCCATTATGCGCGCTATTGATGAAGCTATCGGCCGCAAACCGAAGGGCCATGATTTTATTATCGACCGGTCCGGCGCCGCGCCGGCGGTTGCCAGGCACATGAGTGTTACCGGCGGCTAGAATGACACTGCGTCACGAGACTGGCGCAGTGCCCCGTCATCGCTATACTCTGCGGCACCTTCTACAACAAGTTGAACCCTGATGGACATTTCGTCGATCGCGATTGAAGCCGACACGCACGGCCCCGCCCAGAAAGCGGCCGCCGCGCTGGAAGCTGCATGCCCGACGGTGCCGCCCGAAGAAGCGGATGTCATCGTCGCCTTGGGTGGCGATGGGTTCATGTTGTCCACCTTGCATAAACACATGAAAGACAATACACCGATCTTCGGGATGAACTTGGGCTCGGTCGGCTTTTTGATGAATGAGTTCAAAGTAGACGGATTCATGGAGCGCATTCAAAGAGCCGGTTCCATCGAACTCCATCCCTTGGAAATGACTGCGGAAACCCTCTCCGGCGAAAAGATCGATGCTCTCGCCATCAACGAGGTTTCGTTGCTGCGAAGCGTGCGGTATGCAGCCAAGATCAAAATCAAGGTCGACGAGGTTGAGCGTCTGGAAGAACTGATTTGTGACGGGGTATTGGTGTCTACGCCAGCGGGCAGCACAGCCTACAATATGTCGGCGTATGGACCGATTGTCCCGTTGGGCGCGGAGCTCTTGGCGCTGACGCCCATTAGTGCCTTCCGTCCGAGACGCTGGCGCGGAGCGCTCTTGCCCAGAAATTCCGTCGTGACGTTCGAAATTCTGGATGCCGAATTGCGGCCGGTTAACGCGGTCGCTGATTTTACCGAAGTCAGAAACGTTATTCGTGTAGATGTGCGCGAGAAAAATTCGGTGTATTCGACATTGCTGTTCGATCCGGAGCACAATCTGGAAGAACGTATTCTAAAAGAACAGTTCCAACCTTAGACATCACTTTACGTCTGCCCCGATCGCGGCGCTCACCGACGAAAACCCATCCCGTTTCAGTAGGTCCGACAACTCCTTGGCCAAGCGCATGGCTAAATGCGGCCCCCGATAGATCATCGCCGAGTAGACTTGCACTAAGCTGGCGCCGGCGCGAATTTTTCGATAGACATCCTCGCCCGTGAAGACCCCACCGACCCCGATCAGAGGCAGCCGACCCTCCGTCAACCTATACATCCTAAGTAGAGCGTCCGTCGATGGCGCCATTAACGGACGCCCACTCAATCCGCCACTCTCCGCGCGGAAACGGCTGACCAAACCCTCTGGCCGATCAACCGTGGTGTTGGTGGCGATTAAGCCATCGATCTTGTGGGCAATGGCTGCCTCCGCCACCTCTTCCAGCCCAGCATCATCCATGTCGGGTGCAAATTTGAGCAATAAGGGTGGCTGCTTAGGCGCTGACGCGCGAGCCGCCATGACGGCAGTCAGTAGCACCTCAAGGTTTTCCCGGGACTGTAAATCACGGAGACCTGGCGTGTTGGGTGACGACACGTTCACCACCAAATAGTCGGCGATCTCCGAAAGCTTCGAGACGCCGGTCACATAATCCGCGACGGCATAGGTGCTATCCTTATTCTTGCCGACATTGGCGCCGATAATCCCCACCGGATTGCTCGATTTTGCTCGGCTAAAGTTTTTGGTGAATTCGTCTAGGCCTTTGTTGTTAAAGCCAAGCCGGTTGATGACGGCATGATCTTCAGCCAGCCGAAATATACGAGGTTTGGGGTTGCCCGGCTGCGCCAGCGGCGTGACCGTGCCGGCTTCGGTAAAACCAAACCCGAGCCCGGCCATCTTACCGGCGACTTCCGCGTTTTTGTCGAAGCCAGCAGCGAGGCCAATGGGAGATAGAAATTCCAAGCCGAATGCACGGGTGCGCAACACCGGATCAAACGATCCGCGAGCCTGCGGCACCAAACCGTTTTTAATGCCCCAAAGCGCGAGGTGATGCGCTCCTTCGGCAGGAAAATTGAAAAGGACCGGCCGGATCAGCCGTTCATAGAAACTCACCGCGCCACCATTGATTCGAAACCTAAGATCAATCTAGCCAATGCAGAGCGGCAAAACAATTTAAGTGATGAGAACCGTTCAAAGTTCCGGCTGAATTTCTTTCCCCGCCGGTCCGCGCCCCCAACTCCGCCCGGCATCAATGATACAGGCCCATTTGGTCCCGGACTGAAATATTCGGGTTTGGAGAATTGTCCAATTCCAGAAGGTCTACAAGTACCTTCAGGGTAAGGTCGATCAGCCGCGAGGCGACACCTTGCTACGCCTCGCCGATGTGCTCGGCGTTTCGGAGGTGTGGCTCCGCTCAGAAGTGGGCCCGGCGATGGTCACCATCCCTGTGGTCGGCCGGGTCTCCGCCGGCGAAAGCTTTATTCCCATCGACGACAATCCCCAGGGCGGCGGCTTTGAGGAGCTTGAGTTCTCCCTCGACGACGCCGACCCCATCGCCATCGCGGTCAGGGGGGAATCTATGTTACCGGTCTACCGGCCGGGTGATTACCTGCTTTGTTCCCGACGCCGGGGCACGGAAATCACCGATTGCCTAAATAGGGACTGCGTGGTCAAAACCGAAGAGGGCGAGGGCTATGTCAAAAAACTGATGGCCGGCGCCTCTCCCCATACCTTCAACCTGATCTCCTACAACGCGGCCCCCATTGAAGGCGTCAAACTCCTGTGGGCCGCCCCCATTATCTGGGTGCGCCGGGGCTAATTCCGCCCGGTCGCTAATTACCTCCCCTTGAACAGGACTGATCTCCGGAAAATATTTCCACCACTCATAGTTTTTAGTGGAGTCCGGTATGAACAGGATCAGCGCACGGTTTTATCTGGAGCGGCAGTATGACGGCCCCTGCCCGATGAGGGCGTCTTCTCCCCGGTCCGCGCCGACCGCGACGCACTTGAGCACCGCCGGGCGCAGATTGAAGTGCGGGACTATTCCATCAATGCCCGCCGGCTGATCCGCTGGATCCGCAAGGGCGGCGACAGCCGAAACTCACCGGAACTGCGCAAGGAATTGCAGTTTCTGTTGCGCCAGCGCGGCCGCTGGAAACGGCATCTGCGAGGGTTAGGAGATTATAGCTAATGCCGCCATCCGGCCCTTCGGGCCACCTTCCCCCGCGAGGGGGGAAGGCCGGCTCACCGGCAACCAACATCACCTCCCCCTATGACGGGGGAGGTCGAGAAACGCTTCGCACTTCGAGGGTGGGGGTGGGCTCAAATAATTCGTAAAATACACAAAGAGACGATGGGCAGAGCATCTCTGTGCTCTCTGTGTGCCCGGTGGTTAAGTAATATGGGTGCGCGGATCATACCCGGAACGGGTCCGGGCACATGGCCCGTGCCTGCCTGCGCGAAGCCGAGGCTTCGCTTCGGCGAAGGCAGGGATGACTAAGCTATTTGATCTTCCCCAATCTCGCCTTGGCATAGGCTACAAGGTGATCCCGCATAGCCTTGCGCTGCGTTTCGGCCTCTTCCGGGGTCCAGTCACGAAAGCCCTTGCCTACTTGCATGCCAAGCTCCCCGGCAGCGACTTTGTCCCGCAGCAGTTTCTGCGGCGCGTCCGAGGCATCCAGGTCCGCCAGCAAGGTCTCGTGAATATCCAAGGTCAGGTTGAGCCCGACCAGGTCCGAATTTTCCAACGGCCCCATCACCGCCAGGCGCATGCCGAACCCGTCCTTAACGACCTTGTCCACGGTCTCCGCATCGCACACGCCATTTTCCACCAACGCTATGGCCTCCCGCTTTAGAGCATGCTGCATTCGGTTGCCGATGAAACCGGGGATGTCTTTTTTGGCGTGCACGGCCGTCTTGCCGATGCCGTTCAACAGATCGAGCATCCTCGTCACAATCGCCGGATCGGTTTTCTCTCCCTGGATAACCTCCACCAACGGCACCAAATGCGGCGGGTTCCAAAAGTGCGTACCTACGATCCGTTCCGGCGCACAGGCCTTGGCGGCGATCTGGGTGATCGGCAAGCCGGATGTGTTGGACGCCAGGATGCAGCCCGTCGGCGCAGCCTCGATCAACTCATCAAACAGGGTTTGTTTCAGTTCTAGCTTCTCCGGCGCGGCCTCGATCACGATTTCCGCATCGACTACGCACTCGGCCAGGCTACCTGCAGCTGACACGTTTTCAGCCAGCGCCGCGTCTAGTTCCAACAGTTCGAAGATTTCCCGGACCCGCGCCGAGAGGCTTTCCAGCGCCTCCGCATTCGGATCGCTCACCCGCACCTTATGCCCGGCGGCGGCAAACACCTGGGCGATGCCGTGGCCCATAAGCCCGGCGCCGATGACCGCGATGTTTTCCTTGGCCAAGCCGCCTTACCCGGCGGTAAAGCCGCCGTCCACGTACATGACCTGGCCGGTGCAGAAATCAGAGGCCGGCGACAGCAGATAGAGCGCCATGCCCATCAGGTCATCCACCTCGCCCAGCCGGCCCAGCGGAATGCGGGACAGGGACCGCGCCTTGGTGGCCTGGCCCAGCTCGTCATCGCCGTACATCCAGGCCGTCAGGTTCGACCGGAACACGGTCGGCGCGATGGCGTTCACCGTGGTGCCGTACTTGGCCCATTCCGTGGCCAGCACCCGGGTCAGGCCATCGGTCGCGCCCTTGGACGCGCAATAGCCCGTATATCCGGAGATATTGCCGTGCCGGCCCCGCACACTCGACATCAGAACGACTTTGCCCTTGATCTCGTTTTCGATCCAATAGGTGCCCACCGCCTTGGCCATGAACCAGGCGCCCCGCACATTGGCGTCCATCACGTCCTGCCAGGTCTCGTAATCGAGCTCGTGGATGAAGCCCGCCTTATTGTAGCCGGAGCCGACCGCCAGCATTTTGATCGAGCCGAAATGTTCCAGCGCCGCGTCGCGCATGGCTTCAGCATCTTCCAGACTATCGGGCCGGCGGACGATGTATTCCGCTTTGCCGCCCACGCTCTCCACGTCCTTTTTGGCCTGCTTGAGCTCGTCCTCGTTGCCGGACGCCAGCAGCACATTCGCCCCTTGCGCGCCCAGCACCACGGCGATGCCGCGGCCGAACGCACCCGACGCGCCGGTGACAATCGCGGTCTGGCCCGACACATCGAACATCTTGCTCGGATCCCGCATCCAGTCTGTGACCGCGCCGATTTCCCCGTCTGACATACTCTACTCCCTGAAAAGAATGATCGTGATTAGGCCGGCTCGAAGCGGAACTTTTGTTCCGGATCGACCACCGCCAGGATACGGACACCACAGCCGTCACCGCCTTCCCAGCGCCACGGGAAGCACATGAAGGTGCAGCGTTTGCCGGTCACCGCGTCCAGATCGCCGCCGACATTTTCCACGCCGGGAATGCCGCCGCCGATCATCAGGGTCTTGTGCCCGTCTTCCCAGCGGGGGAAATCTTCCTTCGGATCGCGGCCGAACAGTTCCTTGTACTCCTCGATCAGGTGCGGATGCGTCGGGCCGAGGCCATGATCCACCAGCTTGGTCGCCATCGGGTGGTCATTGGACTGCACGTCATAGCCCACCAGCTTAACCTTCTTATCGACAAGCCACTGCGCGCCCTCGGTATAAATCCCCGGCGAATAGGCAAAGTATTCATCCGTATCCGCCATGCGCTTGTGCATGCCGGTGTTGATGAACACCATATCCCCTTCTTGGATTTTCGGTGTGGCGTTCTCCAGGTCCTCCGGCGTGATCACTTCCCATTTCGATTTAGGAATAGAGACCGCGACGCCGGTGCCGAAGAACCGCCAGAGCGGATAGTCCATGATATGGGGCGTGTTCTCGGTCACATGGATCGGCGCATCCATATGGGTGCCCCGGTGCATGATGCCCTCGAACTCGGTCTGATAGATTCCGTCCTTGGCGTGGAACTTCTTCACATGCACGTTGACGCCGGGGGTCGACGGCCATTCCGGCATGTGGTGCCCCCAAGGCTGGCTGAGGTTATAGATTTGCAGACCGGCCGCGTTCGCCGCCTGGGTCATGACGTCGGGATTGCTGACTTCATCCATCTCAATTCTCCTCCGTGCCGGCGTCGATCCGGGCTGTGCCGGTCGGATCGGTCATGGCGACAAACCGAACCGGGCAGGCATCGCCGTGCTTCCAGTTCCAGGGCGTGGCCAGCATGGTCGCCCGCTTGTTCAACAGGTCATCCACATCGCCGCCCACCTGTTCGATAGTGGGGATATTCGCGCCCAGCAATATCTTGTGGGCCGGGTTCCAATCGGGGAAGTCCTCGGTCGCACTGCCGCCCGTCGTTTCCTCATACTTGGCGATCACCCGGTTCATCAACGGCCCGCCCCGGTGTTTGCCGAGCGACGTCGCCAGCGGATGATCCACTTGCGGCGTATCCACCCCGACCAATTTGACGCCTAAGGACACCAGATACTCCGCCGCGTCGGGCGCGAGCCCCGGCGAGTCCCCGAAATATTCCAGCGCATCCGAATATTTGTGATGCCAGCCGGTGACGATGACCACAAAGTCGCCGGCCTGCACACCCGGATCGGCCGCTTTCAGATCGTCGGCGGTGACCATCTCCCACGGACCCTTGGGGATCGACAAGATCACCCCATTGCCGAACAGGCTGTCCAGCGGAATATCGGCGCAGCCGGCGCCCCCCTGGATCAGATGGACCGGCGCGTTCATGTGGGTGCCGGTGTGCATGACCATCTTCAAGCGATGGGTCATCACCCCGTGCTGGGCATGCTTGACCGAGCGATACATGACCACGTCGTCATTGCCGGGCAGGGACGGCGCCCCATGGCCCCAGACGTGGCTCAGCTCGTACATGTTCAAGCCGGAATACGGATCGGTGACAGCGTTCATTTTACCCCTGGTGCCCTCTGCTTCGTGTCGCATGTGTCGCGGCGTTTTGGCCGTTTTTCTTCTCCGCCGAAACTTACACCAACGGATGCCCAGGGTCCACCACCCCGGCGAAACCCGCAGACTTCCGGGGTGTGCAAGGCAAACGCAAGTCACCGCGCATACGGGGACGCTTTTTCTGCATTTTGTCCGAAAACACGACCGGAATATTTGCTATAACAGCCGGGTGGGAGAGATACGCCCGGATTTTGGAATATAATTCCATCTTCGGAATAATTTTAGACCTCAGTAAGGAACAACAAATGAGTGATAGAGACGAAACTTCCCCAGAAGAAATCAAAAAAGGATACGACAATTACAATGAAATACAGGCCCTGAAAGAGAAACGCGACAGCTTAAGATGGCAAGCCAGACGACTTCGACAAAGATATAATTCAACAAAAAACCCAAGTTCGAGAGAGGCTATTGAACTGGAGTTGGAAAAAATCAGAGACGAACTAGAGAATATTCAGAAACAAATTGAGGACTTAGAGGGCTGGGTTTAAATCGGCTGGATTCACCTTGGCTGCTGCTCAAAGTATCCGAAGAGGTCAGCGAGATACTTCCGCACCTGCTTCGGATAATCGGCCTTGATGGCGATGCCTTCGGCCCGGTCGATGGCTCTGAGCGCGATGGTACGCGATAGGGTCAACTTAAGTTGACGGGTAGCCAGTTTCGCCGCCTCGTGATCAAGGGCGGCGGCTACCATCGTAAACGCGGTCAACTCCACTTGTCTGTTTGGATGGTCAATCTTCCCATCTCGGAGTTCCCGGCTGAGATCAAACAGCAACTCACCGCTGCCGACAAAGTTCGCGGCTTCGTACCAGTACAAAGCCTTCGCGTCATTGCGAATGTCTGCCGGACCTGTGTGATAGAGCCGGGCCAGCAAGAACGCGTGCCGGCTTGCGTTCGGACTGGTCTCCAGCAGGCCAATCCCGCGCGGCATATCCCGCGCCACCCCTTCACCATAAAGATACATCCGCCCCAAGGTATCCGCCGCTTCCCCGGACCCGCCGGCTATCGACTTTTCATAAAGAAGGACAGCGCGAGGCAGATCGGCCGGACCGCCAATGCCATAGCGATACATGTTTGCGAGGGGGTAGTATGCCGCCATCTCTCCACGCGCCGCCGCCTGTACCAGCCGCGTTCGCGCCTCGGCATAGTTGGTCGTGTTGCTGAGCAGCATAATACCGATAGCCAGATCGGAATCTGCTGCCGATGCTTGATTGTCCGGCAAACCTGTCATGCTCAGCATCAAGGAGAGCATACCTACAATCGCTAATGGCATCCTCATGCGGACCATCATTTCCTAGTTCGGTGAGAGAGAAGCTATTTTCATACCACCTATGCACCGGCCAGAGGCCCGTTTACCCGATCGCCACGCATTCAATCTCGATATCGAACGGCATCGGCCAAGCGCCGACTGTGACGAACGTGCGGGCCGGCGGGTCTTCGGCAAAGAACTCCCGGTAAACACTGTTGATTTGGTGATAGTAGCCGGCGTTCGCCGCATAGACCGTGGTCTTCACAATATTATCCAGGCTGGATCCAGCGGCCTCCAGGATGGTCCGGATATTCTCCAAAGACTTCCGGGTCTGGACGAGAATATCCCCCTGGACCAGCTCGCCGGTGTTGTAGTCCAGCGGCGGAATGCCGGAGACAAAGATAAAGTCCCCCGCCCGCGTCGCCATGGAGATCGGCACCAGCGGTTTACCATCTTCGCCTAGGGGTGTTTTCAACCCCGGTATCTTGATCACTTCCTTTTTCATGAGACCTCCCTTTTCAACTCTGTTCGAACAAGACATCATCGTATCAGACGCCGCCACGGGAAGGAAAACCAATGCTGAAATTCTCCGCCAACATCTCGCTCATGTTCCAAGAATACGAAAACCCGTTGGACCGGATCGAACCGGCCAAGGACGCCGGCTTCGGTGCGGTCGAGTTCATGTTCGTCTATGACCTGCCAGCCGACGAAATGATCCGCCGGGTGAACGAGGCGGAACTCAGCACCTCTATCGTCAATGTCGCACTCGGTGAGGGGGTGACCATGGGTCCGTTGATCGGTGCCGCGCCGGGTAAAGAGGATAAGTGGCGGGAAAATATCGCCGCCGCCCTTCCCTATTGCCAGGGCCTGAAACCGGAGGCCCTGGTCATCCCGGCCTTCACCCCACCGGAAGGCGTCAGTAAATCCGACGCCCTGGCCACGTTTAAGGAAAACCTGAAATACACCGGTGACGCTTTGGGCGAAATCGGCACCAAGGTCATCGTCGAGCCGTTGAACCCGAAGCTCCGGATCGGTGCGATCCTCACCTCGTGCGACGAAACCATGGAATTCCTAGACGAAGTTGGCCATCCCAACATCGGCCTCGAATACGACGCGTTTCATATGTACGTGACCGAGGATATCCCCATGGCTGACAGCGTCCGCAAGCACCTGCCCCATATCGGCAACATCCAGATCGCCGACGCGCCCGACCGGCACGAACCCGGCACTGGGGAGATCGACTACCAGGCTTTCCTGGGCGCGTTGGATGAGATGGGCTACGACAAATGGGTGGCTTGCGAATATACGCCCTCGGGCCCGACCCTCGACACCCTCGCCTGGCGGGAGCCGTGGGTGTAGGCGGCACCCTCCCCTGCATCATTATGCGTCATCCCCGACCTGCTAAGCAGTTGTCAGGTAACCCATAGTGGGGAGTGGGAGGTTTACTCGGGCAACACAGCAGACCAGCTACTTCACCCATCCACCACAGCGGTGACATCGATCTCGACCAGCGCGCCGTCTACGAGCAATGCATCAATGCCCACACAGGTGCTGGAGGCTGTCTCTGCTTCGCCATAGAAGTCCATCATCGCCTTCATGATGATCGGCCGGTGGTCCAGCTGAAGCCGGACGATAAAAATTCGTTGGCGCACGACGTTTGCCGGCGTCGCGCCCAGCTGGGCCAGGGACTGCCGGATCGTATCGTAGATGTATGCCATCTGCGCACCAAGGTCGCCCGGACCGACCAAATCACCGTCCTTGGTCGAGGCCACCAGTCCGGACAGGTGGATCGTCTTCCCGCCCTCGCTGGTCACCAAATTGGTGAAATGGGGTTTGTTATGTAAAAAGTCGGGACGGTGGCGTTCGATGGTCACGGAATTAGACATGACGGACGGTCCTTTTCTGATGGAGAGATCGCTCGGCAAACATTCGATAGCAAAACAAGCAGCATATCAAACAGCCGAACCACAACCTCATTGATACAGTCTGCATTTCAGACATCCCCCAAACATTTCGCTTGGGAGTCAGGGTACGGATGATGTAGACCTTGGCCCGGAACAATCGACCAACCAACATCTCGCCATCAGGGGCCGCTTGCCGTGAAGAACCACACCGTCAACGTCTATCCGTCCGAAAAACCGCTCGCCAAAGAAGACCAGCTCGCCTGGAAGATCGCCGCCGTCGCGTCCGATCCGGTCGCCATCGATGACGACGTCACCGACATGGTGATCAACCGGATCATCGACAACGCCTCGGTGGCCATCGCCGCCATCAATCGCCATCCGGTCGCAAGCGCACGCGCGCAGGCTCTCGCGCACCCCAGGGACGGCGGCGCGGCCATTTTCGGCGTGCCCAATGACCAACGATTCCATGCTGAATGGGCGGCCTGGGCCAACGGCACCGCGGTTCGGGAGCTGGACTTCCACGACACGTTCCTGGCCGCCGACTATTCCCATCCTGGTGACAATATCCCGCCGGTGCTGGCCGTCGCGCAGCAGATGAACAAGTCCGGCGCGGAGCTATTGCGGGGCCTCGCCACTGGCTACGAAATTCAGATCGACTTGGTGAAGGGCATCTGCCTCCATGCCCACAAAATCGACCATATCGCGCATTTGGGCCCGTCAGCGGCCGCCGGCATCGGCACACTGCTGGGCCTGGACACCGACACCATCTATCAAGCCGTTCAGCAGGCGCTTCATGTTACCGTCTCCACCCGCCAGTCACGCAAGGGAGCTATTTCCAGTTGGAAAGCCTATGCGCCGTCCCACGCCGGCAAGCTGGCAATTGAGGCCGTGGACCGCTGCATGCGTGGCGAAGGTGCGCCGTCCCCCATCTATGAAGGGGAAGACAGCGTCATCGCCTGGATTTTGGACGGACCCGACGCCAACTACACCGTGCCCCTGCCCGACGCGGGCGAGGCCAAACGGGCGATCATGGAATCCTATACAAAGGAACACTCCGCTGAGTATCAAAGCCAGGCGCTGATTGATCTGGCGTTCCGGGTCCGCGAGAAAATAAGCGATTGGGACCAGGTCGAAGCGATCAAGCTCTACACCAGCCATCATACCCATTATGTGATCGGCACCGGCGCCAACGATCCGCAGAAAATGGACCCCAAGGCCAGCCGTGAAACCCTGGACCATTCCATCATGTACATTCTGGCCGTCGCTCTGCAGGACGGCGAATGGCATCACGTGAAATCCTACGCGCCGGAACGGGCCCAGCGGGCAGATACAGTGCGCCTCTGGCACAAGATCACCACCGAGGAAGATGCCGCCTGGACCGAAATGTATCACGATCCGGATCCGGACAAGCGGGCCTTCGGCGGCCGGCTGGAGGTCACGTTGTCCAACGGCGAGACCATCGTCGACGAATTGGCCGTCGCCAATGCGCATCCCGCCGGCGCCCGGCCCTTCGCCCGGGACAACTACATCCACAAGTTCAAGACGTTGACCGAAGGCATCATTAGTGACACTGAAAGCGCGCGCTTCCTTGATCTCGTGCAGGACTTGCCGAACCTGTCCGCGACCCAAGTCGCCGACATCAATGTTCGGGTGGATGCGACGAAACTGACCTCTGCCGCCCGCGACAGTGAAGGGATTTTCTGATGCTGTTTGCCAAGAAGACCGCCGCCGAAAAACGCCAGGACCTCCGCGACAAGCTCGCCACCGGCAAGCTGATCCAGATGCCGGGCGCCCATGCGCCCATCGTCGCGCGCATGGTGGAGGAGATCGGCTTCGACGGGGTCTACATCTCTGGTGGCGCGCTGGCCGCCGAACTTTGCCTGCCCGATATCGGCCTGACCTCGCTCACCGAAGTGGCGCAGCGGGGACGGCAGATCGCCCGGGTCACTGATCTCCCCGCCATCATAGATATCGACACCGGCTTCGGCGAAGCGCTTAACGCGGCGCGCACCATCCAGGAAATCGAAGAGATGGGGATTGCCGGCTGCCATATGGAAGACCAGATCAATATCAAGCGCTGCGGCCATCTGGACAACAAGACCTTGATCGATACGACCACCATGTGCCAAAAGCTCCGCGCCGGGGCGGATGCCAAGAAAGACCCGAACTTTCTCTTGATGGCCCGGACAGACGCCAAGGGCGTGGAAGGCCTCGACGCCGCCATCGACCGGGCCAAGGCCTATGTGGACGCCGGCGCCGACGCGATTTTTCCCGAAGCTCTGATCGAACCCTCAGATTATGAAGCGTTCCGCAAAGCCATCGACGTACCGCTCTTGGCCAATATGACCGAGTTCGGCAAGACGCCGCTCTATACCAAAGAACAACTCGCCGAGTTCGGCTACAATATCGCGATCTATCCGGTGACGTCCCTGCGCCTATCCAACAAGGCCGTGGAAGACAATTATCGTCAACTCATGGCTGATGGAACCAACGACACGATCGTCGAAAAAATGCAGACCCGTAAACGTCTGTACGAAGTTTTGCGATACGAAGCCTATAACCAGTTCGACCAAAACCTGTATAATTTCAAACTCTAGATCCAACAAAACGTCAAATAGGGGAGACGGCACAGATGGCGAAACGGGCAACAAAGAAGAAAACGGCTGCAAAGAAAAAATCTGCCGCCAAATCCGAACCAAAAATCTACAAAGGCCTGGCCGGTGTCGTCACCGACGTGACCGCTGTTTCCAAGGTGATGCCGGAGACCAACTCCCTCACCTATCGTGGTTATGCGGTGCAGGACCTGGCCGCCAGTTGTTCTTTCGAAGAGGTCGCCTATCTCATCCTGATGGGTGATCTGCCCAATCGCCGTCAGCTCAACGCCTTCAAGAAGAAAGAGCGGGGTTTGCGCAAACTCTCCAAGGCTCATATCGACGTCATTTCCAAATTCCCGCGCAAAGCGCACCCGATGGACACGATCCAGGCGTCGCTCGCCTATCTCGGCACGACCGAAGTGGCCTGGGGCGGTGAATCGCTGGAAGACGATATGGAGCGCGCCATCAACATGCTGGCCAAGCTACCGACCATGGTCGCCACCGACTTCCGATTCCGTCAGGGCAAGCGCCGCATCGCGCCGCGCACTGATCTGTCCTATGCGGAGAACTTCTTCAACATGTGCTTCGGCACCATCCCGCCCAAGGAAGTCATCCGCGCCTTCGACGTGTCACTGATTCTCTATGCGGAACACAGCTTTAATGCGTCCACCTTCACGGGCCGGGTAATCGCCTCGACACGTTCCGACATCTACAGTTCGGTCGCCGGCGCCATCGGTGCGCTTAAGGGACCGCTGCACGGCGGCGCCAACGAAGCGGTGATGGAAATGATGAAAAAGGTCCGCACACCGAAGAATGCGGAGCCGTTCCTGCGTAAGGCCTTCGCCAACAAGGACTTGGTCATGGGCTTCGGCCACCGGGTCTACAAGCAGGGCGACAGCCGGGTGCCGACGATGAAGGCCTGCCTGGAAGATCTGACCAGATGGTCCGGCGACACCCGCTGGCTGGACATCTACAACATCATGGCCGACATCATGGTGAACGAGAAAGGCATCCATCCCAACCTGGATTTCCCGTCCGGGCCTGCCTACTACCTGATGGGCTTCCCGATCAATCTCTACACACCGATCTTTGTGATGGCGCGGATCACTGGCTGGGCCGCGCACTATTTTGAACAAAACGCCAACAACAGCCTGATCCGGCCCCTCAGCCACTATAACGGTCGCGCCCAGCGCAAAGTCCCGCCGATCGCCAAGCGGAAGTGAGGTCGCAAGGCGACGTCATGCCCCCATTCTAATGGCGTCACCCCCGAGTTGGCGGCAGCCAAATTCTTGGGGGCCAATGGACATCGGTGGCATGAATACCCGAGACTTGGTTCCGATTGACATCGGTCGGATGCGCGGGATTTACCTGCGGATCATGTGCCCGGACGTGATCCGAGTATTGTTCCGCGGGCCCATCTTATTACATTGGTCGTCACGAAACCGTCCTCTAACCCGGCCATAGACCTCCCAACAACCGTCATACGCGGACTGGCTCCGCGTACACAAGTATTGGAGGGAACATCAAATGCGCTGCGGATGGGTTTACATCATGACCAACAAACCGCGTGGCACCCTCTATGTCGGCATAACCTCAAACCTATCCCGGCGCATTTGGGAACATCGTACAGGCCAAATTGACGGATTCACCAAACGCCACGGCTTAAAGCGGCTGGTTTACTACGAGCAGAATCCGTTGATCTTGGATGCAATTCAGAGGGAGAAAACGATCAAACATTGGCCACGCGCATGGAAGGTCAATCTGATCCACGCCCGGAATCCCTGGTGGGACGATCTCTACAAGACACTGATTTGAAGGAACATGGACCCGCGGAACAAGTCCGCGGGTGACGGATAGAGGGTGTTTAAGAGAACGATTAATAGTGCCAACAACACCGTCGTCATGCGCGGGTTCATTCCGCGCATCCATTTTACTTAAACCGCAGGTATTATCACGTTTAAGTCTTCAAAACGATCACGAATCGTGCGACGAGAGCTACACAAACCATCAATCTCCAGCCTGGAGAAATAGCCCATGACTGAGTCGAACGTAGTGAAAAACACGCTCTCAACATTGCAATCCGCTTACAGGTTGACGAAGGACATTGCAGATTTAAGCGGTGCCCAAGCCGACGCGGCGAATATTTCTGAGCTCCAATCGCAAATTTTATCCGCTCAAGAAAGCGCACTCATCTCTCAACAACGGGAAACTGAGCTCGTTCAGGAAAACCAGCAACTCAAATCGCAAATCGCAGAACTCTCCTCGTGGGAGACAGAGAAACATCGCTACAAACTAACCGATTTTGGGGACTGTACGTTTGCTTACCTGCTGATCGAAGAGAAAGCCGACGGAGAACCGCCACATCGGCTCTGCACCAATTGTTTCGAAAAGAAATCCAAATCAATTCTTCAAAAGTTTAGCGCAAATGTTTACGGACAGGATATTTATAGATGCCCATCTTGTGAGCAAGAGTACAAGATTGGGATAAAATCTAATCGTAGTCCTAGTGTACTAGTTCGAAATCGACGCCCAAGTAGCTGGATGGGAACTTAGCTCCCCCTATTCCCTCAAAAACGCCTGGAAGCGGCGGGCGACGTCGCGGGGACCAACGGTGGGCCGCCCCAGCTCGTCGAGTGAGCCGGGAGTGATCCGTGCATGGATAAGCACCGGGCCAGTGGCGGCTTTGGCCGACGACATAGCCTCGGCAAAGCCTTCAACACTGTCCACGCCGAACGCTGCTGCATAGCCGCAGGCCACGGCAACGGCGGTAAAGTCCACATTCGCACTTACGGTCATCTGCCCGCCGGTGGAATCATGCACCCCATTGTCCAGGATCACGTGAACCAAGTTATCCGGATGATAGGCACCGACGGTGGCCAAGCTGCCCATCTTCATCAGCGCGGCTCCGTCCCCGTCCAAGACCACGACGGGCTTTTCCGTGTTGAGCGCGACACCAAGCCCCATGCCCGACGCGCAGCCCATGGAGCCCACCTGATAGATATGCTGCTTGCGGTCTTCGATGGTGAACAATTCCCGGCCGCACTTGCCGGTGGTGGCGATCAACGCCGTATCGTCGGAAACAAGCTCCAATACTTTTTCCAGCACGGTATAGCGGGTCGGCCGGTCACCGCCGGAGGCTAAATCGGTCAATTCCCCGCGGTCCCGCGCCGCCGTCGCGACATCGCCCAGCGCTTCCGGGCCCACGGTGCCCTTTTCCATAACCAGGCCGAACGGCAGATCGGTTTCCGCTATCACCGCCTCCATGGCGTCCAACAGCAGCACCACTTCCTCGGGCATCCGCGGGAAGGCCATGCTGCGCACCCGCATGGTCTCCAGCAACGACTGGGTTACCTGGCTCATGAGTTCGTGCTGGGGCTCGTCCTTCACGCCGGGCTGGCCGCGCCAGGTGGTGATCAAGAGGGTCGGAATGCGAAACGGATAATTCAGGCTGGTCAACGGATTGACGCAGTTGCCGAGGCCGGAATTCTGGCACATGACCACGGTCTTGCGTCCCGCCAACCAGGCACCGGCGGCAATCGCCACCGCTTCGCCTTCACTGGCTGCGCCCACATAGTCGGTCTTGTCCGAGGTAATCGCCCGGTTGATGAACGGCGTCAGAAATGAACACGGCACGCCGGTATAGAAGTCATACCCGCGCTCGCCCGCCGGCACGATGAAATCGTCTGCTTTGATCATAGGAACTTCAAAGCCTCCGCCAGATCGACGGCATTGTCCACGTCCAGCCAGTGGCCGGTCACGTAATGCACCCTGATCTCGGTCCCGCCGGCGCAGAGACGTTGAAATACATCAATCATCGATGAGGTTGCCAGCGCACCTTCGCTGTCGATCTTGTCGAGCTCCGCTGTGATTGCGGCCGCACCGGCCGCGCTTATCTTGGCCAGACCGATCCATTCGGCGTGAATCTCCTTCTCCCCGATATCCGCACCGATCTTCGACAAAACCACATTGTCGTTGCCCAGATAACCTGTGTTGAACGGCTCGGAACACGACATCAAGTCACGGGTTCGGGATACTGGGTCAGGGTCCTTCTCCCGCCAGAGGGCATCCGCCACTAGAACAATATCGCCATCCGCGTCCAAAAGGTCTTCCAAAATGTGCTGGCGAAAAAGGATGTCGCCATAGGCAAAAATCGTCGGTCCCGTTAGCGCATCGCGGGCCTGATTGAGGGATACCGCCTCACCCGTCTCGTCATAATTATCGTTATCGACAAAATCGAGGGATGGCAGGTTCACTGTTTCTTTCTTGTAGCCCCGGACTACCGTAATTTTACGCACCCGGCCTCGGTTGAGCGTGGTGGTCAACCGCCTGAGCAACGGCTGGCCCTGGATATCGATCATACATTTGGGGATGTCATTCGTAAGGTCCCCAAGCTTGCTGCCCCGAGACGCCGCTAGAATCACCGCGTTTACCTCGGGCTCACTCGCCGGTAGATAGATTTTCTCCGCCTCCGCGAGCTCCGCGTTTTCAGCCAACTCGAAGATGTCACCGACACTGGCAATTTTATCCTCGACCCCAATCAAGGATTGGTCCCGGTGGATGCGGCGGGACACCTCCCGCATGGCGGAGATGCCAGCACGGATATTGTGGTTGGCCCAGATCACCAACGACGCACCAGCCTCTTTGAACGCTTCCGTCGGCGTCTGGTAATATGTCGTCGGCACGATCACCACCGGGCAACGACGGTCCCACTCGCGGAGGAATTCCAGAATTTCCTCACCATCTCGCATTTTCGAATGAATCAAGATCCCGTCAGCCCCGGCTTCGTGATAGGCGTTGGCTCGCTTTAGGGCTTCGGCCATACCCCAGCCGGAAATCAGCGCTTCGACACGAGAAATCACCGAGAAATCATCATCCAGCTGGCTGTCCTTGCCGGCTTTGATTTTGCCGCAAAACTCATCGATATCGGCCAATGGCTGGCCATCGCCGATGAAAGAATTGGTTTTGGGGAACAATTTATCTTCGATACATATGCCGGCGATGTTGCGCTGACACAGTTTCTGGACGGCACGGCGCATATTGTTGAAGTTGCCGTAGCCGGTATCGCCATCCACCAGAATGGGGATGGTGGTTGCATCCGCCATAAACTCCAACACATCCAGCACCTGGGTCCAGGACGCCTCGTTACTGTCCCGAACGCCCAACGCCGCCGACATGGACAACCCTGATGCCCAGATACCCTTAAACCCGGCCTCCTCCACGATCTTGGAAGAAATGCCGTCATGGGCTTCCATAATGAATGCCACCTCGTCTGAGAGCAGCATTTCACGGAGTTGCTGGGTCTTGCTGGCATGGTCGCCGGAATTCAGCATTCTAGCTCCAAATTATTGATCTATATCAATATATTAAACTATCGATCCGGCGTATAAAGCTGGTTCGGGGGCGTGCGTCCAGTATTTTAGACCGGACACGTGGGAATTGCCCAGCGAATTTGTGTCAATTATGTTACCGCCATGCTGAATATTCCTGAGCTGAACCAAAATCAAATCGAGAAATTTCGGGACTTAGGTTACCTGACCCTGAGGGGCGCCTACACCCCTGACCAGGCTGAGTTGCTCCAGAATTGGGCGCAGGAACTCGCCGACAGGCCCGAAGAACCCGGCAAGCACTGGGTCTATCACGAGACTAGCCTAAAAGACGGCCAGTCGGACCTGATCAACCGAATCGAAAATATGACGCCGTTTCACGACGGCTATAAGGAACTAGCGGACAGCCTTATTCCTTCCGTCGGTCAGTTGCTGGGAGAACAAGCCGTTCTTTTCAAAGACAAGATCAACTTCAAAATGTCGGGGGGCGAAGGGTTCAAACCGCACCAAGATTCTCAGGCCGGTTGGGAAACCTATGCCAAGTACTTCATCAACGTGATGGTCTGCATTGACGAGGCGACTTTGGAAAACGGCTGCCTCCAACTAGCGCCCCGGCCATCAGCGGAACTGGTCGGTAATGAGTGGGAACCGCTGACCGAAGAACAGACGACCGCCATGAACTTTCAGCCTTATCCGACCGTGCCCGGGGATATCATCTATTTTGATTCTTATGCGCCGCATATGTCGGAGCCCAATCTTACTGACAAATCCCGGCGGCTTTACTTCGCTACATACAACAGATTGAGTGAAGGCGACCACCTCGCCACCTACTACGCCGATAAGCACAAGAATTACCCGCCGGACATTGAACGCCAGGCCGGCAAGGAATACGTCTACCGGGTATAACCCGCCTCGATCGCCGGGAGAATGTCCGTTTTCGCCCGTTCAACATCTTCGGGAAAATCAATCTCGATCCAAGGAATATCAGCCACATCAACCAGCGCGAGCCCGTCAGCCGGTGCTTCCAGCAAGACCTGTCGCATGGCGTCCTCGTAGGGGAAATCCAGATGCCCGGCGTCGATCCGCTGTTGCAGACCTTTGGCGATAGCTGGTCCGGCATCTCCACCTATCACCATGAAACCCGGCCACTCCCCGATAGTCTCATAAGAGAGGGTGTCCGGGAGTATCTTGGAAAACTCGACAACTCGGCCCGCCTCAATACAAATTTTCACCGGCTCCTCGCCTGCCTCGAAACTGGGATCATAAGGCACCACCGTTTTTCCGGTGGCGATCAACAACCGGGCAATCAGGTCCGGATGATAGAGGACGTCCGCATCCATAAACAGGACAGGTTCGCCCTGGCGCAGCACTTTTTTGGCGTGCCAGAGGGATACGCCTGACCCCCGATGAAAGTCCGGGTTTTTGATGGGCATGACCCGGTCCCCCACCCCCAGCCGATCAAGCTCGGCAAATATCTCATCAGAGCGGTAGCCGACCACCAGCTTCAACCGATCAATACCGAACTGCGACAGAACCTCCAAATGCCTTTCCAATAAACTCTTGCCGTCGAACTGCATGAGGCACTTGGGCGGCAGTTCGGGTCCGTCTTCTGCAAGACGGGTGCCGCGCCCGGCGGCCAGCATGACGGCCTGGAAGGCTTGATTGTTCATAAAGGATCCTGAATGGAGGGACCTAACTGAGATAGCCGTTTTCGGCAAACCAGCGGACAGAGTCAACAATCGCGTCCCTGGCCGGACGCGGCGCATACCCCAGTTTGGTGATCGCCTTTTGTGAACTGAAATACATAGGTTTCATTGACATCTTCACCCCGTCCACTGTTGTAAACGGTTCCTTACCCGTTACCAGACCGGCCCAAAGCTCGGAGATATAAGCAACCGGGAGCGCCACACCATGCGGCACCTGAAAGATTGGCGGCCTTTTCCCGGCGGTCTGGGTGATCATGGTCAGTATTTCCTTCAACGTCAGGTTCTCACTACCCAAGATATATTTCTGCCCGTCCTCGCCTTTCTCCAACGCCAAAAGATGCCCGGTGGCCACATCGTCAACATGTACGATGTTGAGCCCGGCATTCACATAGGCAGGTATTTTGCCTTTGGCCGCCTCCACCACCAGCCGGCCGGTGGGAGTCGGCTTAATATCGCCAGGACCCAGGGGCGCGGATGGGTTGACGATTACCACTGGCAGCCCTTCTTCGGCATTCATCTTTAATACTTCGGCCTCAGCCAGAAATTTGGATTTCTTGTACGCGCCCACCTTGCTATCAACTTCCGACGGCGTAGTCTCATCCGCTTCGATCCAAGGCCCGGCAAAGCCCAATGCGGCAACACTGCTGGTATAGACGATGCGGCTGATTCCGGCAGCGCCTGCTGCTTCCATCATATTCCGACTACCTTGGACATTGGTTCGGATCATCTCCTCCTTGTCCGGCGCCCAAAGGCGGTAATCTGCTGCGGTGTGGATCAGAACCTCGCATCCCGCACACGCCGTGTCCAATGAACCCCGATCGTTCAAATCGCCAAACACGATCTCTGGGTCCATATCCGCGAGATTGTTCCGTGGACTCGTATCCCGGATCATGACGCGCACATCGTCTCCTCGCGCGGCCAATTGCCGCAGAATCGCACCACCCACCAATCCGGTGGCGCCTGTCAGTAGTACTTTCAATCCGCTCCCCTTGGGCAAATTCGTGCAAAATTCTTCGCCGGACACTATCCTCCTTTATATTGAATTGACAGGATGGTGTTGGACGGTCATTTTCCGCCTCATCCGAAACCATCCAATGTGATCGGACAGATTTTGAGCAGCGATAAAACCAAACTCCGAGTCTTGTTGGCCCAGCCCCGCGGTTTCTGCGCGGGCGTGGAACGAGCCATCGAGATCGTCGAACAAGCGCTGGAGATTTATGGCCCACCGGTCTACGTCCGCCACGAAATTGTACATAACAAGCGGGTCGTGGAGACGCTCAGAAGAAAAGGCGCCGTCTTCGTTGAGGAAGTGAGCTACATCCCCGACGACGCGGTAACCATATTCAGCGCTCACGGCATTTCCGAGGCCGTGGAGAATGAGGCGCGCCGCCGCAACTTGCCGGTGATTGACGCTACCTGTCCCTTGGTCTCAAAGGTACACAAGGAAGGTCAGAACCACGCGTCAAGTAATCGGGACGTGATTTTGATCGGCCACGCGGGCCATCCCGAGGTTGAGGGCACCATGGGCCGCATTCAAGGTGGCGTACACCTGGTGACTGACGTAGACGACGTGCTCAATTTGGAAGTCAAGGATCCGGGAGAAGTTGCCTACGTCACCCAAACGACTCTCAGTGTGGACGACACCAGAGAAATCATCGAAGCACTGAAGACCAAGTTCCCTAATATTCAGGGCCCGGACGTGCGGGATATCTGCTATGCCACTCAAAACCGTCAACAGGCTGTCCGCTCAATCGCACCGGAGGTTGATTTGATGCTCGTGGTCGGTGCGCAAAACAGTTCTAATTCCAACCGGCTACGGGAAATTGGCGATGAACTGGGGGTCCCGGCCTATCTGATAGATGACGCCAATGGCCTTGATCTAAAATGGCTGGATGGTGTTGACACCGTGGGCATCACTGCTGGCGCCTCTGCGCCCGAAGAGCTCATCAACGAACTTCTCGACCGGCTCGAACAATACCGGGACGTTACCGTCGATCTATCCCAGGGTGTTGAGGAAAATGTGCGGTTTAAACTGCCCCCCGAAATCACCAAAGCGCAGGAAGCCCGCGCCCAATCCAGCGGCGTGAACTAAGCCATGGCGGTCCCGGCAATCCAACAGCTCCGCGTGGGCTCGTACATCTTAAATCAGCGACTAAAGGGCGTTGAAAAATACCCCCTTGTCCTGATGTTGGAGCCCCTATTCCGCTGCAATCTGGCCTGCCCCGGCTGCGGCAAGATCGACTATGAAGACGATATCTTGAACCGTCGGCTGTCCCTGGAGGACTGTGTCCAAGCGGTGGAGGAATGCGGCGCACCTATTGTCTCCATTCCCGGCGGGGAGCCCCTGCTGCACAAGGAAATGCCGGAAATAGTCACCGAGATCGTCAAGCGCAAGAAGTTCGTCTATCTCTGCACCAACGCGCTGCTGCTGGAAAAGAAGATCGATCTGTTCGACCCGACGCCGTATCTCACCTTCTCCGTCCACCTGGACGGACTCGAAAGCCATCACGACCACGCCGTCAATCAGGAAGGCGTATTCAAACGCGCTGTCAACGCAATCCGCCTGGCCAAGGACAAAGGCTTTCGGGTCAACGTCAACTGCACGCTGTTCGATCAAATGACGGCGGAGGAAACGGCCGAGTTCTTCGACTTCGCCACTTATGATCTGGGCGTCGAGGGCATCACCGTCTCGCCGGGATATGCCTATGAACGCGCGCCGGATCAGGACCATTTCCTCAACCGGGAAAAGACCAAGAACCTGTTCCGGGATGTCTTCCGCCTGGGCCGGCAGAAAGGCAGGAAATGGCGGTTCAGCCAATCCACCTTGTTCCTGGATTTCCTGGCCGGCAATCAGACCTATCATTGCACGCCCTGGGGCAACCCGACCCGCAACGTGTTCGGCTGGCAAAAACCGTGCTATCTGCTGGGCGAAGGCTATGCCCAGAGTTTTGGCGAGCTAATGACCACGACGGAGTGGGATAAGTACGGCACCGGCAATTACGAGAAATGCGCCGACTGCATGGTCCATTGCGGCTACGAGCCAACCGCCGTCACCGATACGGTCACCCACCCGATAAAGGCCCTGATGACCTTCATCCGAGGCATCGAGACCGAAAAGCCGATGCAACCCGACATCCCGCTGGGCAACCAGCGCGCCGCGGAGTTCATCTTCGAGGATGTGGTCAAACACGCCTCTGAATTGAGCGCGACCGAATCTGATACGCAAAGCAACGCGGCTTAGACGTAACTACTTGTTCTCCATCATGCGCCGAGTATTTTACGTTCCGTCATGCGCGGACCGGCCGAAGGCCGTGATCCGCGTATCCATGTTCACTTAAAAATGGATCCACGGGTCAAGCCCGTGGATGACGGAAAAGGGCGGTAACGCCCCCTCACTCCTCCTTAATCGCCGGGGTGAGCGGCAGAAACTCCGACATCCGCGCACCGGGATAAAACGTCACCTAGAACCCCAAGTAGATCTCACAAAAAAGCCCCGACCCGTCTCAAACTCGCGTGCGCGGCTTTCGAGCCACGGCTTAGGGCGATGAACCGGACAATGTCGCCGGGCCGGGTGACAAGACCGCCTAACAGCGCGCCGGGGCGCACCGTGCCGTCCGGATTGATCACGCCGGACAGGTTCACCGGCAGGTTCTGATCCGCCGTGTCCGAGATCGCCTTCACGCACAGAAAAGCTACACCGGTAGCCTGTGCCGCCCGCGCCACGCCCGCCGCCTCCATCTCCACGGCCAGGCAGCCGGCTGCCGTATGCAGCGCAGTCTTCTCAACCGGGCTGGTGATGATCTCTGCCGCCGAAACAACCCCGCCGGTATGCAGCGCCGGACCGTTCGCCAGTTCGCCCAAACGGCCCGCCACCGCCTCGACCCAGTCCGCCGGCGGCGCACCGATCGCCGCACCCGACGGGTCAACCACCCTATCCGCCAACACCACATCGCCGGCCTTGAAATCCGGCGACAACGCGCCGGCGAGGCCGAAACTGATCAGCCTTTCGCATCCCGACGCGATCAGGTTTCGCGCCGACCGTTCAGCCGCAGATGCGCCGATGCCGGCGACGGCGATCATATGATCATCGGAAAGAGAACCCGAGAGGCACTTAGCCTCGCTTTTAAGCGCGGTGATGAAACCGGTCTTGGCCACTACATGCCGTGGACAGGCCGTTGGGAATTTGTGTTCCGGAGGTTTTTGTAACGGGACAGCGCCAAGAGCGGGAAATACGCCGCATAGCCGTGATAGCGCAGGTAAAACACCCGCGGGAAACCGACCGCATTGAAATAATCGTCCCGCCAGCCGCCGTTCCCGTCTGTCGAGGAAATCAGATAATCGATGCCTGCTTCGACCGCCGTGTTCTCGACCTCGCCCGCCGCCATCAAGCCCAGAACCGCCCATGCTGTTTGCGACGGCAACGATGCTTTCTCCTCAACCCGGCGGTGGTTCCAGTACGAAGCACAATCCTCGCCCCAGCCGCCGTCTTCACGCTGCTTTGACAACAACCAATCAACGGCGGATCGCACGTAATCCGCACTCATATCCTCACCGGCTGCGTTCAGGGCGCACAACACTGACCACGTGCCGTATACATAATTCGTGCCCCATCTTCCAAACCAGGAGCCGTCTTTCTCCTGCTCCGCTTTAAGGTAATCGATCCCACGGGCGATGGACGGATGGGATCTATCGTAACCCACCTGGGCCAGCATGCTGATACAGCGGGCGGTGACGTCTGCCGTCGGCGGATCAAGCAAGGCGCCATGATCGGCAAACGGCATATGCTCCAAAAAGTAATATTCGTTGTCCGCGTCGAACGCGGCCCAACCACCACTATTCGATTGCATCCCGATGACCCATTCGACCGCCCGATCGATGGCGTGCTTGTACTTTTCGGGATCCTGACGATGCAGCGCCATCACCACCACCGCCGTATCGTCCACGTCGGGATAATAATCGTTGCGGTACTGGAACGCCCATCCGCCGGGACGAAGCCCTTTGCGCTTGACCGCCCAATCACCCACGACATCCAGGATCTGGCGCTCCTTTAGCCACTCACAAGGCGCAACCGCCGTGTCCTGGCCATCAGCGTTGGATTCAAGAATGGCGTGGGTCGCCAAACCTGTGTCCCAAACTGGCGACAGGCAGGGCTGGCAAAAGCCTTCTTCATCGTTAAACGTCAACAAACCGTCGATTGCATTCCGGGCGGTCACCACCCGAGGATCGTCTTTGTCGTAACCCAGTGCATCGAACACCATCAGGGAGTTTGCCATGGCAGGGAAAATGCCACCCAGCCCGTCTTCACCGTTCAACCGCTCCTCTACAAACCGCAGCGCCTTGTCGATGGCCGCGCGGGTCAAGAACTTGGGCACCAGGTGTTCGACCTTGCGGATCACCCGGTCCAGCCGCAGCATCACATTGCCCATCCAATGGCCGGTCGGGTTAGTGAGTGTATAGTTTTCCCGGTGGGGTGGATTGTGGAACAACTCGTCAATGCTGACGCCACGGGGATTCTTGGCCATCGGCCGAAGAGCCGTCAGCACCAACAGCGGCACGGTCACCGTCCGGGTCCAATAAGACACTTTGTTGATGTGTAGCGGGAACCAGCGCGGGAATAGCATGATCTCCACCCGCGTTACCGGCGCCGCGGACCAGGGCACCTGTCCGAACAAGGCCAGGGTCAGGCGGGTAAATACATTGGCGTTAACAGCGCCGCCATGGGCCAGGATCGCCTCACGCGCCCGCCGCATGTGCAACTCATCAGGAGAATCTCCGGCCAGCTTCAAGGCAAAATAGGCTTTGACCGAGGCGCTGACGTTAAAGTCGCCGCCAATATAGAGCGGCCAGCCGCCGTGGCGTTCCTGGGTGCGGCGGACGTAGTTGGCGAGCTTGGCCTCAACCGCATCGTCGATCTCGCCCAAAAAATGATTGAGTAGGATATATTCTGCGGGAATGGTGACGTCGGCCTCTAGCTCATACGCCCAATGCCCGTCGCTTTTCCGTGCGGCAAGCAGGTTCTTGCGGCCAGCGCGAATGGCGGCGTCTAAATCGCTTTCAGGAAGTCCGCTGGAATCCATGGTTGTTGTTGCACCCCGGCAAAGGGCAACTTCTACCCCTATGTTTTCAATAGCCCCATCGACGAGACACGTCACAATTCGTCGGCGACTAATTTGTCCCAAAGGCCGAAAAAGTCAAGGCTGCCAGCCTCTTCCGCCTACCAATAGCCGGAGATAACGGCCAAAATCTTTTGCAGCTTTGACATTGAAACTGGTTCGTCCAGCCGTAGCCAACCGCGCTGCCGTAGCATCTCGAATATTGTCCGATAAACGTGCATCATGATTCGCGCCGGTCGTACCGCCTTCCGGTCGCACTTAGACAGGATTGCCGCCGCTTCGGCATAACGAGCAGCGGTCGTTTCAGCCAACTCAAGACATGCCGCTTCCATCCCTGAAAGCCGGATCATCTCCGCTGGGGCCACACCTTGAACCCCGTGGCGAGTCAATAGATCAGCCGGCAAATAAACCCGCCCCCGCGCCGCATCTTCCGCGACGTCCCGCAAAATGTTGGTCAGTTGCAACGCCTCCCCTAGTGCCGTCGCCAGTTGATTCCCGATCTCCGGCTCCAGTCCGAATACCCTGTTGGACAGGCGGCCAACCGCACACGCCACCCGGTCGCAATAGAGCGCCAGCGCCTTTGCATCGGTCAGTTGCAGCGCCTCAGCCGCATCCGTTTCCATGCCATCGATGACGGCCAGGAAATCTTCCTTGGCAAAGCCATAGGTTTGCATGTGACCCGCCAGTGCGCGGCCGAGATCGGTTCCCGGTGTGCCGTCGTAGATAGCGGCAATTTCCCGTCGCCATTCTTCAAGGCCCGCCAACTTATCGGCAACGGTCGAAGGCTCATCTGCAATGTCATCCACCTCACGGCAGAAGGCATAGACCGCATACATGGCGGCCCGCTTTTCCGGCGAGAGCAAACGCATGGCCCAGTAGAACGAGCTGCCGGCGTTCTTGACCTTGGCCTCAATGGCCGCCGCCAGGCGCGCGCCGTCCGATTCTGATGCGTGCTGACTAAGCATCCGTCTCCCGAGTCTCCTCCCCATAGGACCGCCCTTTCCAGGCCATGTCCCAACCCGACCAATGCCTGAAGGCAGAGTCCAGTGTCATCAGAGTATAAAGCGATGCCGCCACCGGGAGAACCGGCGCGGTTATTATCGGCAGTCCGTAGAAACGCAAGGTTGGCGCATAGGCGAGGCTCATCAACGCCCAGGCCGTAAGGCCAAGTCCCCAAACCGAGGGGTCCTTCCCCGCCGCCGCTGCGGCGACCGGCCACATGTAGAGAAGCGCCATGCCGATCAGCGTGCCCACCAATTTCAGGAAAGAGTAATTCAGCTGGTTGAAGGCGGAGCGTGACACCATGGCCCAAATCTCCCCCAGCGCCGTATAGTCACGCAGGCTGTGGGACGACGTGGTGAGGCCAAGCCAGAGCGGCCCCTGCGGCTTCAACAGGTGCGCCAGCGAACAGTCGTCGATGATCTCGCCTTTAATCTTTTCCAGCCCGCCGACAGCCGACAACGCAGAGCTTCTCACCAGCATGGAGCCGCCGGCCGCCCCTGCGGTGCGGTTGGCCGGGTCGTTGACCCAGGTAAACGGATAGAGTTTCTGAAAGAAAAAGATAAACGCCGGGATCAACAACCGTTCCCAAAAGGTATTGCAGCGTAGCATGACCATTTGCGACGTCAGGACTGTGTTCTTTGCCGTAGCCGTGCCAACAAGGCCCCGTAATACATATGGCTGGTGCACGATATCCGCATCAGTGAACCACAGATAGTCTCCTTGAGTCGCGTTCACGCCCTGGTTCATCGCCCAGACCTTGCCCGCCCAGCCCATTGGTAATTCCGCTGCTGGGATGACGATTAGCCGTTCATCCCCATCCGCGGCGTCCCGTGCTTCAGCCGCCGTATCATCGGCGCTGTGATCGTCGACCACGATGAGCGAAAGCGCCCCCGGATAGTCTTGTTCCAAGATCGCCGCCACCGTCCGACCGATGGTCGTTGCCTCGTTCCGCGCCGGTACAATGGCGGTGACAGGCGGCCAGACCTCGGGTGCTTGGCCTTCGACGGTCTCGAACCGTTGGTCCGCCCGCCAAAAGCCACCCCGAAAGGCGAGCAGGCCCACCCACAAACCTAGTGAAACTAGGGATAGGCCAACGAAAATGGTCACGCGAATAGCCCCTTGGCGGCGCCTCTCACGCAGCAGCTCAGGTACTCACCTTTGGACAACGCCACGCGCCCGGCGATTGGATCTTCTTGCCGCAGTTTTTTGACGAGATGGTTCGCGATGTTAATGATCGCATGGGATTCCATCGCCAATCGCCGGCTGGCGAGACCGGAGGGCAACTTTGCGGCCATCGTCATTAACCCGGCCGTCCGGTCGAGGGCTTGACTGATCACCGTCCTTAGTCCCTCGTTGGAAAGATCCGCGGCCAAATCTTTGACTGTCACCCTTTGTGCAGCCATCCATTCGCCGGGCAAATACACTCGGTCCAGGGTTTGGTAATCCTCTTTGAGGTCCTGCAGGTGGTTGAGCACCTGAAGCGCATTGCACAGCGCATCCGACGGGCCGTAGCCAACCTTGGACCCGCCATGCAGATCAATCAAGTACCGCCCCACCGGCGCCGCCGATAAAATGCAGTAACCCATCAGGTCGTCCCAATCATCGTAGCGAAGCTTCACCGCGTCCTGCTTGAAGGCGGCAATCAAATCCAGGCAATGTTGCCGTGTGATCCCGGTTTCGGCCAAACTGTCCCGCATGCGGTGGGCTTTGTCATAGGCAGGATCGTCGGTCTCCTCGCCGGTGATCGCGGCGGCGAACCCGTCCAGCCGGCGCAGTTTTTCTTCCGCCGGAATCTCGGCCGAATCCGCGATGTCATCAATCGTCCGGGCAAATCCGTAGAAAGTCGCCACATGGGGCCGCAACTTGGCCGGCAACAACCAAGAGCCCACGGGAAAGTTCTCGTAAGCTTCGTCCTTGCCGGACGGCAGTTCGACATCTGTCGCAGTGGTCATTCCTCGGGCCTCAAGTCCTTGGTATCCATGAAGTTTTGATGACAGGCGGGGAGCATGTCAAATCGAGGCTGGCAAGTCCATCCGGCGCTGGTATAGTCCGCGCCAAAGGACGAATGAGATGAGCAGCGGCGCACCCGACATCACCAGACGCAAGGCCCGCGGGGTCGACGTGGCGGGCATCACCATCGGCGGCGATGCGCCCATTGTCGTCCAGTCCATGACCAATACAGATACCGCGGATGCGGCGTCTACGGCCCGACAGGTGGCTCAGCTTGCCGCCACCGGCTCCGAGCTGGTGCGCATCACGGTCAACACCGAAGATGCCGCTGCCGCCGTTCCCGACATCGTCGAACGGCTCGCCAAGCAGAACATCTCCGTACCCTTGGTCGGTGACTTTCACTACAACGGTCACACGCTTCTCACCAAATATCCGGACTGCGCGGAGGCCCTCGCCAAATACCGGATCAATCCCGGCAATGTGGGCTTCAAGGAGAAACGGGACACCCAGTTCGCCACCATGGTCGAACAGGCGATCAAATATGAAAAGCCGGTGCGTATCGGCGTCAACTGGGGCAGCTTGGACCAAGCCATTCTCGCCCGCCTGATGGACGAAAACGCCAAGCGGGCGGAGCCTCTGGATGCCCGTTTGGTCATGCACGAAGCCCTGGTCGCCTCCGCCATTGAAAGCGCCGAAGCGGCCGTCGATATCGGACTACCCGCCGACAGGATCGTGTTGTCCTGTAAAGTCTCCTCCGTCCAGGACTTGATCGCCGTCTACCGGGAACTGGCCACGCGCGGCGACTATGCGCTCCACCTGGGCCTGACCGAGGCGGGCATGGGCTCCAAGGGGATCGTCGCCTCCACAGCCGCGCTCTCGGTCCTGCTGCAGGAAGGGATCGGCGACACGATCCGCATCTCCCTGACGCCGGAGCCGGGCGGCGACCGCTCCAAAGAAGTCATCGTCGCCCAGGAAATTCTGCAGTCGATGGGGCTTCGTTCCTTCGTGCCGCAGATCGCGGCGTGCCCCGGCTGCGGGCGCACCACGTCGACGGTATTTCAGGAACTGGCCGACGACATCCAGACCTATGTCCGCCAAAAGATGCCCGAATGGGGAACAAAACATCTGGGCGTGGAAGATATGCAGGTCGCCGTGATGGGCTGCATCGTCAACGGCCCCGGCGAGAGCAAGCACGCCAATATCGGCATCAGCCTACCCGGCACCGGCGAACAACCGGCCGCACCGGTGTTCATCGATGGTGAAAAGAAAATGACGCTCCGCGGCGCCAATATCGCCGCCGAATTCAAGTCCATCGTCGATGATTACGTGGCGGAAAAATACCCGCTGCGCGAGGCCTAAAACCGCCCACTCCCCGCTGGACAGCGGGGCCCTAATTTTCTATAAGCGCTGCTCGTTCCGGCCTAAGCCCTTGCGGCGTCCGGCCCTCATAGGAACGTCAATGTGTGCCCAGGTAGCTCAGTTGGTAGAGCAGCGGATTGAAAATCCGCGTGTCGGTGGTTCGATTCCGCCCCTGGGCACCACCCCTCCCAAGATGTATTGATTTTCTTGATTTTTTTCGCGCTCATTGTCGAACCCAACCTCCACCACCACTAAGGTTAGACACTTTTGTTCCGTCTATGTCCGCGGTGAGCTTATCCATACCGTGGTCAGCCATGACACGCCGGCGGGCGCCCTTCGTATAAAGCTGTACCTGTTTTAGCGTCTTCCAGCCGCCGATAGCCATAATCTCATGGTCGGTACAACCCAACTCAGCTAGCCGGGCAGCGGCCGGTTTACGGACGCCATGGGCAGAGCATTGAGGTAGTCCTGCGTCGTCGCACCATTTGCGCATTCGGTTACCAAACCCATTAGCTGAGAACGGTCGGTTAAATTCTGTGACCAGGAAGGTCATATCTCCAAGTGGTGACGCATCTAGGATGTTTTGAAATTCAGGGATGAGTGGGATATCGACCTCAATCGGTTTGATGTAACGATTTTTAAATTGGGTGTATCTAAGGCGACCATCCTTCGTCAGGTGTTGTCGGCCGAGAAGAACAACGTCAGAGCGTCGGGCACACCCGCCATACATCATGATCGCGAGCGCCAAACGGGCTTTTGATCCAATAGGGTGGTGATCCTCCCTTCCATGTGGGCTCGCTGTTGATTGGGGTGGTTAGACTTTAGATATACCCTTCATAGAATCTGCCATATCTCCAACAAACGCCAACTGGACGACACCGCCACCCGAAACAGCATCTTTAATTGGTAATACAAAGTGTGGGATTTTGCCTAAAAGTGTGTTGCAGCCAAATTTTGTGATATCCGGGCAAAGGCCTTCAGCATTTTCGCTGTAATAATCGTCCAGCAATATATTTTTGCATGAACGAAACGCCCGGAAATCGTTATCAAGGGTTACGACTGAATGACCACCATCGATGAAAACAAAATCGGAGTCCGATGGCCTCAGGATCATACCTGTCATCGGATGGGTCCAGGTAAGTAACTCTATGTTTTTTAGAGTGCTCCTAGTATTTCCAATAACTATATCGGCGGAAAAGCCCGGCACCTTTTTTTGTAAATCGTCTAATTTTGCGCGGACGATTTCCATGGGGATGTGGGGCTTCACATTGAGTTCTTCTTGATCAGACCGCTCGTCCCCAAGTTCAAACAAGTCAAACCCCCAATAGTGGACGTGTGAATTGTGTTTAAGAGCCGTCAAAGACATCTCGATCGCACGGTCACCATTCCAGGTGCCGATCTCTACAATCGTTATAGGTTTGATGAAATCTATGATTAGTTTGATCTGCTCATATCGATTAGTCACCGCGAATAGCCCCATTGCAGATCAAAGTTTCACATGTCTGAAAACATGAGGCGCCTGATTTAAGTTGGTTGCAAGTAAAGATTTCAGTGAATTGGGGGAAATGGTCCAGGACATTGGCCGCCACCGATGTCGGCTTACTGGCAATCTGCGTCAGAAAAGTGAAAGATTAATGTCGCCTTCTGGCTAATCTGCGTCATCGGTGGCGCACACCGCAATGGTCTGCTCAGGGTTTCCAAGCAGGCATTAATGTGTGCTGTCGCTTGCTACCGCTTCGACGTTGTTCAATGTGACCGAATTGAGTCTCTAAGCGGTCAACTTTGGCGGGGGTGATTTTAGACGCAGATTAGCCATAAACCGACATCCGCAATTATTATGATACTATAATTGATCCATCACTTTTTCTCGGCGATCGCAAATAAAAGAAATCCAAATCTGGTCTCAATCCAATCGGGCTCGACCCGACTGAAAAAATCGGCCACTCGCCAGCCAAGAAATGCGGTAAACGGAGAGAGGAATTGGTATTTTCCAATCCTTCCAAGTGTAAACCCCGCTTCAGTTATAAGACCGCTTAACTTCTTAGAGTTGAAGCGGGTGATGTGCTGTTCCGTGTAGTCAACATCGCCCAGGCGATTGACGAGCGCTTCCAGGATAGGCCAAAGGCCGGCATAGTCCGGTGTTGAAACGACAACACGTCCTCCGGGCTTTAGTACCCGATGAGCCTCTTTCAACAGAGTCAGCGCCTGCTCGTACGGTAAATGCTCTATGAGTTCAATGAGGGTAACGGTGTCAAACACTCCCTCGGTAAAATCGAAGGGCGGATTGCCGACAAGCTTGAATTCCCGGTCAGCGCTGCGATTGTTGGAACGGGCGTAGCCAATTTGCCGGCTAGAAATATCGATGCCCGTGGCATTGATCGATGAATCCAGTGTTCCGATAAATGTCCCTGGGCCGCAGCCGATATCAAGTAGTCTGCCGGGTCCCACTTCCGCACTGATACGGACAAACTTTTCGTGATGCCACCTGCTTTGAATCCCCTTCCGCCGCCGGAAAACATTATCGTAGTACCCGACGGGAATAGATTCATATTCGAAGCCGGCATCTTTATCGTTCATTTTCTACCTTTTACGTAACGTCCCCGTTAACTGGTTCCCTACGGGTCTGAATTTCCCCAGGTAAAGATACGTGTGGTTGAGAAGTTCCAGATCGCGCCAATCACTGCGCCGCTCACTCCGGCTACCAACCAGTGAGTACCAAAGCCATAAAGGAATATCGCGATTGTTAAATTGATAAAAGCGCCGAGGCCGCAAGACGCATAAAAGGTGAACAGGCCGTGCCACCACGCCTGCGCGCGAAGTTGGGTTTCGCGGTAAGTCACGATATTGTTGAGGCGGAAATTCGATGTCATCGCCGCCCAAATCGCCAGGAACTGCGACAATTCGAAACTGACAGACAATAGCCGGTTGAAGACGCCCAGCACAATCAGGTGCACCAACATGCCTGTCAGCCCCACGCCGACAAACAGAAGAAATTTAGGAGGCACCAAACGGCCGACTGTCTTGTAGGCAAGCATTTCACCAAATTCGTAGGCCACAAGGGTATTCAACTTGCTCTCCCCATGTTGGCGGACGCCAAAACTGTAAGGAATTTCGATGAAAGAGAGTTCATCCCTGGAGGACGAGATAATATCCAAAAGAATCTTAAATCCCTTTCCATAAAGCCGGTCCACCAAACCGACAAATCTATCCCGTCTCATGACGAAATAACCGCTCATGGGGTCGGTCAGTCCGTCCGGGATAAGTATTTGGGAAACTCTTGTTGCAAGTCCGCTTGAGACTTTTCGCCAGAATGACCATCGGTTGATGTCCCCCCCTTCGGTATACCGGCTGCCGATGGCAAGGTCCGCCTTGCCTGCGCTCACGGCCTCGATCATCTGGGGCAAAATCTTTATGTCATGTTGCAGATCGCCATCCATGACGGCGACAAACGGTGCGTCGCTCGCCAGAATTCCCTCGATACAGGCGGAAGACAAGCCTTTGCGGCCGACCCGTCGCAGGCATTTAACGCGAGAATCGGTCACCCCTAATCGTTCCACCTCATCGGCCGTGCCGTCGGGTGAGTTGTCATCGACAAACAGGACCTGCCATTTATGGCTGACGAGGCAGCGCGCGAGCTCGTCGACGAGCGGCGCCACATTTTCCCGCTCGTTAAAGGTAGGGACGACGATAGCTATGTTGGCTGTAGAATTGTTCCGCAAAATTATCTACCGGAAAAAAGTGTGGGAACTCTTCTGACATTTAGAAACACAAAAGCCGCGAAAATCGCCATAAAAGGCAGCATGACGGTCGCAAACCGGCCCTCACCACCCCAAATTATCTGGACAGAAAGCAAATAGAGTAGCGGGAGCAAAACCAGCAGCGCTTCCATAGACGTCAATTTCGGTTGGCTGCGTCGCCATTGGAACCAAAGACCGAGCAGGGTCAGAATCACCAGAGCAACACCGACCGACACCACGTACCCAATGTAAACATATTCAAGCCATGTTAAGTCCGATAGTCGTTCGACAGTCAACGGCTCTTTCACGACCAACTCAGGTACGCCGAAAGAATCGGCGTAACGATGCAGGTACCACCGGTGTGGACGCATGAAGAGATTGAACAAAACCAGCCCAAACTTCGTCATCAGCGGTTCGAGGTTGGTGAGCGCGAACATGACTACGTCCGTTCCCGAATTCATTAAGTGATCATTTCTATTTGAGCCGATCAGGCGGTGTTTCATGACGGCCATAACGTGGCCGGTATGGGACGTGAGCATGAATGAGCCGGCAACCAGTAAGTTTCGCAAACTCCATAGGCCCATGGCGACCAGTCCCCCCAGGACGCCGATGAACAGCACTTTTCCCTGGCGAGTCGGCACATCTTCACACTTTCCGCGTCCGACAATTATCATTGCCATGGAGAGCGGTATGAGAAGCACTGGTAGGTACAAAATATCGGGCCGGGTGAGGTGTGCACCGGCAAGCGCCAGGGCGGATATCCCCCCCATCAAGATGACGGATGCACCGAGTTTAATGCGGAGCACAGCAAATATTGGAAGGGTTACGAGGGGAATGAATAAAGCCTCGCTTTGGATCGCGCCGACGGTGTGATTAAAAAGAAAATGAATTGAAAGAAGAAGGACAAACGCGATACCGACTGCGGGGGACAGTCTCTTCGCCAAAGTATCGGCGCTAAATGCCAGCCAGATATGTCCAATAACCAACTGAAAAAGTGAGACCCATGCGTATCGGTATGGTTCTTCGATACCCCAAAAGGGCAACAGAAATGCAGGGTATCCGGGGAGTCGAAAAACCTCTGCTGCCCCGGTCCTGCCATCGCTAAACCCACCAAAATTAACAAACCCATCGGTGAAAATTGTGTACCAACCCGTATCACCATCACCGGCAAAAAAATCAGGCTCGTTGATTAAAATGGTTGAGAAAAAAACCAACTTAATCAGAAACACACAAAAGACGAAAAAAAGCGCGGGATTCGCGCGGAGCCAAAACATTGGGAATCGGGGGCCTGATTAGGTTTAATAGTGACTGGACAATTGTAATATTTTCGTTTGATGGATAGCAAGGAGCCTCGGCAGCACCATCAATGCTTAGTTGGTTTGAAGCGGATTGCAGATGCATCCAACTTCCCACAAGAGCACAGGAAAATGTCCGCTATGGGTC
>CAZSXT010000022.1:27079-65070 GCA_964611435.1 uncultured Rhodospirillaceae bacterium | reverse complement strand
GCCGCCGACCGGTTTGCCGCGGCGGTCAATGCCCAGCAGGCGGCTGATCCAACGGCCGCCGCCCGCAATGCCGCCTCTGTCGCCGGTGTGGGTTTGGGCCGCGCCATGCCCGAGGCCCCGGCCCCGGTCGCGCCCCTCGGCACGAACAGCCTAAACACCAGCCCCGTTGCGCCGATTGCGGCCCCCTCGTATAGCCCGGAATGGGGCGGCCCGCCCTCCGCCACGGAAAGCAGCCAATACAACGAGAGCCTGACCAACGCCATGGCCGCGGCGATGAGCGAGTTCTTCAATGAAACTGCCGGTGGGAATTCTCTGGGTTCCAGCCCCACCACCGCGAGCGACTTCGACGCCTTGGGCAGGGACGACTCGTCCGCCAGCGTCGACACATTCGGCGGGTCGGCTGCCGGCCTGGGTGGCGGAGAAGCCGCCGGGACAAGCGCTGCCGACGACGGCGTTGACGGCTATAGTTACAGTCCCGGCACCTCCGAGCCGGCGGCCGATCTTGGCGGCGTCGCTGCAGGACCGGGTCCCGGCTCCTCCCTCCCTGGACACACGGCGACCGGGGTGGCCATGTCCGCCCCCTTCGCCGGCATGGACCCGGTCACCGGCAACGTGATCCAACCGGACAACGAAAAATCCCCCGATTCCGGCTCGGACGGCGGTGACGGCGGCGGCTGGGTGGTATGCACCCATCTGGCGCACAAGGGCCTTTTGGATGAAGACCTCTATCGTCTGTCGTAGGGCTTTTCCCTGGATCTCGACCCGGCGTTGTTGCGGGGGTATCGCTGGTGGGCGGTGCCGGCGGTGGAATATATGCGCCGCTTCACCTGGCTCGACCGGGTGGCCAAGCCCCTGGCCCGCGCCCGCGCCTTGGACATCGCCCACCGGCTGCGGCCGGACCGCTATCCCGAAGGCTCCCTCGCGGGGCGTATCATCCGCTGTATCGGCGAACCCCTTTGCACCTTCATCGGCTGGTTCGTGGACGACACGGACTACCGCCGGCTCTACACATCTTCTGAGAGGACACTCACCCGATGACCACGAAACAACAGGCGCCCCAAAATTCCAAGAAAATGGGCGACCCCAAATCCTACGATGCGACCTTCATGCCCGCCTTCAAGGCCGGGCTCGACCGGCTGAGCCGGGAGGAACTGCGATTCCTTGATCAGGCCATCACGCCGGAGGTGGCGTTCCTGATGACCAAAGCCTTCGGCCCGGAAATGGGCGCGTTTCTCTGGCCCCTCATCGCCGAGGACACCCCGGCGAAGGTCAGGAAAGCGGGCCCCGGCGGCAAAAAGAAAGCGGCCACACCAACCTAGCAGGCCGTGTTTGACGCGGGCCGTAGCGCGGGCAAAGATGGCGAACGTTAACGTGTTTCGTTCATCACCTGCAGGAGGTTTCCATGCCCGCTTCTCCGCCCCCCGACATCAACCCCGATACCGGCAGTCGGCTGCCGCTGCCCGACCGGGAGGCGCTGGATGAATGGGGGCAGGCGCAGTACGACCGCTACGCCAATTTTCAGGACGGGGCGATCATGGGTCTCAAGGGGCCCAGCGCGCTCAGCCTGCATTCCCCCGCCGTCATGAAACATGCCGGACCGCTCAACGGGTATCTCCGGTTTCACACCGATCTCGGCGCGGAGCTCCGGGAGCTGGCGATCCTGGTGACTGCGCGGGAGATGGACAGCCACTTCGAATGGGCGGCTCACGAAGATGAATCCCAGAAAGAAGGCGTGCCGGCGGAGGTTGTGGACGTGGTGAAACACCGCAAATCCACGGACGGTCTGGCGGACGATCATAAGCTGGTGATCGATTACGGCCGGGCGGCGCTCCGGGATCATGCGGTGCCGCCGGAACTGTTCGCCAAGTTGCAGGACCGGTTCGGGCCCAAGGGCGTGGTCGATCTTGCTTATCTGATGGGGAACTACGCCACACTGGCGATCTTCCTGGCGACGGTGAACGCGCAGATACCGGACGGCGCGCCGTCCACGTTGCCCAAGGATTAGCCCTCCTACTCCACCCTTAGCGCATAGATCGCGCCGTCATGGGCGCCAAAGTACAGAACGCCGTCTACCAAAGCCGGTGAGGTCCAGATGCGCGGGCCCACCCTGTATCCCCAAACCACCGCGCCGGTCCGCCGGTCGAGGGCATAGAGCGTGCCGTCGCTGGAACCCACATAGACCCGGGCCTCGGACACGGCGGGCGACGAAAAGATCGCGCCGCCGAGGTAGCGCCGCCAGCGCAGCTCCCCGGAATTGGCGTTGAGCGCATAGAGGTAGCTCGAATGCGCGCCCACATAAACCGTGCCGTCCCTGACGGCGGGGGTCGAGAATACCTCCCGGCCCGCATCAAACGCCCAGGCTTCGTCCCCGCTGCCGGCGACCAGGGCCCGGACCTTGCCGTCGTCCGAGCCGATATAGATCAATTCTCCGGCCAGCGCCGGGGAAGAATAAACCGCGCCATCGGTCACGTGCTTCCAAATTTGTTCACCCTTATCCGCCGAGAGGGCATAAATAGACCCGTCAGTGGAGCCGATGATCACCCGTCTGCCCGCCACCAGGGGAGAGCTTAAAACCCCGCCGCCGGTCTTGAACCGCCAAATCTCTCTTCCCGATTTGGCATCCAGCGCATAGACGTGATGATCGAAGGCCCCGACGTAGACTTTGCCCTCCGTGATCGCGGGAGAGGATTGCTGCCCGCCCCGCCCCAAATCAAACGTCCAGACCGCCCGGCCGGTGGCGGCGTCCAGCCCATAGAACTTGGTGTCGTCCGCACCGACATACACCATCCCGTCCGCCATGCCGGGGGACGCGCGCATAATACCGCCCACGGGAAAGCGCCACTTCTGCGCCCCGGTTTTGGCGTCGAGGGCAATCAGCGCGCGATTGAACGTGCCCTCATACAGAATACCGTCGGCAACGGCGCGGCCTTCGACCCCGGCGAAGATGTACCAGCCGAACCCGTCATTGGGCTCGAAAAAGCCGCCGCCCTGCAGCGCCGGGCGAATACGCGGCGGACCATAATCGTTGGGCAGATCCTGGCCGAACCGGAGCGTTACACCGGTTGCGCCATAGGTATAGACATTGCCGACCGCCGCACCCCAGCTTGGCGCTACGTCATAAGAAAAAATACCGAAGGGATATTCCGGGCTCAGCCATTTGCGCTCATAGGTCAGCAGGACGCCGATTTCATCTTTAAGCTGATTGTCCCAGCCCCGCGGCGTCCGGGTGTTGATCAGCGCATGCCATTCGGTCTGCACTTCATCGGCAAAAGAGGACGGCCCGACGATCCCCAGATCCAGCTCCAAATTTTCGAATATCTGTCCCTTATCCCGTTTCCGGTTCCGGTCGGTCTCGGTCACAAAGCCAAATCCGGCATACAGCCACCCGGCATAGGGGCGGTCATCCTGGATCAAGCCGGGATTGGTGATTTCATCGGGGGTAAAAATGTTCTGGCCAACAGAAAAACTCAGCCGGTTGTTCCGGGGGAACAGAAATTCCGGCAGAAATGTCTCGACTAGATCAAAGCCGGGTTTTACCAGCTGGCGCAGCGGGCGGCAGTCGTTGCGATCCTCGTCCAGGCTGGCTGGCACCAGCATGGAAAACCGTGTCCCGTGAGTGAAGTGATTGTCCTCCCCGCTGCCGAACAGATCGTTTTCGATCTGAACGCTGGCAACACACTTCATTTTGTTGCTAGGAGACTTGCTTTCCGCTGCACCGGCGGAGTCACCACCGCCGGCGGCAAACGCCGCGAGGATAAGAACAAGAATGAGTTGGCCCAGTCTCAAACGGGCGGGCTCCTTTTGATGGGGTTAGGACAGTCTCTCCAGCGCTTCGGCCAATCTGGCCTTGGACGCCAAGGCTTCCTCCCGTCGGTCTTTTTGTTCCTGCACCACTTCCGCCGGGGCCTTGGCGGTGAAGTTTTCATTTGCCAATTTTTTGTCGAATTTCTCGATCTCTTGATCCAGCTTGGAAATTTCCTTATCCAGGCGCGCCTTCTCCTGGGCGATATCGATCACATCTGCAAGCGGCAACACCAGCGTCGTTTCATCCAGCACATCCTGGACAGAGCCTTCGGGAATGTCACCGTCTGCCACCTGCAAATCGGAAATCCGGGCTAGCCTTTCGATCAGCGCGCCATGCCGGCCGGCGGACCGAACCGCAAGCTCACCGGCGTTTCGGAGCGTCAGCGGCACCATCGCGCCTGGCGGCACGTTCATCTCGGAACGGACCGAGCGCACCTGCGAGATCAAGCGCACTACCCAATCCATTTCCGCCGACGATTCGGCATCACCCAAATCGGCATAGTCGGGCCAGGCTTTATTGATCAGCAGGCCGTTTCGGCTGTCATCCAGTTGGGACCACAATTCTTCCGTGATGAACGGCATGAAGGGATGCAGGATCACTAACAATTCATTCAACGCCCAGGCGGTGGTCGCCCGGGTCTCCTTGGCGGCAGCGGCATCGTCGCCCTGGAAGATCGGCTTGGCGAACTCCAGGTACCAGTCACAGAACGTCCCCCAGGTGAAGGAATAGATCGCGCCGGCCGCTTCGTTGAAGCGGTATTCCTCGATCCCTTTTGAAACATCATCCGCCGCCTCGGCCACCTTGCCGACGATCCACTTATTGACCGCCTGTTCGCACGATGCCGGATCGAATTCCGGGTCCAGCTTGCACTCGTTCATCTCGCAAAAACGCGCCGCGTTCCACAATTTGGTCGCGAAGTTGCGGTAGCCTTCCACCCGATTTTCGGAAAGCTTGATGTCCCGGCCTTGCGCGGCAAACGCAGCCAGGGTCATCCGGAGGGCATCAGCGCCGAACTTATCGATCAGCTCCAGCGGGTCCATCACATTGCCCTTGGACTTGGACATTTTCTGGCCGTGCTCGTCACGCACAAGCGCATGGATATAGACCGTGTGGAACGGCACCTCTTCCATGAAATGCAGGCCCATCATCATCATCCGGGCGACCCAGAAGAAAATAATGTCGAAGCCCGTCACCAGCACATCGGTCGGATAGTACTTGGCCAGCTCCGGCGTCTCTTCCGGCCAGCCGAGGGTCGAGAACGGCCATAGCGCGGAGGAGAACCAGGTATCCAGAACATCCGAGTCGCGTTCAATCTTGGTCGGTTTGCCATAATGGGCGTCGGCGGCGGCTTGGGCCTCTTCTTCCGTTAGTTCGACGAAGATTTCTCCGTCCGGGCCAAACCAGGCCGGAATTTGATGACCCCACCAGATTTGCCGCGAAATGCACCAGGGCTGGATGTTGCGCATCCATTCGAAATAGGTGTTCTCCCAATGCTTGGGGACAAATTTCGTGCGCCCTTCCTCGACGGCTTTGATGGCGGGCTCGGCCAGGGGCTTGGTATCGACGAACCACTGATCGGTCAGCCAGGGCTCGATCACCACGCCGGATCGGTCGCCATAAGGGACGGTCATGTCATTGTCTTCGATCTTGTCCAAGAGGCCCAGGCTATCCATCTCGGCGATGATCTTTTCGCGGGCTTCAAAACGGTCCATGCCTTGATAGCCATCAGGCGTGTTCTCGTTCAGATGCGCATTCAGATCGAGAATATTTATCATCGGCAAATCGTGACGTTTGCCGACCTCAAAGTCGTTGAAGTCGTGGGCCGGGGTGATCTTCACCGCGCCGGAGCCTTTCTCCGGATCGGAGTACTCATCCGCCACGATGGGGATCGGCCGATCGGCGATGGGCAGGACACAGTTCTTGCCCACCAGATCGGTGTAGCGCTCATCGTCCGGGTGAACCGCAACCGCCGTATCACCCAGCATGGTTTCCGGCCGGGTCGTGGCCACCGTGATAAATTCGCCCTCGCGGCCTTCGATCGGGTACTTGAAATACCAAAGTTTGCCGACCGTCTCTCGCTGCTCCACTTCCAGATCGGAAATGGCCGTATGCAGCTTCGGGTCCCAGTTGACCAGCCGCTGATCCCGGTAGATCAACCCTTCCTTGTAGAGTTGAACAAACACCTTGCGGACCGCCGCCGATAAGCCGTCATCCATGGTAAATCGTTCACGCGACCAATCGCACGAGGCACCCAAGCGGCGCAGCTGCCCGATGATTGTGCCGCCGGATTCCTCTTTCCATTCCCAGATACGATCAATGAAAGCATCCCGGCCAAGATCGTGACGGCTTTTTCCTTGCGCATCCAACTGGCGTTCCACCACCATCTGAGTCGCGATCCCCGCATGGTCGGTGCCCGGCTGCCACAGGGCGTCATCGCCCTTCATCCGGCGATAGCGGGTGAGGATATCCTGCAAAGTGTTGTTGAGCGCGTGGCCCATATGCAGGCTGCCGGTGACATTCGGGGGCGGAATGACAATCGTATAGGGATCGGCGTCGCTGCCGGCATCGCAGGCGAATGCGCCTGCGTCTTCCCAGGCCTTATAGTGTTTTTCCTCCGCCTCGGCGGGTACGTAATTCTTGTCCAGCATTGCTGAACGGTCCTTTCAACAAGTCAAATTATTGGCACGCCGCCGGGCATGGTCCACGAGACACAGCCCATTGAGCGCACTCCTGGCGGGGCGGCGGCAAGATATCACGGGAGGCCCTCAAGTAAACGGGGAAAGACAGACCGGCCCGGCTAGAGATCCAGCCGTTCCGCCCGGTTGACCATGTGATCGATTTCCTTTTTGACCAGACGCTCGATCAGATACGGCAGGTTTTGATCCAGCCATTCCCGCAGCAACGGCCGCAGGATTTCACGGATCAAGCCTTCCAATGTCATGTCCCGGCTGCCGATGGCGATATCGCGACGGCTGAGTAGAGCTTTGGCTAGCTCTTGCAGCGCGTCCGTTGACGAAACCTGGGTGGTCGCCGTCAGGATCGGGTCGCCAGCGCCTACATCGGGCGGTGCTTGCGCGATCATCTGCTGAGTCAATTCCAGAATGCCGTCCGGCAACGGTTCAGGCTCGGGCGGCGGTGGTGGTGGTGGTGGCGGCGGTGGAGGCGGTGCAGCGGCCGCCGGCGCGGGTTCAGGTTCAGGTTCAGGCTCGGGCTCGGGCTCTTCGGCCTCCATCTCAGCCATGGCCGCGGCCATATCCAGTTCCTCTTCCTCGGGTTCTGATTCTGGTTCCGGCTCTGGCTCAGGAGCCTGCTCCGGTTCCGGCTCTGGCTCGGGCTCTTCAGCCTCCATCTCCGCCATGGCCGCGGCCATATCCAGCTCTTCTTCCTCGGGCTCGGGCTCGGGCTCGGGCTCAGGAGCCTGCTCCGGTTCCGGCTCTGGCTCGGGCTCGGGTTCCGGTTCGGGTGCGGCTGCCTCTTCGGGCGCCGCCGCCCCTTCTTCCTCGTCCTCGGACAGAATGCGTCGGATTGACGCTAAAATGTCCTCCATTGGGGGTTCTTGTTGAGCATCGTTTTCTTCGGCCATGAGTCGTCCACCCAGTCCAGACTAGTTTCCCAATATACACACCAACGGTTACACCGTCGTTTCCTCGTGCCCGATTTCGTCAGGCGCTGGCGTCAGATTTTCTGACCGGGACGGCTGATTGCGCCGCCGTCCCCTTTATGGTTTGACCGGCTTGCCTGCAGCCGGCACGCCGGCACCGAACAGTTTGCCCCGCACCGATTTATAATATGACGTTGGATCGTAAACATCGACGGGCAGCGCCAAAGTGGCGGCCGTCAACTGACCCGTTGTTTCCATGATCTGAAACCCGGTCACAATTTCATCTCGCTGGGCGCGCACCAGGTTCACCTTCGCGTCCAGCAACTCCTGCTCCGCGTCAAGTACATCCAACACCGTTCGTGACCCAACCTCGGCTTCCCGCCGCACGCCTTCCAAGGCGATCTCGGCGGCCTCAATCTGTGCGGCGAAGGACTTGGTCTGCGCCCGGGCGGTTTCCAGAGATTCCCACGCGCTTTGCGCCGCTTCCAGCCGGTCCCGACGGGTGACTTCGTAATCAAGCCGGGTCTTACCGGCATTTAATTTAGCCGAGCGCAGCTCCGAATAAACGGCGCCCTGTTGATAGATCGGGACGGACAAATCCAACCGCACCTCGCCGGTGGTGATCTGGCTATCGTTTCCCGTCGATTCCCAGAACCGGCTGAGTGTGCCGACCAAATTGAGGGTCGGATACAATTCGCCTCGCTTGGATTTCACATCCTGGTCTGCCGCTTTTTCCGTCTGCAGCGCCTGGATCACATCCGGATGTTTGGTTCTGGCCAATTCCAAAACTTCCTGCAGATTACCGGGCAGACCGTTCAGCGGCGTTGGCGACACCAACGCGCCCGGCTTTTCACCAACGATATTCTCATAATTGGCCTGCGAGGTTTTTAGGTTGCCTTCCGCCTGGATCACCGACGCCGTGGCGCCGGCCACCCGGGCCTCGGCCTGGCTGACATCCGTGCGCGTGATCTCGCCGACACGGAACCGATCCTGGGTAGCTTCCAATTGGCGGCGCAACACTTCGAGGTTATTGCGGTTAAGTTCAAGCACGGCCTGATCCCGCACCACCGCCATGTAAGCGGTCGCCGCGCTCAACAGTATATCCTGTTCGCTGCCAATCAGACTGGCCCGCTGGCCCAGAACGTCGGCCTCGGCACTTGCTACGCCGGCCACGGTACGGAAACCCCGGAAAAGAGGCTGAGTAATGGTCAGGGTCGAATTCCGTGGTGAGCGCCACTGATCCCGGCTAGTGGTCGTTCGCGTATTGTTGTGGGTGTATTCCCGCTCCAGATCACCAGACAGGGTAACATCGGGCCGCCAGTTGGACAGCGCTTGCGGCACCCCTTCATCGATCCGCTGCAACTGGGCCCGCGCCGATTGCAGTTCCGGATTGGTGGCGTACGCCGTCGCCAGCGCTTCCATCAAGGTTTGAGCGGAGGCTGTAGGCGACAAAAGCAGGCTGACGGCGAATAGACCAAGCGCGGTCATTCCGGCCGGAAGAATACGAAGCCCACGGAAGGATTTATACATTCTTATTTTCCTCGTAACGGCGCTTAGCATATTTGACCTGCGCCGCCACCATACGTCCCACAATTCAAGGGAAATGCACACGGATTGACCCCGGTTAAAGCACCGCCCCCAGTCATAGGTACTGAAAAAGTATTACCAAATCCTTGCAAAGTATGCTGATCCCAGGGTTTCACCCCCCCTAAGTATAGGGGAATAATACCTGTTTCGACACTATATGGTGAATATTTTTGGGGTCAACCGTGTAAATCAATATACGGTAGACCTTGGGCCACTTTGTGGCCGGCTGCGTCACAGCGCGAATTCGGCCTTTTTCTCGAAACCGGGCAGCACCGGCGTACCAGCATCGAACACTTCACGGCTGACCACGGAAGACCCGAACTTCTGCACCAGGGTGCCTTTGCCCAGGCCATCGCCCTTGGCAATGACCGCCACCAGCCGGCCGCCATCGGCCAGTTGCCTGACAATCGCGTCCGGAATTTCCCCGACGGCGCCACTGAAAATGATGGCGTCATAGGGACCTTGCTTGGCGTTGCCGTCCACCATGGGGCTTTCCATAATCGCAACGTTGTCGACTTCCATAGCGACCAGATTCTCGGTCGCCTGCTGGGCCAAAGCCGCATTGTCCTCGACCGCTACGACTGTCGCGGCGAGACGGGCAACAATGGCGGCACTGTAACCGCTGCCGCAGCCGACCATCAGGACCACGTCATCCGAGTCGATCTCCGCGGTTTGCAGCAACAGTGCTAGCACCATGGGCTCCATGATAAAACGCCCATCTCCCAAAGGAATGGCCTCATCCACATAGGCGATACCGGCCAAATTTTCCGGCACGAACTGTTCCCGGGGGATCGTTTCCATGGCCTCGATCAGCCCGGCGTGTGTGACCCGGTTGGTGCGCACCTGGCTTTCAACCATATTGCGGCGGGCGAGTTCGTAATCCATGGGCAACCTCTAAAAGCTGTGTCTAAAAGCAGTTCTGGCGTTGGACGCGTTCTCCAAACGGCATACACCAAATTCCGATCAAAAAACAGACTCTCTCGTCAGGAATTACCTCAACCCAACGGCGGCGAGGGCCGTCCCCGACGCAAGATCACGACAACCGCATTTGCCGACTTGACCGAGATAGGAGCAACGACTAAATTCCGCCCCTCGCGGCCAAGCGGACGGCGCGGTGGCGGAGTGGCTACGCAGCGGCCTGCAAAGCCGTGTACACCGGTTCGATTCCGGTCCGCGCCTCCAATTTTCCGTGGATCGGTTCGTGAACGAAGACATCCAAAAGGACGTGAATCGTTCGCCGAATCCGGTTACAAAAAGAGACCCCGGCCCCTGGCCGGCGATGTCTGAAATGGGTATTCCGGCGTAGCTCAACGGTAGAGCAATCGGCTGTTAACCGATAGGTTGTAAGTTCGAATCTTACCGCCGGAGCCATTTCTTAAAGAAGATCCTGCTTGCGAATAGCCGGGTCTTTTTTGCTGACTAGGCTTTGTTTCTCGACGATCCGATGGCCGTCAATTGCCAATTCCTTTGCTCCAACGGGCTATCCCGCTGTGTCCCGAGACAAAATCAAGTCTGATTGGCGTCGATTAAATTACAAAGGTATTCCGGCGTAACCGGGTAGCGGTCGATGGTGACGTCAAAGTCACGAAGAGCGTTTTCAATCGCGGCAATCACGGCGTTTGCAGCCGGAATGGTGCCTCCCTCACCGGCGCCCTTGAGCCCCAGCGGATTGAGCGGTGACGGTGTCTCCTGATGGACAATGTTGATCGGCGGCATTTCCGTCGCCAGCGGTAAAAGGTATTCGCCGTAGTTCACGTTCTGGGGCTGACCACTGTCGTCGTAAATCATCTCTTCAAACAGCGCGTTGCCGATGCCGTGGACAACGCCACCGACAATCTGCCCTTCCACAATCAGCGGATTAATTTTTTTGCCGCAGTCATGAGCCACGCAATAGTTCAGCAGCTTGACCTCGCCCGTCCCGATGTCCACCTCCAGCTCGCAGACATTGGTGCCGCTGGCATGGGGCGGGCCCTTGGACGCGTCAAACGACGTCGCTTCCAGGCTGGCGGTATGTCCGGCAGGCACAACCGCGCCGGCCATGGGCGCCAATTTCAAGGCGATCTCTCCAAGGCTTATGGTGATGTTGCTCCGCCCTTTGTCGCGGATCAACCCGTCCTCGAACACCAGATTGCCGATGTCGGTTTCCAGTATTTCGGCCGCCAGCGCGAGCGCCTTCTCCCGGATTTCTGCCGCGGCGCCAAACGCCGCCGTGCCGATATTGACCCCGACCCGGCTACCGATGGTGCCGACACCTTGCGGAAATTTACCGGTATCACCGATGTCCACATGGATATCATCCAGGCCAACGCCCAGTTCATCGGCGATGATTTGCCTGAGAACCGTCTTATGCCCTTGGCCCTGACTCGCCGCGCCGGAACTGACATAGATTTTTCCTTTGGGGTCTACGCGGATGGTGACGCCCTCGTATGGTCCCATGCCGGTGTCCTCGACACAGGAGGAAACACCGATGCCGAGATAGCGCCCATCCTTGCGGGCCTCTTCCTGGCGAGCGGTAAAACCGTCGTAGTCGGCTAGCTCCAGCGCTTTCTCCAGCAGGCTGTGATAGTCGCCGCTGTCATAGGTCATCGCCCGCCCGTTAAAGTGGATCAGCCCAGTCTGGTAGGGGAAGTCGGTCTTCTCGACGAAGTTACGCCGCCGGACTTCCGCCGTGTCGATCCCCAATTTCCGGGAGACGAGTTCGATCATCCGCTCAATCGCATAGGCGGCATTCGGCCGGCCGGCGCCCCGAACCGGTGAATTTGACACGGTGTTGGTAAACACCACGTCCTGGGTCAGATCGAGCGCCAGGATTTTATAGGGACCCGGAAACGACGCCATCATGGTAAACGGCAGGAGAATGCCATACGGTACATAAGCGCCGTTGTCGTTCACCAGCCGTCCCCGAATGGCCTCAATCCGTCCCTTTGACGTGGCGGCGACTTCCAGCTCCCACCAAGTATCACGCTGGGTGTTTGTTGTGGTGAAATGTTCTTTCCGGTCCTCGATCCACTTGATCGGCCGGCCCAATTTTCGCGCGGCCCAAGGGGTGATGATTTCCTCCACATAAAAGCCGGCCTTCGGGCCAAAACCGCCACCTACGTCCGGTGCAATCACCCGAATTCGGCTCTCCGGCAAATCAAACTGAGTAGCCAAGCAACGGCGCACCAGGTAAGGGCATTGGGTCGCCGACCAGATGGTAAACTCGTCGCTGAAGGCGTCATACTGCGCCACCACGCCCCGTCCTTCCATGGCATGGCAGCCGCCGCGATGTTGGAGAAATTCCGCCTTGAAAACGTGATCGGCTTTCGCGAACGTCGGCTCGACGTCGCCGTAAGTGATGTTCAGCTGTGCGATCAGGTTGTCCGGAGAGTCTTTGTGCGCTCTGGGCGCATCATCATCCATGGCTTCCCGGAGCCGGACGATGGGAGGTAGTGTTTCATAGTCGACCTGGATGAGCGGCAATGCGTCTTCGGCGATGTGCCGGGTGTCAGCGACAACAAACGCCACGGCTTCACCGACGTAGCATACTTCGTCCTTTGCGAGGGGGTATTGGGTAATGTCCTGGGCGATTAGCGGGTTCGGATAGGGCTGCACCTGGCGCCCGTTCACCGGTTCTTCCAAATCCCGGTAGGTGAAGACCGCGTGCACCCCCGGCAGCGATTCCGCCGCGCTGGTGTCGATCGACTTGATTACAGCATGAGCATGGGGACTGCGCAAATAAGCGCCGTGCAACATGCCGAGCAGTTTCAGATCGTCCACATACTGGCCCCGGCCGGTGAGGAGCGCCTGATCCTCGCCCCGCTGAACTTCTGCACCTGTCTGCCTGACACCCATAGCCGTCTCCTCAGCGCGCCCGCATCTGCGCTGCGGCATCAAGCGCGGCGGCAACGATTCCCTGATACCCGGTACACCGGCAGATATTCCCCGAGACGGCTTCCCGGATTTCCTCTTCCGAGGGGTCCGGATTGTCTTGAAGATAGGCAGTCAGGGTGGTCAAAAAGCCTGGTGTGCAGAAGCCGCACTGCAAACCGTGGTGTTTGCGAAACGCTGCTTGCAGAGGATTGAGCTGGTCGCCGTCAGCCAGACCTTCGATGGTGGTGATCTCTTTGCCGTTCGCCTGAACGCCGAGCATCAGGCAGGATCTTACGGCTTCACCATCCACCAAGACCGTACAGGCGCCACACGCGCCATGTTCACACCCGACATGGGTGCCGGTGAGATTCAATTTTTCACGCAGGATATCGGCCAGGTTGAAACGGGTTTCCACCGTTTCTGTGTACGATTTGCCGTTGACCGTTAGCGTGATCTCCCTGGTATCCGCCATCGATTTATTCTCCCCCAACCGCGCGATCAGCGGCGGTGGCCAACGCGCGTTGGACCAAAGTATCCGCCAAGCGCTGCCGATACGCCGCGCTGACATAGGTATCCGACATCGCGTCGATTTTTCGGGCCTCGGCGCCGGCCGCCTTGAATGTTTCCTCGTTGGCCGGCTGGCCGGCCAAGCTCTGTTCCACGTCCGTCAGGCGCGTTGGCTTCACATCCGCACCCGCAACCGTAAGGGCTGCTTTGGTGATGACGCCTTCGCTCAACTCGACGAGAGCGCCGACGCCAGTGATGGCGAAATCCCCATGACGCCGGGCGAATTCGGTATAGGCGTACCCATGTCCCGCCAGCCAAACCGGGAGCGACAGTGATACAAGAACTTCCTCTGGCGCGATACTGGGCATCATGTAGGCAAGAACCCACTCCTCCATGGGCACTTCCCGCTGGCCTTCTCTTCCGGCGACTGTCAGGGTCGCGCCATAAAGGCTCGCGATCGCCGGCAACTCCGCCGATGGGTCCAGATGACAGAGGCTGCCACCGATGGTGCCGCGGTTGCGGGTTTGCAGATGTCCGACATGGCAGAGAGCCTCGCGCATCACGGGCGCGGCGTCTTTAACTTCCGGCGACGCCAGGAGGTCCTTTTGTCGGGTCATCGCCCCGATCCGGAGAGACCCGTTTGCCCGCTCGATAAAACTCAGCTCGCTGACACCGTTGATATCGACCACATCGTCCGGCGCGACAAAACGCATATTCATCATCGGCATCAGGGATTGGCCGCCGGCCAAAATCTTGGCGTCTTCCAGCTCGGCCATCAGATCGACGAGCTCGGTCAGAGATTGGGGGGCGTGGTATTTAAACGGCGCCGGTTTCATTCTTGGCCTTGTCGCCTCCGAATTTGAGCCGGCCGATTCCAGCCTTCACCAACAGTTTCAACCCGGAAATCTCTTCCGCGTCAAAGGCGCTACCGTCCTCCGCGGTCAAAACGGTGGCAAGATTGGCGGCGAATTCCTTGGTGAGCTCCTGCGCCACGCCCTCAATCAAGCCGCTTGCACGGCCGTATTGGGCAATCGACCCATTCAGCGCCAGATCCGTCCTCACCAGGACACGGGTTGCCGGCGCATCCTCACCGCCGGCGTCATCGTCCTTGAGTTGAAATGTCACCGTCGCTTCCGCGCCGCCTCGGCCTTTCTTATCGGCGCCGTTCGCCCGGACGCTGGCTGTATGAGCAGTGTGGTCGATCTCGGTGATCTCGGCCCGGCCGGAAAAAGTCAATTTCACCGGGCCCAGACGCACGGTGGCCTCGCCCGCGTATTTCGTGTCTGCCTCGGCCTCGGTCACTGACACACCGGGAAGGCACGGCGCAATCAAGGGCACGTCCGTCAGGACCTGCATTGCCGCATCTTTCGGCAGGGCAACTAGGAATTCGTTTGTCAGGATCATGTGTCGGTATCGGAGAGGATGCTCAACGGAAGGATGAAGAGGATTGTGCCAGGATTTTGTCTACTTTAACTGTCAAATTTTACACATCATATGATTGTCAAAGTTGAGTAACAAGATACACTGACAATTCACCTCCACGAAAGGTGAGTGAATCATTGAAATCTTAGAGCAACGGGAGGCTGAGTAAATGCCTAGAACTATGGATAAAATTTTCGCCGCGGGACTGACTGCGGCTTTGGTGTCGCTGGGATCGTCTGGCGTCGCCTCCGCGCAAAGTCTTACTCCGCAGGAACAAAAACTTATTGCCGGCGCAAAAGCCGAAGGCGCCGTGACCCTGATCAATCCACTGTTTAGTGACCGGACCGGTCAACGCATGGCGGCAGCCTTTAAAAAGCGGTACGGCTTGGGCGATGGATTCCAGTTCAACAACCTGCGGAAAGGCACGGGCGCGACTGTGTCCCAGGTCCGCCAGGAAATTAAAGCCGGCAAGTTCACCATTGATGCGATCATGGTGAGTGCTCCCAGTTTCTTCGATGCGGGTGCGAAGCGTGGTGTGTTCCTTGAACTCGATAGCGGCTATTGGAAAGATTCTGAGCCGGTCGCAAAGGCTGCCGGGCAGTATTACAAGTATCCGTATGTGGTCACGCCGTTGGGCTACACGTTCCAGCCGGTCTGGAATTCGTCGTGCCCCGGCATGGAGAATTTCAATGTGACGTCCTACGCGGACACGACTGTCGCAGCGGTCAAAGGTAAGACCATCGCCTCCGAGATCACCAAGAGCACGACCTACACGAATACCGTTATTGCGCTTTCCCAGGCCGGCGCATTGGACACGGTCAAGTTCTGGCCGGCGCTGAAGGCGACTGATCCGCTGATTGAGTTCCGGACCGAGCCCAAAATGCAGATGGTTATTTCCTGTCAACGGCCGTTTGATATGTGGAACCTCGCCGGCCGCGTCTATCAGAACGTTATCAAGCAGCCTGCCTTGAAGGACAAGATTAAGCTTGGGTCCTACAAGGAAGGGCAGGTCATGCTCGGCAATCAGATCGCCGTGTTGAAAGGGTCCCCGCATCCGAACGCCGGTAAATTGCTGGTTGAGTTCCTGCTCAGCGAGGAAGGATCGGATCTGTTCGTCGAGGGTGAGGCCGTCTACAGCTTGCGCCAAGGATACAAGCCTCCTGCCGCTGCGGCACCTTATCTGATGGATCTGAGTAAGCATAAGCTGATTGGCATGAAGGATTGGGTCGGCTCCGCGAAGGAGATCAAACCTACCCGGGCGGAATGGCAGAAAAACTTCCGTTAATTTTCCTGCCTTGAAATTGAATTGGGTGGGCGTTTGTCGCGCCCACCCGGTTCACTCTGTCTTTGGAATCTTCTTCATAGCCTTCATTTGACGAGTCTTTCCCATGCAAGATGCCGTCGCGCTCAATCCCGCGGAACAGCCCCCAAGCAATAGGCTCCGAAACCGGTTCAGAGCCGCTTTCACCCAAGAGAATGTGGCGACCATGGCCGTTGCCCTGGTCATTGCGGTTGCCGTCATTTTGCCCCTGATCGCATTGGTGATCAGCAGCTTTTTGGTCCTGGATGACCAGGGGTGGGATACCACCTGGGGTTTTGACAATTATGTGACACTGTTTACCGACCGCGTCATTCCGAAAGCGTTCTTAAATACGCTGCTCATATCCTCGGGGTCGACGGTGGTGGCCACTGTTTTAGGTGTGGCGCTGGCTTGGATCAACGCCCGCACAAATTGTCCGGGGCGTGATTATTTAGAACCTTACAACCTCATTCCCTTTTTCCTGAGCCCGTTTGTCGGCGCCATTGCCTGGCATAACCTGGCAGCGCCACAAACAGGCCTTTTGAATATTTGGGCCCGAGACTATTTGGGTATTGAGGGGCATTTGCTCAATGTTGATACCCTCTGGGGGGTGGTTTGGGTAACCGGCATATTCTTCACCCCGCTGGTTTACTTGTTTGTGGTGGGCTCTTTGCGAAGGATGGACCCGTCGCTTGAAGATAGCGCCCGGACGACCGGCGCTGGTCTCTTTAGAACGACGATGACTGTCACCTTGCCGCTGGTGATGCCGGGCATTTTGTCAGGCGCCATTATCGTGTTTGTGACAAGCGCCGGTGAATTCGGCGTCCCGTTCAAATTGAGCGCGCCATACGGTTGGGAAACACTAACGACACAGATTTTCTCCAAGGCTGTGGGTGACGACGCAAACCACTATTTGGGCGCGACCATGAGCATGGCGTTGGGCGTGATCACCGTATTCTTGATCTGGATTCAGCAACGCTACATTGCGCCCCGGTCCTTTACCACCGTGACCGGCAAAGGCTTCCGGCCGAATGTCCTGGATCTGGGCGGATGGAAGTGGGTCGCCTTCGGGTTCAACATTTCCTACATCATGATAGCCGTCGTTTTGCCCATCCTGTGCTTGATTATCGTCAGTCTGCATCCCGTGTGGACGGCAAAGATCGAATTCTCGCAGATGAGCTTTATCAATTACGAGAAGACGCTCTTCTTTTGGCAGCCCAATAGCATCAAGGCCGCCACGAACGGCATTTTTAACAGCTTCATTCTTGCCTTTATTGGGGCGTCCCTCGCCATGGTCCTGGCCATTGTGATCAGCTACATGATCCATCGGACCAAGAATTTTGGCGCGAGGCTGTTGGACTTTTTATCCGTGGTGCCGATTGGGTTCCCAGGCATCGTCCTGGCTATGGGCGTCTTGGTGACCTACATCCAGACACCGATTTATGCCACGCTGTGGATCCTTCTGTTGGGTTATGTCACCCGGTTTTTCCCTTACGGGCAGAGAAACGTCTCTTCCATCATGTTGGCGATTTCCGAAGAGCTGGATCAAAGCTCTCGTATGGCCGGCGCAAGCTGGTTCACAACATTGCGCCGGATCACGATCCCGCTTCTCAAGCCCGGTATTTTCGCCGGCTGGGTTCTGATGTTCATCATCTTTATGCGGGAGTTATCGATCTCCATTATTTTGTACACCACGGGGACGGAGACCTTATCCGTCGGCGTTTATTACCTGTCCAACTTTGAGAACGAACCACTAACCGCTGCCCTTTCCATGGCCCAAACCGTGGTTCTACTTGCCTGTGTCTATCTTTTCCGCAAAGTCGCCGGAAAAGAGGCCTTAACCGCATAGGGCGTGTCTCATGGATCATCAAAACCCGAACTCTGATGCGAACTATCTCGAAGTCTCCAACCTAATTAAATGGTTTGGCGATGACCGGGCCGTCGACAATGTCTCATTTTCCATCCCCAAGGGCCATTTTTTGACCCTTCTCGGTCCTTCCGGTTGCGGCAAGACCACCACGCTGATGAGCATTGCCGGTCTCCACTCCATCGACAGCGGCACCATCCGGGTGGGCGACACGATTTACACCTCGCCAAATCAAGGGATCTTTTTGGCCCCGGAAAAACGGGACATTGGCATGGTTTTCCAGAGCTATGCCATCTGGCCACATATGTCGGTGGCGCAGAATGTTGCCTATCCGCTGGAAATTCAGAAGCTTCCTCAGGATGAGATTGATGACCGGGTCGCCGATGTTTTGGCGTTGGTCGGGCTCACCGACATGGCGGATAAAATGGCGACCCAATTGTCGGGCGGGCAACAGCAACGGGCATCCTTGGCCCGCGCGATCGTCGGCCAACCCAAGTTGCTGCTTTTCGATGAGCCCCTCTCTAACCTCGACCTCAAGTTGCGGGAGCAAATGCGGGTAGAGCTAAAACGCATCCAGAATGATGTTGGAATCACCTCCATTTACGTGACCCATGATCAGGCGGAAGCGCTGGTGATGAGCGATGACATCATTGTCATGAGCAAGGGTAAAATCGAACAAATGGGCGGTCCGCTTGAAATCTATAGCACCCCCGTGAACCGCTATGTTTCCAACTTCATCGGTGTGGCCAATCTTCTCGAAGGCAAGGTGGCGGAAACAGGGTCAGACGGGTCGGGACAGATCGAAGTCGATGTGCCCGGAGATCCCATAAAGATCGGCTGCCGTTTTGCGGACAATTTTTCTGCCGGCGATGAGGTGGTCCTGTCGGTTCGCCCGGAGAACATCCATCCCCTGCGCGAGAAAAATGGTGAGGACGTACTTGAAGGCACCATCACCTCAGCGACATTCCTCGGCAACTATGTGGATTGCCGGGTGGACTGGCGGGGATTTGAGTGGAAAGTCATTTCCCATCCCCGGATGATGCTCAAAGAGGGCGAGTCCATCTACTTAAAATTTGACACAAGCCAGATTCTAGCGGTTAAGCCATGACCCAGAACACCGAAATTTCAATGGTCGATATCGACCACCTCGTTAAGCGTTTCGGCCCCGAGACAGCGGTCGATGATTTCAATATCTCGATCGAGGAAGGGGAGTTCGTCACCCTTCTGGGACCTTCCGGCTGCGGCAAAACCACGACGCTCAGGTGCATTATCGGTCTGGAGCGGCCGGATCAGGGTGAAATTCGTGTCGCTGGCACGCCGGTCGTATCTGCGGAAAAGAACATATATTTGTACCCCGAGGACCGGGACCTCGGCATGGTGTTTCAAAGCTATGCCGTCTGGCCACATATGACGGTCTTTGACAACGTCGCCTATGGTCTAAAAATACGCAAAGTCTCCGGCGCGGAGCTGAAGAGCCGGACCATGCGGGCGCTTGAGCTTGTTGATCTGGCGCATCTGGCCGACCGGTATGCAACGAAGCTGTCCGGTGGTCAACGGCAACGGGTCGCCTTGGCGCGGGCTATCGTTTACGAACCCAAGGTGATCCTGTTCGACGAACCTCTTTCCAATCTTGATGCGAAACTGCGGGAGCAAATGCGCGACGAAATCGTGCGACTGCAGAAAGAGGTCGGTATTACCTCTGTCTACGTGACCCATGATCAGTCCGAGGCTTTGGTGATGAGCGACCGTATCGTGGTCATGGATAAGGCCGTCATTCAACAGATCGGCGATCCGGCAACCATTTATTCAAACCCCGCCAACTCGTTTGTCGCAAATTTCATTGGCGTGACCAGCCTGCTGGAAGGCTCGCTTCTTGGACGGTCCGGCGATCTTTGTGAGATGGAAATTTTCGGCACCGAGTCCAAGTTAGTGGTCAAGGCGGTCGGCGGTGAGGGCGCTTCGCCCGGCGACAAACTGTTTTTGAGCCTCCGGCCCGAGGATATCACGCTGCACGTCTCCAAGCCTGCGGACCTGAACGGTCACAATGTTATTGAAGGCCAGGTGATCGATACGATTTATCTCGGCAACTTCATGGAAGGCCGTATCCAAGTCGGATCCAATGAAATCGGCATTCAAATCAATCATTATGAAAGCCTGGAGCAGGGCCAGGCGGTCTATCTTTCCTTTGCACCGGATCACGGGCTTTGCCTGACCAGTTAGGCGCCTGATTGCCGAACCGGTCACTGGCAGATCAGTTTTCCAGCAGCTGATGGCAGCAATCACACGGGGAGAATGGATTGATCAATCTCGCGGTAGTCGGTCTTGGAGTTTGGGGGCAACGTCACGTCAGGTCGGCCAGAGCCTCCAATAGATTTGAACTCAAGGTGGCCATAGACCCGTCTCCGGCGGCGGCAGGTATAGCCGGGGAATTGGGACTGGAGCTTCGGACTTCCTTGGAGCAAGCCCTGGATGATCCAAAGATTGATGCGATTACACTCGCCACCCCGCACTCCCAGCACACGCAGCAGATCATCGAGGCGGCTGCGGCAGGAAAGCCGGTTTACACGGAGAAGCCATTCGCCCTGAACGCGGCTGATGCGCGCGCTGCCGTCCAGGCCGCGAAAAAAGCGGGCATCCCGCTGGCCCTTGGCCATGATCAACGGAACTATCCCTCCATTCAACGTCTGTCGGAGATCATCAAAGACGGCGCGCTGGGCACGATATCTCATTTGGATACAACGTTGATCCATGATTCACTGCTCCGCCCCTATCAGGATTTGATGGCCGACGAGAATACGAACTATGCCCGCAGATGGCGCCTTGAACAGGACGAGGCGCCGGCCGGGCCTATTTCTCAATTCGGAATTCACAGAATAGACACCATGATCCAATTGATGGGACGGATTGAGTGGGTGATTGCGTCGCCGTCGTCAACGGCCATTGATCCGGAACTGATCGACACGGTAAGCATCACGGTCAAATTCTCCACCGGCCAATTGGGGCATTTGTCCAACTCAATCGCCTCTCCCCTCTATTCCCGGCTGCAGATTTTCGGCACCAATGGATGGGCCGAGTCTCGGGGCCCGGAGACGTTTGAGGATTATCGGGAATGCTCGCTTGTTGATCTGCATGTCCTCAAGGATGGGAAACGCACCTTTGAGGCTTTTCCGATCATCGACTCCGTGGCGGCGAATTTTGCCAGCTTTGCTGATGCAATTGATGGCGCCGCGGATTTTATCATTCCCATGGATGACATGATTCATGTGATTGAGGTCGTGGACGCCATCCGCGAGTCCCTCGCGACGGGCCAACGTGTCTCGATAAATTGAGCTTGGGGCTACGCAGGGTTGGCGGGCGTATCGGGCGTCTTGTGCCATCCGTCCAGCCCGACGCCTTCCAGATGCCCGAACACCTGTTTGAGCCGTTGGACGTCGGCGGCAGGAAGCGGCGGTTTCAAAATTGAATTGAGATTGGTCTCCAGGTGGTTCAGATCACCGGTGCCGAAGAGTACGACGTCGGCGCCGGGCTCATGGCGGACATATCGGTAGCAGGCATCTATCACACTGCTGGCGCCTTCTTCGTGCATAAGAAATCCGAGAGGATTGTGACGATCCACCGTGGAGGGATCGAGCGTTCCCTGTTCGATTAAGGTATTGATTTCCGTCTGCAGCCGTCCCGGCCTGCTGAATAAGGTCCGGACGGCGAACATGATCTGCGTGCCGACGCCCAACTTTTGCGTCAATGGAAAAACATACTTCTCGGCATTTTGATTGAGAAGCGAATAGGCCACCATAACCACATCCAGAAAGTCATCGTCAAAGGCGCGGTGCAGCGCCTCATGCCGGTGATGAACCTGAGAATATTCGCTGGCGGCCATGAAACGGATCTTCCCTTTTGCCCGTTCTTTCTCGAGGGCCGGCACGATCTCGTCCCGAACCCGCTCATAGCATTGCAGGCTGAACGCATGAATATGATAGATGTCGATATAGTCCGTGCCGAGCTGCTTCAGAGAATTGTCCAACCCTTCCAGGATCTCGGCCGTCGTGTAGGTCCTTCCCTCCCATTCAGCATAATGCTTGGTCGAGATTACAAGTTCATCGCGCGGCATCCCGTTGATCGCCCGCCCGACGAGGCCCTCGGTGCCATAGGCCGGGGCCGTATCGATCAGATTAACGCCGAGCTCCATTGCCCGATGGATAATGCCGATAGACTCCTCTTCGGACTTTCCGGCCGCCTGCCCCAGCTTTGAGAAACCGCCGCAGCCAAGCCCGGCGACGCCGACCTTCAACCCGGTTCTGCCGAGTGTTGTGTATTCCATGAGCCTAATTTGATCCTTCGGGCCGGGTCGGGCAGAGAATGCCGTTCCCGCTGCGGCACGAATTTAGCCGGCCGGAGTTCCCGCAATGCCCGAGCGCAGGTCCTTGCAAGTAAAGAACTTGCAATCCTGTTCCTCGGAAACGGTCACCGAATGGGTCACATTCGCCGGAAAATAAATCAGGCTTCCGGGCCCGGCGTTGGAATGTTTGCCATCGACCGTGACGGCAAGCTGACCTTGCAGGATATACACCCACTGTTCGTTCGGGTGAAAATGGGGAGCAGAGGTCTTACCGGCAGGAAGCGTCATCAGACCGACTTGCGTTAACTCCCCTTCTACGACGGGGCCGAAGGTCTCCGCATAGCCGGGGCCTGCGTCTACGCCCTGTAGTTGTTCAAAATCAAATATGTAGTCGTCCGATCCGGCTTTATAGGCGCCGTCAGTCTTGGTTTCAGTCATTTACGCTTATCCATTTCTCGGTTGGTGGGAAGGTTTATCTGTTGTTCGGAGTTTATCAAATTAATCGTGATCGGGTCATCCACGACGTTAAGAGATTTTGGAGAATACAAAGTCGGACGGCTGGAACACTTCCGGTAAAATTGACACCGCGCAACGGATGACAGTAAGGAGGCCGAACCGTAGACTGGCGGCGGACAATTAAACTGTACCCCCAATGTCAAAAACCGACTTAGATTGCGTGCTTATTATGGGCGTGGCCGGCGCCGGCAAAACGACCGTTGGCAAACTACTCACGCAGTCCATCGGCGGTGTGTTCATGGACGGGGACGATTTTCATCCTGACCACAACATTGAAAAAATGAAAAGCGGAATTCCACTGACGGATGGTGATCGGCAAAGTTGGCTCACCGCAATTGCGCGTCAAATCCGTCACCACCGGGGGCCAAGGAAATTGGTGGTGGCTTGATCAGCATTGAAAGAATCATATAGAGAGGTTCTTGGACGCGAGAATTTTCACTTGGTCTATTTGAAGGGAAGCAGGAAAGAATTCAGTAAACGACTGGAACGGAGAAAGGGGCATTTCATGCCAGCTACATTGCTTGAGTCACAGATGATGGACTTAGAAGAACCACAAGACGCAGTAACCATTCCGATTTCCAGTTCGCCGCAGGAGATAGTTGAGAATATCCTAGCTACCATCGGATGGCGTTGAATTTACAGAATTGTGCATGCGTGCAGAGGCCGAATTTTGACTTCAGGCTGAGGAAGTTCTCCGCGTTTACTATCCCCGCTGAAGCTGGCGTCGATCTCTCCGGCGCTTGCGGCGTGGTGAATCTATCCGGTTTATCCTGTGAAAGGTGATCAGGCGTATGGGTTTGCCCTTCCGGCTGCCGGTCGGGTACTGTCGCACCAGCAACGCAAACAATCGAACCGGCAACTATCCATCACCGTGAGCATCAAAACACCATGACTAAAATCGGCATCATGATGGGCGACGATATCGGTTACGAGGTGGTACCGGAATGCGTCAAGGTGATGCGGGCGGCCACGGCGCGGACCGGCTTCGAGATCGCGTGGGAGACCTATCCCATCGGCAAGGAGGGCCACGACCTTCACGGCGACACCACGCCGGCAGTCACGGTCGAGGGGCTCCAGACCTGTGACGGATTCATCATGGGGCCCATCGGCCACAGCGCCTATCCCCGTAACGACCCCACTTGGATCATGCCGCCGATCCGCAAGCTGTTTGACCTGTTCGCCAGCGTGAAGCCAGTCAAATCCTATCCGGGCATCACATCCGTTCATGAAGACGTGGACATCGTGTTCCTGCGCGAGGTAACGGAAGGTATGCAGTCCTGGGACACCGCCGCCAACGGCAATGCCGAGTATATGCCCAACAAGGACACGGCCATCGGCGCGCGGGTGATCACCCGGGAAGGGTCGCGGCGGGTGGCGAAAGAGGCGTTCGAGATCGCCATGACCCGGCCCCGCAAAAAGGTCGCCGCCGCCCACAAGGAAGGGGTCTATCGGATGACCTGCGGCTTGTTTGTGGAGGAGTGCCGGGCGCTCGCCGAACATTACCCCGACGTCGAATACACCGAATTCAACATCGACACCATCTGCGCGCACTTGGTGATGGAGCCGCAGCAGTTCGACGTGATTGTCACCACCAACCAGTTCGGCGACATCCTAACCGATCTGGGCGCGGGACTGGTCGGCGGGCTCGGACTGGCGCCGGGGCTCTGCGTCGGCCACACCCAGGCTATGCCCCAGGCGACCCACGGTTCCGCCCCCGATATCGCCGGACAAAACATCGCCAATCCCTATGCGCTGATCATGTCGGGGCAAATGCTGCTCGACTGGCTTGGCCGCAAAAGGAAAGAGCCGAAAGCGACCGAGGCCGCCGCCCTCATCGCCACCGCCATGGATCAGGTGATCAGCGAGGCCAAGCACCTGACCCGTGACCTCGGCGGCACGGCGAGCACAACGGAAATGGGCGACGCCGTCGTCGATGCGATCGGGTAGCGCCGCCGGTGAAGTAACGAGCGGACTCTGCAGGAGAAAGTGCGAAACAGACGTTGCCCTTGGGCTTTCGGGTCGTGTCAGGAACAATTTGCACGAGACCCTTCGTTTGGAATCCTATTATTCAAGCAGCGTCTAACAGTATCTCGCCTAAATACACGCTATCGGATACGGTAAGCTCAATACGCTTCTGTGAATAGCCATCTAGTGTGACGACAATTGTATAGGAACCGCTGTCCGGAAGAAGGTCTTCAAATTTGAAGTCGCCGAAATAGTCAGTGATCGTCGTGCCGAGTTCGATCTCATTTTGAAGAAGCGAGATATTTGCTCCGTCAATGCACTCAACGTCGCCGTCCCGATCGACGGTCACGCTGCCGCCGACAAAGCACTTGGTATAACGTGAAAGATTTTTGTACCAAACCCGAGGCTGGGTATCGAGATCGGATCGCAACTCTTCTAACCCCTCCCGTTTCACAATTTCACGCATGTCTTCGTCGCTCGCCTTTACCGAGACGAGGGCTTTTGTCGCGCAGACCTGTGGGCCGCGGGGCTCTTTCCATCCGGCATCCAATAGATGTGCATCAAAGAACCAGCTTTGCGGCACCTCCTTTTCCTCGTTCCAGGTAATGGCTCCGTACGGGCACGCATCGACCAAATGCTTTTGCCCCTTCGCCTTTACGGGATCAATCAGAACGATGCCGTCGGCGCGTTTCGAGATCGCCCCGTTTTCCGCCGCCTCGATGCAAGGCGCGTTGTCACAGTGCTGGCACATGACGGGCAAATAGGCGACGTCGATCATCGGCCACTGGCCGCGCACCTTCTGTTGAATTTCGATCCAGTTCTTGCCTCGCCTGGGCATCTCTTCGGCGTACCCCGGAAAACTGTTCCCGACAAACTCGTCCTGGCACGCCAAGGAACACAGACCGCAGTTGGTGCATTCGGCGACGTCCACAATCATGTGCCACTTGCTCATGGGGACGCCTCCGCCGGGACATCTTGGGGGGTGCGCTTGTTTGCGGTCCAGCGTTCAACTTCAACGAGGGCCGTTGAATTTCCCATCGAGTGCGCTTGTTTTAACTGGCTCTTCTTGGGCGTCAAAAGGTTGAGGCAGCCGCCAAGGTCCTCGGATTGGCCCGGCTTTCCGATAGGGTTATAGGTTGCGGAAGACTCATAACCATGAACCAAACCCGGCCGCACCCGATGCGTGGGCACCGCTGCACAAATCACCCCACCTTGATCGTTATAAACGCGAACGAGATCGTGCCGTTTGATGCCGCGCCGGGCCGCGTCCTCATCGTTAATGCGCAGAATCCAGTAGTCATGACCATCGATACGCACCCGATGCTCTTCGAGATTATTGATAAACGCGTCCTTCCCGTCCCCTTGGGTGTGAAAACTGAAGCGGGGATGGGGGGTTAACATCTGAAGCGGAAAGTCTTTGATATCCTCTTTTCGGCCCGCGCCTTCTTTGGCCGGGATGTACTTGGCGAGAACCGGCCGTTCCGGATCATTCGCGTCGAACCGCTTAAGACTCTCACACTCAAACTCGAACAGGCCGGTTTGGGTTTGCAGTCCCGACAGGAATTCTTCGCTATAGTCGGACGGTAGCGGATGGGGCTCCGGCACGTCTTTTTTACGCCCTTCATAAAACCAATTCCAGGCGGTCGGCACCCGGTCATCTTCCGGCTGGGCCGGCAGTACGGCGTACCCTTTGCGAATGAATTCCTTCCAGCCCATCAGATTTGGCAGATCGGACGAATCGTAAATGCGTTTCACCCAGTCGAGCTCGCTCATCCCCTCGGAGAAATAGGCCGCCAATCCCAGACGCTTACAAATATCAAGGAATATCTGATAATCCGACTTGGACTCACCCAGCGGTTCAATGCATTTGTGCTGGAAGGTGATGACCCGGTGATTGAGCTGCATCTGACCGTGGTGCGCATACCCGCCAAGAGCTGACCATTCGGAAATATCGGGACGTTCGAAATTCGTGCAGGCCGGCAGGATGATATCGGCAAACTTTGCTTCACCTTCAAACCAGATGGATTGGTTGACGACGAACTCAAGCTTGTCGGACTGATACATTTCAACAAATCGATTGGAGTCCGGCATCGTCCCCAGGATCGAGCCGCCGTACTTGTAGAGCATCTTGACCGGCGAGTGGCCCGGCTTCGGGTAACCGAACTTGGTAAACTGATTTTCAATAGCCGAGCCGTCCCAAAGATACCCTTCGGCCTTGCCGTCCAAGATCGCCTGGGAGAAATGAAGCCGGGGAATGACTTGGCTGACCGTATTCATACTCGGCAAACTCGGCATACGCTGATAATGGGCGACAGCCGCCGAGGTGTTTCTCAAATCGCCCGACATGCCGCCATCCGCATAACCGGGGAAATAGAAATTCAGATCCACCGGCGAGCCATATTGCAGATTGCCGAGGCCGACGCCAGGCCGCCCCAAGCCCTGCATCGCCGCCAGGCACACCATCATCCGGGCCCACTGGGTGCCTGTGGCGTTTCTGCAGGCGCCCCCATGACCATTGCCGCCACCGCCGCAGCTCAAATACGTCCGTTTGCTGCCCCATCTGCGCGCCAGCGCACGAATGTCCTTGGCTTTCAGACCCGTTTGTTCGGCACCCCAATCGGGTGTTTTGGGAATGCCGTCTTCTTCACCAAGGATGTAATCGCGCCACTTGTCGAACCCGTGGGTCCGGTTCTCCACGAACCATTTGTCATACAGGTCTTCGGTAATCCAGACATACGCAATAGCGAGCGCCAACGCGGGTGATGTCGTGGGCCGGGGGGCGAGCCACTTGCCGCCCAGCATCTGGGCCGTGTCGTTGTAGTAGGGATCGATATGAACGATATCGATATCCAAATCTTTCAGCCATTGCCGGCGGATGGTGCCTTCCTGCGCGGAGTACGCGGCTGTTCCTTCAGGATTGGATGCCCAAAAGACAACCATTTCCGCGTTCTTGAGGAGATCCTCGACACCGCCGTAGGTTTCCGTCTCCCCCACTCGCAGCGTGTAGCCATAATGGTGAGCAGCGCCCCAGTACCAGCCTTCCCAGCTGTCAGGATTGTGGTGAACACGGGTCATGCCCACGGCGTTGATGAAGCGATTGTTGGCGCTCAGGTAATAGCCGACATTTCCCCATGTATGGTGTGAACCGTGGCTGTTCGCGATGGCGCCCGGCCCATGATCCCGCTTCATCCGCTTGATCTCGCCGGCGACAATATCCAGGGCCTCGTCCCAGCTGATTCTTTCATAACCGGAAATACCCCGATTGTGGTAGTTGCGCTCGGAAATCGGAACGGAAGGATCAAAATCGACCCGCTTCAGCGGATACAGCAAGCGATCCGGAGAATAGATCATGGATTTCCAGTTGAGGGCGTGTGGCGCGAGCGTGGTCTTCCGCGGCGGCTTAAAGGACTTCCCTCGCGCCTCAATCGTCCAGCTTTCGGGATCGGTATGATCAAATTCAATCGGCGTCATGCGCACGATCTTGCCTTCTTTGACATAGACAAACAGCGGTCCGCCATTTGTCATGCTGGTGTAGCGCATCGTGCCGTCCGGCATGCGCGTCCCATACTTCCACCCCACGGTTTGGGTCATCAAAATCGTTTGAGTGAACCAATTTGTTAGTTCATCGGGGCCGGACAAATCGATATAAAAGTCACGAAGCGCATTAATCTGTTCCAATTGGCGAATTGGCGGCATCAATAGCTTGGCGCCAACCCGGGCATCCTTAAATGTCAGCACCACTTCCGCATCGGGGTGAACACCCGATCGGGAAATAACATTGCCGTCCTTAAACTGATACCAGCGCGCAACCTTGCCATTCCGGGTCCGAAGCTGCGCAATTAAATTCTTCTCTTTTAGGCGATTGCGGAAAGTAGGGTATCGCCAAGAGATGACACGCAGGAGCCAGCTGAGCCCTAAAAGTATAATGCTGAATTTCATGAGATATCTATTCTATTGGTTAACTCTTGGCCTGGCTATCTGCCTATTCGACATAGCTATGCAGGTACAATGACAAGTTCCTCGCGCGGCGTTCCCGACCGGTATCTCGCGATATAGTCATCCGCGTCAATCTCTATTCCGGAGATATTTTTCTTATAGGCTTCCGTCTCAAAGTAGGCATGAAAATCTTCCTCCCGGTCGAAATTCACGCACGTCAATTCGGCCTGATTGCCGTCGGGATCCTCATAGTAAAAACTGGTCATGACGCCATGGTTCCACGTTTGCATGGGCGTTACGCCCGACGCCTTCAACTTGTCGTAACGATCAAAGAGTTCGTCAAAACTGCCATGCGCCAGTTGGAAATGATGAAGACCTGGATCATTAGTGATTTTGTCTGCCGTATTGTCGATCTCGAAAACGCCAAACATCTGTGCATAGGGATACTGCCCGCGGAGCCGAAAAAATGCGATCTGTTGAGAGCCTGTCCAAGAGACTTTTTCCGGACGGCCCCTGACAAAAAACGGCTCCATATCCAGGGCAACGGTGTACCAGTCTTTCATGATGTCGAACTGTCCCGTTTTTAATATTGTCTCACTGATTGCTGGTGCAGAGATACCATGGCTCATAGCAGCCCTCTCGTTTGGAAAGATTGTCCGATGTTGAACGAGGGACTTACCCTCTACACTTCCGTTGCAACTGGCCCCTCGATTTTTTCTCCATAGGCATCAACATAAGTGCCGTCATCCTCGATAGTGGCCATATCGCAAAACATTTCGATACGGTGTCCGTCCGGATCAAATATGTAAAAGGACTCGTTTTCACCCCAAGACCCCTCGCCACGTGGGTGCCATGGACTGTGAACAATAGGGCCGCGAGCAATTTCGATACCGAGTTTCCCAACTTTATCCAGTTGCGCCAGCCAAGCTTCCCGGCTTTCCATCTGAAAGGCAAAATGATGGAAGCCAGGTATACCCTCAAGTTCGTCTTCGGGCTTCCGCTCGCGGTATTTTTTTGCCGGATTGTGGGCCAGCACCAAGTCGTGATGCTCATCTCCGCTCCTGAGGAACGCCAAGTCTATGGGGATTTGTTCAACCTCACCGGCCTGATGACGTTCTGTCAAACGAAGGTCCAACAGATCTTTATAAAACTCTATTGAGCGATCCATATCAGCGACCTCGATGGCTATATGGTGGAAGGTGCCATTCTGTCTTCTTGCGCTCATCGTTAAACTCCCATGCATCAGACATGAATTTGATCTGAATGATATCCAACATCGGGCATTTGTCCAATTACCGTTGTACAGGAATTTGCTGCTATCGACAGAGTCATTTTCCAGGCCCTATAATCCGTAGACAACAGGCTTACCCATCTTGGTGAATGTGAGATGTTCACTTTCCGACACACGACGAAGAGGGTGTCAGAGCCCCCTAGCTCTTGGTGCTGATGAAAATGGACGCCAGTTCCAGATGCTCATAGGCTTCGGGGTAGCTCATCGGCTGGAAGGGGCCTACCGGGATGACGTTATTCCAGGACCGGCCAAAGTAGCCTTGCCGGCAGTGAATGAGGGAGTTGCTCGTTGCAACACCCGGGATCGCATAGACCCGGCAGAGCCAGCGCCATAGGTGTGGATAGTCCAGGATCCGCGCACCATTCAGCTTCATTCGGACATAGTAGACAGGGTCATGGCGAAAGAGGGTCGGGAACAGGCGCAGGTCCGCCTCGGTAAAAACGTCGCCGGTAAGAAACGGCCGGTTGTCGCTCGCCAACCGTTCTTCCAGCGTGTCCAGCATCCCGAAATAGTTGGCAAAGGCCGCCTCATAGACTTCCTGGTTCGACGAAAAGCCGGCCTTATAGGCGCCATTGTTGATCTTGGTGTAAATCTCCTCATTGAGCTCATCGATTTCGGCGCGGAGCTGTTCTCGGCTCTCACCCGCCGGATAGAGATCGAGCCGCTCAGCATCGGGCAAGTCGCTCCCCAGGCCGGCTGCTTCCCGGTTCAGCATGCGCACAATCTCGGCGCTCTCGTTTGAAACGATGGCTTTACTCTTCTTGTCATAGAGGACGGGAACGGAGGTTTCTGCCGAGCCCTCGGCTTCGTAGACCTGTTTGACCAGCCGGTATCCCTCGCCGCTCCCCGTCTCTTCCGTACATTCAGGCAGCGGACCTCCGGTCACCGTTGCGGACCGGGACGGATTGAATTCCCAAAAGCCCGCCCCCGCGGGATCGTCGTCACCAGTCCGGTTCGGAAACACGACGTCCATGGTCAGGCTTTTTTGCAGACCGAGGACATTTCGCGCCAAGGTGACCCGGTGGCACCAGGGGCAATTCAGCGCCACATAAAGATGATACCGGCCCGGCACCGACGGGAACTTCGGGTCCTCTCCCAGGACCGAGCGGAATTTACTCACACCCCGGACAAATTCTCCCTTGGCCTTGCGTTGGGCCGCATCTGCCTGGGATTCCTCGACCGACGAAGAGGATGGGGACATTTCCCCCTACCCTGTCACGGCCACCGGGGCGATGGCGTCCACGTCGGTGACCACGTCGATGATCACCGGGCGGTTGGCGCTGAGGCCTTGATCCAGCGCGCTTTTGAAGTCGCCGGGTTTCTCCACCCGGATGCCCAGCGCCCCGATTTCGGTGGCGATGTTGGCAAAGTTCACATGGGTGAAGTTCCAGATTTCCTTCGCCTGTTCGGTCTGGGTGCCGCCATAGGCCCGATCAAACCCGGTCTTGGACTGATTGCCGGCGGAGTTGTTGTTGACCACGATGACCGCGTTGATGTTCCAACGGACCATCGTTTCGATCTCGCCGATGTGGTACCAGAATCCGGCATCGCCGGTGAAACAGACCACCGGCCGGTCCGGCGCCGCACACTTGGCGCCCAGCGCCGCCGGGAAGGCCCAGCCTAGGTGACCGGCGCTCCGGATATAGCCCTGATCCGACGAGGTCAGATCGAACATACCGCCCATCCACATGCCGGCATGGCCCGTATCCACCACAACGAGACTGTCCGACGGCACGGCTTCGGTGAGGTCCCGGCACATGCGTTCGGGGCGGATCGGCACGGCATCCGAGGTCAGGAGCGGCTCGTACTCCGCTTTCCAGTCGGCGCAGATTCCTTGCGCCTCGGCCACCCAGTCCGCGCGCAGCGCGGCGGAGGCCTGATCCATGTTCTCGGCCATCGCGGCGAGGATGGTCTTGGCGTCGCCCTGCACCGCAGCTTTGAGCGGATAGTTCCGGCCTATTTCGGCCGGCTCCAGATCGATCTGGATGGCGTCGATGCCGGGTTCCGGCACCTGCCAAAAATGGGTCGTCATGCCGCCGGCCTTGCTGCCAATGAAGCAGACCAGATCGGCCTGGCTCATCACCCGGTTGGCGGACGCGCGGGAATAGGTGCCGACCACGCCGACGGACAGCGGGTGGGTACCCAGGAACGTGTCCTTACCGTTCAAAGACGTGGCAACCGGGATGTTTAGCCCCTCCGCCAATTGCTTGAGCTCTTCCGCCGCGCCGGAATGCCGGACCCCGCCGCCAGCGACGATGACCGGCTTCTTGGCGGCTTGCAGGACAGCCAGCGCCTTGGCGATATCCGCCGGGTCCCCTTGGGGGCGGAACGGTGGCACAGCCGTAAAGCGCAGGTCGGTGCGTTGATCCAGATCGGCTTCCTGGAAATCCAACTGGCCTTCGTTGCCTTCGAACTGCAGGTGCACCGGACCGGGACAGCCCGACACCGCGTGGCGGTAGGCCTGCTCCAGCATGTCGGGGATGCGGTTCACGTCGTCCACGGTGGCGTTAAACTTGGTCACCGGCTCGAACGCTGGCACGTCATCCACCTCCTGATAGACGTGGCGGAACTTGGTCTTCGCGAAGCGACCGCCGGTGAAGGCAATGACCGGAGAGTTGGCCAAAAACGGCTCCCGCAAACCGGCAGCGATGTTCAACGCGCCGATCACCTGGGCCATACAGATGGCCGGGCGTCCCGACGCTCGGGCAAAGCCGTCCGCCATATAGACAGCGGTTTTCTCCGAATGGACATGCATCCGCTTGATGTCGGTCAGCATCTCCATCTCCACCAGCATGCGGCGCAGGATAGCGGGCACCATGAAGACATGGGTGACCCCGTAAGATTCCAATTGCCGCGCCAGATAAACGGCGCCTGTTTTCGCGTTCATCGCTGTTCCCCGTGTGTGCTGCTATTTGATGGCCAGTGGATTGATCGGCGAGCCCACCGCCCCGGTAATCGGCAGCGCCGGCGCCACGAACAGGAACTCATAGGTTCCGTCGTCGGCGCAATCCTCGGCGATGTCGCGGAGGTAGAAAATCTCGCCCATGGTCATCCCCATGATCGGGATGGTGATCCAGTGCCAGGGCTGATTGATGCCGGGCTCACTCTCGTTAGGCCGCACCTCGCAACCCCATGTGTCAGAGGCTAGACCGGCCAGCTCCGTATCCTGGATCCACTCCAACGTCTCGAAGGAGAAGCCGGGGGCGTCGCCGCCGGGGTAGCCGTCCCAGCTGCCGGCGTCGATCTTCGCTTCCATCTGGCCAGTGCGGACGATGACGAAGTCGCCGGTCTTCACTTTGATCTCTTGTGAATCCGCCGTCTCATACAAATCCTGACAGGTGATGGCATAGCCGTCTTCCAGCGTGTCGCTGCCTTTGAACTTGGCCACGTCCAGCAGCACACCCCGGCCGACCATCTTGCTTTTGGTTTTTTCGATGCCGCATTTCTGCGCGCCGGCGGAAGTTACCTCCCGGCAGTCGTAGCCGTTCCACATATAGTCTTCATAAAAGACGTGACCGAGCCCGTCCCATTGGGTGCCGCACTGTAGCGGCATCACTACCATGTCGTCGGCGGCGCGAATGCCGCGGCTGTCGAGAACGCCTGAATACGCATCCGTGCCGGTGCGCAGCATAGTGTGGACCGGGTTAATGCGGCCCATGGCCGGATAGGTGGACTTCGCGCCTTGCGGGCCCGTGTTGTCGAAGTTCAGCGCCATGGAAATGACCTTGCCCTTCTTCACCAGCTGGCAGGCGGCGACAATGTCCTCCGGCGAGGTAAAGTTCAGCGTGCCGATTTCATCATCCGGTCCCCACTTGCCCCAGTTTTTGTATTTTTCAGCCGCGTCCGTAAGGTCCTGACGAGATACTTTTTTGTCTAACATGGCTTGCCACGAGCTCCCTGTATGAATGTTCAAATGTTTGTGGGGCCAGCATGTCGCGACGCGCCCCGTTTGTCGAGCCGCGAATGGGTTTGCTGTCGGCAACGCCAAATGTTTCGGTGTGCTCTGACGCAGCATCGCTCGAGGGCTCGGCCGACCCGGAAAAGGCCGCCCCTCTTGAAAAATCCCGGAATCTGGTTAGAAACGGGACCAACGGCTCTTTTCCGGCCCCTCCCGAGACGGTTCAACGAACCCGAGCACATAAACCAGTTACCGACGCCTCCGTCCACGCTTTGGAAAATCGGCCTCGCCGGCGCCGTCTTCACCGGTATCGGTATCTGGCAGCAGTGGGACATTCGGATCGTCGTGATCGGCGCCGTGATCAAGGTGCTGATGGCCGGCTTGTTTATCTATGCCATCTACACCGAGAAAAAGATGATCCGGATCAAGAAAGAGGCCGACCGGCTCATGGAGCTGGAGCGCCGCAAAACCGCCCGCAAACGGAAAGGTCCAGCGGCCAGGGGCTGGGACGCCGGCGAAGATTAACCCGATTCCCGGCAACTCTCCGTCATTTCAGCCCTGAACTTTCGATCACGTTTTAGCCGCCATTCGCGGCTCATGGCGTCACCCCGCGTCAGGAATTTTTCCGCATAGATCAACCGCCACGCCCGGCCGCGGGTAAACTTGGCCCCGCGTCCCTCGTTATGGGCCGACAGCCGGGCCGCCAAGTCCGTGGTCCATCCCACATAGGTCCGGCATTCAGGGCCGTCGTCTGACAGCAGTAAATAGACATAGCAATGACGCAAGCCGTGATCTCCCCCGAGATACCTCTATCCGCTTTACGGGTCTGGTCTTGGAAACTATATCTCCCGTCTGAAAAAAGTGTTTAGACTATTGGATTCACTCAACCGCTGTAACACACGATGACCACCGCAACCCAACAGTCCGATAGTCTCATCATCCGTCTCGGCCAATGGGTCGAGGGCCGGCGCGCGCAGAATTTCATCACCGCACTGATTGTTCTCAACGCCATCACCCTAGGCCTGGAAACGGACGGCAACTTCACCGGCGTGCCGAGGGTTTTGCTGCTCTACTTCGATGACTTCGTCCTGGCGGTGTTCAGCATCGAGATATTCCTGAAGCTGCTGTATCGGCGGCTGTCCTTTTTCAAAAACGGCTGGAATGTCTTTGATTTTGTGATCGTCGGCATCGCTTTGATGCCGGATTCCGGCCCCCTGTCGGTGCTGCGGGCGCTTCGGATTTTCCGCGCGTTGCGACTGCTCTCGGTCGTGCCCTCAATGCGCAAGGTCGCCCAGGCGCTGATCAGCGCCATCCCCGGCATCATGTCCGTGGGATCCATCATTTTGCTGATCTTTTACATATTCTCGGTGCTGGCGACGAATTTCTTCGGCAACACATTTCCGGATTGGTTCGGTAATATCGGCAAATCCATGTTCACCCTGTTCCAGATCATGACCCTGGAAAGCTGGTCCATGGGGATCGTCCGGCCGGTCATGGAAGTGCATAACTGGGCCTGGGTGTTCTTCGTGCCGTTTATCCTGATCACCAGCTTTGCGGTGCTGAACCTGTTCATCGGCATCATCGTCGACGCAATGCAGTCTCAAAGCGCGGAAGAACATCAAACCCTGCGCGATGAGAATGTGGAGATCATTTCGGAGTCTTCGGAAATCCATGTTGAGTTGAGCGCGCTACGCGAGGATGTCAAAACCCTGAAGGACCTGCTGGAGAGCCGGTCTAACTGACGCTTTCCTCGCGCACCGACCCGTCTTTGGCCGCAACGGCTGCGATCTTTTTGCGAAACAGCCATGCCCGGATGGGTTTCTGGAACCTTGGAAACTCCATGGCGACGATCAGTATGCCGACCGGGATCATCCAAAACCCCAAGATCGGCAAAAAGCCGAATATACCGCCGATGATGAACAGAATACCCACCAACGTCCTGACGCCCCCGCCCAGCCGGCGGGCCGCCCAATAGTGCGCCTGGCGGATCACCCTTAGTAGAGCTTGCTGCCAACCGGATCGGCCGAAGGGAGATTTCTCGCTCATGTTTCGGACCGTCCCAATGCCTCGATGTCAGCGGCCTCGGGAAACCAGCCGGACGTGCGTTTTGAAAAGACGATATCGCAGTCGACAGCGATATCGAATACGCCCATACCGCCCTCAACAACGGTAAACTCGGCGTCAAATTTCTCGGCGATCAGATCCCTCACACGGACGGCCCTAGTACCGTAGTTTCAGAGGCCACAGTATGTTATTTCAACTTTCATCTCGAACCTCAAGGGGGATTGGTCAGCGCCAGTCTAAGAGATACCGCTCGGCAGCGCTGTTGCAACAGAATATGCCATCGTCGGCGATGAAAATGCATTGTATCATTGACTCTCTCGGCTATATCCGAATTCTTAGACTGTGACATCCTGCGGCTTAGCAGGCATCCGGGAATTTGGCGCTGTATAGCCCTGAAATAAGTCAAACTGAGATGAACCTAATAATTAAACAGCCTCTGTTTTCCGCACTATTATTGGCTGGAATGATGATGGTCGGGGTGAATGCCTGGGCGCAATCCTCGCGTCAGGATGCGGGCCAGATGCGGGAGCGCCTGCTAATCGCCGTCGAGGAAAATGACATCACTACCGTCCGGAATATCTTGTCCACCAACGCCAGCTGGCTTGCCGTGGAGGATACTGGCGTAAAAGCCGCCGGACTGGCGGTGGAACGAGGGTTTTTCCCAATAGCCCACTATATTCTCGGGGTCCGGAACCAGCTGTTGAACCAGCAACCGGAAGCGAATGGGCCAACTCCTCAAGAACGAGCCAATCTAAGTCAGGGCAACTCCATCGCACCTGCGCCCCGGCAACTTTTCGGAGAGACCTCCCCCAACGGCACACCGCTGCCTGACGCTCTCCCGCCGGCGCCGGCACCCCGTCTTGCCGAACCAACAGCGTCCAATTTACAGGTCCCGCGGCCGCCAATGCCGGCGCCTGCCAACGATCCGTTCAACCCGAATGCGGCGGCGGCGACTCTGTTGCCATCTTCAGGCACGTTTTCCACGCCGTCGACCCGGACCGACGTTACCACCGTGCCAGTATTACCCAATGCCCCGCAACCGACGAGTCCCACAGCCGGACCAACGCCATTGGAGCAGGCTGGCGAAACCGGCAGCGAAAACAAATCCGGCTTCTTCGGTAAAATTTGGGACGGCGTCAAAGGCCTGTTTGGGGGAGACGAGCCTGCAGAGACCGTCTCGCCCCTCAAAAAGCTAGAAGAGCCTAAGGTCGGGAATGCCAGCGCCCCATCTCGGTTGGAACAGGTGGATCCGGTTCCGGTTCTGCCGAATGTTCTGCCGCCGGTCGCGGTATCGAATGCCGGCGCCCCATCTCGGTTTGAACAGGTGGATCCGTCGACCCTTGCGGAGAAGCCTGGATTTTTTGGCAAGATAACGAACAGTGTAAAGGGACTTTTTGGCGGTGGCGAAAATGAGCCGGAGCCTGTTCCGGAGACGGTCCAGCAAGCCCTCACTGAACCAACTGAGCAGACTCCTCAACCACCCGCCGCCGAACCCGAAAAAAAGCAAGAGGCAATGGCCGATCAACCGGCACTCTTTGAACCGCCACGTCAGGAGACTTCTCCCGTAAAAAGCGAAGAGGCTGGGACGGCGACGGTGAAACAGGAAGAGGCGCTAGAACCCTCCCAAGCCGGCTGGTCCAGTTCGCCTGACAATTCGACTGAAAATAACGTAAAAGCAGAAATTCCACCGGAACCCGGCATATCACCGACAAAGACGAAAGAAGACACAGGGTTCATTGCGCAGATCAACGGTCTTATCGAACGCGAACAGGAAAAAGATGCGGCCGAAGCAGAGGTGGAAAGGAAACACCTTGCTGAGGAACGCGTTGCGGCGGAGAAAACGGCCACCGCCGAGGCGAAAGCAGCAGCTTTGACGCCGTCGCCGCCCAGTCTTCCGGCCCCAGCGGAGAATCCTTTTGACCCCAATGTCGTCCCGGCCGCCCAGTTCCCCGGTTCGGGGGCGTCGGCACAACCTGCAGCGAGTGGCTCGGTGGATCCGGTTCCGGTTCTGCCGAATGTTCTGCCGCCGGTCGCGGTATCGAAT
>CAZSXT010000022.1:22601-26979 GCA_964611435.1 uncultured Rhodospirillaceae bacterium | reverse complement strand
CCTGACAATTCGACTGAAAATAACGTAAAAGCAGAAATTCCACCGGAACCCGGCAAAATGTCGGAACTGGCCTCTCCCCCGCCCAAGATATTAAGCCGCCCGCCCGTTGATCTCTCCATCGGACGCTCTCTAAAGCTTGGCCGAGCAATTTCCGAATCCCTGATTGCTGATCAAAATTGTTTCCGCAAAGGAAAAGACAAGGGCTGGTTCTGTCTGGAATTCGCCGATTGGCCCAAATCCATTGAGAGTGAGTTAGAAGTTTCAGCTTGGCTCTACCGCAGGGCCCACACTCTGGTTCGCTATGAAAATGGCACAGCTGTCCGTATCTTTTCCGTCATCCCGTCGGACAAATATTCTATGGCGGTGTCGCATTTGGTGCAGCAATTCGGGCCGCCCGCCCGCGTCGTTAACGGTACCATCTTCCGGTTCGGCCTAAAACCACTCGATAATCCGTCTACTCAATGGGAGCGTCGGCTGATCGGCAACAAACGGGAAATCCTGGAAGTCCGGCGGTTCGACAATATCCGCGGCATGGTGCCCGATGAAGCTATCGGCTTTATCCGGCTCTATCGGGAGGGCACTCAGCCCATCTTTACCTACCTCTCGGACACCGATTTGATTCTACATTGGATGCGAACAGAGCGAACACCTAAGGTCTCATCCCAGAAAAAGCGTTAAAAATGCCACAAAGGGAATCTTGGTTACCCCGGCGCCCAGCCAAGCGGCAGGGGACGCCCATTAGTATAGTCAAGCCGGTGGCGCCTACACCCCGTCTCGCCGCGCCCGCGGCTTCCATTACTCTGGCACCACCTCCGCCGATATCCCCGCCAGCCAACAATCCGTTTACCCCCAACGCGGTAACAGCGACTACGTTGCGGTCTTCCGGCTCGCTCTCAGCGCCGCCGACATGGGCTAACGTCGCGACCGTACCCGTTCTACCCAACGCGCTACAGCCCGGATCTCCTTCAACCGGACCGACGCCCTTGGAGCAGGCCCCTCTCCCACCAGCATCGAGTGGTCCCTTGCCGGTGGACCTAGCGATCGGACGCTCGCCAAAGGTGGGCCGCGCCCTCGATCAGAGACTTATCGCCGATCAAGACTGCTTCAAGAAAGGTAAGGATAAGGGATGATTTTGTCTGGAAGAGGCCGACTGGCCTGAGAAGATCGAGGAAAAACGTCAAGCCTCGACTTGGCTCTACCGGAGTGCCCGTGCAGTTGTTAGCTACGAAAATCACAAGGTCGCCAAAATTTTTCCGTCGTTCCCTCAACTCTTTATGCAGCGGCCGCCTACCACTTCGTGCAGCAGTTTGGCCCGCTCTCTCGCGCAGTCGACGGCACGATTGAACGGTTTTTGGGAACGCTCCGATTAAAAATCCGTCGACACAGTGGGAGCGACGTCTAGTGGGCGACAGAAAGGTTGTTCTCGGGGTCCTCCGGTTTGGCGATGTAGGCAGCATGTTTCCGGACGAAAAAAATGGCCGTGTCCGCTTGTATAAAGAAGGACCGCAACCAATTTTCACCTACCTGTCGGATGCCGACCTGATGCTTCATTGGATGAGAACTGCGCGACGGCCCATAAGATAAGGGAGACGCGCTTACGCTACTAGTTTGGTCTATGGTATCGATAAATGTTCTCATATCAATAATTTATAAAATAGAGTACTTGAACAAAATCACTGGTGCGCTGTAATAATTTTTCTGTCTTCAGTTACTTGGAAGTCATCACCCAAACTCCGTCCCAGTCTTTTGGATTTTTCTTTTTCATTATAGAGCATCTCTCTATATAAATGTCTGACAGTTTATCTGCGGGATTGGCCCTCAAACATTCTTTAAATGACTTGATAGCTTTGTCCCATTCACCCGCTTTGAATGATACTCTCCCTTCATTGAAATGGTTTACGGTATCCATCAGGTTTGGAAATGTAGCCGAGTTATGGAAATCTAAAACTTCTCTAACCCCAACTGGCTCTGTTTTTCCTTTTACAATAACATCATCAATATATCTTATCTGGTAGGTACCTTTTAATTTTTCATAAGTATAGTCACTTATTAGAATACGGGCAGAATACTGTTTACAAGCGCTCTCCAGTCGCGCCGCAAGGTTAACCCCGTCGCCGATCATGGTATAATCCATTCGTTTAGACGAACCAATGTTACCGGAGACTACTTTGTCTGTATTCAGCCCTAACCCCATTTCAATGGCCATCTTGCCTTCTTTTTCTCGAATTTCATTCCACTCCCAGAGGCGCGAAATCATATTTATTCCTGCTCTCACTCCGCGGTCCTCATCGTCATCATGTGCCACAGGTATGCCGAAGCCCGCCATAATTGCATCGCCGATAAACTTATCCACCATGCCACCCTGTTCAGTGATTGCCTCAACCATTATGTCAAAATATTCGTTAAGTAGCTGGACAGTGCCCTGAGCACCCAACGTCTCCGTTATTGTCGTAAAACTTCTAACGTCAGAAAAAAGTAAGGTGGCAACTGTCTCTTGCCCCCCCATAATATCTTTGCCCTCACTCATCAATTGATCTGCGATACCGGGATCAATATACCGCGACATTGTGGACTTCATCCTTTTTTCATCGGAAATATCCTCGATCATAATGAGAGTACCAAGTTGGCTTTCCCCTTGCTGCATTCTTCCGTCTGGATCCTGATTTTCTAATGGAAGAAAGCTCATATTAGCCGAGACAATTTCAATATTGTCATCCTCCTCCGTGCCTACTTCAAATTCAATATCCATCAATGTTTCGTCTTCCTTCGTCTCCGTGAGATTTTTAATTTTTTCTAAAATCCATGACCTCCCATTTGTAAAAAACTCCTCGGCGGTCTTGCCAATAATATCAACAGACCGAATTTTTAAGATTTTTAGCCCCGCCTTATTACAGGTTATTATTTTTCCTTCGTCATCAATCGTAATTACAGCGTTCGACATACTAGTAAGCATGCTATGGTTGTAAGCTCTTTCTCTTGCTACGTCCTCAAATAGCTTCGCATTCTCCAGAGCGATAGCAACCTGCTGTGTGAAAGCTTTGAGGCGGGACTCATCCTCGTCCGTGAACCCCCCACCTTTTTTGTTGAGCGCTTGCGTGCAACCTATGCACTCTCCTTCCTTGTTAATTATTGGAACACAAAGTATCGAGCGGGTGAAATATCCGGTTTGCTTATCAAATCCCGGGTTAAACCTGAGGTCGGCATAAGCGTGGGGAATGTTTATAGTTTGCTGGGATTGGAATACCGCACCAGCTATACCAGCACTGTTTGGAAGCCTAATTTCACCAATACCGTCTCCCATGGCGACTCTCGAGAACAATTCTTCAGTTTTCGGATCATTTAAGAAAAGAGTTGCCCTGTCGGCATTCAGCATACGTGTTGACTCAAGCATGACACGTTGTAAGAGCGAACCGAGGTCAATCTCGGCCGTTACATCAGAAACAATATCCAGAAACTGCATTTCTTTTTCACGGGTTTTCTCCATCTCTTCTAGCCCTTGGGCATTTTGAAGCGAGACCGCTGCTTGGGCCGTAATGGCCTCAACAAGTTCAAGGTCCTCCTTTGTGAAGCGCCCCTTTTTCTTATTCAAAATTTGAATAACGCCGATGACGTCGTTCCGCACAGTCCTGACCGGCGCACATACTATATTTTTTGTGACGTAACCGGTCTGTTCATCAATTTTTGAGTTAAACCTCTCATCATCATATGCACTGTGAATAATTTCACCGACACCAGACTGGAAAATTGAGCCGGCGATACCGGTTGTATTGAGAATTCTTATTTCTCGCGTCAGTTCACCCTGTGCAACTCGAGAATATAGCTCCCCTGTCAAAGGGTCATTTAAAAACAAACTACCCCTATCTGCCTTTAGCTCCTGCGTTGTCATATCTATCAATGTCCACAAGATTTCGCTTAAGTTACGCAGGCCGGCGATCCGGCGGGTAACAGATAATAACATCTCTGTTTGATGCAATTTTGCCTGAGTGCGCTCAAGTTGCCCCTGTAATTCAGCACTGCCTGGCAAATTTAGATCTATTCCTGAAACTTCACGGCTTTTTGCTTTGGATGTCTTTTCGCTTGTATTAGGCATGGCTATGCTCCAATTCCGCCCTTAATTTTGCGATAGTCTCCTGAAGGTGACTATTTTCTTCTATATTCGTTACTACTTGCTTTTGGAGATTTTCTTGAAATTTAAATTGAGCTTCTTCAAGTTCTTCCCTGAGGCCCGTCGCCGTATCTTTTAGTTGCTGGATCTCATCTGCAGACCGCTGAACAGCCTGCTGAACCGCAGCATCCTTCTCAAACCGCAGGCTCTCCAACTCATCCCTGAGGCCCGTCGCCGTATCTTTTAGTTGCTGGATCTCATCTGCAGACCGCT
>CAZSXT010000022.1:0-22501 GCA_964611435.1 uncultured Rhodospirillaceae bacterium | reverse complement strand
GAACAGCCTGCTGAACCGCAGCATCCTTCTCAAAAATTGCTTCTTCTAGTGCGGCTCTAATCGACACCACAGTTTCTCTTAGATGAAGATTTTCTATACTTAAGTCTGTATCCAAAGTCCCTTACTCCAGATTAAAGTCGACAGCCAATGTCTTTATCTTGCTGCAAGACGTCAAGTTTTAGAATTGGTGCAAAAGATCAAGAAGAACCTTTATCCTAGTTCAATAAGCCTATTTTAAATGGCCCAGCCCTAATTGCGCTTCAACGCGAGACTTTCTGTCACCCAACGCCCTCTGTTAATTTTAATTGGAAATCTTTCATTGCAACGTCGGCCATAATTTTTTAATGACGTCGTAAATTTGAGTCTTTGTCAGACCATAAAAAGCCTCCAAAACTTCTCAAAAAGCTAAGATAGTGATTTTCAGCCCACTAAAATTTGGATGCTACATCCAACAATTTTTTTCTCGGAGGATTGCCAGGATTTTTGACCAATCGGGCGCCTTTTTCGACCTCCTTAATGCCTACTTAGAGGTCGCGATAAATACGCCGTCCCAATCAACGGGCGGCGGATCAATCTCGTATTGCTTGATACGACCCTCGTAGAGCTCGCACAGGACTTCCAAGCTAAACCGTTCGCTAGATGCTGCCTTGACCGCTAGGGCAGGACCGATTTCCGTGTCAGCCGCCTCCTCGGAGACTTCCCTGATCTTATTTATCAGGTACTTGGCCTTCTCCCAGTCCTGGCTGCGGTAGACCTGTAGCATCTGCGCGACAGATTCTTTGATCTTGATGAACGCCGGATGAATGGCGACCGATTCATCGCCCATCAAAGCATATATATCGAGACCAACTGTCTTGCCCTTCACCTGGATACAGTCCAAATCAATGACAGCAAAATCCTGCACCTGTGCATAGGTATTCGGGCCAATGACAATATCGACGCCGTAAGTTTTGGACTGGCCTTCAAGCCGAGCAGCAGTGTTCACGGTATCTCCCAGCACGGAATAGTCCATTCGCTGAGATGTGCCCATGTTGCCGACAACTGCGTCACCGGAGTTGAGCCCCAGACCAACCTTAAGATCCAAGTGTTTGCGGCCTTCCTCCTTTGCTTCCTGCTCGAGGCGCGCGTTCAACGGCGCCATGGCGGCGACCATTTCCAATGCGGCGCGGCAGCCGTCCTCGGCATGATGGTTGTCATCTAGCGGTGCATTCCAGAAAGCCATGATGCAGTCGCCCATATACTTATCGATGGTTCCATTGCGCTCAAGAATGATATCGGTGAGCGGGGTTAGAAGCTTGTTGATCAGAACGGTTAGGCCTTCCGCATCAAACAGTTCCGAAATGCTGGTGAAGCCGCGCACATCACAGAACAGCAGAGTCATATCGCGCTTGGCCCCACCCAGGGTCAACAGCGCCGGATTTTCGACCACCTGCTCTACCATCGCTGGTGACAGATACTTACCGAAGGCTTCGCGGGTTTGGCGGCGCTGAGCTTCCTCGGACGCGTAGCCCAAATACGTCAGCACGACATAGATAATGAAAACCGTAAACACGCCGTAAAACGCGTCAAGCAGTAATTTGTGCTCGGCGAACATGTACCAAGATAAGGAGGCGGCGGCGGCGGCCGTCGTTAAGAAAAACAGCAGTGTCCATTTGGCCCCGACCCAAGGTACTAGTATAATGATTATCATTCCCGCGACCAGGGCAATCGCCATTTCTCCGACGTCGGCAAAGTTCGGCCTGGTCAGATACTGATTACTCATCACCGACTCGAGAAGTTGGGCGTGGACTTCAACCCCCGGGATAAATTGCTCTGTGGGGACGGTTTTGATATCAAGCAGGCCCACCGCGGAGGTGCCAATGAGGGCCAACTTGCCGCGCATCTTGGCGGGGTCCACTGTTCCCGCTAGAACGTCTTTGGCGGAGACGTATTTAGCCTTATCCGTCTTACTGAAATAAGGGTACAATTTGCCGGACCGGTCCGTTTTCGGCATGAGCGCGGGTAGCCGGAGCATCACGAACTTCGAGTAATCGACCGGCCCTCTGGCGCGTGCAAGACGGTACTTCTTGTTACCGGCCAGCCTTGCCCGATGTAGCAGGTACTTCACCTCCGCGTTATCGACCACCTCCGCGTAGACAAGCCGATTGAAGTTGGGGTCATACGGTTCAAACCCGATTTTTTCGTCTTTGAGTATCTCCCGCGTAACCGTAAAGCGTTGGGGCCGGCTCAGGGTAAAGGCATAAATCCCCGCAAGGTTGCTTTGCGCCAAAACGCTAGAACGCCCGGCCGCCAGACGCACCATCTCTATCGCCAAAGCAGGGTAAAGTTTGGTCCCGTGCCGGAACATCGCCGGTACCCGGCGCACGATACCGTCCGGTTCCGGCTCCAACGCCAGCAACCCGTGCCCGGCCGCCGCTTTCTCCAAAGGTTTAACATTTCGCAGTAATCCTGGCACTCCCGTAGCCCAGCTCCGGGGCGGTGGCGCACCCCGGTCGGCCTTCTCAGCGATCCGCGAATTTAGTGGCTTACGATCCGGATATTCTTTTGGGAACGGTAGCACGGCCTGCCCCACCACTACCCGGCGGGATTGCTTAACGACAGCCGCCAATAATTGGTCATTGCTCGGGAGGTTCAGAAGCTTTTTCTTGGTCTCCTCATCCAGCCCCACCACACTATTGACCACATTGGCACCATTCATCCTATCAGGCTCGGCGAAGATAACGTCTATGCCGACCACCGCATTCCCCAAGGCAAAGGCATTCTGAACGAGTTGCGCCACCTGATTGCGGGGCCAGGGCCACTGTCCGACCTCGGATAGGCTGGCCTCGTCCAAATCAATGATCACCACCGGACTCTCGGGCCAGATTTCCCGCGGCTTGATCTGCTGATAGAAATCAAAAGTCTTGAGGCGAATGGTGTTCAGAGGGCCCGGATCCCAGTGGCGTACGCCCATAAAGGCGACCAGCAGAACCAGTCCGATCCAACGGGCTTTGCCGAAGCTGAATTTCTTGTGAAGGCCGGTCGAATCAACCTGCGGCCCCTTCTCATCATCTCCGGCGGATTTCCGCCTGATCGAGGGCAACTTCAATCTGCTGAAAAATGATGCTGGTTCGACAGCCGCGGCGCCGTCAGCCATAGGATCCTCCTAAAATAAGGCGAGCAGTGGTTCCTGACACAGTATAGCCTTACTCGATTACTAGAACCTTCCAGGCATTTTAGGTCAAGGGAAAACGATCACAATTACCCACTACCTTCAAGGCTGGCTCAAGAAAATTGGAACCATCTTAATCCAGATCTATCCCAGTATTATCCTGGAGAATGGTTTCAACCAGTCCACCACAGGAAAAACGAGACAAACAATTGCCAATATTGAGAGTGGATCTCAGCGATCAAACAGGCACAAGTCATCGTCAACTGATTGTAAACGCAATATAGCCATATCTGGCCATATCAGACCCGGAATATGAGACCGTCCTTTGCTCTACTCCTACCTTCAGGTGGCGCAGTTCACGTGCGCTAGACACTAAACTATTTATAAACTAATTTGCCGAATGTTGGATTTTGCGCACCCTATCTGCGCAGCCAAGAAGTCTAACCAACTAATTTTACTCGGAGTAATCCATGTCAATTGGCACCATCGCGGGAATAATCGCCGGCATTGGGCTTTTTCTCGGGGCGATTTTTATCGCCACTGACAATTTTCTAATGTTTGTAGATGCGCCAAGTTTTATTATGGTTGTGGGCGGCGCCTGTGCGGCAGGCTTCATCTCCTACGAAGCTCGTTATGTAATTTTAGCGTATAAAGCATTAATCCAAATATACACCGCTCCGGCAATAAGCAGAAACTTATTAAAAGCCGAGGTGGGTCGAATTATTCGTTGGGGTTATACAGTTCAAAAATCGGGTACTCCGGGTTTGGAGGCAGAAATAAAAAAACTAAAAAACAGTGATAAATTTCTGGCTTTTGGAGTTGATTGCGTTGTTGCGGGCTACAGCGCTGCAGAAATAAGGGATATTTTGACAACAACCATTGAAAGTACTTTTGGAAGGAATATGGCGCCAGTAAAGGTACTGCAAATGCTAGGAGGCGCGTGCCCGGCATTTGGGATGATAGGGACCTTGGTAGGGCTTGTTATCATGCTTGGCAATTTGGATGACCCCGCGGCCTTAGGCCCCGCGCTCGCCGTTGCTATGATCACTACTTTATACGGGGTTCTTTTCGCACGTTTGATTTTTTTGCCTGCGGCCTTGAAAGTCGAACAACGAGAGCAAATAGTGAGATTCAGAAATTACTTAGTTCTTGAGGGTCTTACTCTTTTGGCTGACAAGAAAAGTCCAAGATATATTCAAGATCGAATGAACAGCTATTTAGATCCTGCTATTCATTTTAATCTAGACAAAGATAAGGTAAAGTAATGGCTGGTCCACCTCCACCACCTCCTTCATCGGGAGATGATGATGACATCATGGGAACCTATGCCGATGCAATAACGCTACTAATGGCGTTCTTTGTCTTATTTTTTTCTATTTCAAAGGTTGATCTTGATGTCATGGATGAAGTCGCGAAAGGAATGAGCGCTTCGATAGCAAAAGAAACAAGGACTACGCAACAAGAGAAATTAACGGCCGATCTAAAAGATATGATCATTTCTGAGGGGGCCGAAGAAGTAATCAAGATGGGCACCGACGCCGATGGCAGCATAACCCTCGAATTGGACGCTGGTCAGTTCTTCAAACCTGGGTCGGCAGATTTGCAGGAGCAAGCTGTACCGGTTCTTACAGGAATGTACGACGAACTCTCATCAGAGCTTTATAAGAATTTTAACATTACCGTCGAGGGGCATACGGATGACGATCCAATCAGCACTCTTCGGTTCCCCTCAAACTGGGAATTATCAACGGGTCGCGCTGCAACCGTCGTCCGATTCCTTCAAACAGCTGGTTTTTCTGGCGAGGGCATTGACGGCAAGCGCCTCAGCGCCACCGGCTTTGCGGATACCCAGCCCAAGGTGCCCAACCGGGATATCAACAATAATCCCATCCCAGAGAATCAGGTGCAGAACCGCCGCGTGGTCATCCGGGTCAACCGGAAGCCGGTCTATAACAAAATCAAAATTCCGAAATTCCGGCGCAATAAATCCAACCGTACTTCCGCAGCGATCAATTAGAAGCCGACTTCACCCCATCGGTGCCACGTCGCCCACCCCATCGGTGCCAGGCACAAAACCCGCTATTTTGAGCCTTCTGGCGCCAGGCGCCTTTTTCTAAGGCATATTTACAGATGGGACCTCATTATTCTCACCCATTTCTTCCCCAATAGCTTCACCCCCGAGCCTAATAGCGTCACCCCCGAGTCGCGAAGCGATTCTCTGGGGGCCATGAACCACCACCCATGGATACCCGAGACTTGGTCCCAGTTCGCACTGGTCTCAACTCGGGCACGACGCAGGAAAGTATTGGGGGATATCTGACCGGACTGGGTCAGTTGTGTAGAGACACAAAAGATACCTTGATAGACAAAAAAAGGCGTGACCCAACGGCCCTTTTATTCCACCAGGAAATCCATATTTTCCTGGATCACAAAGGCGCCGTCCCATTCCTCGGCAGCCTCGGCGGCCAGCTTATCCATGAACACATCGTCGTGTTCCGGGTCGTGGTGGAAGATGCCGAGCCGCTTGGCGCCGGCTTCCTTGCACAGCTTCACGCCCTCATTCCAGGTAGAGTGCCCCCAGCCGATCTTGGAGGGAAATTCTTCCTCGGTATAAGTTGAATCGTAGATCACCAGATCGGCGCCTTCGATCAGCTCCAGAATGTTTTGATCCATTTCGCCTTCCACATGCTCTGTATCCGTGATCAGGCACATGGATTTACCTTGATATTCGATCCGGTAGCCGGTGGCGTCATTGGGATGGTGCAGAAGCGCCGTCTTGACCTTCACGCCCGGCGTCTTACCAATATCCAGATCCTCGCCGGCGTGAAAATCATTGAAGGTGAGCTTGGCCTGCATAGCCTCCAGCGGGACCGGGAACATGGGGTTGTCCATTTGGGTCTCCAGGATGTTCTGGACCCCGCCCTTGTCCATCAAGTGGCCGGCAAAAATATCGAACTGCCGGTTCGGGTCGAATGCCGGCGTAAAAAATGGGAACCCGTTGATGTGATCCCAATGGGTGTGGGTCAGCAGAATGTGGCAATGCTGCACATCCGATTTGATCATCTGCTGACCTAGGTTGCGAATGCCGGTGCCGCAGTCCAGAAGGATTTTCTGGTCGCCGACATCCACCTCAAGACTGGTCGTATTTCCGCCATACTTTAGATGAGTCGGCGCAGGGCATGCGATGCTGCCGCGGCAGCCCCATATCCTTACCCGTATTGACATATATTATACGCCCCCAGATCGGACTCTTCCGAAGATGACGAACTATCCACTACTGTACTAATAATCGTTATCAATATCCTAATAAACTCTATCAAACCCAATTTTACAATCAGGCGTTTACCTGTCGCGCACGATTTCGAGCGCACTGCCGATTTCCAAATTAAGGGTGTCGGCGGCACGCCCTCCATTAACTGCGAACTCAACTAAACCATTCGCATTTACATACCAGAATGGCCCCCCTTGGGGAACATCCGAGAAAGTCCTTCCGTGGCTCACATATACATTATTTACCAACAAATCAAATTGCGGATTAACGCAATGAGCAGACAGTCCCGTCATGCCGTTTCCGTAGCAGTCGATATAGACTATTTCGGATAGTTCATCTGGCCAATCACTAAATCGGTTCCACTCCGAAGCTCTTTCAATACCCCGTGGGGGCTCGCCGTTTTCAAGGGCCGCAGCCATGGGGGCGAACAAATCACGGCCATGGAAACTCGCCGATAAACTTTCTGGGCGCCAGTCGATCTCCCAGACCCGTGCGGCGGCCGCCCTTCGGCGCACCAGTTCAAACAGGCCGTTACCCGGCCCCACGAACCACTTGCCTTCCGCCTCGACGATTACCGGCGGTCGGGCGCTGCCCACGCCGGGATCCACCACACAGAGAAACACAGTTCCGGCAGGAAATTCGTCAACATAGGCTGACAATAGGTACGCAGACGCCTTTGGGTTAAACGCAGGCGCATCGGCAAACAGACTAATAATTCGGGCTGCCGGCGCCTCTTTGAGGAGCCGGGCGGTCATTTGGCCCGTATAAGGGCCCTCCAGACCAAAATCTGTAAAAGTAACAATCATCGGAATCACCGGAAAATGAGCTGAATTAAGGCGATACTCCCCCCGACGAGCCTAGAAAAAAATCATTATTTTTCAATAACAAACGAGAAAATAGGCGGATATTGTGCTGGCAGGCGTGACGAACGGCTTTCTTTTGATTAAAATGCCGCCGTCGAAATGACAAGGGGGTACTGCTCCCCATTTCCGGTTGTTTTCATCCCGTCCCAACGGGTTGGACCTTAAATATGGCCCTTCCTGACAAGCCACTGGCGACTCGGGACGGCGAACAAACCGGGGCCGTTAATACCGAGGCGGCATGAGGATCCTGGGGAGTACACGGCTGGCGCCGGTAAAACGCCTCAACGGATGTTAAGTGGGCATTTGGTCCCCGGACCGAAGCCGGAGTTTATTGCAGGATCGCCTCAGCTATTGGGGTAATGGAGGCGAGCCGAAAGAGAAGAATGAAAAGAGGGTATATGTATAAATCTGGTATACCGGCCAAGCAGGGACTCTATGATCCCGAGAACGAGCATGATAATTGCGGTATCGGCTTTGTCGCCAACATTAAGAACCGTAAGAGCCACGAGATCGTTCAGCAGGGCCTGACAATCCTGAGCTGCCTGACCCACCGGGGGGCGGCGGGCGCCGATCCTTTGTCCGGCGACGGCGCGGGCATCTTGATTCAAATACCGGATAAATTCCTACAAGAAGAATGTAAGGAACTAAATATCTCCCTCCCCTCAGCCGGCAACTATGGCGTCGGTCTGATTTATCTGCCGCGGGCCGAAAAAGCCCGGGCAGTTTGTGAAAAAGTCGTCGAGGAAACGATCAACGCCGAGGGTCAATCCGTCCTGGGCTGGCGGGATCTGCCGACCGACAACACGGTATTGAGCGAGGCGGTCCGGGAAACAGAACCGTTTATCCGCCAGGTATTTATCGGCCGTGGCGATAATTGCGCCGAAGAGAACGCCTTCGAGCGCAAATTGTTCGTCATTCGCAAACAAGCCACCAACAATATCCAGGAAAACAACTTGGCCGGCGAAGAAGGCTTTTACGTCCCAACCATGTCCGCCCGCACCATTTGCTTCAAGGGCATGATGCTCGTCGAACGGGTTGGCTCGTATTTCACTGACTTATTGGATGAGCGGGTGGAATCGGCATTGGCCTTGGTGCATCAGCGGTTCTCCACCAACACGTTCCCGTCCTGGGAACTGGCGCAACCGTTCCGCTATCTCTGCCACAACGGCGAGATCAACACGCTCCGCGGCAATATCAATTGGATGGCGGCGCGCCGGCATTCCATGCAGTCTGACCATTTGGGCGAAGATTTGGATAAGCTTTGGCCGCTGATCGCCGATGGCCTGTCCGACTCGGCCTCGTTCGACAATGCGCTCGAACTCTTGGTGGCCGGCGGCTATTCGCTGGCCCATGCCATGATGCTGATGATTCCGGAAGCCTGGAACGATAACCCGCTGATGGATGACGAACGCCGCGCGTTCTATGAATATCACGCCGCGCTGATGGAGCCGTGGGATGGCCCGGCGGCCGTCGCCTTCACGGACGGCAAGCAAATCGGCGCGACCCTGGACCGTAACGGCCTGCGTCCGGCTCGGTATGTCGTAACCGAGGACGATTTGGTGGTCATGGGCTCCGAAGTCGGCGTGTTATCCATCGCGGACGAAAAAGTTGTCCAGAAATGGCGCCTGCAACCCGGCAAGATGTTCCTGATCGACCTGGAAGAAGGCCGGATTATTGACGATGCCGAGTTAAAAGCCGATCTGGCCAAGGCCCATCCCTACCAGACCTGGCTGAATAAGACCCAGATCAAGCTGGAAGACCTGCCGGCAGAAAAAGAGCCCGTGCCGCTAGACCATCAGGCCCTGTTGGATCGCCAGCAGGCGTTCGGCTACACACAAGAAGACGTAAAATTCTTCCTCACCCCGATGGCTATCAGTGGTCAGGACCCCGTTGGCTCCATGGGACGGGATATCCCCCATGCTGTGCTCTCCGACCGGCCGAAGCTGCTCTACGATTATTTCAAACAGGCGTTTGCCCAGGTAACCAACCCGCCGATTGACCCGATCCGCGAAGAGCTGGTGATGTCGCTGGTGTCGCTCATCGGGCCAAGGCCGAATCTGCTCGACCTGGATTCCGGCGGCAGCTACATGCGCTTGGAAGTCAACCAACCGATCCTGTCCAACGAGGACCTGGAGAAAATCCGCCATATCGACAGCCGGATTGAATCCTTCCGCTCCATCACCCTGGATATGTGCTATCCCGCAAAGGAAGGCCCGGACGGCATGGAAAGCGCACTGGCCCGGCTCTGCGCCGAGGCGCAAAAAGCGGTTGAAGATGGCCACAATATTTTGATCATTTCCGACCGCAATGTAGATCAGGATCACGTCGCGATCCCGGCCCTGCTGGCGACCGGCGCCGTGCACCACCATCTGATCCGGGCCGGCCTACGCACCGAATCCGGCCTGGTGGTGGAAACCGGCGAAGCCCGCCAGGTGCATGATTTCTGCTTGCTGGCTGGATACGGCGCCGAGGCGGTGAACCCCTATCTTGCTTTTGATACGATTACCGATATCAAGGATCAGCTGCCCAAAGATGTCAGCCTCGGCGAAGCCTACAAGCGCTTCATCAAGGCGGTCGACAAGGGCATGCTCAAAGTGATGTCCAAAATGGGCATCTCGACCTACCAGTCCTATTGCGGCGCGCAGATTTTCGACGCGATTGGCCTGTCCAGCGAGTTCATTGAGGCCTATTTCACCAAGACCGCTTCCGCCATTGAAGGCGTTGGCCTGGCGGAAATTGCACGGGAGACCGTAGACCGGCATGCGCGGGCCTACGGAAACGACCCGACGATTGAAGACGATCTGGACGTGGGGGGCGAGCTCGCCTTCCGGATTCGTGGCGAAGAACATATGTGGACGCCTGACACCATCTCCAAGCTGCAGCATTCGGCGCGGATGAACTCTCAGGACATCTATAACGAATATGCCAAGCAGATGAACGACCAGTCAGTCAAACTGAAGAACCTACGTGGCTTATTCGAATTCAAGTTCGAGGGCGGCGGCGTCCCCATCGAGGAAGTCGAACCGGCGTCTGAAATTGTTAAACGCTTCGTGACCGGGGCTATGTCCTTCGGCTCGATTTCATTCGAAGCGCATACCAACCTGGCCATCGCCATGAACCGGATCGGCGGCAAGTCCAACACCGGCGAGGGTGGCGAACAGCCTGAACGATATGAAACCCTGGCTAACGGGGATTCCATGCGCTCGGCCATCAAGCAAGTCGCCTCCGGCCGCTTTGGCGTCACCACAGAATATCTGCGCAACGCCGATGAAATCCAGATCAAGATGGCGCAGGGCGCGAAACCCGGCGAAGGCGGACAGCTGCCTGGTCATAAGGTTGACGAGATCATCGCCCGGGTGCGGCACTCTACCCCTGGCGTCGGCCTGATTTCACCGCCGCCGCATCATGACATCTATTCCATCGAGGATTTGGCGCAGCTTATCCACGACCTGAAAAACGTTAATCCAAAAGCGCGGATCAGCGTCAAACTGGTCTCCATCATCGGTGTCGGCACCATTGCCGCCGGCGTGTCCAAGGCGCACGCGGATCACGTCTTGATCTCCGGCGCTGACGGCGGCACCGGCGCAAGCCCCATCACCTCGATCATGCATGCCGGCGCGCCGTGGGAAATCGGTTTGGCCGAGACCCATCAGACGCTGGTGATGAACAAGCTGCGCGGCCGCATTTGCGTGCAGACCGACGGCGGCATCCGAACCGGCCGGGACGTGGCTATCGCCGCCCTGCTGGGCGCAGATGAATACGGCATCGCCACGGCGTCACTGATCGCATCGGGCTGCATCATGATGCGCAAATGCCACCTGAACACCTGCCCGGTCGGCATCGCCACCCAGGATCCGGAGCTGCGCAAACGTTTCCGCGGCCAACCGGAACATGTGGTCAACTATATGTTCTTCGTCGCAGAGGAACTGCGCGAGATCATGGCCAAGCTGGGCTTCCGCACAATCAACGAGATGATCGGCCAGACCCAGGTGCTGGACATGGGCAAAGCCATCGATCATTGGAAAGCAAAGGGCCTCGACCTCACGCGCTTGCTTTACAAGCCGGAAATGGGCCCGGACGTCGCGGTTTACAACTGCGAGAAGCAGGATCACGGTCTGGAGCGCGCCCTGGATCAAAAGATGATTAAGGAAGCGGCCCCGGCGCTGGAAAACGGTTCCCCGGTTCAGATTGAGACGAAAATTCTCAACACCAACCGGACCTTCGGCGCCATGCTGTCCGGTGAAGTAGCGGAGCGCTACGGCCACGCTGGTCTGCCCGAGGACACGATTTATATCAAAGGCAAGGGATCGGGCGGACAAAGCTTCGGCGCTTTCTTGTCAAAGGGCATCACGGTCGAGCTTGAAGGCGATACCAACGACTATGTAGGCAAAGGTTTGGCCGGCGGGCGGATTGTGGTCTATCCGCCTAAAGTGTCCAAATTCACGGCCGAGGAAAACATCGTGATCGGCAATGTCGCGCTCTACGGGGCCATTGCCGGGGAATGTTATTTCCGGGGCGTCGCCGGCGAACGGTTCGCTGTCCGCAACTCCGGCGCGACCGCCGTTGTTGAAGGTGTCGGCGATCACTGCTGTGAATATATGACCGGCGGCGTGGTCGTGGTGCTGGGCCAGACGGGGCGGAACTTTGCAGCCGGGATGAGCGGCGGCATCGCCTATGTGCTGGATGAATCCGATGACTTCGACATCCGCTGCAACATGGCAATGGTGGAATTAGAGCCCATTCCCGACGAAGACCGGGCAATGGAAGACAGCCATCAACGTGGCGATCTGGAAACTCATGGCCGTGTCGACATTATGAGCGACATGACCGGGTACGACTCCCTGCGCTTGCGTAAGCTGATCGAAAATCACATGCACTTTACCGACAGTGACCGTGCCCGGCATATTCTGGATAATTGGGACACGTATCTGCCCAAGTTCGTCAAGGTGATGCCGGTCGATTACCGCCGGGCCCTGTTGGAACGCCAGGCGCAAAACGAAAACAAGGACAAGCAAGGCAACCGTGTCGGCGTTGCCGTGGGGGAATAAATTATGGGTAAGCCGACAGGTTTTCTTGAATTTGAACAGGTCGATCGGGCCTATTTGCCCGTTTCCGAACGGGTAAAGAACTACGACGAATTTGTAGTCGATCTGACCGCCGAGGAACTGACGGAACAAGGGGCGCGCTGCATGGATTGCGGCATCCCTTACTGCCACCAGGGATGTCCGGTCAACAACATCATTCCGGACTGGAACGACCTCGTCTACAAGGGAGACTTCCGAAAAGCGATCGAAGTGCTGCACTCGACCAATAATTTCCCGGAATTTACCGGTCGCATTTGCCCGGCCCCGTGCCAGGAGGCCTGCACCCTGAACATCGAGGATACGCCGGTCACCATCAAAACCATTGAATGCGCGATTATCGACCGGGCCTGGAACGAGGGTTGGGTTTTGCCGAAGGCGCCGGCATCAAAGACCGGCAAGAAGGTCGCTGTAGTAGGCTCCGGTCCGGCCGGTATGGCCTGCGCCCAGCAGCTCGCCCGGGCCGGCCACGATGTGGACTTGTTCGAGAAGAACGCCAAGATCGGCGGCTTGCTCCGCTATGGCATCCCTGATTTCAAGATGGAAAAGCATCTGATCGACCGCCGGGCCGAGCAAATGGAAGCCGAAGGCGTGACGTTGCGCACCAACACCAATATCGGCGTTGATATTACCGTTCAAGAGCTCACCGACGGCTATGACGCCGTGGTGATGGCGGGCGGCGCGGAACAACCCCGCGATCTGCCGGTGCCGGGCCGGGAATTGGACGGCATCCATTTCGCCATGGACTTCCTGACCCAGCAAAATCGCCGCGTCTCCGGCGAAGAACTGGGCACGAACAAGGAAATCTGGGCGACCGACAAGCATGTCGTGGTCATCGGCGGCGGCGATACCGGTTCTGACTGTGTCGGCACCTCCTTTCGCCATGGGGCTGCGAGCGTCACACAGCTAGAGATCATGCCGAAGCCGCCTGAGAAGGTGGACAAGTCGGTCACTTGGCCAAATTGGCCGATGAAACTTCGCACCTCCTCCTCTCACCAGGAAGGCGCCGAACGTGACTGGGCAATCACCACCACCGTGGCCAACGGCGACGACGGTGTGGTCACTTCCCTGACCACTAAACGGGTGGCATGGGAAAAGGGCGAAGACGGCCGGATGAATTTGGTCGAAAAAGACGACACTCAAGATGAATTGAAGGCGGACCTAGTGTTGTTGGCCATGGGCTTCGTTTCACCGGTGCATGCCGGCATGATCGTAGACAGCGGTGTTGATTTGGATGACCGTGGCAACGTGAAAGCCAATACGATGGACTATCAAACCTCGGTCCCCAAGATCTTTGCGGCTGGAGATATGCGTCGTGGGCAATCCTTGGTGGTCTGGGCTATACGGGAAGGACGACAATGTGCCCGCGCGGTCGATGAGTTCCTGATGGGCGCGAGTCTTCTACCACGCTAAATCCGTCGCCCCCAAGTAATGGGTAAGTTATATTAAGTAAAAATTCGGCTTAACGTATTGCCGCCAATATTTCCCGAATGCGTCTGAGAACCGGAAAATAGAATTTCTATCGCACTCTGGATTTCCGACATTTATATCCATTATCCTTCCGATCTCGGGCGGCAAATTCGTAATTTTTATATGGAATTCAACCCGTTCTACCTTACCTAGATCGGCTGAATATTGACGAAAGAGCCAGAACTTTTACACATAGCGATTCTTCAATTATTTTGCATTGCAGATTTGGCAACCCAATTAATGCGTCGCCTAACGGATGTTATTTATCTTTTAATTTCAATAAATTAATCCTATCTCTCCAGACCATGCCGGTTTGTGCAAATGATCGTCATGTAAATTTCTATGAATCTACGACAAGTTATCGACAAAGTTATCCACAGAATTCCTGTCCGTAGATATTGCCATTTTGGCGAGCCGGGGTCATGAGTCCTACCTCAACTTCGTAAGCATTTGAATCTATTGGGATCATCATCGTATGAATGGCGAATTCGTTCAGATCACCGCCTCCGACGGGCACAGCTTCAATGGCTATTATTGTCAGGGGCAAGCGGATAAACCGGCGCTGGTCCTCCTGCATGAAATTTTCGGAATCACCGATTGGGTCAAGTCCATCACAGAGGACTTCGCCGCCAAGGGATACTGGGTGTGCGCACCCGACATGTATGGGCGTGTTGACCCGGGCTTCATCGGCAACCGGGAAGAACCGGAAGTGTATGAGCGGTCGAGAAATTACCGTGATACCATGGACCGCCAAGCCGCCATGCTGGATATCGAGGCCACCGCAGACTTTCTCAAGGGCCAGCCCGGCTGCAACGGCAAGTATGCCGTCACCGGATTTTGCATGGGCGGCACCCTTACCTATCTGGCGGCTGCGCGGCTGCAACCCGATGCGGCCATCGCTTACTACGGCACTCAAGTGCATGACTTCCTGGATGAAGGACGGCACGTTGATTGCCAAACCATCCTGCATATGGGTGAGCACGATCACCTGGTGGGCCCTGAAAACGACCACCGCATTCATGCCGCACTGATCGGCAAGTTCAACATCGCCATTTACAAATATGACGCCGGGCACGCATTCGCCAATTCCACCCAGCCTGACCGCTATAACGCCGAAGCGGCCGAGCTGGCTCATCAGCGGACGTTTGCCTTGCTCGACAAGCTTCAATAAACAAATACAGATCACTTACCAAGGGAGGCGCACGATGAGCGGTCCGCTCGCCGGCATTCGAATTTTTGACCTAACCCGTGTTCTCGCAGGCCCCAGCTGTGTTCAAATCCTGGGGGATCTGGGCGCCGACGTCATCAAGGTGGAGCGGCCGAATGTCGGTGACGACACAAGAAAGTTCGGCCCGCCCTTTGTCCTGGATAAGGATGGTGAAGAAACGACCGAGTCCGGTTATTACCTGGCGGCGAACCGTAATAAACGCTCCATGACCCTGGACCTCACCAGCGAAGAAGGGCAGCAGCTCGCCCGAAAAATGATCGCCAAGTGCGATGTGCTGGTGGAAAATTTCAAAACCGGCAACCTCGCCAAGTACGGCTTGAGCTACGATGACCTCAAGGATGAATTTCCGGGCTTGGTCTATTGCTCCATCACCGGGTTCGGCCAAACCGGTCCGCTGGCCGACCAACCAGGCTATGACTTCATGGCCCAAGGTATGGGTGGACTGATGAGCATCACCGGGCCCAAAGACGGAGAACCCCACCGTGTGGGCGTTCCCATCGCCGACCTGACGGCCGGGCTTTGGGCGGCCATCGCCATTAACGCAGCGCTTCGCCACAAGGAAGTCACCGGTCAAGGCCAGCATCTGGATGTATCTTTGCTGGACACCCAGGTCGCGACACTCTCCATCCAGGGGCTCAATTATCTAACGTCTGGCGAGGTGCCGGGCCTTCTAGGCAATGCGCACCCCAATATCGTGCCTTATCAGGTCTTCCCGACCGAGGACGGCAACATCATCGTCGCGGTCGGCAATGACAGCCAATTTGTCCGCTTCAGCGAGTTTATCGGCGCGCCGGAGCTAGCCGAGGACGAACGCTTTTCCACCAATGAGAACCGGGTACGCAATCGGGACGAACTCACTGAAATCCTAAACGAGATCATGCGGCAAAAGCCGTCCGACCACTGGCTGGAAGGCTTGGAGAAAATCAAAGTAAGTTGCGGGCCGATCAACACCATCGATCAAGTCTTTGATAACGAGCATGTGCTGGCTCGCGGCATGAAAATCCAGATGGATCACCCCCTGGCGCCTGAACCGGTGAACCTGATCGGCAACCCGATCCACATGTCGGAAACGCCGCCGACTTATCGCTCCCACCCACCGATGATGGGCGAGCATACGGATGAGCTCTTGAAAGAACTTCTCGACCTCACCGAGGAGGAACGCCAGGGACTTCGCGACAGGGATGTGATTTAGGACTCTCCGGCTAATAGCGATCTCCGAGGAATCGACATGAAGACCTACCAGACCGGCCTCCTCCATCACCAACCCGAAAAATCTTTTGACGGATTTACCATTATTGCGCCGATGCGGCACGAGGCCTGCCATTTGGTGAATATGGCTGGTGAGGTGGTTCATAGTTGGGACCTGCCGGGGCTCTTGGGCTCCAAAGCCTACCTGCTGCCGAACGGCAATCTGTTGTGTTCGGTGGTGACCGACGAGGGCATCCCCATTCCCGGTGCGAAGGGCGGACATATCCTGGAGCTCGACTGGGACGGCAATGTGGTTTGGGAATATATCGACCACAGCCAGCACCATGACATCGTTCGGCTTGAAAACGGCAACACCCTTTATCTGTCCCGGGAGGTCTTGGGCGAAGAACACGCAGCCAAGGTTAAAGGCGGACTAGCGGGAACAGAAATTAAAGGCAACATCTTCGGAGACGTGGTCCGGGAGGTTTCCCCGGCCGGCGAACGGGTGTGGGAGTGGTATTTCAAGGAGGCGGATTTCAATGAATTTCCGCTGGCGCCCGACTGCCATCGCGGAGAATGGGCCCACGCCAATTCCGTCGCGGTCACCCTGGATGGCAATGTGCTGGTGAGTTTCCGCCACCTGGACACGATCATGACCGTGGACCGCGGCACCAAGGACATCATCTGGCATCTGCGGGACCATACTTGGGGACACCAGCATAACGCCGATGTTCTCCCCAACGGTAATATCACCCTGTTCGCCAACGGCATGAACAACCTCCACCAGCCGCTGCACTCCCGCGCGCTAGAGATCGACCCGAAGAGCGGTGACATTGTCTGGCAATATATCGACCCTCAAAGATGGACATTCTTCAGCCCCGTCATGAGCGGCCTGCAGCGCCTTGGCAACGGCAACACGCTTATCTGTGAGGCCCTTACCGGCCGGGTGTTCGAAGTGGATCCGGATGGCGAGATCGTGTGGGACTATATTACGCCGATGTATCATCCCAACCCGGTGGTGCATGGACCGAGCAACGTCCTCTTTCGGGCGTATCGCTATACGGCAAACTCGTCCGAAATCGCCAATCGGCTGTAATCCTACAACCCAGAGTAAAGTGCCTGGCGCCAGAGGGCTAAAATAAGGGGGTTGGCGCCTGGCGCCGGATGGCGGGGCAACGCATGGTGGTCACGGGGGCATGCCCCCTCTCATCCCTCAGGACAAGTCGAATGTCGCCGCAGTTTGCGGTCCTAGGGATCAGCCCTCGAACCCGCCCATCCGAAGAGTAGCTGTCGCAACCAATCCGGTCGGCCAAAAAAGACGTTTAGTTCTTTTTCTCTTCTTCTTTTTTCGGTTGTTCCAGCACATCCTCGACCTTGCGGGTCATGTAGCGGTATTTATGCGCCGGAATGGCGTACACCCACTTGGAAACCGTGGCGTTAATATCCGCGGCTTCCTTTTTGACCTTGTCATCCGCGTCCGCGGCGGCGCTGGCCACAAAGGTCGCCCAAAAATCATCGCCTTTCTCCAGCAATTTGACGTCCATCGTCAAACCGTCATAGGTCTTGAGCCGGGTGGAAATGGTCTTGTCGGCCGGGAATTCAATCTTGCCGGCGGCGCGGACTTCTTCCAGCTCCAACTTATCGAGCCCATCGCCCATATTGTCGATATCCGATTGGTATTCGATCTTGCGGCCCTCGGGCATATTGTTGATGACAAATTTTTCGCCGTCTTTCTTTTCCCGTTTAACGTCCATGACGAGGCCGTCGGGCTGGGCAACCACGACCGTATCGATGCGTTTGCTTGATACATCAAGGAATTGCGGTGAGACCCAATCCTTCACCGCACCGGGCATCACCAGCCGGCCTTCCGCCAGCCACGCCTGCTGCTCATTGGGCTTGCGGATATATCGTCCCACGTCGGCGCCGCCGGCCAGATCGCTGTTTTCCTTTCCGACGATCAGCGAAGCGAGCACTTGACCGCTCTTGTCCTTAATCGTCAATAGACCGGACTTGGCATCCTTTTCCGTAACATCTTCAACCGCCAGCTTGGGGAATAGGTCCTTCTTCTCCGTTTTGGCTTCACGCAGACGCAGTTCAGCCAGCCCGACCAACACCTGGCGAACCACTTCACTGTCCGCCACATAGTTGCTGCGATCCGCCAGGACCCAGCCGTCGCCGTCACGTTTAACGGTTAGGGTTTTGTCTTTGTCCTGCACCTGAATCTCGACGACGTCGCCAAACTTATCGGCAAGACCGGGATAGACCACTTCGTTCAAATCGACGCTTACGGCTGCGCTATAGCGGGCACTGATCGACACGGCCGCGGCCACGACTATGACCACCGTGACGGCCAGAAATCCTAGAAAACTTTTGGGATTCATCGTTGCTGTACCTCTATGCCAAACAGTTAGCCCTGGACCTGCATGCCGCTATAGCGCCGCCGGCGGAAGATCGCCAGGATCACCGCCAAAACGGCAACGACCAAGGGCACGGTCCAGATGTTGAGAATTTTCAAGCGGGTATCGAGGCTCTCGATATCCTTGCGGAGATTGTGCTGCACGTCGCGAAGCTGTTTGCGGACATCCAGCATTTCCGTCCGGAATTGGTTGAAGGCCTTGGTCTGCTCCGACGTCAAGGTCGCCTGAGCGCCCGGCGCATCAACCTTGAGACCGGCCAGCTTACCCTGCAGGTCTTTTAGTTTTGCGGTCAGCTTCTGCTCTGTCTCCCGGTAACGGTCTTCCGCCGCATTCTGCAGATCCTGGATCTTGTAGAACGGCCGAACCGACAGCCCGCGTGAACGCAGGCTGATCAGCGCCTCGTTGCCGGACAGGTTATCGAGCGCATTGACCAGGAAGTCCGCATTGTTGGACACCGGCACCTGGACGGTCTGTCCGAAGAACTGCTGCTGACGCACCCAGAACCGGTTGGTAAACAAGTCCGAGTCCGCCAACACGATCATATTGAGGTCGGTTTTGGACTCTTTCAAATGCGGTCCCTTGGGCCCGGGCTTCTTTTCGTCCTCGTCCTTTTTCTTGTCGCCTTCCTTGGGCTTGGGCGGGCCATCGGGGAACGCGCTCTTCACCGGGCCGGAGAACCGGGCGGCGATATTGAACACCTTATTATCGGGCTTGTACTGAGCCATGATCTTGCGCGGATCAATCTCACCCCGCACCAGCTCGGCATCGATGTGCTGCGCTTGGGTGCTGGTGGTCAGCAGCGGCGTCATTTTCAGCTTCGAACCTTCCTTCAGCTCCACATGCCCGGCGCTCGCGACCTGGATGGTGGTCAATTGGCCGGTCACCACATCGTCTGAATTCAGGTTCCGCGACTGGAAGATGTTCCACGACAGATACTCGGAGATCACGTCTTGGCCTTGGACCTGGGCGCTGACCCGGATGGCGGAGGCCCGGTCGCCGACAAATTTGTCGGGATCGAACTCAATGCCCCAAACGTCAAACAGCTTCTTGAGGTCGGTCGAGCCGGCGCCGGGAGGGGCCTGCGGCGTCATCCGGGCCGTTTCGTTTTGTGGATCGACGAAGGCCAGAATACGGCCGCCGCGCATGACGAACTGATCGATCGCATACCACAGATTGTCGTCGTTGACCCGCGGGTGCACCAGCAACAACACGTCGATATCGTCAGGAATGACCCGCGCGTCCGAGTCGATGGTCTGCACATCGAAGAACTGCCTGATCTGCCCCATGATCGGCCAAGGCTTGTACTGCAACAGCGGGTCCGCTTCCAGCAGCAGCCCGGTGATCAGGCCAATTTTCTTCTTTTGTGGCGAGGCCAGTTCAAACACCAGGCGGGTCAGGTCATATTCCATGAACTGTTCGCGCTGGGGATCAAAGAACGAAATAGTCTTTCGGTCATCAACGCTGTTGTTGGCGGCCAAGCCGAAGTAGCCCGACTCGGAGGTTTGATCCAGTGGCACCGCCTGGATGCCCAGCTTCACCGCTTCGTCTTCCTCGACAGAGAACGGATCGGGGTTGATCACCTTGAGGCGGATTTTGCCGTTGGAGGCCAACTCGAACTGCTCCAGCATTTCCTGCACCCTGGTGGCGTAGTTGCCGTGCTGCGGGCTGATTTCCCCAAACTTGAGGGAGTAGTAATAGCGGAAGGTCAGCGGCTCATCGATCTGGGCAAGAATATCCCGTGTTCCCTTGGAGAGCGTATAGAGCTTGTTCTCGGTCAGATCGATTTGGGAGTTCTTGATCTCCCCCGTCGCCAGAATGTTTGTAAAGAACAGAAAGACAGCCGCGACGATCAAACCAGCAATCGTCAGCGCCTTACGATCCATGTTTTGTAATGCGTTCATGGTGCCGTCCTCACGATCCTCGGGTTAAGTCAATCACGGCCGCGTTGGCGAACAGGAAGACGCCGATCATCGAGCCGAAGTAAATCACGTCACGCAGGTCGATCACCCCCCGGATAATCCCGTTAAAGTGGGACAGGAAGCTCATCGACTGAATGGCATCCAGCACGAAGGGCGGCGCCCAGGGCTGGAAGAAAGCCTGCACCAGCTCCACCCCGCTCATCAGGAATAGGAAGCAGACCACGGCGGCCAGGATAAAGGCGATCACCTGGTTCTTAGTTACTGCGGAGATACAGGACCCAATCGCCAGGTATCCGCCGGCCATTACGAAGCTGCCGATATAGGACGCGATGATCACGCCGTTATCCGGCTGGCCCAGATAATTGACCGTTATCCAAAGCGGGAAGGTCAATGCCAAGGCGATGGCGATGAACGCCCAGGCCGCCAGGAACTTGCCGACCACCAACTGCCAGGTGGGGATCGGGAACGTCAGCAGCAGTTCCACCGTGCCGGCCTTGCGTTCTTCCGCCCACAGCCGCATGGCGACCGCCGGGATCAGGAACAGATAAAGCCAGGGATGGAACGAAAAAAAGGACGCCATGTCCGCCTGACCGCGTTCGAAAAAGGCGCCCATAAAGAAGGTGAGCGCGCCCGACAGGGCCAGGAAGATGACAATAAAAACATACGCGAGCGGCGTTGAAAAATAGGCGCCGAGCTCGCGTTTGATGATGACCCAAGTATTACTCATTTGGATATATCCTCGATTTGCTCTGCGCTAGGCCGACAGGGTGAGTTCACGGAACACCTGATCCAGATGCCCTCGTTCGACATAAAGTTCGTCCACCTCTATCCCCTTATCGCGGACCAGGAGGCTAACCTTTTCGATGATCTGCGCACCGTCCTTCGGCACGACAAGCAAGCTGTTGCCGCCATTGACCGTCTCGATACGATCGACTTCAGCGATACCTTGCAGGTCTGACTTGATACCGTCAGTGGCGTCAGCGGTCAGCTTGATCGTCACCGCATTATGGACCGGTGACTTGGCCGAAAGTTCCTCTGGGGAGCCGTCGAAAACGATCCTGCCCTGTGCAATGACCACGGCGCGGGTGCAAACGGCTGAAACTTCTTCCAGCAAATGGGTGGAAATAACAATCGCCTTGTCCGACGCCATTTCCTTGATCAGCGTCCGCACTTGATGCTTCTGGTTCGGATCCAGTCCATCGGTGGGCTCGTCCAGGATCAACACATCCGGGTCATGCAGGATCGCCTGCGCCAATCCGACCCGGCGCTTGAAACCCTTGGACAATGTATCGATCGGCTTATTGATTACGGATTGAAGCTGCAGCTTCTCGATCGCCTGATCGACACGTTGTTTTTTCTCAGACCCGCTAAAGCCCCGAATTTCAGCAATAAAATTCAAAAATGCCAAACCGGACATATCACCATACAGCGGTGCGCCTTCCGGCAGGTAGCCGACCTTCTTGCGGGCATCCAGGCTCTGGTTCACCACATCAAACCCGCATACGGAGGCGGAGCCGGCGGTGATCGGCAAATAGCCTGTCACCATTTTCATGGTGGTGGATTTTCCGGCGCCGTTGGGGCCGAGAAATCCCAGCACTTCACCACTGCCGACAGAAAAAGAAATATTGTCGACCGCCGTGAACGGGCCAAATCGCTTGGTCAGTCCGTCTATGGAAATCATGCTGGACACGGTCTTGATGCCTCTCTCTCTTTAATCCTGTGACCACTTCAAAGCCGTGTAAAATAACGGTGGAAACCGGCTCGTGTGGACAATTTTTTGTGATACGTCTCGCTGGTCAGTTGATGAGGGGCCGGATGGTAAACAAACGGCCCCTCGTATCAACTAAGCGGCCGGGCTGCTTACATCATGCCGCCCATACCGCCCATGCCACCCATGTCCGGCGGCATGGCCG
>CAZSXT010000021.1:62292-66407 GCA_964611435.1 uncultured Rhodospirillaceae bacterium | reverse complement strand
TGAATGCGGCAGGCTTTGGCGGTGTTGTACATCGCTGATCTTAGCCGGTCGGTAAGCTCCTTCTCACACAGCACCAGGACATCGAAATCGACATACCGCCGCGCGGCCTCATCAAAGTCACAACTGACCTCCACCCGGAGGGCGCCGATATCGATCTCTTTGCTGTTCAGGTACTCCTTCAGATAACCGGCCGTACAAGACCCGAGTGCGAGCAATAGAAGCTCGCCGGAACTCATGCCGACGCCATTGGCGCGATCCTGGACGATGGTTTCGCCGCGGGCGGTTGAGCCGGTATGGACAGTGCTGATCCCGTCGTTTTCGAAAACGACCGATGTTCGGAAACTCATTTGCGCAATTGCTTTCTTATCGCCTCGGCCCGGTTTCAGCCGTCCGAGTGTTCAAACGATTTGCCGGTGGACCTAACTCCCCGCCCGGTTGGCGACCAGATCGTCCACGACGCTCGGGTCCGCCAGGGTCGAGGTGTCGCCCAGATTGGACGGGTCGTTCTCGGCGATCTTTCGGAGAATGCGCCGCATGATCTTGCCCGACCGGGTCTTCGGCAGGCCTGGCGCCCATTGGATATGATCCGGCGTGGCGATGGGGCCGATTTCCTTGCGGACCCATTGCACCAACTCGGTGCGAAGATCGTCCGAGGGATCGGCGCCTGCCATCAGGGTGACATAGGCATAGATACCCTGTCCCTTGATGTCATGGGGGAAGCCGACCACGGCGGCCTCGGACACTTTGTCGTGGGCGACCAGCGCGCTTTCCACTTCGGCGGTGCCCATCCGGTGGCCGGAGACATTGATCACGTCATCCACCCGGCCGGTGATCCAGTAATACCCATCTTCGTCCCGGCGGCAGCCGTCGCCAGCGAAGTACTTGCCTGGATAGTTGGAGAAATAGGTGTCGACGAAGCGCTTGTGATCGCCATAGACGGTTCGCATTTGGCCGGGCCAGCTGTCGAGCAGCACCAGGATGCCCTCGCACGCGCCGTCCAAAATCTTGCCGTCATTATCGACAATGGCGGGCTGGATGCCAAAGAACGGCCGGGTGGCGGAACCGGGCTTGAGCGCCGTCGCGCCGGCCAGCGGCGTGATCAGAATGCCGCCGGTTTCCGTCTGCCACCAAGTATCCACGATGGGGCAGCGGCCCTCGCCGACCACGTTGTAGTACCACATCCAAGCTTCCGGGTTGATCGGCTCACCCACTGAGCCCAAGAGACGCAGCGTTTTCCGGCTGGTTTTCTTAACCGGCTCTTCGCCCTGTTGCATCAGCGCGCGGATCGCCGTTGGCGCGGTATAAAGAATATTGACGTTGTGCTTATCCACCACCTGCCAGATGCGGGACGCATCCGGATAGTTGGGCAGGCCTTCAAACATGGTGGTGATGGCCCCATTGGCCAGCGGCCCATAAAGAATATACGAGTGCCCGGTGACCCAGCCCACGTCGGCGGCGCACCAATAGACGTCGCCGTCGTGATAATCGAAAACATACTGATGGGTCATGGAGACATAGACGATATAGCCGCCCGTGGTGTGCAATACGCCCTTCGGCTTCCCGGTGGAGCCCGAGGTATAAAGAATGAACAGCGGGTCCTCGGCGTTCATTTCCTCCGGTTCGCAGTCGGCATCCACGGCCTCGGTCGCCTCGTGATACCAGACATCCTTGGCGTCATCCCAGTTGATATCGCCGCCGGTGCGCTTCACCACGAACACCGTCTCCACGGTCGGGCAATTCGCCACGGCAGCGTCGGTGTTGGCCTTGAGCGGAATAGCCCGGCCGCCGCGCACACCCTCGTCGGCGGTGATCACGCAATTGGAATTACAATCCTGAATCCGGTCGGCGAGACTGTCAGGCGAGAATCCGCCAAACACCACCGAATGAATGGCGCCGATCCGGGTGCACGCCAGCATGGCGACGGCGGCTTCCGGGATCATCGGCATGTAGACGGTGACCACATCGCCCTTCTTGATACCCCGCGCCTTCATGGCGTTGGCCAGACGGCACACTTGTTCGTGCAATTCCTTATACGTGATGGTTTTGGAATCGTTGGGGTCATCGCCTTCCCAAATGATCGCCGTCTGATCGCCCCTAGTCGCGAGATGGCGGTCCAAGCAGTTGGCGCTGACGTTCAGCGTGCCGTCATAGAACCAACGGATACGGACATCGCCGGTATAGTCCACATCCTTTACCTGGGTGAAGGGCTTGATCCAATCGACCCGCTTGCCGTGTTCGGCCCAGAACGCCTCTGGGTCATCCACTGAAGCCTGATACATTTCCAAATATTTATCATTATCGACCCAGGCGCTTTTGGCGACGGCGTCGGGAACGGGAAAGAGCTGATTATCTGACATGGCTGGTCTTGAACCTCCCTGAATTCTGTTCCCGGTATTATCGCGAGACCGGAACGGAAAACAAGAGGTAGGGGCGTCTCTACGTCAGCCGGACTTCGCCCCCGACCACCTCAATCGGCACAGATTTCAAGGATGCTTTCTGGCACGGTCCGAAGATGCAGAGCCCGTCGATGATCTGAAACAGCGCCCCGTGGGTCGAGCACATGATCAGCTTTTTGTCGGACGACAGAAACTGCCCCGGCTTGAAATCCAGCGGCGCGCCGATATGCGGACATGAATTCACATAGGCATAGGCCTCGCCCTTGCGATGAATGACCATGATCATCTTCTTCTTGCCATCCAACTCGATGGTGAAACCGGCGCTGCCTGGATCCTCGATCTCAGCCAGGTCGCAAAGTTTCTCACCGGGCCCGCTCACCCGCCCTCCCCTCCCGTGGGCTCCAGCCCAACCGGGATTTTCTTCCATTCCGTCCAGACCTCTTCGGGGAAGTCTTCGCCTTTGCTTTCTTGCCCGGTTCGGAGGGTTTCTTCCGTATACGGAAAGCCCCGGACCAAGGTCGCCCACATGTCCCGGCCATAGTCGCGAAGGTCGGCTACATTGAGACACCGGAGCGAGTAAGAAATCACCAGCACGCCGAGACCGTCCGTATGCATGCGCTTACGGTGGAACTGGCGCACCAGCTTGTTGAGCTCCATCTGATAGCGCGCCATCTCCTGTGCGCTCGGCAACTCCCCTTCGTCATAGAGGCCTTTGGGCAGAAATCCCTGGTTCTCCATATTAACCCGCAAGACCGTACTGACGGCGAGCACAACGCCCATGTCCTCGTCGGTCATGGTGCGCAAGCCGTCAATGAACTTGGTGAGTTCCTTGTGATTGGCGGTACGCGCCTGTTCGTCCAGGGTCTTTTTCAGCCACGCGAAAATCATGGTCTAGGGCCCGCCGGCGCAACCCACTTAGGGCTCTACGCCTGTCATCTTGCAAAGAATTTTCCAGTGCTTGGCGGACACCGGACCAACCGACAGGCGCGTGTGGCGGACCAGAAACAGGTCCTGCAGCCGCTCGTCCGCCTTGATCTCCGCCAAGGTGACGGGGGTCTTCACCGGATACAGCGCCTTGAAGTCGACCATGCCGAACCGCCCGGATTCATCCGTGTGATCCGGGTAGTGTTCCTTCACCACCTCGACGACGCCGACGATGCGCTTTTCATCCACCGAATGATAGAAGAAGGCCTTATCACCGATCTTCATCTCTTTCATATTGTTATTTGCCTGGTGGTTGCGGATGCCGTCCCAATGTTCGACACCCTTCTTCACGTGATCTTCCCAGGACCACGCACCAGGTTCGGATTTAATCAGCCAATACGCCATGCCTGCCTCGCTTTACCTTTATTCATTGCTGTTCTATTCGTCCCAGGGGACAACCTGCATGAAGGCCTGGACCGTTTTGCTTTCAAACAGCGCCGCCTTCTCATATGGGTCGCTCTGGGTAATCCGGGCGGCTTCATCCCTGCTCTCAGCTTCCAGCACCCAGACGCTACCGATCATAGCGCCGGACTCCTCATCCAGGGTCGGCCCGGCATACCGCAGCCGGTCGCCGAGGGTTTTGGCCCATTCCAGATGTGCTGGGCGGGTCGCCTCCCGCAACTCCGCGGAGTTCGGCTTATCCACGCGATATATAAAGTAGAGCACTGCCGGTTTCTCTTCATGGTGATGGCGCAAAATTCAGGCGGTTTCAGCCTTCAACGGCCGGGACAACAG
>CAZSXT010000021.1:3356-62192 GCA_964611435.1 uncultured Rhodospirillaceae bacterium | reverse complement strand
CATGGTGATGGCGCAAAATTCAGGCGGTTTCAGCCTTCAACGGCCGGGACAACAGCCCGGCAATCGCCGTGTCGATATCCGCGCCGTGATTTAACACGGCATCCACGGCCGCGCAAATCGGCAGCTCCACATCCAGCCGGCGCGCCAGTTCACTCACCGACGAGGCGGTAAACACACCCTCCGCCACGGATTTACGCCCGCCCATGATATCTTCCAGGCTTTTGCCTTCGCCGAGCGCGACCCCTAAGGAAAAATTGCGGGACTGCATCGCGTTGCAGGTTAGCGTGAGATCGCCAAGACCGCTCAGGCCCGCCAGCGTCTCCGCGTTGGCGCCCTTGGCCAGACCCAGCCGGGTAATTTCGGCGAGGCCGCGAGTCACCAATGCAGCCCGTGTATTGTCGCCGAGATTTCGGCCCTCAACAATGCCGCAGGCGATGGCCAACACGTTCTTGACCGCCCCGCCGATCTGCGCCCCGACAACATCGGTCGAACGGTAAATACGAAACCGCCGTGAGCTCAACGTCTCCATCAGCACTTTGCCGACAACTTCATCGCGGCAGGCCAGCGTGACAGCCGTGGGCAAATCCCGCGCGACCTCTATGGCGAATGTCGGCCCGGACAAAACCGCTATGGGCCGTCGCGGCAGCGCCTCCCCCACGACCTCGCTCATCAAGGCGCAACTGTTCTCCTCGATTCCCTTGGAACAAATAATCGCTGGCACGTGCTCGGCCCAGGAGGCGGCGGCTTCTGTACAGACTGCCCGCAAATGCTGCGCCGGGGCGGCCAAAAGGACCGCGTCCGCATCCGTCGCCTCGGCCAGCTTCCGGGTCGCCTTAATTTCGGGATCCAACTCATAGCCGGGCAGGAAGGTTTCATTCACATGGGTTTTGTTGATCGCCGCGACAGTGTCGTCTTCATGGGCCTGAAGGATCACGTCACTGCCGGCGCGCCGGACAGCGACCGCCAGCGCCGTACCCCAGGCGCCGCCCCCGATCACGCCGATCAGGCTCATGTGTACATTTTCCGGCAAAATTTCATGGGCCAACTATGACCGAAGGAAGGATGGTCCTGCAAGCACTGTCGGGATGACTTGTCGTTCAAGCCTTGACGCCTGCGCCGTGAGCCGGGACCGCATCCGGGTCCAGCGGCCAGCGGGGCAGGGGCTTGAAATCCAGCTTGTCGGTAAGACCCAGGCGAAGGCGTTCCAGCCCCGCCCACGCGATCATCGCCCCGTTGTCGGTGCACAGTTTCGGCGGCGGCGCAATTAGCCGCATATCCGTATCGTCCACCGTTTCCTGAAGGTATCGCCGGAGCGTTTTGTTGGCGGCGACGCCCCCGGCGACCACAAGCGTGCTGCCTTCGGGATGGCGATCCCGGAATTCACCAATGGCTTTTTGGCACCGATCGGCCACGACTTCGCCGACCGCCTGTTCAAAGGAGGCGCAGAGATCGTCGATCTGATCCGCTGCAATGGATTCCGCCTGGCGGCGCACGGCCGTTTTTAACCCGGAGAAAGAAAAATGACAGCCGGGCCGGCCGAGCATTGGCTGGGGCAGATTAAACGCACCGGTCGTCCCGCGCGCCGCAGCGGCCTCCATCGCCGGGCCACCCGGATAGCCGAGACCCAACATCTTTGCCGACTTGTCATAGGCTTCCCCCACGGCGTCGTCCACGGTCGTGCCCAGCCGGACAAACGCATCCACGCCCTCGACGATCAGTAACTGGGTGTGGCCGCCGGACACCAACAGCAGAAGATACGGGAAGTCCAAGTCATCGGTCAGACGCGCCGTCAACGCATGTCCCGCCAGGTGATTAACCGCCAAAAACGGCAGATCATGCACCAAGGCCATGGCCTTGGCCGACATCACCCCGACAATCACGCCACCGATAAGGCCGGGCCCGCCCGTCGCCGCGATCCCGTCCAAATCGGCAAATCCGACCCCCGCTTTTTCCATGGCCTCTGCCACCAGGCGGTCCACGTGCTGCAAATGGCTGCGGGCGGCGATCTCCGGCACGATCCCCTGATAGGGGCGATGCTCCTCATGCTGGGACAGGATGGCCTCCCCCAGAATCCGTTCGCCCGCCGGTGCTTCGTCGCAAACCACGGCGGCGGCGGTTTCATCACAGCTTGTTTCTATTCCTAAAACGCGCATGAAGTTATCCACAGTCTGACAGCGACATTCACTTGGACCCGGCGGCGAAAAAGCGGTATACCCCCGCCATTGGGATTGTTTAAGCTTTTAAGCCCGGAAAAACCATAACTCCTCTCGGTATCCAGGAACCTTTCGGCCCCTATGACTGACGACGCTCCCCTTCGAATCGGCACCCGCGGAAGTCCGCTGGCGCTGACCCAAACCAATCACGTGATCGAGGCTTTGAAAGAGAGCCATCCGCTTCTTAAAGCCAAGAATGCCGTTGAATTGGTGGTGATCAAGACCACCGGCGACCGGATTCAATCCGAGCTCTTGTCGGACCTCGGCGGCAAGGGTCTGTTCACCAAGGAACTGGACTCGGCCATGCTGGAGAACCGGATCGATATCGCGATCCATTCCATGAAAGATATGCCGACCCTGCTGCCGGACGGGATTTCCTTGCACGCCATCATGCCACGGGAAGATGTCCGGGACGCCTTTATCTCGTTGAAGGCCGCCAATCTGGATGCCCTGCCCAAAGGCAGCCGGGTTGGCACGGCGTCACTCCGTCGGAAAGCCCAGCTTTTAAATCTCAGGCCCGATCTCCAGGTCGTCCCGTTCCGGGGCAATGTGGATACCCGATTGAAAAAGCTGGAGGCCGGCGAGGTGGACGCCACCTTTCTCGCCTATGCCGGTTTGCGGCGTCTCGGTAAAGAAGGCGCGGTGACCAGCCTGATGGAGACCGATCAAATGTTGCCTGCCGTTGGCCAGGGCAGTCTGGCCGCCACGTGCCGCACAGACGATTCGCGCGCGAATGCCCTACTGGCGGCCTTGGCGGAGCCGGTGAACACCGCCGCCGTGATCGCCGAGCGGGCCATGTTGACCGTTTTGGACGGATCCTGCCATACCCCGATCGCCGGTCTCGCCCAGCCCGACGGGCAGGGAAACCTTGTGTTACAGGGGATGATCGCCAGGCCCGATGGGGCGGAGAAAGCAGACGTCACGTCGAAGACCCCGATCACCGAAGCCGAGCATTTGGGAAAAACCGTCGCAGAAGATTTGTTGCGCAAGGCGGGACCTTCTATTCTAGGGGCGATACGACAGGAACAACCTCATTTCATCCCGGTTCATCCGGATATGAAACAGGAGACCTAGGCAGATGCGCGCACTTGTCACCCGGCCCGGAGCCGACGGCACGGCGCTCGCCGAAACTCTCAGCGAGCGCGGCATCGACACGATCATCGAACCCTTGATGACGATCGAAAATTTGCACGGCCCGGACCTCGATCTAAACGGCGTCCAGGCCCTTCTGCTGACCAGCCAGAACGGCGTTCGCGCCCTCGCCGCGCGCACACCGGAACGATCCATTCCGGTTTACGCCGTCGGTGATTCGACGGCCGCCACGGCGCGGGAACTCGAATTTGGTCAAGTCCATAGCGCGTCGGGCGATGTGGAGGCGCTGGGCGCGCTCGTCATTGACATGCTGGACCCGGCAAAGGGGCCCCTGGTTCATGTGGCGGGCTCGGCGGTCGCTGGGGATCTGGCCGGTGATCTTACCAAGGCAGGCTTCGCCATACGCCGGGAAGTGCTTTATGAAGCCCGGGAGGCCAAAAGTTTTTCACCGGCGGCGATTGCCGCCATCAAAGACGGCGATCTGAATACGGTTCTGCTTTATTCCCCCAGAACGGCTGAAGCATTTGTTCAATTGATTCGGAAAGCCCGGCTCGTACGGTCGTGCAAAGACCTGACGGTATTCTGTTTGAGCGCCGCCGTGGCGGAGAAGATCAACGAAATCACCTGGCAAGAGGTCATTGTCGCCGAAAGGCCGGATCAGGATGCTATGCTGGCGGCCGTATCCGCCAAAGCCGGTGTCGCCGAACAGGAGGAAACCGATATGCCGTCATCCGTGCCCAAGACGCCGCTGCCGGATGCCCATACCGTCGCTCCCATTCAGCGACGGTCAGCGGGCAATCTGCGCACCGTCTTTCTGACATTGTTGACGGTCGTCATTCTGGGCGTCGTCGTTTATGCCTCTAAACCGCTCTGGCAGCCGCAATTGGTGCAGTTCTTTCCGTTCCTGGATGAAGACAATGACACCAAAGAAAAACTCAAGAGCCTGGCCGGCCGGTTGCAGGTGTTGGAAAACAAGTCCACCGACAATGTGCCGCAGCTTGAGGAGCTCCAAGCGGAGCGGGCGCGCATTCAGTCCAGGCTGGATCAGAGCCTGAAGCGCATTGCCGATTTGGAAAATTCCATTTCCACGGTCAAACAAATGGTCTCCGCCGTCGATGCGGACGGCGGCTCAAAGGCGGCTTTGGAGACATTGAAGCAGTTATCTGAGCGCCTGCAAAAACTGGAATCCGGCAGTGCGGACAGTAGCGATACCCAGCGGAAGAAGCTCGTCGATTTGGAGACTCGCCTGGCCGAGTTGGCCGTGCGCACCTCACCCCAGGGCCAAGCCGCCGCCAGCAGCCGGGCCCGCGCCTTTATGTTGGCCGTCGGTCAGTTGCGCCAGGCGGTTCAGTCATCCCGGCCTTATTTAAACGAGTTGGCGGGCGTCCTCACGCTTCTCGATCAGGACGACGCGCTGCGCCAGAAAGTTGCCGTCCTACAGCCCGGCGCAAATAGAGGCATCCCGACGTTGGAGCAGCTCCGCACCAGCTTCAAAAGCCTGGCGGCGTCTATCGTACAGGCGGAAAAACTGCCGAAGGGCGACGGCTGGATCGACCGCACCGTTGCGCGGGTCGCAGGTTCATTGAAGTGGCGGCGGACGGACCAGCTCGAAGGGAACAGTGTGGACGCGGTTGTCGCCCGCGCGGAACGGCTACTGTCGGCATCCGATCTGTCTGGCGCGTTGACCGAACTGAACGCGCTCCCCGAGAATGCGGCCGGTTTGGCCAAACCCTGGATGGCCAACGCCAAGCTTTTGGTGCAAGCCGAGCAAGTTCTGGCGGACCTCCAGGTCACCGCCGTTTCACTTCTCACGCCGAAAGAGTAACCGTTAATGTTTAGAGCCCTCTGGTTTCTGATCGTTTTGGCCGTGGTCAGTCTTGCCGCCGCATTGGTGGCGGACAATCCCGGCTCTGTCAGTTTGAGCTGGCTCGGTTACGAGATCGAAACCTCCATGGGCATCCTGATCGCCGGGGTCATATTAATTTCGTTGATTTTGGCGACCATCTTCCGAATTTGGTCGTTTTTCAGAAATGCGCCGCGCCGGATTTTCCGTGCGCGCCGGGAATGGCGGCGCCAGCGCGGCTATAAGGCGCTGACCCAAGGCATGGTCGCGGTCGCCGCCGGCGACGCCAAGGAGGCGCGGCGGCTGTCCAAAAAGGCCGAAGACCTGCTGGCCGAACCGCCCTTAACCATGCTTCTGTCGGCGCAGGCGGCGCAATTATCGGGCGATGAGAAAGCCGCCGGGAAGTTTTTTGACGCCATGTCTGAGCGCAAGGAAACCAAGTATCTGGGCCTCAGCGGCAAACTCAAACAAGCCCTGCAGGAAGGCGATGAGGACGAAGCGCTGGAACTCGCCGAACAGGCCAATGAATTGGCCCCAAAGACCGACACGGTGTCATCGACTCTGTTCGATCTGCAGATCAAGAAGGGGAGCTGGCAGGAAGCCGAAGATACGGTCCGCAAAGCGGTCAAAAATAAACACATGGGAAACGACGAAGGCCGGCGTCAAAGGGCCATCCTGCAATTCCAGCGCAGCATCGAGGCGGAGACCGAGGGCAAGCTGGGGGACGCGCTCTCTTATACCAAGCGGGCCAATACCATGGCCCCCGATTTCGTGCCCGCCGCCGTCCGCCATGCGCGGCTGCTGCAGGGTGCGGGCAAGCGCCGCCGCGCTGCGTCGGTGATCGAGGAATCCTGGGTCACCAATCCCCATCCCCATCTGGCCGACGTGATGGAAGACCTGGCGCCGGGCGCAGGTCCACAAGAAAAGATGCGCACCCTGGAACAGCTCGCCGGTTACAACCGGGATCACGCAGAGAGTCACCTGGCCATCGCCAAGGCAGCGCTGGCCGCCGGTATGTGGGCGGAAGCCCGCCAGCATCTGGAGGCGGCGGCCGGTGAAAACCCGTCCGCCCGGGTCTGCCGCTATATGGCGGAGCTAGAAGAACGCGAAAGAGGCGACGTAGAGGCGTCCAAGGAATGGTTGCGCAAAGCTGCAAGCGCCGATCCGGACTCAGCCTGGATTTGCGGCAATTGCGGTAACGTGGTCGCCGACTGGGAACCGGTCTGCGGGCGCTGCGAACAGTTTGATAGACTAAGCTGGGGCACCCCGCCAAGGGTCACGCAAATCAGCGCCCCCGATCCGGTAGCCGCGGAAAATCCGGACGCGCCGGACGCCATGCCGGAGGCCGAAATTATTCCGCCCGGCGCAGAAAGCTGCGATCCGAAAAGTTAAACGCAGACCCGGGAGACCGACGTGAGTGATCAAGCCGGCCTCGACGCCCAACTGGCCCAAGCGATCTCTCTGCATCAGGCCGGCGATCTCGCCGGGGCGGCGGCGCTCTATCAGGAGCTGCTGAACGCCTATACCACCCACCCCGATTTGTGGAACCTGTTGGGGGTCGTCGCCCATCAACAGAACGATAACGAACTGGCGATCAATCTGATCAGTCAGGCCATCGTGCTGCAGGGCGACATTGCCGAGTATCACAATAATCTGGGCCTGGCGCAGCGGGGACGGGGCGACGCGGGTGAGGCGGAAGCGGCTTGGCGAAACGCCCTGTTGCTCGACCCGTCGCACGTGAAAGCCGCCGCTAACCTGGCGTCTCTGTTGCGCTGGGACGGCCGGTTTGACGAGGCGCTGGCCGTCGCCGAACAAGGGGCCGCCGCCGGGCCCCAAGACGTAGACGCGCTCAACAACCTCGGCAATGCGCTCAAGGATTGCGGCCGGATGGACGAGGCCATTGAGGCCTACCGACAGGTTATTGCGCTGGCCCCGGACTTCGCCCTGGCCCACTGGAACCTGTCCTTGGCCCTACTCTCGGTGGGCGACTACGAGGACGGATTCCGGCAAATGGCGTGGCGCTGGCAATGGGCCGGCTTTCCGGGCACGCGACCCGAGTTTGATCAGCCGCTATGGGATGGGGTGTTCAATCCTGTCGAGACGGTATTGATGTACGGTGAACAAGGGCTCGGCGATACGATCTTTGCCCTGCGGTTCGCCGCCATCGCCCGGATGCTGGTGGCGGGCGTTGTGGTGCAATTGCCGGATGGGCTTGTCCCTCTGACCAACGAAGCTGTCGCCGACGAAGTGATTAGCGAGAGCGCGCCCCCGCCCGCGTTTGACTCTCACGCAGCCCTGATGGACCTGCCAACGCTCTTGGACATTACGCCGGAGAATATGGGCGAGGCAGAACGGTATCTGATGGCGGATGACGCCGCCGTAGAGGCATGGCGGACGCGATTGGAAGAGGCGGGAGGCGACACATTGAAGGTCGGGCTCAACTGGCGGGGCAACATGGCCAACCCGGTGGAAAAATTCCGACATTTGCCGCTGGACGCGATGGCCCGACTCGCCGAAGCCGACGGGATCACTTGGGTCAGCCTGCAGAAGGGCGAACCAACCCCCGAGGGCGAGGTCCTGCCGGCGGGTCTGGACATTGTCGAGACAGGGCCCGCGCCCCTGGCGGAAACGGCAGCGTTGATCGAGGCGTTGGATTTGGTGATCACCACGGACACGGCGGTGGCCCACCTGGCCGGCGCGCTGGGCAAGCCGGTGTGGGTGCTGCTGCACCATGCGCCCGATTGGAAATGGGGCCTCGCCAGCGATGCCACCCCCTGGTACCCGACCGCCCGGCTGTTCCGCCAGGCCAACGCCGGGGATTGGGACGGCGTGATAAGGTCCGTGCTCGCGGCGCTGCCCTCAGTCAAACAAGCCGCAAAATAGCCTCTGGTAAATTATCCCGGTCCGGTATATTTAAAGGCCGCCGAACGGCAACCGTTCTCGGCAGCCATTCTATGGCATGTGCCGCCTTAGCTCAGCTGGTAGAGCATCGCATTCGTAATGCGAGGGTCGGGTGTTCAAGTCACCCAGGCGGCACCATTTCTCTTCCCCTCAGATTAAGTTCGGCTCACGCCGCCTGTTTTGCTTTCGCTGCCTCGATCGCCGCCCACACCCGGGCCGGGGTGGCCGGCATGTCCAGGTGCTCCACACCGGCGGGGCGCAGCGCATCCATGATCGCGTTCATCAAGGACGGCATGGCGCCGACCGTGCCGGCCTCGCCCGCGCCCTTGACCCCGAGCGGGTTGAGCTGGGTCGGCACCGGGTTGGAGACGATCTTGATGTCAGAGAAATTGTCGGCCCGGGGCATGGCGTAATCCATGAAGGAACCGGAGAGCAACTGCCCCGAGTCCGGATCATAGGCCACCTGCTCCATCAAAATCTGGCCGACGCCCTGGGCGATGCCGCCATGAATCTGGCCCTTCAGGCAGATCGGGTTGACCACGTTCCCCACATCATCGACCACGTTGTAATCCAGGATCTTCACCTCGCCGGTGCCGGGATCGATCTCCACCTCACACACGTGGCTGCCGTTGGGATAGGTGTCTTGTTCCGGCGAGAAGGTGCCCGTTTCGAACAGGCCGGGCTCCATCCCCGCGGGGATGGTCGCCGGATTAAACGCCGCCTTGGCCACGTCGGTGATGCTCATGGAGAGATCGGTGCCGGTGACCGAGAATTGGCCTTCCTTGAATTCGATATCCTGCTCGGCCGCTTCCAGCACATGGGCGGCGATTTTCTTGCCCTTCTCCGCCACCTTGTTGCACGCATTGTAGAGCGCCGTGCCGCCGATCACCGTGGAGCGGGAGCCCATGGTGCCCATGCCGAACGCCACCTGATCCGTGTCGCCGTCAATCACCCGCACGTTCTCCGGGTCCAGGCCCAGAAACTCCCCGGCGATCTGTTTGTACATGGTTTCGTGGCCCTGGCCCTGGGCCTTGGTGCCCATCAGGATGGTCGCCTTGCCGGCGGTGGAAAACCGCACCTCGGCGAAATCCATACCGGGCGAGGCGGCGCGTTCGATGCCGTTGGCGAGACCGATGCCGCGCAACATGCCGCGCGACGCAGATTCGGCGCGGCGGGCTTCGAACCCGGCCCAGTCGGCCATCTCCAGCACCTTGGCCTGCCCGGTGGGGAAATCGCCGCAGTCATAGCGGCAATCGAGCGGGTTTTGATAGGGCATCTGTTCCGGCGTGATCAGGTTCTTAGCGCGCATTTCCGCCGGGTCCATGCCAATCTCGGACGCCGCTTCGTCGATCAGCCTTTCGATTACGTACGTCGCCTCCGGCCGGCCCGCCCCCCGGTAGGGCGCCACCGGATTACAGTTGGACAGCGCCGCGACCATATGGACATGGGCCACGGGGAAGTCATAGACACCGACGGTCGTGCCGATATTGGTGAAACTGGAGAGCAGGTTTCGGATCGCCGAGATATAGGCTCCCAAATTACACAGCGTGTCTACCTTGAGGCCGAGGAACTTGCCGTCCGCGTCCAGGGCGATCTGAACCTCGGTCACATTGTCGCGGCCATGTTCATCGGCCATCACCGCTTCGCTGCGGTCACAGGACCATTTCACCGGCCGGCCGATTTTCTTGGCCGCCCAGATCGACAACCGGTGTTCAGAATACTGCCAGCCCTTGGCGCCGAACCCCCCGCCCACGTCGCCGGCCACCACACGGATGTCCTGGTCGGGCACGTTGAGAATCTTGGTGGCCAGCACTTCCCGCACTCGGTGCGGATACTGGACATCGGCATAAAGCGTATAGCGGCCGGTTTTTTCGTCATAGTCGCCGAGCACGCCCCGCGTCTCCATGAACTGCGCATGTACCCGGGAAATCACGAATTTCCGGGTCACCACATGGGCGGCCTTGTCGAACGCGGCCTGGGTCCCGGCCGCATCGCCCCAGTTCATTTCGTGGGAGATATTGTCCGGGCATTCGTCATAAACAGCGGGCGCGCCGGGGGCCGTGATCATTTGTGAATCGGTCACCGACGGCAACGGGTTGAAATCAATGTCGATCAGCTCCGCCGCGTCCTTGGCCTGATCCAACGTGTCGGCGACGACCATGGCGATGGGATCGCCCACGTAACGCACCCGGCCGACCGCCAAGCCAGGATGGGGCGGCAGGAATGCGTCATCGCCATTGGGTTTCTTGCGCTTGCGGACCGGCGGCGGGAAACCCGGCGTGCCGAGACCATCCGCCTGCACATCCTCGCCGGTGAAAATGCCCAGCACCCCAGGGGCGGCTTTCGCGGCTGTGGTATCCAGCTTGACGATCTCCGCATGGGCATGGGGCGAGCGCAGGATAAAGGCATAGGCTTGGCCGGGTAAATTGCGGTCGTTGATATACGTGCCGTTGCCCTTCAAAAGACGGGGGTCTTCTTCCCGCCGGACCGGCTGGCCCATTCCGAACTTTTCCATGTGTGCGCCCTCTCATGTGCGGATGATGGCGTTTTTTTATCAACGCCGCAGGACTTCGTCACGCAGCGTTTTATCAAGAATGAGGCGGGTGCTGTTAGCGCAGAACCGAGCGCCGGTTGGACGCGGTTTTCACCGTGCAGGCGGCGCGCAACGAAAACTCCACGGCCTGCCGGCAGTCCTTGAGGGTCGGCATGGGGACGATGTGCATCCCCGGCGTGCCGGGCAGCAACACCATATAGACGCCAGGTGTCCGCATTTTCGTACGGGGGTCATCAGAATCTGGGCGGCGGACAAATTTCTGGCGCTCAAACCGCCCCACATCGATAGAGTTCCGGTCGATCGGCACGCGGCCTTCCGCGACTCGGTCGTCCTGACGTTCCACATCAATCCACTTTCGGGTAACGTTGCCCTGACTGTCCACGGCGGCGATCTCCACCTGTTGGTAGCCGTAAGGCGAGTCCATTGTCACAGAAAATGAACGGTTGTTGAGGCGCGCCGGGCGGCCATTCACGGTGACCCGCACAATCTCGCTATCGTCGATCACATGTCCCCGGATCTTCATAATCTCACCGTGCACCCGGAGCCGGTCATTGGGCGCGAAATGGACATTGACCTTGGGGGGTGTCCGGTCTTCATCATCAGGATCGGCGACCTCGACGACCGGGCCTACCCCGGTTTTCTCCTCTACCGGAATTTCTTCGTCTTCGGGCAGGCTGGCATCCGGGCGGAACAGCGCCGCCAGAATCGGGCCGATGATCGGCACACTGCCGACGCCGCCGGGATCAGGTTCCTTGTTGGCTGCCGTCTTGGCCACTGTCTTGGCGTTTCGGAGGGACGCATCCCCGTCCGTAAGCCACGACAAACTCGGCCCGCCGGTTTCCCCGTTGGGACCGGTGGAGCAGGCCGATAGGCCGAAAATTACGATCAATCCCGCGAACAGCCGCAATCGGAGAGGGCGCATTTATGCTTTTATCCTCTGGCGGGGTTACCCCCTTGTGCGCCCAGGTCGCGTTTTTCTCTCCCAAGGTCACTATAGGCCCCACCACCCCCCAAATCTAGGCAAATATGGTTTAGAACCACAAAATATGGGAAAGGGCGGGGCGTCTAACGATAAAGTGCACCGCATGGCTCGCCAGACCGCGAAAAGCGGGTATAATGTTTTACAGAAAAATTAGGTGAAACTAGGGAGCGCGACATGCCGTTGTTTATGACGGAAGCCAAATATACTGAGGAAACACTGGGACTGATGACCACGCGGCCGTCGGACCGGCCCGACGCGGTGGCCAAGGTAATAGAGGCCCACGGCGGCAAGTTGCGGGATTTCTATTGGGTGTTCGGCGATACCGATGTGGTGTTCACGTACGAGGCTCGTAACAATGAAACCGCGTTGGCAATCCTTATGGCGCTGTCCAATGGCGATGCTGTCGCCTTTCACAAAACCCGGGTTTTGATTTCCAATAAAGAAGCCATGGCCGCCATGCGCCGCGCTGGGCGCGTGAAAACAGGCTATACCTCGCCGCGCCGGGAGTGGGAAGGCTGGATCGACGAAGGCGGCGAGGGCTGAGACCGGGAATAAATCCCGTTTCCGATCATTTATGGCGTAGAGACGTGAAAACCGCCGGCGTCGGCCGACGGCATCACCGCAACGTGACTCGCTCTGAGTTTTTAAGAGGAGGTACTATGTCGCCATGAAAAAGCTCATCACTGCCGGACTTCTGCTCGGCGCCACCTTGTCCGCTACGGCCCACGCACAAACCGCCACCGGTCCGACCGTGGTGGAGCTGTTTACCTCCCAAAGCTGTTATTCCTGCCCGCCGGCGGAAGAATATTTGGGTGAACTGGCGAAACGGCCCGATGTTCTGGCCTTGGAATACCATGTGGATTATTGGGACGACCTGGTCTACGGCGCGGCCGGTAAATGGAAAGACGTCCATTCGAGCCCGGCCTTTACCGCACGCCAAAGAGTCTACGCCGGCAATCTTCCCCAGGGTCAGTCTTATACGCCGCAAATGGTCATCGACGGACAGGACTTCACGGTCGGCTCCAATGAACGCAAGGTGACTCGCGCCATGATGAAAGCCAACAGGGCAAACCATCGCACGGTGAACGTTGCGGTGGCGAACCAAGCCGATGGCAAGCTGTCCATTACCCTATCGGGCAAAACGGAAAAACCCATGGCAATATGGTTGGTCCGGTTCACCAAGGCCGTCACCACCCGAGTACGCGCCGGCGAGAACAAGGGCAAGACCCTGACCAACCATCATATTGTCACCGATATCAAACGGGTGGCCGGCTGGACCGGCGACGTGAATGCTTTGACCACGGGCGGCGTGATGCTCAAACCGGGGGAAGGCTGCGCGGTTTTGGTCCAGGATGACCGCCAGGGCCCGATCCGGGGCGCGGCATATCGTCCCGGCGCACAAAGCTGAGACCTGTCCTCACCGTTACATCCAAATGCGATAAGGTGTTTTTTTCAGGGGATTACTGTTATTCCGCCCCTGGAACAACGGGGAGCACGCACGCGCCGCGCGCCGCTCTGAAAATCCACGGAAGTGGCGCCCAATGTTTTCGGGTTCAAGGGTGTTCTCATGGAGAGCGGGCAAACCCTCTTGTCCCAGCCGAATCAAACGTGTTTTTTTGGATGTTGAAACCGTATCCGGTGAATTGCCCAGCGCCCAGATCACGAAGCATTCCGTGATCGAACCGAAATTGATCCCGACCGGATGATTCCTGGATCAAACCCTTTCGCTCAACGATCATCGCCGTTTCCAAAACAGGAATGCTTCTCTTATTTCGAGCAATTCATTCTCCGCCCCCCTTAATTTAAGTGATCAACTTTTCACACTGGGACGGGTTGGCGATAGAACCTGCTTGATTGAAGCTGCAGGTGCAGTTTTCAACTCGCTTAAATTAAATCGTATTAATTCTTTTAATATCAATATATTATGTAATTAATATTTTATTAACTATTAATTTTAATTGCTAAGATATTTATTTTATTGATTTTCATCTGCGTATGTAGATAAAATCACCTGATTTTAAACCGTTGTTGAAACGAATCGGCCAGGTTTCGGCCCCAAAAGACACGGCACGCCGATTTTCATCGACAGGCTTCTTTCGACAGCGATCAACGAGTTCAATGTCTCACCGAGGCGAATGGGTTTTCAAATAATTTAATGAATTCAATGAATTATGGGACATTTCTCAAGCCAACGGGTCAGACGCCCGCCGGTCAACCGCACTTTGGGACGTCCTCCCAAAAATGCGCCAACAAATGTAGTTGACGATGAATGCCGAATCGCTTACGCCGTGCCTGGGGTGCAAATTAAGCGCTGTTCCTGTAATCCGCGCCCGGTTGGGACGCCCCGATCGGGTCTAGGCGACAAAAATTCGGGCGAGATCAGGATGACAACCAAAACACGAAAAGATTCTTACACGGTGCCCTGCTCCAGTCAGTTTCGGGATGCCATCAATCAGCTCGCCGAACGGCGGCGGGTGAACGTCGGCGACCTCGCCAGATCGATTTTGCTGACTGTCCCGGAGGATAAAATCAGATCCGTGCCCGACCCTGGCGGTCCCCCGCCGGGAGATCGTGAAGAAACCGTATTGAAATCGGGTCCGTCCGAAGGCCGGCCCTGGCGACGCAAGCCAAGGCTCCAGGTTCGCCTGGCATCCGGTTACGATACCTCGATGGTGCGCCGCGCCTTGAATTTAGCTCTCAGCCTTGACCGGGAAGACCTGCGCCTTGATTTGATCGACCCGGCCGATGCCGCCGCGGATGACGCTGCGGGAGCGCCCGAAATTACCGAGGAATTAGAACGCCTTAAAGCAATCGTTTCGGTATTGGCGTTTGATCCGTTGAAGGACGGGGTGCAGTCCCGCAGCGACGCGCTGCATGTTTTGGGCTTTGCGCCGGGCGCCCGGCCGGACCGATCCGCCGTCCGCAACCGGTTCCGCATGCTGGCCACGATCCATCACCCTGACAGCAACTACGGCAACCATCAGCGGATGAGCCAACTCAACGCGGCCATGGAAATTTTGAACGGGTAATGTAGAGCCGCTTCGACAAAAATTGTTCCAAAATTCGCCGGAAGCGCCTAACTGTCGAACCGGCCGACCCGGACGACGCCCTTGAAGGGCAGCATTTCATCCACAAGCGTAACGATATCGCCGGTGGTGAAATATCCCTCATCGTCCGTGGTCAGGGGCTGCGCCTGGTATTTTTGCCACTGTCGGGGCCCCGGACCGTGGGTCTTCACCCGCAGCTCAAACAGGTCGCCGCGGGCGGCCATTTTCAGATAACTGCCCGGCAAGGGAAGGCCGATGTTCTCGTCCGCTTCTGTGTCGAAGTACATCAGCGAATTGACGGTCATGGTTTTGCCGGAACTGAAGCTGGTGATCACCGGGATTTCTGCCCGTTTCTCCATTTGGGTCATGCGCCGGAGCCGGGCGCGGAGGTTCGCGTCCGGTGTCGCGCCGACCACCCAGATCAACTCTACTTGCCGGAAAAACCCGCTGCGCAGTAATTTGTCTTCTTCAAGACGGGGGATCAGTGAGCTGAGCGCGGGCAAATCAGTCACATGGACGGTGGGTGAGGGTGAGGTAAAATCCTCGACCCGGTTTTCCTCGCCGAAGCGGTCGATATAGAGGGTGCCGCCGTTGCGCAGAACCATGAAAAACACCAGCCCGCCGGTCCCCGACAGGTACCAGGGCGCGTCGTCCACCACGATGGGCGGGCGTTGGGTCAGAAACGGGATCAGCGCCGCCAGGGCGTCCTGGTTGGCGCAGAGCGTTTGTTGCGAGGCAACGACACCGGTGAGCGCCGCGCCATCCCCCATATAACTTATTTTGGCGATGGTTTCCGGCGTCAGCTTGTCATAGGCCTTCTTGGCCGCACCAGTGCGCCACGATTTGATCAGCTTGTGAAACGGCGTCGCCGGCACATTTGACGGCGGTTCGGCGTCGACCACAATCTCCGCGCCGGCGGCATGCGCCATCCCCAAGGCGTCGGCGAACGGCTCCCCATCCGCCGCGAACACCAAGCCGGGACTGGTCTGCCCCAACACCCGCGCCAGGTCATCTTTGCGCGCCGGGTCCAGCGACATGGACGGGCTCAGGTGAATGGCGGGGATACCTACATCCATGGCCGCCAACTGCAAAAGCGCGTTCTCAATCCCGTTCTTGGACAGGATCATCAGCGGCCGTTCGGCCGACAATTTCCGTTTGAGGAGGTTCTGCGCAATTGGCTGCAGGTGTTTGTAGGCGTCACCGTAGCTCAACGAGAACCACTGCCCATCGCCGGCATATTTAGAGATAAACAGCCGTTCCGGGTCTTCCGCCGCCCAGCGCCGGAGCCATGCCCCGACATTGGCCGACGGCGGTTCCGGCAATTCATAGGGGCTGCGCATGATCAGCGTTCCGTTCTCCAGCCGTTTGATATCAACGGCCGGGCGGCGCAGCTTCGGCGGCGGGCTGGTCGTGTCTGCCATGCAACTTCCCCAGAGGTCCTGTCAGGGTTATAGAGGAATCACCCCTTTAGCACGATACCTTTATGAAAAACTGTTACGGAAATTCCGGATATCTCTGGCCGCGGCGGTTATCAGCTACAAAAAAACCCGGAGGCAATGCTCCGGGTTTTTCAGTTTCAAGGAACTTGCTTATTCCCGATTGCCGAACAGATGAAGCAGCATCAGGAACAGGTTGAGGAAGTCGAGATACAGATTGAGCGCGCCCATGATGGCTTTCTTGGACGCGGTTTCCGCATTGTCGCCTTCATAATAGGAATGCTTGATTGCCTGCGTGTCGTGCGCCGTCAGGCCAACAAACACCAGCACGCCGATCACGGAGATGACAAACTGCATCGCCTCCGACTGCATGAAAAAGTTGACCAAACTGGCAATGATGATGCCAATCAGGCCCATAAACAGGAAACTGCCGAACTTCGACAGGTCGCGCTGGGTGGTATAGCCGTAGAGGCTCATCGCGCCGAAGGTGGCGGCGGCGATGAAGAACACCCTGGCGATAGACGTTCCCGTATAGATCAGGAAGATGTTGGTCAGGGATAGCCCCATGATCACGGAGAAGGCCCAGAACAGCGCTTGCGCCGTGGACGATTTCATCCGGTTGATGCCGAAGCTCAGCACCAGCACGAAGGCCAAGGGCGAGAACATCACCAGATAGGCCAGGCCCGTGGGCTGGACAAAGCCGCCCGGCACTTGCGTGTAGAGCGCATTCATGATCGCCGGCACCTTGGTGCTGCCATAGGCGACGATGCCGGTCAGAACCAGACCGGAGGCCATATAGTTATAGACGCGCAGCATATATTGCCGCAGGCCGACATCCATGTCGGCGGCCTGGGCCTGTGCATCCGTCATATATCTCAGATCGTCAGACATTTTTTTCATAACTCCGTGTGACGCGATGAAACCGAGTATTCCGTCCGTTAATTTAGAACGGTTCTTATGCGTAATATGGCAGAATCGTTGCCAGGATCAAGTGAAACCGGGGGGATTCACGTATACTTCATGCACTTATTCGTTTCGGAGAAGGGGGGCCGCCTTTTGGCCCAGCGCCCGCCAGGTGCCGGCAAAACCGACAATCAGGGTGACGCCCAAACACACCAGAACCGTGGTGAGAACCGCTTGTGGCGCGAACGCCCAATCCATACGCATCAAGAACACCACCACCGCCCAGGCTGTTAGGCTGCCGATCACGGCCGACACCACGCCGGTGATAATACCCAGCAATCCGTACTCTATTAGAAAGGCTTTCAGGATCACGCCCCGGGTTGCGCCCAGCACCTTAAACACCACCGCATCATAAACCCGCCGGCGGCGGCCCGCCGCAACGGCGCCGGCCAGAACCAGCACCCCGCCGATGATGGTGACCGCCGAGGTGGCGCGCACCGCCTGGCCGATGCCATCCAGAATATTTGCCGCCGACTGCAGCGCCTCCCGCACCCGGATGACGGAGACATTTCGAAAGCCGTCGGTCACCGCTTTTTCAATTCCCTCTTCCAGATCTTCCGGTGCCTGGATGGCGGCGATATGGCTGTGCGGTGCGCCTTCCAATGTGCCCGGCGCAAAAATGATGGCAAAATCAAAGCGGAGCGACCGCCAGTCGATAGACCGCAAACTGCCCACCGTCGCCTCGATCTCCCGGCCGAGAATGTTGAGGGTTAGGGTGTCGCCGAGCCCGATACCAAAACCCCGCGCCAGGTTGGCGTCTAGGGAAATCTGTGGCGGCCCGGCATAATCAGCGGGCCACCACTTGCCGGCGACGATTTTTGAATCCTCAGCCGGTTTTACAGCATAGGTGAGCGCCCGGTCGCCACGGACTGCCCACTGGACATCAGAATCGACATCCACCTCCTCTACCGGTTTGCCGGCGATCTTGACAATCCGCCCCCGCAGGCTCGCCACCCGGCGGTATTCACCGGCGCCGTCGAACCCGGAAACGGTTTTGTCGAATTGGGCCACCTGGTCAGGCTGAATATCCAAAAAGAAAAAGGCCGGCGCCATTTCCGGCAGCCGCTCTTTGACCTGGCGGTTGAGATTCGCCTCGATCAGGGTGATAGCGACCAGAACCGCCAAGCCCAAGCCCAAGGACAGCATCACACTGGTGGTCGAGGCGCCGGGCCGGTGCAGATTGGCGATGGCCAGCCGGGCCGTCGTGCTGCGCAGATTTTTGATTCTGGCGGCGGTGCGCCGCACCAGAACCGCCGACAACCGTAAAAGAACCAGGGACACGATCGCACCGGCCACGAACCAGCTCGCAAACCACTTGTCGTTGGCGCTCCAGATGGTCAGGGCCGCCAGGGCCGCGACGCCAAGAAGCACCAGCCCCAAATAGGTTCCGCCGGCTTTGAAATCGGTTGGCGCGACCTTGTCCCGGAACAGGCTGGCCGCCGTCACCGCCCGGGCGCGGGCCAGCGGCCACAACGCAAATGTCACCGAGATAAGCAAACCAAACAAAGTGGCGATGACCAGCGGCAGAGGATAAAGCGCCGCCTCGATCTGAATGGGCAATAATCCTTTGAGCGCCGTGGCGGCCAGGAGGGGCGCCACCGCGCCGACGACAAGGCCTAAAATGATCCCGCCGACGGCCAGAGACAGAATTTGAATAAAGTACGTCCGGAAGATAAAGCCGCCAGACGCGCCCAGGCATTTCAACATACCGATGGTCCGCACTCGGCCATCCAGATACGATTCCACCGCATTGGTGACGCCGACGCCACCCACCAGCAAGGTGGTCAGACCGACAAAAGACAGAAACAAGGTCATCCGTTCGATGAACCGGCGCAGACCCGGCGCGGCCTCATCGACCACACGGATTCGCCAGCCGGCGCTCGGGAACTTGTTCTTCAACTGTTCGACCCAATCGGTCAGGCTGCCGCTGTCGGGCAGCACCACCCGGTAGCGGTACCTGATCTGACTGCCGGGCTGCACCAGTTTGGTCTCCGGCAGAGACGCCGACGAAACGAGAAGCCGGGGCCCGAAGCTGAGTATACTGGCGACCCGGTCCGGCTCACTGGCGACCGTGCCCATGATCCGGTAGCGAGCATCCCCCACTTGAAGCGTGTCGCCGACACTTAGTTTGAGCTTGGTCAGCAGGCCCTTGCCCGCGACCGCCCCCCAGGCGCCGCTAGATTTCTTGAGAATGTCTTTGAGTTGTCCGCCCTCGGTCACCCCAAATTTTCCGATCAGCGGATACAGCGTGTCCACGGCCTTCAACTCGACCAAGCTGCGCCCGCCGACGCCGCCGGTCTCGGTCCGCGCCATGGCGCGCATTTCCACGATCTCCGACATCGAGCCGGTGGATTTTAAATAGGCTTGCTGTTCCTGCGTCGCCGGCCGGTGGATAAGACGCAGAGACACATCCCCACCCAACAGCCGCTTCGCGTCCCGCTGCAGCCCGCCGGTGACCGCCTCGGAGAGGCTGCCCACCCCAGCGATGGTGGCGACACCCAACGCAAGACAGGCGATGAACACACGAAATCCCTTAAGCCCGCCCCGCAATTCCCGCCGGGCATAGGTGAAGGCTAATTTCAATCCACCGCCCATTTCTAGGCGCCGCCCGCCTGCCGGTCTTCGATAATTTTGCCGTCGGCCAAGGTCACCACCCGGTCGCAACGCTCCGCCAGCGCCGGGTCATGGCTGATCAGCAACAAGGTTGTCCCGGCCCGGTCATGCAAGTCGAATAACAGATCCATGATGATCTTGCCGGTCTCGCCGTCGAGATTGCCGGTGGGCTCGTCCGCCAAAAGTATTTTCGGCTCGGCGGCGAAGGCGCGGGCCAGCGCGACCCGCTGCTGTTCGCCGCCAGACAGTTGCCCTGGATAGTGGGTGAGCCGGTGGCCCAGCCCAACCGCCTCCAATTGCGCCTCTGCACGCGCGAACGCGTGATTGCCTTTGTCGGCAAACTCCAACGGGATCGCGACATTTTCAAGCGCCGTCATCGTCGGGATCAAATGAAAGTCCTGGAACACGATGCCGACATTGTCCCGGCGAAACAGCGCCAGTTCATCCTCGCCCATCTGGGTGAGGTCGGCCCCCGCCGTCCGCACGATGCCTGAACTGGCGCGCTCCAAGCCCGCCACGACCATCATCATGGTTGATTTACCGCCGCCCGACGGGCCGACGACACCAACCGCTTGGCCGGCCGGCACGTCGAGATCAATCCCCCGCAGGATGTTGACCGCACCCGCGCCGCTTGTCAGTGTCAGTTGAAGGTTGTTTAGAACAATTGCGCTGGCGGGCGCACCGGATATATCAGTCATAGGTCTCACAAATAGTCTTAGTCATGCTCTTACATAGCATTCTTGTCTCGCGCGTAAAGGATTGGCGGCCGAAACGCTTGATCCCGGCTGTGCTGCTCGCGTCAATGTTATGTATAACGGCCGCCCACGGAAATTCCGGCAATCCGGTCCGCCTGATGGTGCTGGGCGACAGTCTTGCCGCCGGCTACGGGCTCGAAAAGCACGAATCGTTTACGGAACAACTGGCCGCCGCCCTTAGAAAAAAGGGGCATGCCATCCATATGATTAACGCCGGGGTATCCGGCGATACCTCCGCCGGCGGCAAGGCCCGGGTCGGCTGGGCCCTGGCCGACAGGCCGGAGGCGGTCATCTTGGAACTGGGCGCAAATGACGGGCTCAGAGGCTTGGACCCGGCGGAGACACGCGCCAACCTGGATGCGATCCTGACCCGGTTGAAAGCCGCGAAGATCAAGGTTTTATTGGCTGGCATGCTGGCCCCGCCCAACCTGGGCAAGGGCTACGGGGCGGAATTTGCCCGCATTTATCCGGCGCTCGCCAAGAAACATAATGTGCCTCTGTACAAGTTTTTCCTGGAAGGTGTGGCCGCCAATGCCAACTTGAATCAGAAGGATGGCATTCATCCCAATGCGGCGGGCGTGGCGGAAATAGTCCGGCGCATCTTGCCGGCGGTCGAAAAACTGATCGGCGACGTTAAGAAATAATTCCGATGTATTTGCTGTAAGGACCGAAAACAGATGTTCAAGTCTGCGTTTATCAGCGCACCTGATTGGCGAGGGGCGGCAGAAGGATTGGCCGACACCCTCGGCGAACCCAACGGCGCCAATTTCGGCCTGATCTATACGACCGAGCCGATGGGTGGAGAGCTGGATAATATCGTCAGCCACTTGAAAGGCGCCACCGGTGTCGAGAACTGGGCCGGCAGCGTCGGACTTGGCATTTGCGCCGCGTCACCGGGCCAACCGGGCGAGGAATATTTCGATGAACCTGCTGTCGCTGTCATGACGGCCGAACTGCCAGCGGATAGTTTTTCGCTGTTCACCAGTTCCGACCAACGCGCGCCCAGGAACCAGGATGACGATCCTTATGGCATGGCGGGACTGCCCTTTGTGCTGGCCCACGCGGATTCAGCCAATCCGGATATTTTAGGTCTGGTCGATAAGATGGCCAACGTAACCGACGGCTTTGTCGTCGGCGGCCTGACCGCCAGCAGGACGGCGAAGCATCACATTGCCGGAACGCTGACAGGCGGCGGCATCTCCGGCGTGATCTTCGGACCCGAGGTCGGGGTCATGACCTCGCTCAGTCAGGGCTGCATGCCCATCGGCGACACCCACACGGTGACCGAGGCCATGGACAATTTCATCATCGAGCTGGATGACCGGCCGGCGCTGGAGGTACTGAAAGAGGATTTGGGCGAAGAGCTGGCCGCCAACCTCCGTAATCTCGGCGGATATATTCACGCCGCCTTCCCGATCTCCGGCTCGGACACCGGCGACTTCGTGGTCCGCAACCTGATCGGCGTCGACGAGGAGCGGGGCATCGTCGCTATCGGCATGCCGACGGAGGCCGGCGACAAAGTCATGTTCGTCTGCCGGGACGAAGATGCAGCGAAGGCCGACCTTACCCAAACCGTCGAGGCGCTCATCAAGCGGGCCGGCGGTCAGGCCAAGGCCGCGCTCTATATCTCCTGCATTGCCCGCGGGCCCCATATGTTTGGTGCGCAAAACGCAGAAACCGCCCTGCTGCAAGACATCATCGGCGACATTCCCCTGATCGGCATGTACGCCAATGGGGAGATTTCCAACAGCCGGTTATATTCCTACACGGGCATCCTCACCTTATTTCTGTAATATTTGACAGATATAGTGGTTCCGGCTGATCGGGATTCAGGATATAGTAGGGGACCACGGCAGAGGTTTGTACCATGCATCGCTTATTTGCGGGAATCGCCATTCCCGGCGACCTTTCCGAACAATTGAGCCACCTGTCATCGGGCCTTCCCGATGTCCGCTGGGTCGCGCCGGAGAACATGCACATTACGCTAAAGTTTCTGGGCGAAGTGGATACCGGCACGGCGGAAGATATCGACGACGCCCTAGCCGCCATTGATGCGCCAGCGTTTGAGCTGCGCCTGACAGGCGTCGGCTGCTTTCAATCCCGCAACAAGGTCCGCTCGGTCTGGGCTGGCGTGGAAACCGGCCCGGCGATCCTACATGTGCAAAGCAAAGTTGAACAATCGCTCAGCCGGATCGTCGGCAACGGAGAGCGGCGCAAGTTCACACCGCACGTTACCCTGGCGCGCAGCCGCCGGCTGACCACCGAGGCGGTCCGGCCTTATCTGGAACAATATGGCGGGTTTCACAGCGATCCATTTCACGTTGGGGAAATCACCTTGTTCCGCAGCCGGCTTGGTCATGGCGGCTCTCACTACGAACCCGTCGGCGTCTATCCCTTGGCCTATGGCTCAGCCGACGAATTTGACGATGGCTTGTTTGACACCCCCGATATTGCCGCCGCCGGGATGGCAGACGTGCACAGTCAGCCGGCCGGGCCCGATATCGTCCGGCCCGGAAAATGATCCCGGATAACTTTGCTCAATAGTCCCCGGCAGGCGTCTTCGACCATCGCGAAGACCAATTCGAAACCGTCATCGCCGCCGTAATAAGGGTCGGGCACGTCGCCACCCGCGCCCTTGGACGCATGATCCAGCATCAGGGATATCCGACCCTGATTTTCCGGTGGGCAAATCTGCCTCATCCTGTCCCGGTGCGAACTGTCCATCGCGATCAGGTAGTCAAATTCCGTGAAATCGTCCCGGGTGAGTTTGCGCGCCTGCTGGTGGCTGAGGTCGATGCCGTGATCGAGCGCGGTCAGCTGAGATCTTGGGTCCGGCGCCTCCCCCACGTGCCAGCCGCCGGTGCCGGCGGAATCCACCAGAACGTCGTCGGCCAGGCCGGCCGCCGCCACCAGGTGTTGCATCACGCCCTGGGCGGTGGGGAGCGGCAGATATTGCCGGAACAAACGAAAAGGACCTTGACCACATTGACCTCCGAGATAGCCTCTCTTACCAGGAAATCCACCATGTCTAAATCCCTGGATGTTTTGCTCGGCGAGGTTCGCGCCTGCACGTTGTGTGCGGATCATCTGCCCTTGGGCCCGCGGCCAACCGTGAGCCTCAGCCCCGCCGCGCGCATTCTGATCATCGGCCAGGCCCCCGGCACCAAGGTGCACGAGACCGGCATTCCCTGGAATGATGCGTCCGGCGACCGGCTCCGTGACTGGATGGCCGTAGACCGGGAGACCTTCTATGACCCATCCCGTATCGCCATTATACCCATGGGGTTCTGTTATCCCGGCCGGTTCGAACGCGGCGGCGACAAGCCGCCCCGACCCGAGTGCGCGCCCGCGTGGCACGATCAGTTGATGACGCACCTGCCGAAGTTGGAGCTCACCCTATTGGTCGGCATGTACGCCCAGGACTATTACCTCGGCGGCAACAAGGAAAAGACCCTGACGGCAACGGTGGCGCGCTGGCGGGACTATTTGCCGAATACGTTGCCGACGCCCCATCCGTCCTGGCGGACCACCGCCTGGCAAAAGAAAAATCCCTGGTTCGAGGCGGACCTGCTGCCGGTGTTACGGGAGCGGGTGCGGGGGTTGGTTTAGGGTTTTTCCTTGCCTATTTACCACTACCCCAATGCGTCATCCCCGGGCCCGCCTTTTATCATCGTCATGCGCGGACTGGCCGATAGGCCGTGATCCGCGTATCCACCTTTAAGATGGATCCACGGGTCAGGCCCGTGGACGACGACCTAATACCCTCAACTCATCACGGTCTCACTGGCGGCCCTCTCGGTGCGGCGCGCTTCGCGGGCGGCCGCCGCTTCCCGGTTGGCAATGTAGACTCCGGCGGCGAAAATCACGAAGCTGCCGATCCAGGTCCAGATGTCGGGCACTTCGCTGAACAGGAAATAGGCGATAATGGCGACGAACACCAACCGCCCATATTCGTAGGGCAAAACAGCAGACGCATCGGCCGCCGCCATGGCCCGGTTGAAACACAAATGCCCGCAGGTGCCGGTGAGCCCGACCCCGAACAGCCACAGCCAGCTGATGCCCTGCGGCATTTCCCAGACCCATAGTAGCGGTATGGCGGAGACCGGCGTCGTCAGGATCGCCATATAAAGCACCATGGAATTCGGCGATTCGGTGCGGCTGAGAGACTTAACGCAGAGCATGGAAACGGCGACAAACACCGCGCCCGCCAGCATCGCCAGCGCGCCCGGCGAAACCACCTGCAGGCCCGGCCGGAGGATAATCAATGTACCGGCGAACCCGATCAGCATGGCAATCCAGCGCCGCGCCCGCACATCTTCGCGCAAGATCAACGCCGCGCCCAATGTGGCGAACAAGGGCGCGGTAAAGCCCAGGGACGTGGCCTCGGCCAAAGGCAGGATCGAAACGGCGGTGAACCAAAAGAACATGGAGATCAGCCCGTTGGTTGAGCGCATAACATGCATGCCAAATCGCTCGGTCTTGAGCGCCGACCAGCCGATTTTCATCAGCCACGGCAGCATGATGAGCAAATTGATGAAGTTGCGGAAGAAGACCACTTCCAGGGTCGGGACGTCTTGGGTAGCCAAACGAATGGTGACGCTAAGGCCGGCGAACGCGGCCCCGCCGAGCAACATCCACACCGCACCTTGCACCACGCCGGGCAAGGCCGCCCATTTGGTTTTGAACGCCGAGATCATCCCCCCTCATACGGGAGGGCGCGGCGGAGCAAAAGACAATTGTGGGGGGTCAGCCCTGCCCTTCGTGAAGCGTCATCCCCGACCTGCGCAGCAGTTGTCGGGGAACCATGCAATCCATGCCCATGGACCCCCGAGACTTGACCCCAATTGATATTGGGTCCAAATCGGGGGCGACGCATAAATAAACTGGGGAAGTATTTTTCCGCGGGCCCGTGGATGACTAATTATAAAATTGCCTACCCCAACCCTGGCGCTACGTCGAAGTTGGCTTCGGTTTTTTGCCGGACTTCGTGAACGGTGACGTCCTCAGCCAATTCGATCAGGGTGGACTTGCCGGCCTTGCGGTCGATTTCATAGACACCAAGATCGGTGATCAGCATGTCGACCACCTGGGTGCCCGTGAGCGGCAGATTACATTCCTTCAGGAATTTCGGGCTGCCGTCCTTGGCGTTCTGATCCATGATCACCACCACCTTTTGCACACCGGCGACCAGGTCCATGGCGCCGCCCATGCCTTTGACCAGCTTGCCGGGGATCATCCAGTTGGCCAGATCGCCGTTCTCCGCCACCTGCATGGCGCCCAGAATGGCCAGATTGATATGACCGCCCCGGATCATGCCGAAACTGGCGGCGCTGTCGAAATAGGATGTCTGCGGCAGTTCGGTCACGGTCTGTTTGCCGGCGTTGATCAGGTCCGGATCCTCGTCGCCCTCGTAGGGGAACGGACCGATCCCGAGCATGCCGTTTTCGCTTTGCAGCGACACGGTGATGCCGTCTGGAATAAAGTTGGACACCAGGGTCGGAATGCCGATCCCCAGATTTACATAAAACCCGTCCTGCAGTTCCTGCGCCGCGCGGGCCGCCATTTGGTTTCTGTCCCAAGCCATGTTTTGTCTCCCCCTACGCCGCGTCCCGGGACCGGGTCGTCAACTGTTCGATCCGTTTTTCGAAGTTCTCGCCCTTGAGAATGCGCTGAACGAAGATGCCGGGCGTATGGATGTGATCCGGATCAAGGTCACCCGGCTCAACCAGTTTCTCGACCTCGGCAATGGTCATTTTACTGGCGGTCGCCATGATGGCGTTAAAGTTCCGGGCGGTTTTTCGAAAGATCAAATTGCCCTCCGTGTCACCGATGTCCGCTTTAATGATGGCAAGATCGGCGACAAGGCCGGTCTCCATTACATAGTGTTCGCCGTCGAATTCCCGCGTTTCCTTACCGTGGGCGATTTGCGTGCCGTAACCGGTCTTGGTGTAGAACGCCGGGATGCCCGCGCCGCCGGCGCGAATGCGCTCAGCCAGGGTGCCTTGAGGATTGAATTCCAGCTCCAAATCGCCGTCCAAGTACTGCTTCTCGAAGGTCTTGTTTTCCCCCACATAGGAGGAGATCATTTTCTTGATCTGGCGCGTTTCCAGCAACAGGCCCAGCCCGGCGCCGTCGACGCCCGCATTGTTGGAAACGACCGTGAGATTTTTCACCCCGGAATTCTTAATCGCCAGGATCAAGTGCTCCGGAATGCCGCAGAGACCGAAACCGCCGGCCATGATCATCATGCCGTCTTTCAGGGTCCCCTCCAACGCGTGGGCCGCGTCTTCATAAACCTTGTTCATATAATGTCCTCCCATTCGACCTTTAGGCGGATGCTACAGGATGGGCCATAGGGGATAAAGCCGTTTTGGATTGTGTTTTTGCCGTTTGCTCTATATTCGATAGTTAACGGAACGGCGTCCGGGGGCCGTTTGAGTGGCGAGTAGACTCTCCGGCTCTATCAAATCGAAAGGAACGCCCGTGCTTTCCAAAAAAGGCCTGATTGTTCTCATATGCGCCAGTCTGGTGCTCGTTCTCTCCATGGGAATGCGCCAGAGCTTTGGCTTATTTCAATCGCCGATCAACGAAGCGTTCGGATTGGGCTTTACCGTCTTTTCCCTGTCCCTTGCCATTCAAAACTTGCTCTGGGGCTTGTCCCAGCCATTTATCGGCGCACTGTCCGATCGTTACGGTTCCGGTCGGGTGATAGCCACGGCGGGGATCTTCCAAGTTTTGGGGCTTCTGATGTTGGCAAACGCCGACTCAATGTGGGGACTGCATGTCAGCACCGGGATTGTCCTAGGCATCTCGGGATCCGGTTCAACCTGGGCGGTGATGCTGTCGGTTGTCGCCCGACATGTGCCGGAAGAACGGCGGACGCTGTATTTTGGTATAGCCAGCTCCATGGGAACAGCGGGTCAAATTCTGATCGCCCCCTTGAATCAGTTTACGATCAACACGTTCGGTTACGTTGATGCGCTGATCATTCTTGCAGTCATGCTGGGTTTAATTGTTCCACTGGCCTTTGCACTACGTGGAAAGGCCACAGACACGTCGGCGGGGACGGCAGCGGCTCAATCCCTCTACGACGCGCTGAACAAGGCGCGGAAACATTCCGGATACCTGTTGTTGATCTCTGGTTTCTACGTGTGCGGTTTTCATGTGATGTTCGTGATGGGCCACTTGCCCAATTATCTAATTACCCAGGAAATGCCGGGTTGGTTGCCCGGGGCCGCGATCAGTACCATCGGCGTGACAAATTTGGCTGGGACGCTGATCTTTGGCTGGCTCGGCGACAAATACAGTAAGAAGTATCTGCTGAGCATCCTGTACACCTTGCGATCCGTCGTAATCGCCGGATTCATCATTGTCCCGCTGTCACCGGCATCTACACTTGTTTTCTCTTTTTGCCTTGGCTTCCTTTGGCTGGCCACGGTGCCGCTGACCAACGGGTTGGTGGGCCAAATGTTCGGAATCCGCTATCTGGCCACCTTGGCCGGTATCGTTTTCGCCAGCCATCAATTAGGCTCTTTTACCTCACTGTATCTCGGCGGATGGCTGTTTGACACAACTGGTTCCTACGATCTCGTTTGGCAGATCGCCATTGCGCTGGGGATTATCTCCGCGCTGATCCACCTGCCGATCAAAATTCACCCCAAGGGCGAACCGCTTCCGCAACCGGCGCAGTAAGTCCCGGCGTCAGCTGGGGTCAAGCGGTAGGCTCATCGGGTCTTTGATGGCATAGATACAAACCTGTTCGTCGCGGCCCCGGACCGGCGTTTGATGAATTTCATAGCCGCTCATGTCCAGGCCGGCAAAACTGGCAACGCTTTCAGACACAATCAACGGCACGCCGAATTCTTTCGTCAAAGATTCCAGACGGGCCGTGACGTTGACATCGTCCCCGATCGCGGAAAAGTTCTGCGCCGTGGGCGGACCCATGGTGCCGACGATGACATCACCGCAGTTGATGCCGATCCCCATGCGCAGCGGCTCCTTTAGTTCCCGCTCCAGCCGTTCATTCAATTCGCCCAGCCGCCGGGTCATGGCCACCGCCCCGGCGATCGCGTTCCGGCAGCCATCTTCAATGGTCCCGTCCGCGCCATAAATCGCCATCAGTCCGTCGCCGGTAAACTGCGCATAGTGGCCATGAGTTTCAGCGATGGCGGCGGCCATCTCGGCAAAGAATTGATTGAGGATGAACAGCACATCATACGGCAATTTCTCTTCGCCCAATTTTGTCGAGCCGCGAATATCCAAAAACATAATGGCGATTGACTGTTCCCGGCCCTGGATGCCGCCTGCCCGGTTGGCGTCCTGGGCCGTCGCCGTCGGCGGCAGCAGCGGCTGGATGGAGAGGTCGTGCCGGGGCCGAAGCTGGCAGGCCAGCCGCACCTCGGGCTCCGCCTCAATCCTCGTGAGCGCCTGCTTCTCCACGTCTTCGGGCGCCGGCAATTCCGTGTGCGCCTCGCCCACATGCACCCGGCAGGTGGTGCAGCGGCCCCGGCCGCCGCAGACATAGGCGTGGGGCACGCCGGCAAAACGCAGCGTTTCCAAAACGGTCTGGCCGACCGGCGCATTGAGGCTGCGTCCATCGGGAACGCCTAGGTGGTACACGCCATGCCGGTTGCGGTAAAAATGGCGGACAACCCGGGCGACAAAGACCGACAGGATGAGCGCAAACACGATGTAGAGGATGTTGGGCTCCAGCGCGCTGAGGTCCTCCATCATGTACTCATGATCGCGCAGAGGCGCATAGACCCTCTTGAAGAAATCCGGATCGTCCAGCGCGACCTCGGACAATTGCCGGCCCACGCGCGCAAAACCCAGGAACGCCAAAACCGGAATCAGGATCGCCGCCCCGAAGAAAAACGGCACCCATTTCCGGTACCAAGCTTTCAAACGCAGCCAGAAATGCAGGCCCATGCAGACATGGCCCCAGACGATGATCATCATGAAGGTCTGCTGCACACCCCGGATCGGATCGGCCACCCATATGGACGTGATGACATATTCATAGGTCGGATCGAAATTCAGCAACGCACCGACGACGGCGGTGCCGATCACATGCACCAGAATCAGCGGAAAGATCAAAAGGCCCAGCCCAATCTGCACCCCTTCCCACAACGGCATGCGGAGGGTTGACCGGCTGAACAGGGCAAAGAGCGACAGGAAAAAGTGTGTCAGGAAGGCGGCCATGAGAATCCAGCCGCCCGGCGGGCCTTGCCAAACCACGGCCAGCGCCTGCCGCATGGCCTCCATGGCCTGCAGGGACACCAGGCCCAGGGCATGATTGATCAGATGGGGGATCACATACGCCGCCACCAGAAGCCCTGACCAAAGTCGTAAACGTCTTACCCACATATCTCTGTACAGTAACGCCGCAGCTGCGGAAAAAATCCGCCGGAAAGGTCTGGTGTCGATCATGGGGGAATTGCGGGACCGCCGCAATACGGCCGAAGCACATCGGCATGGGGAGGGCCCGCGCGCGAACCCCCTGTTCAGCAAACGTCATTCATAAACCCCCGCTTTTACGTACCGGGCGAATCTGGTTAGACTGGCCGCCATGCGCGGTTATTTCGGCATCGGCGTGGAAAGCGTCAGCAAATCAATGAACGTGGGGGGCTTGTTCCGCTCCGCCCACGCGTTCGGCGCGAGCTTTGTGTTTACCGTGGACGCCAAGTATCAGGCGCGGGAAGGCGGATTGTCCGACACCTCCAAAACACCGGGGCACGTGCCGTTTTATCAATTTCCCAACGCCGCCGGCCTGATCCTGCCAGACAAGTGCGAGCTGGTGGGGATCGAACTTTTGGACGACGCGGCGGAATTACCGAGTTTTCGCCACCCGCAGATGGCGGCCTATGTGCTGGGACCGGAACGTGGGTCGCTGTCCCCTGAAATTTTGGAACGCTGCACCTATACGGTCAAAATTCCGACAAAATTCTGCGTCAATTTGGGTGTGGCCGGCGCGATTGTGATGTATGACCGGCTGATGAGCCTGGGCCGGCACGCCCGCCGGCCGGTGATGCCCGGCGGCGAACCGGAACCGATGCCCAAGTCCGAATTCGGCACGCCGGCGTCGATCACCAAGATGGACGCATTTCGGGCAGAGCCGCCGGCGGCGGAAGTGGAAGAATTTATGGAGATGGTGGATAACGGATGAGCATGCGACGGCTTCTGATCTCTCTAACCTTTTTCGCGGCGCTGGTTTTGCCGGGCGCGTCCGTCTCGGCGCAGTCGTTTTTGGCGAACTCCGGCGATTGGAGCGCCTTTAAGGACGGCGCCGGCGCCTCGCTGACCTGCTATATCGCCAGCGCGCCGATAAAGGAAACGGGTAATTACCAAAAGCGCGGCGATGCCTTGGTGCTGGTCACCCACCGGCCCGGCGAGAAAAGCCGGGACGTGGTGGAGTTCCGCGCGGGCTATACCTACCGCAAGGACAGCGAGGTCTTGGTCAATATCGACGGCCAGGTCTACAAGCTGTTCACCGATAAAGAAGCCGCCTGGGCCAAGGATTCCAAAACCGACCGGTCCCTGACCCGGGCGATGATCCGGGGCCGCTCCATGGTGGTGACCGGCTTTTCCTCGCGCGGCACCAAAACGGTCGACACCTATTCCCTGAAAGGCTTCACCGCCGCCTACCGCACCATCGGCAAGGCCTGCGGCGTGAAATAAACGCCGGATCACGTACTTGAGCGAAGACAAAAAAAATCTCATCGGCCTCAGCCGGGACGAGCTGGCGGCGGAGCTGGCGCTTCTGGGCGAGAAGCCGTTCCGGGCCAAGCAGCTTTGGCACTGGATCTATTTCCGGGGCGAGACCAACTTTGCCGAGATGACAACCCTGTCCAAAGGCCTGCGGGAGACCCTGGCCGAACATTTTGAATTACGCCGGCCCCGCGTGGTGACCGAGCAATTATCAGAGGACGGCACCCGCAAATGGCTGTTGGGCACCGACGACGGCAACGAGGTGGAATCCGTCTACATCCCCGAAGAAGACCGGGGGGCGCTCTGTATCTCATCCCAGGTAGGCTGCACGTTGACCTGTAAATTTTGCCATACGGGCACCCAGCGTCTGGTGCGCAATCTGGAACCCGCCGAGATCGTCGGCCAGATGATGATCGCGAGGGATACCTATGGCGAATGGCCGTCGCCGCCGGAAGGGCGCATGCTGTCCAACATCGTCATGATGGGCATGGGCGAGCCGCTCTATAATTATGACGCGGTGGCCCAGGCGTTGAAAATCATCATGGACCCGGAAGGCATTGCGCTGTCGAAGCGCCGGATCACGCTCTCGACCTCGGGCGTGGTGCCGATGATGCAGCGGGTGGGCGAAGAATTGGGGGTGGGCCTGGCGGTGTCTCTGCATGCGGTCCGGGATGACCTACGGGACGTGCTGGTCCCCATCAACAAAAAGTATCCGATCAAAGACCTGCTGGCCGCCTGCCGGGCCTATCCCGGCGCGAACAACGCCCGGCGCATCACCTTTGAATATGTGATGCTGAAGGACGTGAATGATTCCGCAGCCGATGCCAAGGAACTGGTCCGGCTGTTGAAAGGCATTCCCGCCAAGATCAACCTGATCCCGTTCAACAAGTGGCCGGGGGCCAAGTATGAATGTTCCTCTCACCATGTGATCAGAAAATTCTCTGAAATCCTCAATGAGAACGGCCTCTCTGCGCCGATCCGGGTGCCCCGGGGCCGGGACATCATGGCCGCCTGCGGCCAGCTCAAGTCCGCCAGCGAACGGGCGCAGCGGTCTGCCGCCGCCGAACCCTCACCCCTTTCCGCTTAACGAAACAAGAGCAAAAAAATAATCCGGCTGCGCGGGGGACGAAGCCGGATTTAAGGGTGTGTTGTGACGTGTCGAGGTGTGTATAGGCGTGTTTCAGGGTTCTTTCTGCTTCTTGCCGTCGGCGTTGCACCGTCCGGCGTCGTTGCAGGACCCAATCTAGTATCCCCCGATGACACATCGGTGACGGCTCCGTGACACTTTCATGACAATGGTCTGTAGCGCGGGCAGGCGTTTGTCAGAACTAAATTGAGGCCTATAGTGACGTCCGGAGGATGATTTTATGGACGGACGGGACAAGGAACTAATCTATGTGGGCGATCCCATGTGCTCCTGGTGCTATGGGTTTGCGCCGACCAAGCGCAAACTGGAGGAACAGTGCGAGGGCCGCGCCGTAACCACGCTGGTGGTCGGCGGGCTGCATACAGACTGGACCGAACCCCAGGACGATGAACGCAAGAGATTCCTGGACGACCACTGGCGGGAGATCGGCGAACGGTCGGGCCAACCGTTCAAATTCGACATCCTGAACCGCGATGATTTCGTCTACAACACAGAGGCCGCCTGCCGCGCCGCCGTCACCGCCCGCGAGATGGCGGGGAACAAGACGGCGCTCAATTTCTTCACCCATCTGCAAGGCGCGTTCTACGCCGAGAACCGGGATGTCACCCAACAAGACGTTCTCATCGATCTGGCCGGGGAGTTCGGGCTCGACAAGGAAGATTTCGCCACGCGCTCTCCGTCCGACGAGATGCGGCAAAAGACCCAGATGGATTTTTACTTCGCCCAGCGCTTGGGTGTCAGTGGCTTCCCGACCGTGGTGGTCAACGACAAAAACGGTTTCGCCTACCTGACGGTGGGGTATCAGGAATACGAAAACCTGGAGCCGGTGATCGAGGCCTGGCTCACGGGTCAGCTCGCCCACCAGCAATCGGCAGCAGAGTAGCCGGCGTTAGTCGTCCGTCGGGCCGACGTAAAACGTCCCCTCCACTTCGAAGATATCGTTCTGGTTCAGCGCCGAAACTTCCAGGATCGTGCGTGGCGGATAGGGCCCGCCCTCCCACAGCTTTTCCTGCACCGCGTTGACGATGGGCCGGTAGGCGTTCATGTCGGTCACATAGACGGTCAGGCGCACGGCGTCCCACAGGCTGGCGCCTTCCGAAGCGGCGATCAGCTCCATATTGCGGAAGGCTTGCGTAATCCTGGCCTCGTCCCCCTCCACCAGCTCGTTGGTGTTGGGATCAATCCCTCGCATACCGGCAATGAACACATAGTCCCCCGCCCGCGCGCCGACGGACCAGGTGCCCGTGGGCGCAATCGCGCCGTCGGGAGACAAAATCTCTACGCCGGAAACATCTTCATCAGCCATCGTTCGTCCTCGTCGCCACAGTCGGGGGCGGCACTTTAACAGAGGAGTTGATTGGGTAAAACGCCGGGCCCGTGCCCCACTTGCCTTTTGCCGGGCGCTCGGCCAAAGTTGCGCCTCGCCAGATCAGGATAAGGCCGGGACAGAGCCGGGCCACGACATCACGGAGGATACCATGCTCACTGACGATCAATTCCAACAGGCGGTCGACACGTTGCTCGAAGCCCACCGCACCAAGAAACAGGCGGTGCAGCTCTCCACCACCTTCCCGGAGATCGAGGTCGAAGACTCTTACGCCATTTCCTCCGCCATCGCCGATCACTTTGTCAAAGAGGGCGCGAAAGTCGTGGGCCACAAGATCGGCCTTACCTCCAAAGCCATGCAGGCCTCCACCGGCATCGACGAACCCGACTATGGCTACATTCTTGATACGATGCTGCTGAACGATGGCGCAAAAGTGAAGTTCGAGGATTTCTGTGTTCCCCGGGTGGAGCCGGAACTGACCTTCGTTCTGAAAGAGCCGCTGAAAGGGCCGGAAGTCGGGCTGATCGACGTCATGCGCGCCACCGACTATGTGGTCCCCTCCATCGAGATCATCGACGCCCGCATCCAGAACCCGCGAAAGATTTTCGATACCGTCGCCGACAACGGCGCGGCGGCCGGGCTGGTCATCGGCGGCCGGCCGGTGCGGCCCGACGATGTAGACCTGCGCTGGGTTGGCGCGGCCTTCTACCGCAACTCGGAAATCGAGGAATCCGGCTTGGCCGCCGGGGTGCTCGGTCATCCGGCCATGGCCATCGCCTGGCTCGCCAACAAGCTGGCGCCATTTGATGTGACCCTTGAGCCCGGGCACATGATGCTGTCCGGTTCCTTCACCCGGCCTGTGTGGGCGGAAAAAGGCGACACACTGCACGCCGACTTCGGCCCGCTCGGCGGCGTCGCCATTCAGTTCGTCTAGGGCTCAAGATCATGCAGGAAAACACGTTCAAAAAAGCGCTCGCCAACGGCGAGGTTCAGTTGGGTCTCTGGTCCAGCCTGTGCAGCCCGATCACCGCCGAGATCATCGCCGGGGCGGGCTTCGACTGGATTCTGTTCGACACCGAACATTCCCCGATTGAAGTAGCGAGCGTGCTGCCGCTCTTGCAAGCGGCGACCGGCGGTACGGCGTCCCACGCGGTGCGGCCCGCCTGGAACGACCGAGTGCTGATCAAGAAGGTGCTGGATATCGGCGCGCAGACCATCCTCATCCCGTTTGTGCAGACAGCCGACGAAGCCGCGGAAGCGGTGAAAAGCTGCCGCTACCCCCCGGATGGATTACGAGGTGTCGCCGGCTCGACGCGGGCCAGCCGCTATGGCCGGACCAAGGATTACCTGCACAAGGCCCAAGACGAGATTTGCATCCTGGTCCAGGTGGAAACCGGATCGGCCCTCAAGCAGTTGGAGGCCATCGCCAACACCGACGGTATTGATGGCGTGTTCATCGGGCCGTCGGACCTGTCGGCGTCCCTCGGCCATCTGGGTAACCCGGCCCACGAAGACGTGCAAAAGGAAATCGAGAACGCCGGCAAGATCATCCGGGACGCGGGCAAGGCGCCCGGAATCCTGGCCGGCAATGCCGAAGATTCGAAACGCTATATCAGCTGGGGCTTCCAGTTCGTCGCCTGCAGCACGGATTCAGGCCTGTTGACCGCCGCCGCCGATAACCTGGTCAAGTGGATGCGGGGTTAAGTTAGAAGTTCCGCCGCTCCTTCAGCGCGGCAGACAGCGTCCCATCATCCAGATAGTCGAGTTCGCCGCCGACGGGGATGCCGTGGGCGAGCGCCGAGACCGTGACGCCCGCATCCGCCAGCCGGTCGGTGACATAATGCGCCGTGGTTTTGCCGTCTACTGTGGCGCTTGTCGCCAGAATCACTTCTTTGACATTTTCCGCGCCGGCGCGGGAAATCAAGCCCGCCAGGTTCAGGTCTTCCGGGCCGATCCCGTCCAGGGGCGACAGCACGCCGCCAAGTACATGATAGTGCCCGCTGAAGGCCGAGGTCCGTTCGAGCGCCCACAGGTCGGCCACTTCTTCGACCACGCAGATGGTCGCGCCGTCCCGCTTCGGATCGACACAAATTGCGCAGGGATCCGCCGTATCCAGATTGCCGCAGTTGGAACACGTCCGCACATTGTCCGCCGCCTGCTCCATAGCCTGGCCCAGGGGGCGGAGAAGCTGTTCCCGATTGCGGATCAGATGCAGGGCCGCCCGACGGGCGGACCGGGGGCCGAGCCCCGGCAGTTTCGCCAGGAGCTGGATCAGCCGATCAATATCAGTGGTAGCCAAGGAACGCCTTCAAACGTCTAGAACGGCAGCTTGAAGCCGGGCGGCAATTGCAGCCCGCCGGTGAGCTCCGACATTTTTTCCTGCACCCGGACCTCGACCTTGGCTTTGGCGTCGTTGATGGCGGCGACGATGAGGTCTTCCAGCACTTCGATATCATCTGGCCCGGCCAATGACGGATCAATCTTGATCCGGCGTGCCTCGTTCTTGCCGGTCATGGTCACCTCGACCATGCCGGCGCCGGCAGAACCGGTGACTTCCAAATCGCCCAGGGAATCCTGCATTTCCGTCATCTTGGCCTGCATTTCCTGGGCTTGCTTCATCATTTGACCGAGATTCTTCATGTGTCGGTCTCTCCTTCCTCGTCGTCAGGCGGCGGGGCGTCCTCATCCACGGGGGGTCCGCCGATGGTGCGGATGTCTTCCAGCTCCGCGCCGGGAAACACATCCTGCATGGCCTGCATCATCGGGTGTTTGGCCACCTCGGCGCGGCGCGCCGCTTTCTCCGCATCTTCCTGCTGGCGCAGGGTTTGGGCGCCGGCTTCCTGGGTGATCAGCACAGACCAGTTGCGGCCGGTCTGATCGTTGAGAAATTTCCGAAGCCGGTCCGCCAGATTGGGCGCGGCATTTTCGGTCAGGCGGATGCCGATCTTGCCCGGTTCAAACGCGACCAAATGCACATTGTTGACCAAGTCCACCCGGAGCGTGCGCTCGTTCATCTGATCGGCGAGCGCCACCACGTCCTCGAAAGACGCCGGTTCCGGTTTGGCGACTGCCTGCGGTTCGGCCGCGACCGGTTGGGCCGCCGCTTGAATATGACCGCCGGCGACCGCGCGCGCGCCGCCGCCATTGCCGCCCGAAGGAGCGGGACCGGATGACGCGGGGTCAGCGCCGCCGCCATCCTGCAATGTCTGAACCGCGTCCGCCGGGCTCGGCAGGTCGCTGAGATACGCCAGCCGCACCAAAATCATTTCCACCGCCTGGATGGGCATGGGCGCGGTTTGGGCTTCGCGTAGGCCCTTCAAGAGCATTTGCCATGCGCGGCTGAGCGCCGCCATGGACAGCCGGGCCGACAGGTCCTTGCCGCGCACCCGGTCACTTTCAGCATTGGAGGGATCATCCGCCAGGGCCGGGGTGACCTTCACCCGGGTCAGCCAATGCACAACATCCAACAAATCCTGCAGCACGATCAGCGGGTCCGCGCCGTTGGTGTAATCCTCGGTCAGCGTGTCGAGCGCCGTCGCGACATCGCCGGCCATGACCTGTTCCAAGAGATCAAAACTGCGCTCCCGGTCGGCAAGGCCGAGAATGTCTCGCACATCTACGTCGGTGAGCTCTCCGCCATCCATCGCGCCGGTGGCAATGGCTTGATCCAACAGACTTTGGCCGTCCCGGACCGAGCCGTCCGCCGCCCGCGCGATGAGCGCGATGGCCGGCGCGGAGATTTGGGCGTTCTCTTTTTCCGCGATGCCGGTGAAATGCTTGGACAAGGTCTCCACATCCACCCGGCGTAAATCAAAACGCTGGCACCGGGACAATACCGTCACCGGCACTTTGCGAATTTCCGTCGTAGCGAAGACGAACTTTACATGCTCCGGCGGTTCTTCCAGCGTCTTCAACAACGCATTGAACGCGTTGCGGGACAGCATGTGCACTTCGTCGATAATATAGACTTTGTAGCGTGCGGCGACGGGCTTGTAGCGTACGCCTTCGATCAGTTCCCGCACATCGTCGACGCCGGTGCGGCTGGCGGCGTCCATCTCCATCACATCGACCAGCCGGTCCTCGGAAATAGACGTGCACATCTCGCATTTGCCGCAGGGATCAATCGTCGGTCCGCCGTTGCCATCAGGGCCGATGCAGTTGAGCGCCCGGGCAATGATCCGGGCGGTGGTGGTTTTTCCCACACCCCTGACGCCCGTGAGAATAAAGGCATGAGCCAGACGGCCCGAATCAAAGGCGTTGGTCAGGGTGCGCACCATAGCGTCCTGGCCGATCAGATCATGGAAATTTTCCGGCCGGTATTTTCGCGCCAGCACCCGATACGACCCCGACTCCTTGCCGGGCTGGTCGGGCTCCCCGGAGATCAATTGTGGTTCATCGTTCATTGAGTCGCTGTCGGTCATCTATCGGCCGCTAATTGTGCGGGGCCGGCGGGAAAAGGAGACCGGACACGCGACCCGGACGAAACTCGTTACGGCTGCTTCCTTCCGGACCTGACCGGGTTGGCGAGCGGTCCGTCCACGGCCGATCTCCCAATCGAAATATAGCAGGTGAAGGGGGAGGCGAGGCAAGACCGAATGCCGGGGCGTCAATTTGTTGCGCCGGTTGAACAAGATTACGGCTCGACGATGAAGGCCCCGACCATGCCGCGCCGGGCGCCGTGACTCCATGGGGCAAAATACCTGTCGCCTAGGTAGACGGCCGGGCCGCCATGGGATCCTTCGAAATCGTACCATCCGTCCAAAACTGGCACGAAATGGATTTCCTTGATTTCACCGGGACTAAGATGGAGGCCGATCAGGTTCGCGCCGCTAATTTCTTCCTTCTCGGTCAGGACTTTGCGAATCGCCGTGGTCTTGAAAAATTCCGTCGAGGCCAGAATGTGAGGAATTTGATCCCTGTTCTCCACGATCAAAATATACGGCTCGCCCTGAAACAGCCGGATTATCGCCGGGTTGAATTCGTTCTGACGGATTTGAATTTCGATGATGAAGGCCTCTTTCCAGTCGGCTGCAGCCACCACCTCCGCCTGATTTGTCACAAATCCCTTCGTATCAAGTGCCGTGAAAATGTCTGTTTGATGAGGCGAGATGCAGGCGCTGAGACCCGACACCACCAACAGCAAAAGCGCCCACGCAGTCAATGAAGCGCGTCTGCGGCGACGAAAACTTTGAAGGAATGTGGGAAGCAGCGTCATGCAGGGCAAATTTACTCCAAAACCCGAAGGCCGGGAAAAACCATTTTGATCGGAAGCCGACAACGGGGTGATTGCGCAATGGGCCTGTCTGTGTAAATTTCGCCGCCATGAACGAACGTTTCTACTTCGACCGGGCAATTCTTGATCGGGCGGCTCATCTACGGCAGGAACCGGACCAGCAACACCCTGATTTGGCGGGCGTTCGGGAAATTGTTCTGCCCGTCTGGCGCGACAGGAGTCTGGTCTGGCTGGACAAACCCAGCGCCGTCAAATTGGATCGATCAGACGCCGCCTGGTTCGAGGAGAACGCTTCCATCCTTATTTTCTTGGGCCTGGAGGGCGGCGTCGCTTACTACGGCGCCGAACTGTCGCATCTGGACGCCCCTGAAGACGCGCCCTTGCCTGACGGCGCATCGTTTGAAGATTTGCGCCGGCTGGCCTCTACCGTAGAGTCCACAGAAGCCGGCTATCTGGCGTATGCGCGGGCGCTCAGCTATTGGAACCGCACCCATCAGTATTGCGGCGCTTGCGGCAGTCCGACGATCAGCCGGCGCAGCGGTCATGAACGCAAATGTTCGAACGAGGACTGTGGCCGGAGCCATTTTCCCCGCACCGACCCGGCAGTGATCATGCTGGTCACCCACCCAAGCGAAGAAAAGTGCCTGCTGGGCCACAACAAGCGGTTTCAGGGGCTGCGCTATTCGACTATCGCCGGTTTCGTGGAGCCGGGCGAATCGCTGGAGCACGCCGTCGCCCGCGAGGTCTATGAGGAAACCGGCATTCACACCGTGGAACAAATCTATCAGGCGTCTCAGCCTTGGCCCTTCCCGGCATCGATTATGCTGGGCTTCCGTGCTGTGGGCGTAAATGTGGATGTGGACCTGATCGACAACGAACTTTTAGATGCGCGCTGGTTCTCCCGGGACGAAGTCCACGAGATGGCGGAGGAAGGCAATATCCTGCCGCCGCCCGGCTATTCCATCTCTCGCTGGCTGATCGACACCTGGCTCTCGGAGAAGTGACCGGAACGGCCGGGTTTTTCGGCTTAGTTTCCGGGAATTTCTGCCCAATCTTACCCTGCTGAAACATATTGAAGTATTTGAGCAAATTGCCAGAAATTCGGCGAACCCATACTATAAGGGTGACATATCAACGATAACGTAAAGTCATTGAGGTTGTAAGGGTGTGAACCGGATCCTGGAAAAGCTGGTCGCAGAGCGGGGAAACGATCATGAAGCGGCCAATGCCATCATGACGACCTTGCTGTCGGCTTCGGTCGATCTGTTCTGGGAAGCCGACCACAATCACATCATTCAGAAAGTCCACGCGACGCCGACCGGTGACCCTCATACCTTGGGGGAGAGCTTACTTGGTCAGCCGATCTGGGGTCTCACCCCCGAGACAGTAAATTTGAAATCGGCCATGGAGGACAGGGCCTCTTTCAGGGATATCCACTGCCGCCTCGTCGGCGCGGACGGATTGGAACGCCCCGTCGCGGTGAGCGGCGTGCCGACCGGCGGCACGGCGGGCGGTGCGCCAGGTTATATCGGCTCCATCCGGGTGACCGCCCGGCCCGAATCGTCTCGCGGCGTAGCCGGGGCCTTGGAGCATATTTATTTCGAGGCGTTAGAGAACCTGACGGACGGGATTATCATTTGGGACGCCAGCCACCGGTTTGTTGCCTGTAACCGCCGCTTCCGGAAAATGAACCCGGATGTTTCACCGTTTCTCCGGCCCGGCTTAACCATGCGGGAATACCGGGAGATCAGAGATGCCGGCGGGTACATCGTGGAGTCTCGCGACGCTCTCACGTCTGCAGACGAAGCAGGCGGCGATAATGGCCCCGCCGAAACGCCCACCCACTACAACACGACCAGCGAAGGGGAAGTGTACCGGGTACGCCGATCAATCCTTGCGGACGGCAGTCTGGTTGTTGTCTGTTCGGATGTGACCAACGAACGCTTGATGGAGCGTCAGCTCCAGCAAGCCCAGAAAATGGAAGCCATCGGCCATCTCACCAGCGGTATCGCACATGACTTCAACAACCTGCTGTCGGTGATCACCGGCAATATCCAATTGGTGATGCTGCGGCCCGATGACGACAACAACGAGGACCGGCTCTGCTCCGCCATGGAAGCCGTGGAAAGGGGCAGCGCTCTGGTCAACCGCATGCTGGAGTTCTCCCGAACCCAGTCGTCGGAAGCCGAAACCGTTTCGATTCACGATATGGCGGATGGCCTGAAGGATTTGATGCAGCGATCCCTGGGCGAGACCGTCGAGATCGTTTGGTCTCTCGATCCGAATTTATGGCCCATCGCCATTGATAAAAGCGAGTTTGAGAACGCCATTTTGAATTTGGGAATCAACGCCAGACACGCCATGCAAGACGGCGGTACGTTGACCATCCGTGGTGAGAACCTGACGCTCGATTCTGCAAAAAATCTTTCCGACTCCGAGCCTCTGGATGGAGATTTTGTGTGTGTTTCTGTCGCCGACACGGGCTCTGGCATTTCCGAGGATCATATCGATTTGGTGTTCGACCCCTTCTTCACTACGAAAGGCGAAGGGGAAGGAAATGGATTGGGTCTCAGCATGGTCATGGGCATGGTCAAGCAGGCCGGTGGCGCGGTCGATATCCTGAGCTCGCCCGGCGAAGGGACGACCGTGAAGCTTTATTTCCCCCGATCTGCCGAAGGCGAGGCCCAACCCCTGAAAGAAGAAGAGGCCCAACCAACCGCCGGACACGGCGAGAGTATTTTGCTGGTCGAGGATGACGAAACCGTCCGCGATACAGTCATCGATATGCTGCACAGTATCGGCTATCACGTCCTGAATGGCGAAGACGGCAGGGAGCCACTGCACGCCGTCACCGAGGACGACAATGTTGACCTTCTGTTGACCGATGTGGTTCTGCCCGGCGGCCGGACCGGCATCAGTGTGGCCGACGAAGTGCGCCGCCGCCTGCCGGACGTCAAGGTGCTGTTGATGTCCGGGTACTCAGATATCAAGAATCCCGAAATTTCGTCCCGCATCGGCGAATTTCCCCGTCTGGCCAAGCCGTTCAACCGGGACGAATTGGCCAACACGATCGAAAAAATTCTGGGCTAGCGCCGCCCGCCGGCCAGCTTCACCGCATCCGGATGCCGGCGCAGCCGCGCCATTGACCACACGCCGAAGACCGGCCCTGCCGCCAAAACCGCAAAGGCAATTTGCCAATTTGTCGTCTCGACCAGAATTGGCATCAGATGAATGGTGATCAGTCTCAGCAAAAATCCGGCGCAGGTCTGCACGGTCAACATGGTGCCGACGAACTGCGGATCGGAGAGCTCCGCGACGCTCGCCGAGAACTGGGCGGAATCGGCGACAATGGAGATGCCCCAGATGACGCACACCAGCGTTAACAGGGTTGGCGGCGCGCCGAACAACGCACCGGCCAGCAAGGCGCAGGCGCCGCTGACCGTCATGGCGGTCATGGTTACTGTGGTCCGGCCGTGGCGGTCCGCCAGATAGCCCGCCAGCAAACAGCCGAAGACGCCGCCGACTCCGATGGACAAAAACGTCGCTAGCCGCGCCCAGAACGCCGGGTCGCTACCGCCCGATATTCGGAAACTGGCGTCCAGGAACACGCCCAGCCAGGCCCACATGGCGTAGAGCTCCCACATATGACCAAGGTAGCCGAAGTTCGCCAACCTGAGGGATTTAGAGGAGAAGGCGGTAAACAGATGGCGGGGATTAAACGGTGGCGACTTGGCCGGCGGCGCGCCGAGCTCCACAAGATGAATCAGAAAGGCGGCGGACAGGGCGACGCCCGACGACAGGCCGATGGTAAGCCGCCAGTCGATCCCGCCGAACGCATTGAACATGTGGGGAAAGCCTGAGCCCAAGGTCAGCGCACCGACCAGGATCGCCACCAGCAGGCCGAGATCGCCCTTGGCCCAGGTGCTCGCCATCTTCATCCCCACCGGGTAAACGCCGGCCATGCAGGCCCCGGTGATAAATCGCATGGCAATCACCATAGGCGACGCCGGATCGAGCCAAAGGATCGCCCCGTTGGCGATGGCGGCAATAAGGGCGGAGACCATGAAAAACCGCTGCGGCTTCAGCCTGTCCGCCAGACCCAGCACGGCGCTGATCAACGTGCCAGCGACAAACCCGGCCTGCACCGCGCTGGTGTAAAGCGAGGCAAACGTGTGACCGAGATCGACCTCCGCCATGATCGACGGCAACACGGCCGAGGCGGAAAACCAGAGCGCCATGACGGCGACTTCACAGAAAGCCAGGATAGCCAAGCTTCTGACTTTGGGGCTCAAGCTATTCCGCCCGCATTTAAAGTGCCTGGCCTTTAAGTAGGCGCGGCAAATTCCCCGATTGACCCATGGCGTGCCGCATGAAGGTTTTTTTCAGGGGCCCGATTTTATTGACCACAGCGAGGCCTAAGTCCCTGGCCAGACGAACCGGCGGCAGGTCGTTGGAGAACAATCTATTTAATCCGTCGGTCGACGCCAGCATCAACATATTGTCAAAGCCGCGCCAGCGCTCATAGCCCGCCAGCACATGCGCCGCCCCGATATCGAGACCAAGCCGGTGCGCATCGGTCAGCACCTCGGCCAGCGCCGCCACATCCCGGAGACCCATGTTCAACCCCTGTCCGGCAATCGGATGCATGGCGTGGGACGCATCACCAATCAGCGCCAGGCGATCAGCCGTGCTGGTCCGGGCAAATTGCAGAGATAAGGGATACGCCCAGCGGGGCGACACCAATTCCAGTTCTCCGAGGAAATCACCGAAGCGCCGAGCCAGCGCCGCCATGAAATCGTCATCATCAAGCGACTTGATATGAGCGGCGGCAGGCTCTTTTTCGGTCCATACGATTGATGCGCGGTTACCGGTGAGCGGCAGGATCGCAAACGGGCCGGCCGGCAGGAATCTCTCATGGGCGACGTTCTGATGGGGATGTTCATGGGCGACCGTGCAGACAAAACCTGTCTGGCCATAGTCCCAGGCGGTGACTTGAATGCTCGCACTCTCCCGGGTTTTCGACTGGCGGCCATCAGCGGCAATGACCATGTGAGCCGAGATCCGCTCCCCGCCGGCAAGGGTCACGCACACGTCATCAGGTCCCGCCTCAATTGAGGAAATTTCAGCGGGGGCGATTAGTTGTAGGCGCTCGCTCTCTTCAACTGCTTGCTGAATAGCAAATCGCAGGTGTCTGTTTTCCACCATGTAACCCAGCGCCGGCGCGCCCACTTCTTCGTGGTCATAATGGAGAAACAACCGGGAGTCCCCATCCGAAACGCGGATATCCAGGATTGGCGACTCTTCGGCCGGAACGCACCGCCAAATCCCCAGACTGTCCAGCATCTGCTTGGGCGCTTGGGCAATCGCCGAGGCCCGGCCGTCAAATTCCGGCGCCAATTGTTCCGGCGCCGGCTGGTGATCAACCAGAACACAACGCAAGCCGGCGGACGCCAAAGCCACGGCCATCACGCCGCCGGCCAGGCCCGCACCAACAATCACGATGTCCGTTTGAGATTCGACCAAAATGAACGCCCCCGATCATCAAAATGCAGTGGAACCGCCATATGCGAGCTTGGGCCGGGGAATGTCTAGTCTCTTTTATGCATAATTTTTATGCATATTGTTATTTATATCCGTTAATGAATAAAAATTAGGCATTTTTTAGGCTGCCTCTCTGAACAAATATTGTCTAATCCATTGATATAATTGGAATAATTAAGTTTGGCACGGAACTTGAAATGACCTTTGCCGTTGAACGCCGTTGTGAGCGCTTTCTGGGCTATGCCTGCGTGCCTTCGGGGGGAAACGCACACGCCAGGTGTGGCATTTTTTTAACTGTAACAAGGAGCCATCCGATGAAACTCGTCATGGCGATTATCAAGCCGGCCAAGCTGGAAGCCGTTCGGGAGGCCCTCGTCGATGCGGGTATCACCGGCCTGACCTCCAGTGAAGTGTCCGGGTTCGGCCGTCAAAAAGGACACACGGAAATTTACCGGGGTGCGGAATACGCGATTAGCTTCGTTCCCAAAACCAAAGTCGAGGTTGCTGTGCCCGATGCACAGGTAGACACGGCCATCGAGGCCATCAAAACGGCCGCCAACTCCGGGAACATTGGAGACGGAAAAATCTTCGTCCTGGAACTGGGTACGGCGGTGCGAATTCGTACCGGCGAATCCGGTGAAGAAGCCCTATAGGAGAAACCGACATGCGTACTTCCATGAAAATTCTTAGTCTCTTCGGCCTCGCCACGGCAGCCCTTTTTGCGGCTGACCCGGTGTTGGCGCAGGACGCCAAACCCAAACTCGATAGCGGCGACACAGCGTGGATGCTGACCTCTACCGTCATTGTTTTAATGATGACCATCCCGGGTGTGGCGCTTTTCTACGCAGGCATGGTCCGCAAGAAGAACGTGCTGGCCACGCTGATGCAAAGTTTTGCCATCACCTGTCTGGTGACCATCATCTGGATGGTGGCAGGCTACAGCCTGGCCTTTTCCAACGGCGGCAACGCCTATGTGGGGAACCTGGACCTGGCCTTCTTGAACCATGTCACGGTGGGCGCCATAAATGGCACAATCCCTGACACCGTGTTCATCATTTTCCAGGCCACTTTCGCCATCATCACCGCGGCCCTGATTACCGGCGCCGTGGCGGAGCGGATGAAGTTCTCCGCCCTGTTATGGTTCATCGGCATCTGGTCATTGGTCGTGTACTCCCCGATTACCTTCTGGGTATGGGGCGGCGGCTTCCTGGGTTCCGACGGCGTGCTTGATTTCGCCGGCGGTACGGTCGTGCACATTAACTCCGGCATCGCCGCGCTGGTCGCCGCGATTATGCTCGGCAAGCGCAAAGGCTTCGGTGTCGAGAACCTGGCGCCCCACAATGTGGGCCTGACCATGATTGGCGGCTCTCTGCTGTGGGTCGGCTGGTTCGGCTTTAATGCCGGTTCAGCCGTCAGCGCAGGCGGCGGCGCCGGCATGGCCATGGCGGTTACCCAAATTGCCGCGGCAGCTGCCGGTCTCGCCTGGATGATTGTCGAATGGATGCACCACAAGAAACCGACCCTGTTGGGTGTGGTTTCCGGCGCCGTCGCCGGCCTGGTCGCCATCACCCCGGCCTCAGGATTTGTCGGCCCCATGGGCGCGCTGTTCATCGGCCTGATCGCGGGCGTGATCTGCTACTGGGGCGCTGCCTTCCTCAAACCGAAGCTCGGCTATGACGACTCTCTTGACGTCTTTGCCGTACATGGTCTCGGGGGCATCACCGGCGCCATCCTGACCGGTGTGTTTGCGGTCGAGGCGATCGGTGGCACCGCTGGCGCGCTTGAAGGCAACATTGGTCAGATCGGCACTCAGATCTATGGCATCATCGCGACCATCGTCTGGAGCGGTGTGGCGTCGGCGGTCATCCTGTTCGTGATCGATAAGGTCATCGGACTGCGGGTGGATGCGGATGCGGAAGCCGAGGGTCTCGACCTCAACCAGCATGGAGAGATGCTGCACTAACCCTCCCTACCCCAGATCGGCGGGACCTCCTCCACTTCGGGTCCCGCCGTCAGGCGGCCGGTTCGTCGCCACAACCTCGGACCCCGCCACCCCGGACCGCCCCGCGCCTGCCACGCCGTGGGGCGGTCCATTTGTATAAAAAATATGCAAATGCCTCTAATTGCTTAAATAATGACCAATTACAGCGCGCCGAGCCCTGCCATCAAATCGACAAATCGCCCCTAGGGTATTGACGTTGCTTAATTTTATGGGGTTTACGCCGTTTCGGCACGCTATTTGTAAGAGAGGTGGCAAGCGTGGCGCTTACGAACACTATCTGAGCCGATCCAGCCGCGAAGGGGTCTTATTGGCCTCCATGTTTGCTGGATTTTGCTTTCGGGGGTCCGCCATGCTGAGGCACTCAACGTGGAGGACGATCAATGCATACACTTTGCAAAAAATCATGGAGTTACTTTTTCCCGGCAATCGCTGTAGCCCTGTTCGCAACAGCGCTGCCAGGCGAGGCCCTGGCCCAGGACGACAAATTGTCCGACGGCAACACGGCCTGGATAATTACCGCCACGGCGTTGGTCCTGTTCATGACCATGCCGGGTCTGGCGCTTTTCTACGGCGGCCTAGTGCGATCCAAAAACGTACTTTCGGTCCTCATGCAGTGCTTCGGCATTTGCTGCGGCATGTCCATCCTATGGTTGGTGCTGGCCTATTCCATCGCTTTCGGCGGCGCCAATGCCTGGTGGGGCGGCCTGGACAAGATGTTCCTGGCCGGCGTCACCACGGAAACACTGTCCGGCAACATCCCGGAGAACGTGTTCTTCATGTTCCAGATGACCTTCGCCATCATCACGCCCGCCCTAATCGTCGGCGCGTATGTGGAGCGCATCAAGTTTAGCGCCGTTATGCTGTTTAGCGCCTTGTTCCTGATCTTCATCTATGCCCCATCGACCCACTGGATTTGGGGCGGCGGCATTCTCGCCGACATGGGCTGGATCAGCGACTCGCTTAAAGGCGTCGGCACCATGGACTTTGCTGGCGGCCTGGTGGTTCACGCCAACGCGGGTATCGCCGCCCTGGTGATCGCCAAAATGCTGGGCAGCCGCACCGGATTTCCGAGCGATCTGCGCCCACCCCACAATCCGGGGATGGTGATGATCGGCGCGGCCATGTTGTGGGTCGGCTGGTACGGCTTCAACGCGGGCAGCGCACTGGCCGCCGACGGCGCCGCCGGCATGGCCATGACGGTGACGCATATTTCCGCCGCCACCGCGTGCCTGTTCTGGATCACCATCGAGTGGATCAAATTCGGCAAGCCCAGCTTGGTCGGCATCGCCACCGGCGCGATCGCCGGTCTCGCCACCATCACCCCCGGTTCCGGCTTTGTTGGTCCGGTCGGGGCGCTGGTATTCGGTGCGCTGGCAGGCGTGATCTGCTTCTTCATGATCGATGTGGTGAAGCGCGCCTGGAATATCGACGACTCTCTCGATGTGTTTGCGGTCCACGGCGTCGGCGGCATCCTTGGCATCCTGCTGACGTCATTCTTTGCTGACTCGAGCCTTGGCGGCAACGGTCTGGCCGAGGGGCTTACCATGGGCACCGCGTTCATGGGTCAGTTCCTGGCCACGGTCATCACGATTGTCTGGGCAGGCATCGCCAGCTATGTCATCGTGCTTATCGTCAAAGCTTTGGTCGGACTGCGTGTCGACGAAGACGAAGAAACCGAGGGTCTGGATCTGACCTCTCACGGCGAGCGGGGCTACGACCTCTAGTTCTCTGGAGGTCTTTCCGCCCACTGATTCAATATTGAAAGGAACCATGTCATGAAAATGGTTATGGCTATTATCAAACCCGCAAAACTTGACGCCGTGCGCGAAGCTTTGACCGGAATCGGCATTCAAGGTCTAACCGCCAGCGAGGTCTCCGGCTTCGGGCGTCAAAAAGGACACACCGAAATCTACCGGGGCGCTGAGTACGCGATCAGTTTCGTGCCCAAGTCCAAGATCGAAGTGGCGGTGGACGATTCTCAAGTCGACGCCGTCGTCGAGGCGATCCAATCGGCCGCCAACTCAGGAAATATCGGAGACGGCAAAATCTTCGTCCTCGATGTCGCCCAGGCGGTTCGCATCCGGACCGGTGAAACCGGCAGCGAAGCCCTCTGATCCGACGGTGTTGCACCACCCCGCAGGGCCTCTTGTGGCTATGACCCGCGCGGGCTAAACTCCGCGGCCTTCAGAAACGCCCCGCGCTCAGGACATGGGCGCGGGGTCATTTCATGGTGAACAGGAACAACAGGCGCGCAGAACGGGCATGCACAATACAACCATCGAGAACCTGACGGACTATCCGTTTGACCGGTTGCGGGCGCTGCTCAATCCGCTCAATCCGCCGGAAGGTGTCGCGCCGTTCGTAATGTCTTTGGGCGAGCCGCAACACCCGTCGCCTGCCATAATCGCCGAGGCGGTCGCCGCCCATGCGAGCGAGTGGGGAAAATACCCCCCCATCGGCGGTACGCCAGACCTGCGGCAGGCCATCGCGGACTGGCTGACCCGGCGATTTCATTTGCCGAACGGATTAGTCGATATCGACACGCACGTTTTGCCGGTCGCCGGCACCAAGGAGGCCCTCTATATGGCGGGTGATTTGTGCGTGCCCCCGGCGATCAACGGCAAGCCGCCGTTGGTCCTGATCCCCAATCCGTTCTATCAGGTCTATGTGGGCGCGGCGGTCATGAAACAGGCGGAACCCTATTATTTGTCGGCCACCGCGGAGATCGGGTTCCTCCCCGATTTTGAGGCGCTGGACAGCGAAACCCTCGATCAAACAGCAATGGCCTACCTATGCTCCCCCTCGAACCCCCAAGGGGCGATTACTGATCTAGCGTATTTAAAGAACGCCGTCCGGTTGGCCAGAGAGCACGATTTCGTTCTGATCGCCGACGAATGTTATGCGGAAATATATGACGCCGCCCCGCCGCCGGGCGTGTTGCAGGCCTGCGCGGAACTGGGGGCAGGTTTTACCAATGTGCTGGCCGTGCATTCGCTTTCCAAACGGTCCAGTGCGCCCGGGTTGCGCTCTGGCTTTGTCGCCGGCGATCCCGATTTAATCGCCCGGTTTAAGACGCTCCGCAATTATGGCGGGGCGCAAATTCCGCTGCCCCTGCAGGCGGCGTCCGCCGCGCTGTGGCGGGACGATGCGCATGTGGAAGAGAACCGCCGAATCTATGCCCGGAAGTTTGATCTGGCGGATCAGCAGCTCTCCGGACGGCTCGGCTATTACCGGCCGGACGGCGGGTTTTATCTGTGGCTGAATGTGGGCGACGGTGAGGCGGCGGCGGCCAAGCTCTGGACTCAGGCCGGCATCCGGGTGATTCCCGGTGCTTATCTGGCGCGCCCCGATCACACCGGCCTCAATCCCGGCGCCGGGTATATCCGGGTGGCGCTGGTGCAGATGCCCGAGGAAATCGGCCCGGCCCTGGGAACCCTGGCCGAGATACTCTAGACCCTAAAATACAGGTCGCGTGATCCGCTCGTTCTCATGCAGAAGACCGGCGAGAATTTCCGCGCCCCGGGCCACCGCGTCGCGGTTTTTCGGTGCGCCTAAGCAAATGCGCACGGCTTCCGGGATCCGGCCCCGCCCCGTGGCAAACGTTTCCGCCGGAAGAATGGTCACCCCTTCCCGTTTGGCCTGATCGGCGAATTCGTTGGCGCGCCATGGATCCGGCAGCTTGAGCCAGATGTGATAGCTGCCGGGATGGCTGTCGATCATGTTTGCGTCGAAGGCGGCGCGGAAGATTTGCTGGCGGCCGGCGACTTCCCTTTTGTGCCACGCGATTAGTTCCGCGCCCGTCCCGTTGCCGAGCCAAAGACGAACGACCTCCAGCATCAACGGTGGAGCCATCCAGCTGGTCAGATTGACCGCCGTTCGCACGCCTTCGGACTTGCCCTCCGGCGCGATGACTAAGCCAGCGCGCAATCCCGGCGCAAAACACTTGGAGACGCCGGAGATAAAATAGGTAATCTCCGGTGCGATCATGGCAATGGGCGGCGGCAGGTCTTCCAGCAGATAGCCCATGACATCATCTTCCAGAATCGCCACACCGTGGCGGCGGGCGATCTCGGCGATGGCGCGGCGGCGTTCAAACGGCATGATCGCCGTCGTCGGATTGTGCAATGTGGGTAGACAATAGAGCGCCTTGGGCGGGCGGGCCTGGCAGAGTTTCTCGAACGCTTCCGGCATGATGCCGTCCGTATCAATCGGCAGCGGTTCCAGCTTCAATCCCAAATGCGCCGCCAAGCCTTTGACCGCCGGATAGGTGACCGCCTCCACAGCCAAGGTGTCGCCGGGACGGGTGACAGCCATGAGGGCAGACGTAACTGCGTGTTGGGCGCCTGTGCAAATGGTGATCCGTTCGGCGGTTGTCGTCATACCGAAATACGCGGCGGCCTCCGCCATCGCCTGACGATGGGCCGGGTGCCCACCGGCCGTTTCATACGCCAAAAGTTCGTCCAAACCAGGTTGGGTCGAAATCTCCGCCAGCGCCGCCGACAAATAATTCCGCCGGTCTCCCGGCGGCGACATATTGGGACCGAAATCGATTTGATTCGTATCCACGTCAAAGCTGGAGAAAAAGCCGGTCCCGTCGCCGTCAGGCCCGGCTTCTCCCCGGACGAAGGTGCCCCGACCAACTTCTCCATAGGTCAACCCCCGCTGTTCAGCGGCGGCATAGGCCCGGCTGACCGTGCCGACAGTGACGCCCAATTGATAGGCCAGCTCTCGATGGGTCGGGAGGCGCGTACCAGCGGTGACCGCCCCCTTTGAAATGTCGTCGGCCAAAGCATCGGCAATGGCCAAATACCTGGGACCGGTTCGTTCGGAAAGATCTGGAGTCCACATTGTCATGGTGACAATAAATACATTGACGATAAAATCAAGTCAATATAGATACAATATCTAAATTTAAATGAGGACAATGCCATGAATATTACCAACAATGCTCCATATTGTATCGATACAAAGCCGGTTCTGCTGCGTTTTGGCGCGGTGTTGACCATGGCCGCGCGCGCGACCGGCCTTTGGTTCGTGCTCGCAATAACTTCAGCATTCAATGTCTTGGTTGCCTGGCAGACCCGAGCCACCCAACGGCGCCAATTGGCGGACCAGTCTGCCCATATTCTCCGGGATATGGGGATGACCCGGGGAGACGCGATCCGGGAGAGCGGGAAGCCTTTCTGGCGGGTCTAGATGTTTGGGTGCTATTTACCAGTGGCGCCGCTTCATAAAGACACACGATTTCAGTGATTTAGGCGGGGAAGTTAACCTTCTATCAATACTCCCCGCCTAATTTTTTAGGATGGCACGAACGATTGCACAATCGGCGCGACCGGCCATTTTGCCGGCGGCCTTTCTGGAAAACCTGAAGCGGCGGCTTATTGAGGTTGCCGGTACGGTATTATTCCTTCTTGCGGCAGCCTTGCTGTTCTCCATCCTAAGTTTTGAGACGTCCGATCCGTCCTGGAACAGCTCGTCATCCGGGCCGGTTCACAACCTGATGGGCCTGACCGGTGCATACGCTTCGGACCTCTTGCTTCAGGTGTTCGGGATCGCCGCTGTCCTCCCCTCTCTGCTGTTGGTCGCCTGGGGTTGGCGGCTGCTTACCAAGCGCGGCATCGGCATGATCTGGCTGCGCAGCCTCTTGTTTCTGAGCGCCATTGTTGCCGCCACGGTTTTTCTTGACGCTTTTGACGAACCTGAATTATGGCCCCTCCGTACCGGACTGGGCGGCGTGACGGGATCGTTGTTGATGGCGTTCCTCACCAGCGCCCTGCAACCGCTGGCGTGGTCTTTTGACTATATATTGGTCGCCGGCTTGGCCTTTTTGCTGGCTCTCTCCGCCTTTGTTTTTTCCGCCGGTCTGGACCGGTCCGAATGGCTGGCCATGTGGCGCACTGGCGAATGGGGCGCCCTCCAGGCCTGGGCCGGGATGTTGTTTATCCGGGATAAAGCCCGTTTGCCCCGTGAACGGATCGAACCGGTCTTCGGCGAAGACGAGGAAGAAGAGAGCGACCACGAGGTTGAGCAACCCGCCGGCACAGTTCCCGAACTTCGGGCCCCGGCGCGGCCCGGCCTCGCCAGGAAATCCGTTGTTGAAGACAAGGCCAGCAAGGCCAAGCCCGGCAAACGCGCCAAGGCCGCACAACAGGGCAGCCTGAAGCTTGGCAGGGACGCCAGCTTCCAGATTCCGCCGCTGGACTTCCTGGAAGCGCCGCCAGACGAAACAAACGCCGACAAGACCGACAAAGCCGCCTTGCAACAGAATGCTGAGCTGTTGGAATCGGTGCTCGATGATTTCGGCATCAAGGGTGAGATCGTCAAGGTGCGGCCCGGCCCCGTGGTCACGCTCTATGAGTTGGAGCCCGCCCCTGGCACCAAAACCTCCCGGGTCATTGGCCTGTCTGATGATATTGCCCGCTCCATGAGCGCGCTTTCGGTTCGGATCGCCGTCGTGCCCGGCCAAAGCGTCATCGGCATCGAGCTGCCCAACGCTCAGCGGGATATGGTTTATTTCCGGGAGCTTCTTGCCTCCCGTGATTTTGAAAAGTCCGCCGGCGCACTCACCCTGGTTCTCGGAAAGGACATCGGCGGCGCACCCTCCATGGTGGACCTGGCCCGCATGCCGCACCTGCTGATCGCCGGCACCACCGGCTCCGGCAAGTCGGTGGCCATCAACACCATGATCTGTTCCCTGCTCTACCGACTGACGCCCGATCAGTGCAAGTTCATCATGATTGATCCAAAGATGCTGGAACTTTCCGTCTACGACGGCATTCCTAATCTCCTAGCGCCCGTCGTCACCGATCCCTCCAAGGCGGTGGTCGCGCTCAAATGGGCGGTGCGGGAAATGGAAGATCGCTACCGCCTGATGTCTCAGATGGGTGTCCGGAACATTACCGGCTACAACAACCGGCTGGCCGACGCCCGAAAGAAGGGCGAGGAACTGACCCGCCGGGTGCAGACCGGTTTCGACGATGCCGGCAAGCCGGTCTACGAAGACCAGCCCCTGAGCATGGACCCGTTGCCTTTAATCGTCGTCGTTGTCGACGAGATGGCGGATTTGATGATGGTCGCCGGCAAGGATATCGAGGCCGCCATCCAGCGCCTGGCGCAAATGGCCCGGGCCGCCGGCATTCACCTAATTATGGCGACGCAACGGCCGTCAGTGGATGTCATCACCGGCACCATCAAGGCAAACTTCCCAACCAGGATCAGTTTCCAGGTCACCTCCAAAATCGACAGCCGCACCATCCTTGGCGAGCAGGGGGCAGAGCAGCTTCTCGGCCAGGGTGATATGCTTTACATGGCGGGCGGCGGGCAGATCACCCGCGTGCACGGCCCCTTCGTCAGCGATGAAGAAGTGGAACACATCGTCAAATTCCTGAAAGACCAGGGTGAGCCCGAATATGTCAGCGACGTGACCGAAGATGCGGAAGCCGGTTTTTCCGTCCCCGGCGTGGATGGTGGCAGCAATTCCGACGACAGTTATTACGACGAGGCCGTCGCCCTGGTCGCGCGCGAAGGCAAGGCCTCGACCAGCTTTATCCAGCGTCATTTGCAGATCGGCTACAACCGCGCGGCCCGCATCATGGAGCAGATGGAGGAGCAGGGCGTGGTCAGCCAGGCTGACCGGGTGGGCCGCCGCGAGGTCTTGATCGGCAATCACTAGAGCAAGCGAGACGCGCTTGAACGGTCGTGCCGAATGAGCGACAGTGCGGCCTCCATAGTCTTGAACCGAAACTTGATGTCCAAGCTCACCTCTTTCCTGGCGGCCTTTTTGGTAACGCTGCTGATAAGCACCGGCCAGGCCGGCGCGGAAAATGCCGTTCCGGCGAAACTGTCGGCGCAGGACAAAGCGGACTTGGAGCAGGTGCGGCAGTATTTTCATTCCCTCAAAACGTTGCGCGGGAGATTTCTTCAGGCGGCGTCAAACGGCAGCGTGGCGTCGGGAAAGATTTATTTATCCCGGCCGGGCAGGCTCCGATTTGAATACGACCCGCCGACGCCGATCCTCATGGTTGCTGACGGTATTTTTCTCATCTATGTGGACAAAGACCTAAAGCAAATTACCCATATTCTCCTCGGCTCAACACCCATCGGCGTGCTGGTGCAGGACGAAGTTAAGCTGTCAGGCGACATTACCGTGACTCGAATCAGCCGGACTCCTGGGGTTCTTCGCGTCACCCTCAAGGATACGGATGAACCGGAGAAAGGCTCCATTACCTTGGCCTTTAGCCGGGCGCCGTTCGCGCTTCGCAAGTGGACGGTGGTGGACGCCCGGAATATCGCAACAGATGTGACCCTCTCCGGGATCGAAACCGACATTACCCTGGATAAGGAGCTGTTTATTTTCCGGGAAGAAAGCCTGAAGAAAGAATTTTAGAGATGGCATATGCATATTATGCATGCCTGACATGCGTTTAGCTCATTGATTAACCCGGTTGAGCTGCCCAATTATAGAGGTAATGGAAAACCTGTTCCGCAATGGAATGGGTGTGCGAAATCAACTCCCCCGGTTATTTCGCTTTCCAATTATATAAAAGCGCCCGGCACCCCCTGACCGGGCGCTTTTTTGTGGCTTGATATTCGCCTGTCCACGCCGGATAAAGCCCGCATGCGCATCGTCACCTGGAATATCAACAGCGTCCGATTGAGGATCGATCTTCTCGGCAAGTTGGCCAAAACCCTGGAGCCAGATGTTATTTGTCTGCAGGAAACCAAGGTGACGGATGAACTGTTTCCGGCAGACGCTATTGCTGACCTCGGCTATCCACATCAAGCCATCAAGGGGATGAAGGCGTATAACGGTGTCGCCATTCTGTCAAAACTACCCCTCGAAAGCATAGAGAGCCGCAACTGGTGTGGCAAAACCGACGCCAGACACGTTTCCGCAGTGCTCCCCGGCAATGTAGAGCTGCACAATTTTTATGTCCCTGCCGGCGGCGATATTCCCGACCCGGCGCAAAATGCCAAGTTCGATCACAAACTTAAATTTCTCCGCGCCGCGACCCGCTGGGGAAAGGGACGGCAAGATTCGGAGGCGAAACGAATTTTGGTGGGAGATTTGAACATCGCCCCCCTGGAAACCGATGTCTGGTCTCACAAACAGCTTTTAAAAGTCGTGTCTCATACGCCGGTTGAGGTGGATCTGCTGGAAAAACTGCAGAAATCTGGGCCTTGGGTGGATGCCGTACGCCGTATCGTCCCGCCGGAGGAGATTTTGTACAGCTGGTGGAGCTATCGGGCCAAAGACTGGGCGGCGGCGGATAAGGGCCGGCGGCTGGACCATATTTGGATCACACCGCCCTTGGAACACGTGGTAACGAACGCCCAGGTGCTGAAGGAGGCGCGGGGATGGACCCAGGCCTCCGATCACGCTCCGGTGGCCGTTGATTTGAACATCTAGTTGGAAAATTCAAGGAACCAAGCGATAACCGTTGGGTTCGGTCACCAATAGAACCGCATTTGACGGGTCCCGCTCGATCTTTTGACGCAGGCGGTAGACATGGGTCTCCAGCGTATGCGTCGTAACGCTGGCATTATATCCCCACACCTCGTCAAGCAGCACGTCGCGACCGACAACCCTCTCACCGGCCAGGTACAGGAATTTAACAATCGCTGTTTCCTTGTCGGTCAGCCGCACTTTCTTATTGGTTTCATTGTCCAGCATGAGCTTTGCCGCCGGGCGGAACGTATAAAGTCCAATCGTGAAAACGGCATATTCACTCTGCTCGTGCTCTCGCACATGCGCCCGCAGCCGCGCCATCAGCACCCCGACCTTGAAGGGTTTGGTGACATAGTCGTTCGCCCCGGCGTCCAGACCAAGAATGGTGTCCGCATCCGTATCCGCACCGGTCAACATAATAATCGGGGATTTTACGCCGTTCCGGCGCATCACCCGGCAAACTTCACGGCCATCCATGTCCGGCAGACCCACATCCAACAGTATTATGTCAAAATACTGCTCTTTCGTGCGGTCGATCGCCTCGGCGCCCGATTCAGCGGTCTCCGTGACAAACTCTTCATGGATCTGCAATTGCTCGGCCAGCATCTGGCAAAGGTCGGGATCGTCGTCCACAACAAGAACGCGCCTACCTGATGTCATCTATAGTTGTCTCCTCATTGGCTTGCCCGGCGACAACCGGTTCTTGATTTTTCGTCTACCATCTAATCTGCCTGAAAGAAAGTGACAGCGAACACAGGCACCTGCGCGGCTGGGCAAATTTGGACTTTTTAACCCGGTAAAAATTACCATCTGTGCAATTTCGCCCGGAATTCTGCGACTTAATATATTGAAATCATTCAATAATCTGTGGCATCGGTTTTGCTTCTATCTGTTCAAAATAATTTGAACGGGAAGAAGACAATGGTTACAGCAATCGGCGCCCCCGCCGAGCAGATCGCCTTGGCGCCCCCACCGGCCGCGCCGGCGCACGGTCATGCCGTGGAAGACGACGACAAGCAATCTCCCATTGTTCAGGACAAGGAATTCAAGCTGTTCGGCAAGGACGGTTTCACCTTTTTTGATTTCCTGGATATCGTAAATCCGCTCCAACATATCCCGGTGGTCAACACAATCTACCGTTCGCTCACCGGCGATCAAATCGATCCGGGCTCCAAGATCGCCGGCGGAACTGTTTTTGGCGGTCCTTTTGGCGCCGCCCTGGCCGGCGTCGATGTGGCGGTCCAACACAACACCGGCAGGGATATCTCCGACCATGCCGTGGCATTCTTCACTGGCAATGTCGGCCGACCCGAGGCGCCTCAAACGGCGCCGCAAATCGAAACCGTGCAGGCCGACGGCCTGACGCCTTTGGCGGTCAATGAAACACCGCTCAAACTGGATGACGAACGCGCTTACAACGCCTTCAACAGCCAGGTGAGAATCAAAGAACCCTATGCCGCCGGCATGACGCATATCCCGGTCGCCAAGGACAGCGCTGTCTATCAGCAACAACAGGCCGCGGCGGCCTACAAGGCGATGGCCGCCCCTGACCTCGGCATGCTGGGTGAAATCAATAAAACCACAGTCACCTTGGAAGAAACCGCGGCCAGGAACAATGTGCCGGCGGCATCTGAAATTCAAAAACAAAAAACCGAAAATTTGGTGGAGAAGGGCTCAATGAAACTACAAGCGAAAGACTTCCAAACTCCTGAGGCCGCTGCGGCCTTCCTGAAAAAACCTGACGCGGCCATCCGCGCCGAAGAAAAGCTGACCCAAATGCAGACCACAATGGAAGCTGCGAAAAAGAACTGGGTCATGGATTCTATGCTGAACGCCCTGGACAAATACCAGGCTTCGGCAAAGCTGGGGATTGGCGCAGCACAACCAGCGCTGTCCGTCGTCCGCTAATCAGCTGAGCCGTTTCCCCCCGGTGGGCCGCGGCCTATACTAGGGGCATGACCTCGGAGTCCGTTTTGATCATCCGGCCCTCTGGCCACGCGAGCTGGCGCGACAAACAGTTTCGCTGCGCGCTGGGAGCCGGGGGCGTTTCGGCGGCCAAGCGGGAGGGAGATGGCGCCACCCCTATCGGGACCTTCCCCTTGAGACGGGTGTTCTACTGGCCCGACCGACTTGAACCGCCGGTGACCAGCCTGCCGGTCATGCCGCTGACACCGGGACTGGGATGGTGCGACGACCCGGCCTCCGCTGACTATAATCGTCTGATCATCCTGCCCCACCCGGCCCGGCACGAAAAGCTATGGCGCGACGATGGTCTTTACGACCTGATTGTGGAGATCGGCTACAATGATGATCCGGTGGTCGCCGGACGCGGTAGTGCGATTTTTATCCATATTGCCAAGCCTGATTTTGCGGGGACCGAAGGCTGCATCGCCTTTGCCCGCGCCGACCTTTTGGAAATACTCGCCGGGCTGCCGCCAAACGGGCGGATAGAAATTGCCGCCGAATAAGCCGGTTTTATTCTGCGGCTTGAAAAGATTGCCGTGTGCCGAATATCGCCGTCCCCACCCGGACGAAAGTGGCGCCGAATGGGATGGCAACTTCATAGTCCGCACTCATCCCCATGCTAAGTTCCGTCAAACCATGCCGGCCGGCAATCTCCCGAAGAAAAGCAAAGTGAAGCGATGGCTCTTCATCCTGGGGCGGGATGCACATCAGCCCCGTCACTGGTAATCGCAGATCATCTCGCGCCAAAGCAATCAACGCATCCGCTTCCGCCGGAGAGACCCCCGCCTTTTGCGGTTCGTCACCGGTATTTATCTGGATGAAAATATCAGGTCGGCGATCCGCTTCGTCCATGTGGCGGGCCAAGGCGCGGGCCAGCTTTGGCCGGTCCACCGTTTCAATCACATCGAACAGATCGACCGCCGCCCGGGCCTTATTTGATTGCAACGGGCCAATCAAATGGAGCCGGGTATCGGGATAATCCGCTTTTAAGGCGGGCCATTTTGCCTGGGCTTCCTGCACCCGATTTTCCCCAAACAACCGATGACCCGTGTGGAGCGCCGCCT
>CAZSXT010000021.1:0-3256 GCA_964611435.1 uncultured Rhodospirillaceae bacterium | reverse complement strand
GCTTCCTGCACCCGATTTTCCCCAAACAACCGATGACCCGTGTGGAGCGCCGCCTCGATGGTTTCCGGCGGATGGGTTTTGGACACCGCAACGAGCCGGACGGCTTCTGGCCTGCGACCGGCTTTTTGCGCGGCCGAGCAGATAGATTCCTGGACAAGGGCGAGATTTTCTGCGACTTGCTCGGATGAGAGGGGCATCGGGTCAAACAATCATTTCGAGTACCAAGAACCGTGAAAGTACCAGACATCGCACAACGGCTCAATTTGAACGCAGCGGAAACGCGCCTGCCGTTCCTCTATTATTTTACCGATGAGGCGCACATAGCAGATCCCGCGCCCTGCCTCGATCAATTGCCCGCCGGCGCCGGCGTCGTGTTTCGCCACTATGGCGCACCGGACCGCCTGGCGCTGGGCAAACGCGTCCGCCGGGCGTGCGGAAACCTGGGTCTGGCTTTCTTTTTTGCGGGCGACGCACACACGGGAGCCGAGATGGACGCGGACGGCGTACACTTGGCGGAACATGCCGTTCCCCACGCAGCATTGACGATCTACTTGGCGCGACGGGCGGGGCGCTTTGTCACAGCCGCGGCCCATAGTCCCGTCGCCATTCGGCGGGCTTGCCGGATGGGCGTGGACGGCATATTTCTAGCCCCCGTGTTTCCCACCGGCAGCCATCCAGGCGGCGCGGTGGTCGGACACACCCGGTTCACAGCCTGGACCCGGGACTGCGCCGTCCCCGCGTTCGCACTCGGCGGCATCGATGAAAATACGGGCCGCAAATTGATTGGGAGCCGATGTGCCGGGCTCGCCGGAATCAGCGGCATCTTGAAAGCCGGAGGCGCCTGACGTGCCCAAGGACGTTTGGGAGATAGAGTTAAAGCGGGCGCAGGAAGCTATTGCCGATAATGATTTGGAGTCTGCCGCCGAAACTTTGACGATCGCGTCGGCCAACGCACCGGACACCTATGACGCTCATTTCGAACTGGCCGATGCCTGGTTTGACGCCTGCGATTATGGGGCGGCACAACGGCATTACCGGGCCGCTCTCGGGCATGAACCCGAAGCGGCCGATAGCCTGTTCGGTTTGGCCGCGACGTTGCGGGTGCAGGAAGAATACCCCGAATCCATTACCCTATACGAACGCGCGTTCGAGATTGAACCGGACCGGACGGCTGCCTATTGGGAACTCGGCTACGCCCGGGAAATGAATGGCGACGTGGCACTGGCAGAACAGGCTTACCGGGCGTGCCTGCGTCATTATCCTGATCACGGCATGGCCCGACACCTGATGTCAGCCATGATCGGCGAGACCACGGCCAGAGCGCCCGCTGATTATGTTGCCGATCTTTTCAACGATTATGCGTCCACTTTCGAGGAAGATCTGGTTGATGAACTCGGCTATTCGGTGCCGGAACAGGTGCGGGCGTATCTCGACACATTTGACCAGGACGCTGGTCGACCGGATCACCTCTACGATCCGGTGCTGGATCTGGGCTGCGGCACAGGGCTGATCGCCGAGGCGATCAAACAACGGACGGGCGCAATGGATGGCGTGGATTTATCGGAAAACATGATCCAGATCGCCGAACAAAAGAACCGGTTTGATCAGACCTATATCCTTGATGCGGAAGGATTTCTCACCGATCCCTCTTACGGCCGAGAGGCTTATGAACTGGTCGTGAGCGGGGATGCCCTGGTTTATTTGGGCGACCTATCGGGCGTGTTTTCTGGTGTGGCCCGCCGGCTTACACCCAGCGGTCAATTTATTTTTACCCTGGAACAATGTGAGACCGGAGATTATCAGCTTCTGTCCACGGGACGATACGGCCATAGCAAGGCGTATATCCGGGAGTTGGCAGAGAAAACCGGGTTGGACATTATCTGTTTAAATCCGATTGTTCCCCGGACGGATTCGGGCAACAACATCAACGGGCTCTTGTGTCACTTAAAACGGCCGTAATCTTTTAACGCACAGAGTCTTTTCACTCATGAAAAAGGGGGGCGGAAAATCCGCCCCCCTAATCCGTTCGATAGAAAGTCTTCTAAATTAGAAGGAGACCTTCACACCACCGACGACAGCCCAACCATCGTTGTTGTTGGCGTCGGCCGTGGTTTCGTCGTTCCAGTCGACGTAGGTCAGGGAACCCTGGAGATCAACACCCGGGCCCATGTTGTACTGACCACCGATTTGGAACTTATCGACTTCGTCTTCACCCTGCGTCGCGGACGCAAGCGGCTGTTCGCCGTGCAAGTAAGTGGCGCTCACTTTGAAGGGGCCGGAAGCATAAGAAATACCAATTTCATAAACTTCAGACTCGTCACTGTTGGCCGTGCCACCCTTACCGGTGTCGATGTCAGACTGAGCCTTGTAGGCACCACCGACGCTAACGGCACCGAAGCCGACGACAATACCACCACGCCAGTAGCTGAACGAGTCATTGGCAGCACCATGCTGCTCCATGTACCCGACGTCGGCTTTGAGATCCATGCTGCCAACCTTGTCTTCGTAAGACACGATCGCGTCATAAATCTGATTGTCCGTACCGGAATTACCGCCAACGGCTGGCGGCGTATTTGCGGTTGCCGAAGAGGCAACATAGGTCAAGCCCAGGCGCAGCCCGGAAATCTTCGGCGAGATGTAAACAACGCTCATACTGTCGGCACCGCCGGTATTTGTAAAGTTCATGGCGTTGTTGTTGGCCGGCTTAACGATCCAGTTGTTGGTATCATTGTTGGTCAGGGGCAGGTTACCCACGCGCGGGGCGCCGTGAGACAAAACAAAACCAGCCTTCTTGGTGGAACCCAGGCGGACGTCACCAAAACCGCCGGTCAGCTTCAGATAAGATTCATCGATCTGCGTGCCGTTGTTGGCCTGGTCGGCTTCGAGCTGAATGGTGACGCTGGCGGAAACGCCGTTGTCGAGCTTGGTGGTGCCGGTGAAGTAGATTTCCGAGTCATTCCACTGGTTGAAAGAATCGTAACCAACGCGAGACGTGGCGTTGGTGGTGGATTCAAAAGAACCGCTCTGTTCGGAAAAACCGACCATCGCGGTCATGAAACCGCCGACCTTAATCGAAAGCGGCTTGGCTTTGCCACCGGTGTGGCCGGCAGCTTGCACGTCAGTGGCTGAGAGAGCCAGCACACTAGCGGCGGCAAGAGCCGTGGTAGAAAATAGGACTTTTTTCATGTTACTCCTCCTAAAAATCCTTCACCCCTTAGGCGTCATTGCCTGAAATAGGCTGAAGAACCATTGATCG
>CAZSXT010000020.1:21283-67612 GCA_964611435.1 uncultured Rhodospirillaceae bacterium | reverse complement strand
ATAGGTCGGCACGCCATCGACCAGCACGGTGCACGCGCCGCATTCGCCGCGGTCGCAGCCCAGCTTGGTGCCGGTAAGGCCCAGCTTATATCGCAGCGTGAAGGCCAGGGTCTCCTGAGGCTCCACATCAACACGGCGGGTCTTGCCGTTGATCGACAGGCTGAGAAGCTTCGGCTGCGCTGTCTGTGCGGAGGCCGTCTTGGCGCCGCGGAACACAAACCCGGCGGCTGAGACAGCAGCGCCGGACGCGATGGCGCCCTTGATAAAGGTCCGGCGGGATGTTTCCGCCCGGGCCAATTCTGTAATGGGATTTTTCGGCTTTTCATCCAATGCCTGGGCGGCTTCGAAATCGAAGTCCTCAGGCAGGAATCGTTCGTCAGGAGCGATGTATTCGGTCATGCGCGACCTCCCTTGCAACAAGTTTGAGAAGGCCGGAATTTGAACGCACGGACGTTGAGCTTACGCCACACGGTTCAGCAGCCTCCCTGTTTAAAAACGACCGCTTAGAAGTCCCCCGTATTTGTTTGTCATATCTCGGGGACTTTCAGGCAGTAGAGGCACAAGTCAGACCGGGCGACAATATGGATTCGCTGGATATCTGATCACTTTTGGTGAATAAGTGGGAACACACATGGAACGCGGCATATTCAGCTACATCATCAAGAACAGTTTGCCCCAGCAGGTTGTGGTGCTGGCGCTGACGGTTGCATCCTTGCCGTTCTATTACGTGTCTCTCGACATCCCGAAACAGATCGTCAACAAGGTGTTCGACACCGCACCACAAGAAGTGCCGGGAGAGGTCACCATCTTCAGCATCGGGTTCGGCCGGTTTACCCAGATGGAATTGCTCGCCACCCTGTGTGGTCTGTTTCTACTGTTCGTGCTGTTTAACGGCGCCTTCAAGTACACAATTAATGTCTACAAAGGCCTGTTGGGCGAACGCATGCTGCGGCGGCTGCGGGGCCAGTTGTTTCAGCGGCTGCTGGATTTTCCGGCCTCGCACTACCGAAATGTAACCAAAGGCGAGATGGTCTCGATTGTCTCCGCCGAGGTTGAGCCCTTAGGCGGGTTTATCGGCGATGCGCTGGCCCTGCCTTTTTACCAGGGCGGGCTATTGCTGACCGCGCTGGTGTTTATTTTTGCCCAAGACGTTCTGATGGGCGTGGCCGTGGTCGCGTTGTATCCGGTACAGCTTGCTATTATCCCACGATTGCAGGCCAAGGTGAATGACCTGGGCCGCGCGCGGGTGCGTGAGGTCCGGCACATGTCGAACCAACTCGCCGAAGAAATCGACATGGCTTACGAGATCCGGGTGAGCAACACCGCAGAACTGGAGCGTGGGAGGTTTGAGACCCGGCTGGGACGCATCTTCGATATCCGCTATCAAATCTACAAAAAGAAGTTCTTCATCAAATTCCTGAACAACTTCATTGCGCAGCTCACGCCGTTCTTTTTCTTCTCCATCGGCGGGTATCTGGTTCTGACCGATGAACTGTCTTTGGGGGCGCTGGTGGCGGTTTTGGCAGCCTATAAGGATCTGGCGCCGCCGTGGAAGGAACTGATCGACTATTACCAGCAACAACAAGACGCCCGGATTAAGTACGAACAAATCGTCATCCGGTTTGACGTGCCCCAGGAACAGTTCCCGGTGCGCGCGCGGGAGAACCAGGAACGGTCCGAGGAGAAGCGGTCAGGCTTCAGCGCCGGTGGTCTGCATGTGCGCGACGGCTCGGACGAAATGCTCAGCAGCGTCTCGTTCGCAATTCCACCGGGCCAGCATGTGGCGGTTACCGGGCCCATCGGGGCCGGCAAACGTTTGCTCGTTCGTGCAATGGCGGGGTTGATGCGGCCAACAGAAGGTAGCCTGCATCTTGACGGCAGTTCGGTTATGGAAATGCCTCTGTCCGAGCGGGCCCGAGAGGTGGCTTTTGTCAGTAACGAGCCCGCCTTTTTCGAAGGCACGGTCTCCGAGAACCTACTCTACGGAGTCCGCCGCCCGGATGGCGCCGCCGTGAGTGATGACCAGCAGATATCGGTGCTGGCCAGCGTGAAGATGGATCATGATCTTTTGGAGTTGGGTCTAAAGACGTACTTGGACCCGGTAGCACGGTCCGATGTCGCGCAGCGGATCCTTGGCATCCGAACGGCGGTGAAAGAGAAGTTCGCCCAGTTTGCCGCCAGCGAGATGATCGAACCGTTGGACCCGGCGCTCTATAACGACAATGCGACAATCATCGAGAATATCGTGTTTGGGTCGGCGAGAGAGAATGCCATCGCGGATGATCGCCTGGTGGCCAGCAAAAGTTTCCGGCGCGCGCTTTCTCAATCCAAGCTCGATACCGGCCTGACCTATATGGGTTACGATTTGGCCAAGGAGATTGCCGGGCTGGATCTTCAGGCGGACGAGGTCAGCGCCGCGATCGGAGATTACGTGGTTGAACCGGATGAGCTGGCGGCCTGCCGGACGATTGTGGCCGACCGGCCTAGGGATAAAGCATTATCCCTGTCCCGGCAAAACCGGCATTTTCTTCAGCATCTCGTGCTTAAGGTGGATGCCGTGGCCCATGATCAAATCAGCTTGGATGGGGAGCTGAAAGACAGAGTGCTGATCGCCCGGCAAGAGTTCGGCGAACATATGACGCCGGATTTGGCGGCGGTGATCGAACTCTATGATCCAGAGACATTTAATCCGGCCCTTACGATCGGAGAGAATATCGTGTTTGGTAAGGTTGCTTCCAACGGCAGCGCCGCCGGCCGGAATTTTGAGGCGTTGTTGGAAGACGTCATTGCCGAACTCGGCATGATCGAAGACCTGCGCCGGATTGGGCTTCTGTTTCCCGTTGGGGTTAGCGGCAGCCGATTGTCCCCCTCCCAGCGGGAGAAACTCGCTCTGGCGCGGGGCCTGATGAAACGAACCACGTGGCTGATCATCGATAACGGCATTTCTGAGCTGGACAGGGCGACCCAGCGGGACGTCATCCATGGTGTGCGTGAACACCGTCAGGACCAGGGCCTGATCTGGTCCCTGCAAGACCCCGACTTGGCGGGGGACTTTGATCTGCGAATAGAGCTGGAGAGGACGTAGGCGGATTTACTCAGCCGCCTGCGCCGCCGACTGATCCGCCAGTTTGGTCAGGGGCGTCAGCAATTTGGCGGCGGTTCCCTGCAAAATGGCTTGGCGATCGTCGTCACTAATTCTGGCTTCGTCCAAGGCCTTGAAGGTCCAATCCGCGCTGAAGGTTGTGCCGTCGGTGCCCATAACGATTTTGTCCGCGCCATAGACCGCGACGCCTGCCTCGATCGCCCGTGCGCCGAAGGAATTGCAATCGACAATAAGATTGTCCCGGCGCAATTGGGTGGACGGCAAAGGCCGGTCTGGCGAATCCATGTAATTCCGGTGATCCAAGCGCTCAATCTCGTAGGGCATGTTGCCGCCCAGATTATGCACATGGACCGTCAGGTCGGGATAGGCGTCCAGGAAGTCGGTGAAGCAAAAGGTCATCATGTTGGCCGACAGGCTGGCCTGCATATCCAAGGTGCCCAGCCGGTAGGAAAAGTTATCGTTCTGCGGTTTGACCCGCGGCCATTCATCTTGTGGGCGCGGGTTCCAATGGACCATGATCATGGCCTTCAATTCGTTGGCGGCCTCCATCAAGGGTGCATATTTCTCGGCTTCCTCTCGCGTAACAAAGGCATTGCCGGGAAGAATGACACCGATGCAGCCCTCCAACGCCATGGCGCGCTTGAATTCGGCCACCGCCGCGTCCATGTCGGCGAGCGGCAATGACGCATAAAAAGCGATCCGGCCGGGATACTGCGTCGCGTATTCCGCATAAGCATCATTAATGGCCTGCAAAAAGGGCAAACCAATGTCCACCGGCATCCGTTCCGCCCACTGATAGGGTCCGAAGGTGGAGAGTACCGCCGTGGTGATGCCACACTCGTCCATCTCTTTCATGCGCACTTCGATGTCGTCGAAGGCGCCGTCCACCGGGGTCGTACCGCGTGCGGTTTTCATCACCTCGACGCCGTCTTCGGTGGTGATGCACGGCGCCTCGGTACGGGCCCGCAGCATGTCGATGATCACTGGCGGTCGCCAGTGGGAGTGCATATCAATGGCCATAGCCGGTCTCCTTTAAGTCAGAGCGGTGTTGAACTGAAAGCTAGGCCACTTGCATTTCGGGCACAAGAGGCTTTGCCGTGTCAGAGCCCGGGTAATCCATCCCGCGCGAAATCGTAGCCTTCCTTCACCACGCATTCGATCAGATACGGTTTGCCGGCCGCGGTCACTTCCTTCGCCTGTTCCAGCGCCGGAATGAAGTCGTCCGGATGCTCCACCCGGATCGCCCCCACATTCAGCCCCTGGGCCACCAAGGTGTAGTTGCCGCTGACCGTCAGCGCGCCGTATTTCTCGGTAGAGGTCACCAGCACATCCCGTTCCGCCGCCATCACGCCGTTATTAAAGACAATGGTGAGCGAGCCGATACCGTTGCGGGCCGCCGTTTCCAGATCCATGCCGGTCATGCCAATGGCGGCGTCGCCCATCACATTAATGCACAGCTTGTCCGGCGCGGCGAGTTTGGCTCCCATGTTAAGCCCGAGTCCATAACCCAATTGCGTCGATTTGCCCCATCCCAGATAGGAAAGGGGCTGCGTCGCCTGCCAGAACGGCAGGAGCTGTTCCCGCGGGCTGCCGGAATCATGAGTAATGATCACCTTGTCGGGATCGACCGAGTTCATCAGGTCCTGGATGATCCGATACTGGTTGATGGGTGTTTCGCCGGAGGTCAGTTGATCTTCCCAATCGGCCAGCCAGGCGTCCCGGATGCCGGTAATCTCCTGGGTGAGGCTTTGAAGCGCGCCGTCCGCCGGCGCCTTACCGCGCTTTTCTGCGATGGCGTCGATGAGGGCTTGCAGGACCAATTTGGAATCACCGAGGACGCCGAGTTCAGCAGCATAGTCTTTGTTGATGTCGCTGGCGTCATTGGTGGAATGAATAATCCGTTTGCCCGGCGGCACCATCGGCCCGAAAGGCGTCTTGGTGAGGCTGGAGCCGATGGCGAACAGTACATCGCATCGCTTCATCATCTCGACCAACTGCCGGGGCCGGGATCGGGTGCTGGCGCCCAGCGACAAGGCATGGTTCTCAGGGAAGGCGCTCTTACCGGGATTGGTGGTCATCACCGGGGCCGGCAGCATTTCCGCCAGCGCCACCAACTCGTCGGTCGCGTCCGCGTAGAGCACGCCCTGGCCCGCCCAAATCACCGGATTTTCGGCGGCCAGCAAGGCATCAGCGGCGCGGGAAACGGCCTCTTTTTCCGCCGCCAGGGGCAGTGCGTCAACGCGCGAATAGTCAATCTCGCCGTCCAATTCCTGGTCCCAGACCTCTTGTGGGACCTCCAGCAGGACAGGGCCGCCCCGGCCGGTGCGCATGGCGTGATAGGCCTGACGCATCAGACCCGGAATTTCAGAAACATGATGGGCGCGGGCCGCCCATTTGGTTACCGGGCCGAACACATCGACGGAATCAAACACCGGATGGCGGTACTGGCGGGCCAGGGCCGAACCGCCGGGCAGGATCAGCATGGGCACGTTTTCGGCAAAGGCCTGGGCGACGCCGGCGAAAGCATTTTCGATGCCGGGGCCCTGCTGGGCGGCGAATACGCCGTTGATCTTGCCCCGTTTGACCCGTGTGTAGCCGTCAGCGATACCGACACCGACCCGTTCCTGGCGGCAGAGGATCGGCCGGATGCCGAGTTCCGCGCAGGCTTCGATCACCGGATTTCGTGGATAGCAGGACAAAAACTCGGTTCCTTCCTGCTTGAGGATTGCGGCGATGACGTCGCTGCCTTTCATAATGTGTGTTCCTTAGAGCATGTAGAATTCAAGTTTGGTGGGCAAATTGTCATTGATCAGGATGATCTTCTTCGCGGCGATCTTCCAGCCGCCGCTCTCCTTCACCAGTTTCATTTGATACCGGCAGAAGGACTGCTGTTCCTGCCGCCGTTTCGGATCGAACATGTGAGTGACGGCGGAACAACGGACGATTGCCTCATCGTCCTTAGCGTCCTCGACCAGAATATTTGAGATCGTGTGCACCGTCCGCGGGATGACAAGGGACGCCGCCGACTTGCCGGAGCGGATGCGCTGGATGCGCTCCGCCAACCTGGTTTTGGAAGTCAGATAGATCAGCGAGATTTCCCCATGAGGGTCATCGGTGGGCTCGTATTCGCTTTTCCAGGACGGGACCCAGTATTCAGTCTGATCTGTGTAAAGCGCGAGCCAGTCTTCCCAGCGCTGTTCGTCCAGAAGCATCCCCTCCCGGACCAGAAGTTCGGTGATTTCCGCTGTCGTATCTGATGAACTCATTGGGCGGCCACCTGCCGGCCGCCAGCGCTGTCCTGATCCTTGGCCAGGCACTGCATGAGCCGGTCCCGCCATTCCCGCAACGGCCCGTGCAGAATGGTTTCATCACCTAGCCCCAAGGGCCCGACGATAGAGAGGTCAGGGCTCATGCCCAGTTCCTTGGCTTCCGGGATTGGTTCCGTGTTCACATCCTGCATGCCGCGCAGATAGCCGTGGTTGAAGTCGATCATGCCGGCACGCTGACCATCCTGCATGTCTTCGAAGATGGAGGTGTCGTCCGGTGTCGCCAGGCCGCTCGGGTTAAAGAACTCCTCGTATTGCCGGATACGCACTTCGCGGGCCTCGGCGGACTCGCCTTTTGGGGCAATGCACAGTGTCGTGATATCGGTGCGATTGGCGCTGACTGCGCGGTTAATGCGGATCTGCAGCGACGCGTTCTCCAAGAGCTGCATGTTGGGGAAGAACATGGCGTTCCGTGTATACAGCATCCACTTATACTGCGTTTCGCCGACCCGGCTTTCGACCTTGTCCCGGTCAATATAGAGGGGCCGCGCCTCCACCTTGTCGCCGCCGCCGAACATCAGATTGTGGCCGTTCTTGAAGCACATAGAGCCCCGCGTCACCCCGCTTTCCGCCCGATTGCGATAGGGCGAGTCGGTGACATCGTCGTTGGAGGAACGGTTGTTCAAAATCTGCACGAAGGTCGAGTGGGTTGGCATGAAGTGATAGAGATCGGCCGAGTTTTCGATCTGCATCTTCCAATTGCCGTTGTAGGTATAATTGACTGTGCCAGGGATCATCTCGATGCCTTCGGCGCTTTGGTCCACGACCAAATCGATCATCACCTTCATGTCGCCCAAGAAGTCTTCCAGAGGCTGGACATCTGGGTTCAGGCTGCCGAACAGGAATCCGCGATAGCTTTCGAACCGGGGAATCGGACGAAGACCATGATCGTCGGCGTCGAACTCTTCCGTATAATGGCCCTGTTCTCGGGTCGTGATCCCCACATTCTTGCCGGCGCTGTCATAGGCCCAGGCGTGATAGGGGCAGACATGTGTTTTGGCGTTGCCGACGCTGGTATGACAAATCAGCGCGCCGCGGTGGCGGCAGGCGTTGATCAGCCCATGCACCTGGCCATCTTTATCCCGGGAGACAATGACGTTCTGCCGGCCGATCGTGGTGGTAATAAAATCGTGGGGTTTGGGGACCTGCGCCTCGAGTCCGACGAACATCCAGTTGCCCTCGAAAATGTACTTCATCTCAAGTTCAAAGATTTCCTCGGAACGATAGACATCGGCGTGGACTTTGAACACATGGTTTGCCGGATCGTCGATGATCAACGCGTCGATATCGCTCGGTTTCATATAGCCCTCCCCATTCCGCGAGTCTCTTCTGTGTTTGCGGAACCGGGCTTAGTTCATCATGCTTACCCGGCGTTCGTCAACGAAACTGGACCAGGGGAGGGCGCACTATGACATCGAGCAATGTAACACTGCCGGGACCATACGATCCGCACACGGCAGCCTTTCTGACGTTCCATGATCAGCGGCAGAGGTTTCTCTCCGGAGAGGACACCCCCAGGGCGTATCTGGAACGCTGCATTGAGCGTCTGGCACTGGAAGATCAGATCAAAGCCTTCGTTCATCTGGACCTGGAGGGCGCCCGCGCGGCGGCAGATGCGTCCACCGAACGATTCCGGAAAGGTGAGGTCCTGTCGGTTCTCGACGGACTGCCCATCGGGATGAAAGACGTGGTCGAGACCGAAGACCTGCCCACGGAATTTGGCAGCGAGATATTCAATGGCTGGATGGCGCCGATGGATGCGGCCATCGTCTACTGGCTGAAAAAATCCGGCGCTTATGTGTTCGGCAAGACGGTGACTACGGAGTTCGCGGCCGATCCGCCCGGCCCAACCCGTAATCCGTGGGACCTGAACCGGACGCCCGGCGGTTCGTCCAGCGGCTCGGCAGCGGCCGTTGCGGCGCGGATATTGCCGGCGGCGACAGGGACGCAGGTCCGGGGCTCCGTTCTGCGCCCCGCGGCCTATTGCGGGGTCTATGCCGTGAAGCCTTCTCTCGGCACGATTAATCTTGAGGGGGTTTCACCGATTTCTCGGAGCATTAACCATCTTGGCATTCTCGCCGGCAGTCTGGCCGACGCCTGGATCATCACCCGGCATCTCTCGGTCACGGCAGGGGGCGAGCCTGGGCAATTGCCGATCGACGGGCCGGCGGACCTGCCCGGTGCGCAAAAGCCGGTAACGGTCATACGCCTGGAAACGCCGGGCTGGGGACAGGCGCCGGATTCGTCAAAGACCGAACTGATCGACTGGACCGAAAGACTGGTGAACACCAGCATCATTGTGCTGGATAAGTCCAACAGTGAACCGGTGGCGGCGTTCGAGGACGCCATCTCAACTATCGTCCAGCTCTCCAACACGCTGCGGGGTTGGGAGAACCGCTATCCTTCGTATCACTACCTGGATTATAACGCGGACAAACTGCGCCCCACGACGCGGGAACGGCTGGAGAAAACGCCACAGGTGACGTTGGAAGAATATAAAGAGGCGCACGCCGCGTGTTTGGCCTTGCGCGAGCGCTACGCCGCGCTGCAAGATATCGCCCAGGTTTGCGTCACGTTGAACGCCCCCGGATCCGCGCCGGAAGGCATGGGCACCGGCGATCCGGTCTTCGGGGATGCAAACTCGGTCATCGGGGCGCCGGCGCTGAACCTACCGTTGCTCGCCGATGACGGCATGCCATTGGGTGTCCAAGTGACCGGCTTTTACCGGCAGGACGCCGATCTGTTGGCCGTTGGACGATGGCTGGCGGAGAACGCTTAATTTACTGATATTGAGAACCTAAATGGGGAGGCGGAAATATGGGGATCAGACGGGTTGTTGCCGGGCACGATGAGAAAGGCAAGGCGATCATTCTATTCGACGGGGACGCGCCGAATGTGCGTCAGCCCACCAAGGAAATCACCAGCACCCTGCTTTGGGTGACCGAAGAAACACCGGCCAGCAACGAGGGCGACGCGGACACCACGGACCGCACCATCGGCATTCCGCCGCCGCCCAACGGCTCTATTTTCCGGATCGTTGAATTTGCGCCGGAAGGCAGCGCCGGCGATGCCGAATCCGCCGCGTATATCGGCTCGGTCGGCGCAGAACAGCAGGAAGGCGCGCGCCATCCCGGTATGCACGCCACCAACTCCATCGACTATGCGGTGATCATGACCGGCGAAATCTATATGTTGGTGGATGACGATGAAGTACATCTGAAAGCCGGTGACGTGGTGGTCCAGCGGGGCAACAACCATGCCTGGTCAAACCGAGGCGCCGAACCCTGCCGCATCGCGTTTATCCTGATTGATGCAGAACCGGTCTCTTCCCGACAGGGCGGTGACGGACATTAGGAAGAGGCGCTGAGAACAAGGAGAAGACACAATGAAATTCGGAATCTTCGATCACGTCGATACCAACGGGCTGCCGCTCTCGGAAATCCTGGATAAGCGCCTGGAATATGTAAAAGCCGTCGAGGACGCTGGCTTCTACGGCTACCACGTGGCGGAACATCACGCGACGCCGCTGAACCTGGTGCCGGTGCCCGGCGTGTATCTCGGCGCGGTAGCGAATGCGACGACCAAACTGCGGCTGGGACCGCTTTGCTATTTGCTGCCGCTGTATTCACCGCTGCGCCTGATCGAGGAGATCGGCATTCTGGATCATTTGTGTCATGGCCGGCTGGATGTCGGTGTGGGCCGGGGCGTGTCGCCGTTCGAGTTGAACTATCACAAGGTCGATCCGGAAACCTCCCGCGAGATATTCTTGGAAGCCTTGGACGCGGTGGTCAACGGGCTGACCCACGAGAGCTTTACTCACGAGGGCAAGCACTTCAGCTACAAGGACGTGCCGATAGAGATCAAACCCTACCAGACTCCCCATCCGCCGATTTGGTATCCGTCGTCCAGCCCGGAAAGCTCCGCTTATATCGGCAAGGGCGGCTATCACTTTGTGACCCTGGGCGCGATGGAAGCGGCCAAGGCCTGCATCGGCGCGTATCGGGAAAACTTTACCGGCAGCGGCGACCACCACGTGCCCTCCGACGACTTCGAGGGGGGGGTCGCCATCGGCGTGAGCCGACACGTGATCATCGGCAAGGACCACGAAGACGCTATGCGGATTGCCAAGCCGGCCTACAAGAAATGGCACGCCAGCCTGACAAAGCTGTGGCGGGAAAACAACGTGCAGGGGCCAGCCTTCGCACGGCTCATGGTTGATGATGTTGAAGTCGCCATGGAAGCCGGTTCCGACATTGTCGGCGATGCGGATTCGGTGGGCGAACAAATCTCCAAACAGGTCGAGGAACTTGGACTCAACTATATGGTCTGTCAGTTTTATTTCGGCGATATGGCCCACGAAGATGCGATGGCGTCGCTCGCCCGGTTCCGGGAACATGTCATGCCGAAGTTTAATTAAGGGTGAGATGGGCGGCGATAAATTCCAGCCTCATGAACGGGTGAGCCTCGGCGGCTCCCTCCATGATAATTTTGTCCGCCAGGTGCAGGATATGCTGGCCGAAGAAGACCTCACCGACGAAGAGCGGCAAACGATTATGACCAACATGAGCTGCCCCTGTTGCGGGGGCAGCGCCTCGTCCCTCAACATCAAACTAAAGGACTAAGCGCCGCCGCGAATTTCAGCCCGGCGTTTGTCGGTGGCGGCCTCGTCCACGGCGAACGTGTCCGGATCGACGATCACGCCGTAAAGGTCGAGTGCGGCCGTCAGCGAGACATAACCCTGGCGCACATCTTCGGCGACGATTTCGGCCGGCCGGTCCAGGGGGTTGCCGAATCCGCCGCCGCCGCCGGAGCGAAGCCGGAAGGCTTCCCCGTCCTTGAGGCTGGCGGTAAGGACCTTGGCGTTTGGGAAATCTTCCTTCCACTCGCCTTCGAGTTCGAGAGCCACCTCATTGCCGGTGGCTTCCAATCCGCCGTCCAGGCCCCAGGGGCGGCAGTTCATCCGTTCGATTTGGGTGTTGAGGTTCACGTTGCCGCGCACCCGGGTGACCCGTTCGATGCCGAGTCCGCCGCGCTGGCGCCCGGCGCCCCCGGAATCCTGGATCAGGGAATTGCTTTCCACCAGGACGGGCGATTTGACCTCGCTCTGTTCGACGGGACTGTTGTGGGTGTCCCCGTCATTGATGCAGACCACGCCGTTCATCCCGTCCTCGGTCATCTTTGCGCCCCAGCCGCCCCCCAGCGGGCCGAAGCTACCGATGAAGAATTCCCGGCTGCGCGGATCAATGCCGTGGAACATCACGACCACCAGGTCCGCGTGGTGTCCGGCGATGACTTGGTCGGGAATGCAGGGTTCCAGCGCCTTGAATACGGTGTCGATAACGGTCATGGGGAAGGTCATCCACCAGCGCATGGGCGCGGGCCGGACCGCGCTGATCACCTTGCCCATCGGGACGATGGTTTTGAGATTACGGAATGCCCCGTCGTTGATCGGGTAATCGGTGGGGGAGGTGATGCACTTGAACGCCACTTGCGCGCAGGCATGGCCGGTGGTCACACCGGAATTAAAGAACCCCCGCACCTGTTCAGAGACATCCGAGAGATCGATGGTCGCCTCATCGCCTTCAATAGTAATCTTGATGCGGATGGGAATTTTTTTACCAACATCGACGCCGTCGTCATCCAGGAAACTTTCAGCCTCGTAGACTCCATCGGGGATGGCGAGGGTCCGTTTACGGGCCGCCGCCTCGGCGTGATCCATGATGGCGGCGATGCTGTCGTGAACGGCGTCCTTGCCATAGCGCCGGACCAGTTCCAAAAACCGCCGCTCCCCGGTTTTGACCGCCGTGATCTGGGCGCGCAGATCGCCCATGGCGCGGGCCGGGATGCGGACGTTCATCTTGATGATTTCTTCCAGATCCGTGTTGACCACGCCCTCGCTCTGATACTTGAGGATCGGCAATTGCAATCCCTCGGACCAGATATCCATGGTCATGCCGCCGATGACGCCGCCGATATCCACCCAGTGCGCCATGCAGCAGGAAAAGCCGACCAGTTCCTCTTCATCAAAGATCGGCAGGGTAAAGGTCACATGGTTCAAGTGGCTGCCGGTGATATAGGCGTCGTTGGTCACATAGATATCACCCGGCAAGATGTTCTCCCGGCCGAAATGATTGATCTTGGCCTTCACGGTTTCCGCCATGCCCCGGATGAACATGGGCAGGCCGATGCCGATGGAGACGGTCTCGCCTGCCGGTGTGAACAGGCCGACGGTGAAATCCAGCGCCTCGTAAATAATAGTGTTGTAGGCGGTGCGCATGAGGTTGGTCTTCATTTCCTCGGTCACCGCCAGCACGCCGTTGCGCACGATCTCCGTGGTGATTGGATCGGTCGCGGGATAGGTTCTGTCGGTTGTCATGGCTTACGCCCCTCCCACGTTGATCACCAGATTGAGGTAGGCATCCACCTCGAGCGTATCGCCGGGCGGCAGCAATGTGGTGGAGGCATGTTCTTCGATCACCGCCGGGCCGGTGATCACATTGCCGGCGGTCAGCTTCGCCCGATCATAGCACGTGGTCTCGACAAAGCCCTGGTCCCGGTGGAAGAACACAGGTCGTGTGCCGGTGATAGCGTCCGATGCCGGTTCCACCGGACCGATGTCGTGTCTGGCCAGTTCCGGGACGGGCATCGCGCCGGTGACCGAACAGCGCAGGCTGACGATCTCTGCGGGCTCCGCCGGGGCGTTGGTGCCGTAGCGGATTTTGTGCACGTCATCGAACGCTTGCTTCATGCCGTCTCTATCCGGTCCCTCGAACAAAACGTCGGGCAGGGGGACGGCGACCGGGTGTTCTTGTCCCACATAACGCATGTCGGCGGCGCGGCTGATGACAATATCTTCCGGCGCGATGGAGGTGCGCTCGATGGCGGCGCGGCCTTGCTCCACCATTTCGGCGTAGAGTTTCTCGACATGGTCGAAATCTATATCGGTGAGGCGGCCAGGGGCGGTCCGCACATAGTCATACCTGAGATCGGAGAACAGCATGCCGAAGGAGGAATAATTGCCGGGCGACAGGGGGATGATGATCTGCTTCATGCCGATTTCGCGGGCAACCTGGGTGGCGTGCAGCGGACCGGCGCCCCCATAGGCGACCATGGCGAAGGCCGCGGCGTCCAACCCACGCTCCGTCGAAACACCTTTCACCGCATAGGACATGGCGGTCGAGGCAATCCGCAAAATGCCGTCCGCGGCCTGGGTCACGTCCAGGTTCAACGGCTTGCCGATATGGGTTTCGATGGCTTTCTCGGCGGCCGCTTTATCAAGGGCCATCTCGCCGCCTAAGAACTTGCCGCCGTCCAAGCGGCCCAGCGCCAGATTGGCGTCGGTCACCGTGGGCCGGTCGCCACCCAATCCATAGCAGGCCGGGCCGGGATCGGCGCCAGCGCTTTGCGGGCCCACGTGAAGCGCGCCGGCTTCATCCAAATAGGCAAGGCTGCCGCCGCCGGTGCCGACCTCGAAAATATCCATCATGGAGATTTGAATGGGCAGGCCCTGGTCATAGCCGCCGACCAATGTGTTGCCGGTGGTCAGCACTTCGCCCTTGTAGATCACGCCGGACTTGGCGGTGGTGCCGCCCATATCAAAAGAAATGGCGTCTTCCAGGCCGATGATCTCGCAGAGCGCTTTGGTGCCGATCACGCCCGCCGCCGGACCCGATTCCAGCATGCGTATGCATTCGGACTTGGCCTGCTCGGCCTCATACAGCCCGCCGGTGGATTGCACCACCAGGAACGGCCCGTCGAACCCCTCCTCGCGGATATGGTCCTCGATCCCGGCCAGATAGTCCCGGACCTTCGGTCCGATATAAGCATTGGCCGAGACCGTGGAGCATCGTTCGTATTCCCGGTACTCTTGGGACAATTCGTGGGACACGCTGACAAAAAGGCCGGGGCATTCCTGTTCCAGGATTTCTTTGGCGCGAATTTCATGGACCGGATTGGCATAGGCGTGGAGGAACAGCACCGCGACGCTCTCCACGTTTTTGAGGTTCTTGGCCAAGGCGGTCATTTTGGCCTCGTCCAAGGGCGTGCGGATATCGCCTTCGGCATACATACGTTCCGGCACTTCGAACCGGTGCGCCCGATCGATCAGTGGCACATGTTTTTTGAAGAACAGGTTATAGGCGTCAGGCCTGTTCACCCGGCCGATCTCGTACACGTCGCGGAAGCCTTCGGTAATGACCAAAGCCGTTTCCGCGCCGGTGCGTTCCAGGATCGTGTTGATGGCGATGGTGGAGCCATGCAGAAAGAGCGTCGCATCTTTCATGGCGAGGCCGGTTTTTTCGACTCCGTTGCTGATGCCTTGGACCAGGGCTGACGGCGTAGAGAGGGCTTTGCCCCAATAGAGCTGTCCGGTTGTTTCGTCGAAGGCGGCAGTATCGGTAAACGTGCCGCCGATATCGGCGGCCAGACGCAGACCGTTGGAGGAAGAGGTTGATGGGGTCACGCAGTGGTCCTTGAAATCCGGCTAGATGACCGTGGGCTCGCCGGCGATGGTGGTACGGTGCAGGAGCCGGCGCTCGTTCTCCATATCGTACGGCATGGCCCGGTGCATGATTGATTTATTGTCCCACATCACCATGTCGCCCACCTTCCATTTGTGGTGATAGACGAACTCCGGCTTGATGCACCATTGCTTGAGCTCTTCCAGCATCGCTTCGCTCTCGTCGCGGGGAATGTCTTCAATGCATTCGGCGTGATTGCCGATCATCAGGACATGGGTGCCATCGGGCAGCGGCGTTACCAGCTTGTGGCGTACGGGCGGCGTGATCTTGGCCACATGGGCCGGGCGCAGCGGCAGGCCCTTGCGCCGGCGGATGGCGTTGAAGTCGTGAATGACATAGACATCCGCCAGTTCTTTCTTCCGTTTTTCCGGCATGGCCTCATAGGCGAGGCGGGTATTGGCGAACTTGGTGTCGCCCCCTTCGTTGGGAATTTCGATGGCATAGAGCAGCGACGCCTTTCCGGGATTGGCCCGGTAAGAACTGTCAATGTGCCAGTCGCCGGTGCCCAGGATGAAAGACTTGAAGCCGACATCATTGGCGTAGGACCGGATGCCGCCGGTGTCTTTCTCCACATTGGTGACCCGCAATATCGTATCGAAGCCGACCGCCTGGTCCTTGGGGTCGGGAAACACTTCCAGCGGGCCGAACCATTCGCTGGCCGCCACATGCTGGGCCGGGGTGAAATCCTGATCATGAAAAACAATGGTGCCGTATTTCAGGAACGCATCCCGCCAGACTTTGAAATCTTCTTCCCGCAAGGGCTGGGAGAGATCGATCCCGGCGATTTCCGCACCGGCGCCGTTGTCGAAAGGTTTGACCTCGGCGGAAAGGGTCGCTGTACCGCTCATGAGTTCTTTTCTTCCCATTTTTCCCGGCGGCCCTGGCCGTGGTTCTGATCCCGCCAGTCGGCGGCGTTCTCATCCACGTCAAAGACGTACGTATAGCCGCCCTTGGGGTTCTCCAAGATTTCCCACCAGTTCTCATCCAAATCGACAATGTAAAAGGAATAGGTCCCGTGCTGACCGACGGGTTTGGTGATTTTCTTGATGCCGTATTCGTCTTTGACCTTCAGGACTTTCTGATAGGCCTCATCCACCTGTTCCTTGGTTTCGACATCGAAACCGAAATGATTATAGAGCCCGGCGCTGGTCCCGCCTTTGCTGGCGACGGCGGCGATGGTTGTCGTGCTGTTGAGCCGGACCATGATGGAACGCGCGCTGGTCTGCACCACCTCCATGCCCAGGACCTCTTCATAGAAGCGGCGGGTGGCGTCCAGGTCATAGCATTCCACGGTGCCGTGGGAGAGAAAGTCCAGATCAAGCAAGGGCTCCTTGCGAACGTCCGATTTGGGTGTCGTTTGGTCCATTTGCCATCCCCATCGATGTGATTATTGATCTTTCCGAAGCTTATTGCGTTCCCGTGTGCTTTCCAAGAGTTTCCATCGATCGCCATCAGCATACGCTTTTCTCGAACCCAAATACATAATAGTGTGCTCCCATAAATTTAAGCCGGTCCAAAATCCGGCGGCATTTACAGGTAGGCGCATGAGTACTGAAAATCCGGCTGCGGCCGCAGAGAACCCCGAACAGGTGGAAGACCTGATGGGCACCCGTAAGTGGCGTCAGCTCAGCGGTGGGCCGCTCTACGTCCAGAATTTTCTGGTGGCGGCGATTACCATCCTCTGCGCCGGCTGGTCCATCAACTTGCACCACATCATTGGCTTTGCCGTATTCAAGGAACAGTTTCTGGCACTGATCTTCGCCCTCGCCATGGCGGCGATCTTCATCGGATTGAAGGCGAACCGTGAGAATCCCAATAATGATGTACCGTGGTATGATTGGATGTTTGCGCTCGCCTGTTTGATCTGCGGTCTTTTTGTCGTGGCGTCTTATCGGGATATTGTCGAGACCATCGGCGAGTTGCGTCCGGAACGGGTTATCCTGGGCTATGCGGCTGTCTTACTGGTGTTCGAAGCCACCCGCCGGGCGACCGGCTGGGCGCTGGTTGTGATGGGAGCGGTGTTCATCAGTTACTCCGCCTTGTCCCATTTGGCGCCGGGCCTGTTGAATGTGCCGAGCACATCATTGAACCGCATCGCCACGTATCTTTACCTCGACAACAATGCGCTGCTGGGCACGCCCCTGGATGTGACCACCAGCATTATCGTCGCCTTCATCTTGTTCGGCAGGGTGCTGTTTGCGGCCAACGGGGATAAGTTCCTGAACGACTTTGCGCTGACCACAATGGGCAAGTACCGGGGCGGACCGGCCAAGGTCGCCGTGGTGGCGTCCAGCTTGTTCGGCACGATCTCCGGCAGCGCTGTTTCCAACGTGGTGATGGACGGTCCGATCACCATCCCAATGATGCGCAAGTCCGGTTATCGGGGCCATGTGGCCGCCGCCATTGAGGCTGTGGCGTCCACGGGCGGGCAGATCATGCCGCCCGTGATGGGCATTGTCGCGTTCCTGATGGTTGACGTGATGGGGGTGACCTATGGAGAGGTCATTATTGCAGCCGCCTTGCCGGCCCTGATGTACTATCTGGCGCTGTTTATGCAGGTGGATCTGGAAGCGGCGAAGCGAAACCTTAAACCCGTCGACACGTCCGATGCGCCCTCGGTGGGGAATATCCTGGCGCGAGGCTGGATTTTCATCATCCCGATTTTCCTGTTGATCTGGACGCTTTTGGTCGAGGCGTGGGAACCCGGCGAGTCGGCCATGCTGGCGGTCGGAGTGACCATCGTCGTAGCGTTCTTCAATCCTGCGACGCGGCCGTCGTTGAACAAGCTTTGGCTCGCGGTGCGGGAGACCGGGCAGACCGTGTTGGAACTGGTGATCATCACGGCACTGGCGGGTATGATTATCGGTTCGATCCAGATTTCCACCCTGGGCTTTAACTTCTCCCTGCTGCTGACCGAAATGGCGGGCGACAGTGCGCTGAGTCTTCTTTTGATGACGGCATTGGTCTGCATTATCCTCGGGATGGGCATGCCGTCGGGCGTGATTTACCTGATGCTGGCCCTGTTGATCGCGCCCGCGTTGGAACAGGTGGGCATCCCGAAAATGGCAGCGCATCTGTTCATCTTCTACTTCGGCATGCTGTCGATGATTACCCCACCCATCTGTATCGCCACTTTTGCCGCATGTGCGGTGGCTAACACGGATTTTTGGAAGACAGGGCTGGCCGGGGTGCGCTTGGGGATCGCCGCTTATGTGGTGCCGTTCGTGTTTGTCTTCCAGCCGGGCCTGATTTTCGAAGGTTCCGCCGGGGAGATCGTGATCGCCGCGATCAAGACCAGTATCGGCGTGGCGCTATTGGCGGTGGGCATGGCCGGCTACATGTTCAGGAATATGTCGATCGTTGAGCAAATTCTGATTGGGCTTTGCGGCGTCATCATTATGGTGATCCCGCTGGGGATGGGCCTTTCGTGGCCGATGATCGGCGGCGCAGCGATTGTCACCATCGGCATCACGGCCTTGCAATTAAAAGCGCGCTCTCAGCCGACTGGCGAGACTGGGTAGGTCCAAATCGTCCATCCGCCTTATTTGTTCTATTGATATGGATATCAGAGTGACGGATAATGATTCACTAATAAACTTTACGCGTATACACGGCTTTTAACCATTGGGAGGTTATCAATGAACGTATCTAAGAAGTTTACAGCACTGGCGCTTGGCGCCGGTTTGATGACGTTTGCGGCGGGCGTGGCCCAGGCGCAGACCATGGTCATCGCCACTGACCGTCAGGGTAGTCTGATGAACCGGGTCGGTACCGCCATGGCCAAGACACTGACCGACAATTCCGATATGCGTTTTGTGGTCCGGCCGTTCGCCGGTCCGGATGCCTATCTCGACGCGCATAATAATGGCGAGATCAAACTCTCGGTGATTACCGCCAGCTCCATTTTTCTGGAAGTCACGGGCGGCAACAAAGCCAAGAAAAAGCGCACCAACTATCGCATCCTGCGGTCCGGCCCCAATGTGCTGCGTCTGGGTCTGATGGTGAAGAATGACTCGCCCGTCAAAGTGATCGGCGAGTTGAAGGGCAAGAAACTGGCGTCCGACTTTGGCGGTCACTCCACGTTACCGCACTCCATCGCGACGGGTCTGGCCAATGGTGGCATCACCTGGGACGACGTGGTGAAGGTGCCGGTCACCGGCGTCGTTGACGGCGTCAAAACCTTCGGCGCCGGGCGAGTGGATTCCAGCTGGGGCGCCGTTGGCATGCCGATCATTCGGGAAATTCATGCCAAGGAAAAAGTACGGTTCCTGAGCTTCGACAATTCTCCGGCGGCCTTGGCTAAGATGCGGGAAATGATGTTCCCGGGTCTGCAGCTCGCCCACTTCCCAAAAGCAATCCCGCCGCTGGGAATCATGGGTCCGACCAATCTGATTACTTATGATACATATCTGATGACTCATAAGGACCTGGACAATGCGACGGCTAAGAAAATTACTGAAGCATTGTGGAAAGGCACCGCAGCGTTCACCAAGGCCAGCCCGATTTTCCGGGGCTTCTCTCAGAAGAACGCGGTGACCTCTGTGCCGATGGTGCCGTATCACCCGGCTGCCGTTGAGTTCTACAAGGCCCAGGGCCTGTGGACGGACAACGCCATGAAGGGGAACGACAAAGCCACAAAGATGGTCATGTAATCAGATCTCTTTCTAGAAAATTGGGGAAAGGCCGGCCGGCAACGCGCCGGTCTTTTCTTTTAGGTGAGGGTCTTTTATCTGAGAGTCTCGGCCGGGCCGCCGTCAGCCGGAATAATCGCCGGTTCACTGATCAGCCAATAGCCGGCCTCATCCCGCCAGCGCGCGGTCAGATTCATCACAGCGCCATTGATCTGGCCGGGCACGGTCTGCAAGGGCGCCGAGCCGATGCAGGCTTCGAGCACCCGGTCATGCGTGGCGAACCCGTCGGGCGGGGCTTCACATAATGTGGGCAACGCGTCTGACAAATAAGCCTCGACGGCTGCCATGCGATCCATGCCGCCATTATCCTGTTCGAACGTCCTGCCGACCCGGACCCAGTGGCCCTTATAGGCCACGGAAAGCCGAACCGCATAACGGTTGGCAAATTTGCTTTCTCCGTCCAGCCGGCGATAAGCGGGAGAAGCGCAAAGGTCCTCGGCGATATCGATGAGGATTTCCTCGCAGCCCTGCATGCGGGCGGATCGTTCGATGTCGGAGAGAATGCTTGCCGTCACCGGCTCTTTCCCTGGCCTGGCCAACGCCAGCGCGGTAAGGGCAATTTCCGTCGCGCGCCGGCTCAGCATGATCTCCGTCTCGTCCGCCGGATGGCGAATGGATGCATACATCGCCGTCGCATCCACGATGTCGATACCGCCCATCTCGTCCCGCAAATTGTGGATGATCGTGCCCGGTAGTTTATTAAGTTCCAGCACGCCGACCCGTTTTGCGCCGGCTGCGGCTAGGCGCGCGCCCAGTTCCTTGCCCGGATTGGGGGTGCTGGCGATCTCGCCCACATGGGCGGTCTCTTCGATCCAGTTGGCGACCCTCTTAGACAGGCTGACCGTGAACACCGGCGCTTGGCCTGGCAGCACCAGGAGAACGCCTTGTGACCAGTAGGGAACAAAGTTGGTCAGAAAAGAGACCGCCGAGGGCCGGGGGAAGTTGGTATAGACCAGCAGCGCATCCAGATTGTTGTCCGCCATCGCGGCAAAGCATTTTGTCTGACGGGCGTCCAGGATACTCCGGGGAACTTCCTCTTCAGACCAGGATAAAAGACCGCGCCGCATGACCTCAGCCCGCCGTCGAGAGAAGTTCGCACGGGGTATTGCTGAACGTCTGATACCCGTCCTTGGTCACCAATGCCGCGTCGCCCAACACCATATAGCCCACTTCGGGATGGTAAGTGTTGGGATGCACGATACAGAACGCGCCGTCTTCCAGGACCGTATCCACGTCTTCCAGAATGTGCGGTTTCGTGTCTAGGAACAGGCCCAGCCCATGGCCGCGCACGCGGGTGTATTCGCTGGTGCAGTACTCGCCCAGGCCCCGTTCGCGGAAAACATCGTTTTCCGCCTTGGCCACCTCGGACGCTGTGACGCCGGCCTTCAAGACACCGAAACCGGCGTTCATCGCGTCGATATAGACCTGGAACGCATCAATCTGCGCCTGGCGGGGTTCCCCGATCACCAGAGTGCGGCAGATTTGCGAGAAATAACCGTCCACGCAGGGGCTGAGCTCGGTTGTGACCAGATCGCCTTCCTGCACCCGGCGTTCCCCAGCGGGGTGCATGCCGCGAACTTCCTGGCCGCCGGTGCCGATGATCATAAAATTCTCCGGGCTACCGGCGGCGCGGAAATATCCCTCGATCTCAGCGACCAGTTCATATTCTGCGACGCCAACTCGGGCCGCGTCCCGGAATACCTGATAGCCTTCGTCCGCCATCTTGGTGGCCCGGCGCATCGCGTCGATCTCCGCCGGCGTCTTGGTCATCAGAAGCTTATCCAGGAACGCCGTGCCGTCTTCTGCCGGCCGATCCAGGTTCTCCGGGGCCAGACCAAACGGCAGGTAGACGGCGGGCGCGGTGACCAGCCGCCGGTTGCCCATTTGCTTGAGGACGGCGCGGGCGGACTCGACAAGGTCGTCTGTGGCCTCGACAATGACGTCCGGGCATTTGGCGCGGGCGCGCTCGGCCTCGGTCTCGCCCTCGACGATCAGGCGGGTCTCCCCATCCGATAGAACGATGGCGATGCCGTCGCCTTCCAGAACCGAATAGTCGGAGACATAGCGCAGATAGTCCCCCTGCCAGGCATTGCCCCAGGACAGGACAACGTCGATCTCTTCCGCCTTCATGGCGGCGAGAAGCCGGTCGCGGCGTTCCTTGTGGATGGCGTTCATTCGGCGGCCTCGACGGTGATATCAATGCCGTAGTCTCGCTTGGCCGCAGTGGCAGACACCAGGCCGGTTTTCACGTCCTGGATGATCTCGTCATGGGGGCGTTCGGCCGGAGGGCCGTAGCCGCCGCCGCCGCCGGTGAAGAAGGACACCCGGTCGCCCGGTTCCAACTGGATATTGGTTTGCTTGAGGACCCGTTCCTCACTGCCGTCGGTGCGGTAGATCACCGCCTCATTCACGGCCCCCTCAAGTCCACCGTGCAAGCCCCAGGGCGCATCATAGGTACGGTCAAAATTGATGTTCGCCACCGTTCTCTGCAGGCAACGATAGCGGATTTCCACGCCCAGGCCGCCCCGGTACTTTCCGGCGCCTCCGGAATCCGTCCGCAGTTTGTGGCATTCAATGATAAACGGGTAATTCATTTCCTGCACTTCGACAGGCGCGTTGCGGACATCGCCCTGGCAGACCGACATGGCGGCGCTTTCCCCGTCGCCGTGGGGCCGGCCGCCCCAGCCGCCACCCATGATATTCATCAATAGGAACCGCCGCCCGTCGTCTTCCCGGTAGCCATAGAAAGAACAGCCGCCCATATCGCCCTTGTGGGCGGCCGGGATGCGGTCGGGCAGCGCCGGGGCCAGGGCTTTCAGGATGACATCGATCACTGTCGGCAGTCCCACACTCCACAAGCCGATGGCCGCCGGCGGCTTGGCGCGGAGGATGGTCCCTTCCGGCGAGATCAGTTTGAGGGGCCGGAAGCAGCCTTCGTTGACCGGCGCGTTGGGCAGCGTTAGCGCCTTGAACGCAATCCGCGCCGCCGCAAGGTCGCCGGAACCAGAATTTAGCGGCGAACGCACCTGCGGATTGGTGCCGGTATAGTCGATGGTCATCTCACCGCCGTTCACGGTCACCTTGACCTTGATGATCAGCGGCTTGTCGACGACGACGCCGTCATTGTCCAAAAATCCCTCGGCTTCGTAAACGCCATCTGGGAAGCCTTCGACCACATCGCGGGCTTCGGCTTCCGACTGATCCCAGATGCGCTGCATGCAGGCGGCGATGGTCTCGGTGTCGTAGCGCTGGTAAAGCTCTCCCAGCCGGCGTTCGGCAATATTGCAGGCGGCGATCTGCGCGCGGAGATCGCCGAGAGAGGATTCCGGGAAGCGCAGATTGTCGTGAATGATTTGCCAGAGCGCGTCATTGCGCTTGCCCGCCTCATAGATTTTGAGGGAGCGGAACTGCACCCCTTCTTGAAAAATCTCGAAGGAATCGTAGGAACCGAACCCGATGCGGGAGCCGCCCACATCCACCCAGTGGGCCCGGTTGGCGGCGAAGGCCACCAGTTCGCCTTCGTGGAAGCACGGCGTGTAGATGACAATATTGTTGAGATGCTGCCCGCAGACGCCGGCATGGTTCATGATGATCACGTCGCCGGGCGCAAACCCGTCCAGGCCATACCGCTCAATACCGTCTTTCACGGCGACCCCAAGATCGGCCAGGAAAATCGGCAACCCGCCGGAATTCTGACTGATCAGATTGCCGTCTGTATCGATCAGACCACAGCAAAAATCCCGCACCTCATAGATCATCATATTGTGGGCGGAGCGGCAGAGTGCTGTCGCCATTTCCTCGGAATAGGCGACGAAGGCGTTGCGGACGACTTCCAGGGTGATGGGGTGAACGGTCATGTCTCTCTCCATAGCCTCAGCCGCCTCCTACAGTGACGATCAGATGACCGTGCTCGTCGATCCGGCCGACATCGCCAGGGTATAAAAGTGTGGTTGAATTTGGTTCCTCCACCACCGCCGGGCCGATGATCTCGGTCCCCGGCGTCAGGCCGGGGCGCCAGACGATTCTTGCTGTGAGGGGTGCTTCCGCATCCTCGAAATAGACCGGGCGTTCACTGTCGGCCTGTTCATCTTCCGGCGTGTAGGACGCCGACAGCCAATTCAACGCCGAATTGTCGCCGCGCACCACTGTGACGGTGAGCCGGATTTTGGCGACCTGAATACGTTCCTCCGGCGCGGCGTGGCCATAGCGGTATTGATGCAGCCGGTCGAATGCTTCCCGAAGGGTGGGGGAGCCGCCGTCGGCCAAATCCTGGGCGTCGGTCATCGGCACCGGGATCGCGTGTTCCTGACCCACATAGCGCAGATCGGCGGCAAAGGCGAAGGCAGCGTCATTCGCGTCCAGCCCGTCCGCATCCAGAAGCGCTTTTCCCTGGTCCGCCAGACTATTCATGGCGGCTTGCGCGGCGGCGGGATCGGCGTGGGACAGATCGACCACGAAGGTCTGCACCAGGTCTTGCCGCCAGGGCGCCATCAGCATGCCGAGCGCCGAGAAATTACCGGGGAAGCGGGGGATGATCACCGTCGGGATGGAAATATCCCGGGCGATGGAAAGCGCATGCAAGGGGCCCGCGCCACCGAAGGCGATCATGGCGCAGTCGCGGGGGTCGCTGCCCCGTTCCACCGAGACGGCGCGCACCGCCAGGGACATGGCGGAATCCGCGATCTTGGCGATGCCGAGCGCTGCATCAATGACGCTCAGTCCCAAAGGACCGGCGACTTTTTCCCGGATGGCTTTTTCACTGAGCGCCGGGTCCAGCGCCATCTTGCCCGACAGAAACCGCCCGGCGTTCAGTCTGCCCAATATCAAATCCGCATCAGTAATTACCGGATTGTCACCGCCCTGGCCGTAACAGGCCGGGCCGGGCTGCGCGCCGGCGCTTTCCGGTCCCACATGAAGCCCGCCGTGGGTGTCGCACCAGGCGATGCTGCCGCCGCCCGCGCCGATCTCGATAATATCGACCACCGGCATCTGCATGGGCTGGCCGCTGGCATAGCCGCCGATGAAATATTCTTCATGCACGGCCGGCTCACCGTTCCGGAACATGCTGGCTTTCGCCGTGGTGCCGCCCATGTCGAAGCCGATGCACTGATCAAAGCCCAATTGATTGGCCAGGTGGCCGGCGCCGATCATGCCAGCGACGGGGCCGGACTCCATCATGGTCACCGGCTGGCGGTGGGCCTGGTTCAAGGACATGGTGCCGCCGTTGGAGCGCATGATCTGGATCGTGCCGCCAAACTGGCCCTCGTTCAGATACGTGTCCAGCCTGTCTAGATAGCGGCTCACCCGCGGACCCACATAGGCGTTCAGCGCCGTGGTCGAAGTGCGTTCGTATTCCCGGTATTCCCGCAGAATGTCGTTAGAGAGAGTCACATATATATCCGGGCAGGTCTCTTTCAGAATGTCGCCGGCTCGATTTTCGTGCGCCGGGTTGGCATAGGAATGCAGGAAACAAACGGCGATGGCGTCGACGCCCAATGCCGAGAGCTTTTCCCCGACGACGCGAACTGCATCTTCGTCCAAGGCCTCTAACACCTCGCCATTGGCGTTTAATCGTTCGGACGCCTCGAAGGTCAGTTCCCGCCGGATCAGCGGCTTTGGACGGGCAAAATTCAAATTAAACCCTTCCGGCCGGTTGGAGCGGCCAATAGCATAGACGTCCCGGAACCCTTCGGTGGTGAGCAGCGCCGTGGTCGCACCCTTCCGTTCAAGCACCGTATTGATGGCGATGGTGGAGCCATGGAGAAATTCGTTGATTTCGGCGGTGGAAATGCCGGCAATTTCGACGCAGTCGGCAACGCCCTTGGTCGGGTCGTCCACGATGGTGGAGGACTTGCTGACAACGATCCCGCCGTCTCGGATGGCGACAAGATCGGTAAACGTGCCGCCGATATCGACGCCGACCGATTGCCGTCCTCGTGAAGCCCCGTCAGGCACCTGATTCTCCTCCCCGGTTTCTTGTCTTCCTATTTATCTCCTTGGTCTTTTACGAGCAAACCCAATTCAGTACAGTTGCACTTATCTCAACGTGCGTAACCCAGGGGGAACTCAATGTCTGATCAAGATTCGAGCGGCGTGGAATTCGTCGGCTGCCAATTGCATTACCATCCGGAAAAGCCGGCCTTTGACCGGAACCCGTCCACCATTGAATCACAGACGCCTCGGCCCATCTCGATCAACGGCAAACGCTCTTTGGTAATCGACATGCACGCCCATTGCCAGTTTTCGCAAATTTGGCCCATGGTCGAAGGCCGGGAGGAACTGGGTGGCCAAAATCCGTACGAAGGCCAACTGAAGAAAGTGGAAAATATTGACGTCCGGCTGCAGCAAATGGACGCCATGGGCACGGATATCGAGGTGTTGAGCATCGCCACCGAAAATCATTTCCCTTGGGCCGAATATGAACTGGCCGAAGAAATTGCGCTTAAGCAGAACGAGCTTCTAAGCGACGTCTGCGCCACCCACCCGGACCGGTTTGTTCCCATCGGTGTGGTGTCTCTGCAGCATCCGTATCTGGCGGCCAAGCAGTTGGAGCATTCGGTAAAGGAGCTCGGCCATCGCGGGTGCATGATCATGGGCAGCATCCTGGGCGAGGAACTTTCCAACACCAAGTTTCATCCCTTCTGGCAAAAGGCCGAAGAACTGGACGTGGTGGTGTTTATCCATCCCCGGATTGAGCCGAACCTGCAGCCGCGATTGCACGGCCGAGGCTTTCTCACCAACATGATTGGCAACCCATTGGAAACCGCGACGGCGCTGGCGCACCTTATCTATGAAGGTACGCTGGACCGGTTCCCGGGACTTAAGATCGCCGCAGCCCATGGCGGCGGCTTCCTGCCATCCTATATCGGCCGCTTTGACCACGGCCATAACAGCGCCGACCGGGGTGGCCGGGGCCTGGAGGCGAAGAAGCCCAGCGAGTATATCCGCCAGCTCTATTTCGACACGCTGGTCTACGGCACCGAAAACTTGGAACACCTGATCAAGGAAGTCGGCGTGTCTCAGTTGATGCTGGGCACGGACCATGACTTTGGCATGACCAACCGAAATCCCGTCGCCCATTTGCTCAGCGCGAAGGGTCTCAGTGACGAGGACATCGAAAGTATCCTCAGCGGCACCGCCAAGCGGTTGTTTAAAATCGACTAAGCGCTACTGCAGGATTTGGTAGCGCTGGAGCCGTTCTTCGGACGGCTCCCAGCCCAAGCCGGGCCGGTCGTCCAGCCGAACCACGCCGTTTTCAATCTTCAACGGATCATCGGTCAGGTCTTCGGCCAGATACTGATGGGTGATCGACGTGTCCCAGTCGAGCTGCGGCAAAGCCAGCGCAACATGCGCCACGGCCGCGCTGGCGATGGTCGATTCGGCCACCTTTCCGGCCAGATTGATATGCATGCCGTTGGCGTTCATCCAGTTTGCCGCCTCGAGCACCGGGAACAGCCCACCCAGTTTGATGGGTTTCAGACTGGCGCCCTTTGCGGCGCCCGCATCCTTGTGGATGCGCAGATCGTTTAGGCTGTGAATACCTTCGTCCGCACCAAGCGGCACGTCGGTTTCCTCGGCGCAGGCCGCCATGCCCTCGATATCCGAACCGGGCAGCAACTGTTCCATAAAGTTCAATCCGGCTTGCCGGGCGCCTCGGGCAAAATCCAGGGCGTCATCGCGGGTGTATCCCTGATTGGCGTCGGCGGATATCTGCATGTCCTCACCAAGGACCGACCTCGCCGCCGCCGATCTTTCGAGGTCCAGATCAGCGCCGAGAATGCCGATCTTTACCTTGAACGCGTCGAAGCCGGCATCCGCCAGTTTGCGGGCGTTTGCTTTCTCGGTTTCCAGATCGCCGCCGGCGATCATGGCCAATATTCTTGCTTCGCCGCGCCGGGCGCCGCCCAATAGTTCGTAGATCGGCTTGCCGGATCGCTTGCCGGCGATATCCAGCAGCGCAATTTCGATCGCCGCTTTGGCACCGTGGTTCCCATACATGGGTGCATCCACCTGATGGTGGATATGGGACAAGTCTTCGACTTCCAGGCCTTCTATCCGGGGCGCAATAAAGCGCGCCGCCGCCAACATGCTTTCCGGCGTTTCACCGGTCATGGTCGGTGCGGACGAAGCCTCGCCCCAGCCGACATTGCCATCGGAATCCTTCGCGCGCACGATCAGATTGTCCGCGGTTTCGACCACGATGCCGGCCATCTTAATCGGCGATTTCAGGGGTATGCTGACCACATAGGGTTGGATTTTTTGCAATTTAAACATGAAAGCCTCAGGCGTTTGCGTGTTTGGGGATGCCGCCGATCTTCACATAGTCGTAACGGTGGTCCAGCAGTGGTGAAAGGGGGCGGCGCAGATGGTCCGGCAGGCCGATCCACATGCGCAACAAATGCCGCTTCAAGGCCGGGTCGTCAAAATCTTCGTAGGCTTCCCGAGCGTGCATAATAGAGTGATTGCTGATGAACTGGAAATCGCCTTCCTGAAACTCCATCGAGAGCCGCATCTCGGGCCGGTTGGCGATTTCTTGCACGACGTCCACGGCTTCGCGTTGTTTCTCGTTGATCGCCAACTCGTCGCCGTAGCGGACTACGGATTCGATGAACGCTCGGCTGGTCACCCGGGCCGAGATCCGGCCGTCTTTGGCGGAGAACATGGGCACGTCATACCAGGGCTGTTCACCCGGCGGCTGATCGCCTCGCCAGTCGATATGCAGGGGTTGGTAGAGGTATTCCAGTAGATCGGGCCGTTCCCGGAGCACCACATTGTGCACCATCGGCGCGCTGACCAGGTAGCTGGCCCCGCCAATTTTGGCCCCGCGCAAACACATCAGTCCGAGGATATCCACCGGCAGTTGATCGCAGTGGAAGTCCAACTTGTTGCGGGTCTGATAGGCGCGAGCGTCCGGATCGCTGAGGTCTTTGCCTTCGTCGGTGACATGGCCTAACAAATGGCCGCGTTTGTTCTGAGAAACGGGTGTGCCTAGGTGAATGCCGATGCCCCAATAGATGAGTTCGCAGTCTTCATCCGAGAAGTTATCTCGGGACAGGCCACGCACCATCACGCAACCGCGCCCGTGGGAAATCTCTTGGATAGCCTTGTCCAGGCGCTTCTGCACCGTGGGCAGGGGAAACAGGTTCTTGGAGAAGGGGATCGTCGCGCCGGCGGCCTTGGCGGTGTGTAGCGCTGCCTCGATTTCTTCGATCTCGGCGCCGGTCAGATGCCAAGTCCAGTCTGTCTGATGCTGAATTTCCGCGCCCATCCAGGCGTCCGCCGTGGTGATTTCGTCTCTGATGATTTCCGTCATTCTACAAACTTCCCGGTGTACATTACGTGAAAAATTATAAGATATTCAGTTGCTCTTTCCCAATATTCTCAATAATAATATCGATAATTTTCCGGAAGGAAAATTGTATAAACTTTGTAACCCCGGGAGGTATTTATGAAATTTTTCAAAGGTATGATGGTCGCCGGTGCTGCGTTGGCTGTGGCCACGTCCGCTCAGGCGATGGAATCCTACAAAATTGGTGGCGGCCCCGCTGGCGGCGGCTGGCACCCTGCCGTTAGTGCTGGTGCACAATTGCTCAACAGCGAACTGAGCGGCAAGTTCAAGTTCAACTATTCCCCGTCCAACGGTTCAGTGGATAACGTGCGCCGCGTTTCGCTCGGCGATTTCCACACCGCTTGGGGCCATGTCGGCCAGGCCTATCAGTCCTGGAATGGCATCGGCCTGTTCAAACGCGATGGCGCCAGCAAGGACTTCCGGATCATCGGTAACGTCCGTAAACAGGCGCAGATCATCGTTGTGTTGGCAGACAGCCCGATCAAGTCCTTCCAGGATATGAAGGGCAAGGTGGTCAACCTGCTGAACAAGGGTTCCGGTTCCAACGTGAACTGTAACAACATCATGAAGGGCGCCGGTATCTTCAACGATATCCAGGTGCGGAACCTTGGTTTCTCCGCTTCGGCCCGTGCGCTGGGCGACCGTCAGATCGACGTGTACTGCTCCGCCGGTGCGCCGTTCCTGATCCCGGCTGTGACCCAGCTGTCAATCACCAAACCGGTGCGTTACGTTAGCCTGACCGATGCCGAACAAGCAGCCATCGTTAAAGCCAACCCGTTCTATTCTCCACTGACGATTCCGGTGCAGAAGGACGTGCGCGGCATGACCGAACCGGCCAAGTCCATCGGTTATGACGTGTATTGGCTGGCCCACAAGTCAGTTTCCGCCGCCGCTATTGAAGCGATGCTTCAGGTTGCCGCCAAGCCGGAAAACCTGAAGAAGCTGGCCGCTACGGCGGGTTACTGGAAGACGCTGAACGGCGATTTCTCCAACCTGACCACGGTGAAAATTCCGATTCACCCGGCAGCGTCCAAGTACTGGTCTGGCCGCGGCTACAAAATGCCGGCTGGTCTCGTTCAAGGGTACTAATCCGCCCGGCATTCCGTTGAATGCCTAGCACGAGAATTGGTTTGAACGCGGGGAGACTTAATCTCCTCGCGTTCGTTCCTTGCTGTAATCCAACAATTAATTTGTACATATAGTAAACGGGGACACTGCCATGGCTACCGGAACCGTCGGCGTCTTAATGAAGATCGGCTTCATTAGTGAGGAAATGACGCAGCCCAGACAGCTCTCAGGCCTTGCGAAAATATTATTTTCCGTCGTGGCGGTGGCTTACTCCTATTTCTTCCTTCATATCGCCGTATTCGGTCCGCCCGTTTCCGAAATATTCAAGGGCACCTTTTTCATGGGCGTGAGCGTCATGTCGCTCTTGCTCTTCAAAAGCCGGCAGAAATCCCTCAAAGAAGGTTTTGTTTGGCTGGATGAGTTTTTCTCCCTCATCTCGATGGTCATGCTGGTCGGCTCCATCGCGGTTTTGATCCATTGGGCGTCGAGCGGCCAAGAGTATTTTTGGCGGCGCTATATCAATGACACCATTTGGACCATCGGCATATTTGGCGGTGTGGTCGGTGCGGCGCTCTATTACTTCGAGGCCCGGCGCGGCAGCCGGGGAGATGGGCTGGTCATTTCAGATGTTCTCTACCTGTTGGCGGCTATTGCGTCTGTCACATGGTGGGGGGTCAATCTGGTCGAGCTGCAAACTAACATGGGCGGCCGGGTGCCGGCGGAGCTGGTAATTTTCGGCACCATGATGGCGGCCGTGAGCTTCGAGATGGCCCGGCGCATCGTCGGTCCGCTGATCCCGCTGTTGGGTTTCCTGTTCTTTATTTATTCGTTCGAACCCATCGCCCAAAACCTGCCGGGCATTCTGGAACACCCCGGCAACCGGACGGCAAGGGTGCTGGAGTTCCTGATGCTGTCGACCGAAGGTATGCTGGGCCTGATCGTCGAAGTGTTCGCGACCTTCATCGTGATCTTCGTGATCCTCGGCGCCTTCCTGGAAAAAACCGGTTTGGGCGCGTTGATCATCAACACCACCTATCGGCTGACCGGCCAGAAGACCGGCGGCCCCGGTCTGGCGGCGGTGATCAGTAGCGGCTTCTTCGGCATGATTTCCGGCAGTGGCGTTGCCAACGTGATGACGACGGGCACGTTCACTATCCCGCTGATGAAGCGGGTGGGGTATCGGTCCGAGTTTGCGGGCGGCGTTGAAGCTGCGGCCTCGACCGGTGGTGCGTACATGCCGCCGATCATGGGTGCGGGCGCGTTCCTGCTGGCGGAACTGACCGAGACCAGCTACTTCGATATCGTTAAAATCGCCGCCATCCCGGCGATACTTTATTATCTGTCGGTGGGTCTGATTGTGTATTTCCGGGCCCGGCGAGACAAGCTGCACGGGGTGCCCGCTTCCGAACTGCCGTCTTGGGACGGTATTTTGCCCCGGCTGCACCTTTTGCTGCCGATCCCGGCGATGATTTTCTTCCTGGTGATCGGCGACTCCGCATTCCTGGCGGCGGCCAAGACCATTATTCTGATCATTATGCTGAAACTGACGGACCTTCTGGTTCTCATCCCGACGCGCAAGTCCCGCACGTCGTGGAAGCCGTATCTGACTATTTCGCTGGTGGTCGGCGTTCTGGTCTATCTGTTTGGCGAGAAAGTCGGCGCGCCGTTCATGTGGTTTGTCTATGCCGATGTGGGGATCGGCATCGGCGACGCCAGCTACTGGGTTCTGCTCACCTTCATTATCCTTAAGATCGGCGAGATTGTGATCTTGGGCCGCAGCGATGATCCCGAACATGCGATCCGAGAAGTCACCAATGCCGGTGTCGGCTATGACAATTCCGGGCTCGACATCAAATCCCTGGGCGATGTGTTCAAGGAATTGGTCCGCACCATTTGGATTTCCCTGGAAGCCGGCGCGAGAAACACATTGGTGGTGAGCTGCATCGCCGGTGTGCTGGGCATTTTGCTGTCCGCAGCGACCCAATCCGATCTGCCTGGCCGGGTCTCGCAATTGTTGGTGGATGCCAGCTTCGGGCTGTTGCCGCTGACCATCTTCTGGGTGATCGTTGCCGGCTACATCGTCGGCATGGGCCTGCCCATCGTGGCGAGCTACGTGATCCTGGCGATCTTTGCCGTCGGCGCGCTGGCGGAGTTGGGTGTGCCGCCCATCGCCGCCCACATGATCAGCTACTGGGTGGCCGTGGTGAGCGCGGTGACCCCGCCGGTGGCCTTGGCAGCCTATGCGGCGAGTTCCATTGCACAGTCCGATCCAGTGAAGACGGGCAACCAAGCGCTGAAACAGGCGTCGATGATCCTGATCACGCCGTTCCTGTTTGTCTATACGCCATTACTGCTGGAGGGTCCGATCCTGGATATCGTTATTTCGGTGATCGCCATTACGGCCGGCGTATACTGTTGGGCGAAATTTTTGGAAGGCTGGGGAATCGGCCGGCACGTGCCGTACGAGCGGTTTATCTGGCTGTTCTGCGCATTGTGTCTGCTGATGCCGACTGGCGAATTTATCGCCTGGGTCGTCGGCACCGAAGAGAACTTGCACTATTACACTTACGTCGTTGGTGCGATCGTGATGGGTGCGACGCTGCTGTATCAGATGAGCGGCAAGGACGAAGCGGCCGCTTAAAATAATATCGCAGGGAGGGAACTATGCGGAAGCAAGCGCCGCGCGCGAGCCAAAACTGGATTTTTGACAATTTCATCCAGCTGACCGACAACGAGGACATCCTGCATCCGGGTATCATGGGCATCCGGTTGGAACGGGGGTTCAAGTTTGGTGATATGGAGCGGATTTTCCGAAATGTCACCGGCCGGCGCGCCTTCCCGCGCGCTTGGGCGGCGGGCGCCGCCCGGCAGGAGGAAATGGCCGAAGACGCCCTGGCCGCCGGGCATAGGGTTACGGCTGCCCAGCACTTTCACCGGGCTGCTATCTATTACGGTCGGGCGCAGCACCTCATCCCTGTGGACGGCAACGCCAAGAAAATGTCTTACCACGCGAGCACGGTGAAGAACTATGACCGGCTGATTGAACTACTGGACGGGTCGGTCACTCGCCATGTCATACCGTTTGAGAATGGGAAAAATCTCTACTGCCTGTTTCACAAAGTGCCCGGCGACGGGCCTAAGCCGACCGTTCTTTATCAACCAGGTATGGACGCGATCAAAGAGGATTTCCCCAATCCGTATAACAACGAATTTACCCGCCGGGGCATGAACATTTGCGTCATGGATGGACCGGGACAGGGGGAATGCAACATTAATCAGGTGTGGCAGGTCGTCGGCAATTACGCCCGCGCGGGTTCGACCGTAATCGACATGCTGGTGGAGAGGGATGACGTCGATGCGGACAAGATTGCCGTATTCGGAACGTCCATGGGCAGCCGGTATAGTGTGGAGATTGCTGCCGCGGATTCCCGCGTAAAGGCGGCGGTGGGCCAGATGGCGAATGTGGGGCCGACCGATGTCATCTTCAATCAGGCCCAGCCCAATTTCAAACGCATCTATATGTATATGACGAACATCTACGACGAGGATGCGTTCGATAAATTCGCCGATGAAATGGACGCGAACTTCTTTGCCTCCGGCGAAAAACTGGCGTGTCCCTACCTCCTTGTCGCAGGGGAAATGGACGAGTTGACGCCGCCCGAAGATGTCCACGCCTGGCTTGACCGGCTGAACTGCTCCAAGGAATTGTGGATGTATCAAGACGTCTTCCATCCCATGGGAGAAGTCGCCGGAGATATTTATCCGGGTATCGCCGATTGGATTTCAGACGTCCTGGAAAAAGGTTTGCCGGACGGCCACGACAAGCGGTTGGAAATCCAGCCCTAGGGGCTAGCCACCGAACCGGTCCAGGACGGACTTTGCCTGCACGTACATCGCGTTATCGACCATCTTGCCGTCGACCTTGATGGAGGCCGCGCGGTCCTTCAGCGCGGCTTCGAATTCCTCAACCACTTTCCGGTAATAGGCGGTCTGTTCTTCGGATAAAGAGTATATTTCCCGCGCCGCCTCGACCTGGGCGGGGTGCACACAGGTGCGCCCGTCATAGCCCAATCGGCGGGATAGGATGCTGTCGGTCCGGAAGGCGTCGATGTTGCTCACGTCACTGAACGCGCCGTCCAAGACATAGGGCATCTTTGCCGCCCGGGCCTCCAAGAGAACCTTTGAGCGGGCGTACATCAGTTCCGTGCCTTCCAGCGAGAACTCGCAACCCAAGTCCCGCTGCAAATCTCCATCCTCGGCGCTACCGAAGGAGACACTGTCGATCCGTTCCGTCGCCATGCAGAGATCAAAACACCTGAGCACGCCGAGCGCCGATTCAATCTGTAACAACAGACGTACCGAACCGGTTTCCAGACCGGCGGCCGCTTCCGCCTCTTCCATCACCTTGTCGACGCTCTTCAGGTCCTCCACCGTCTCCGCCTTGGGAAACAGGATACCCAGCGTGTTCGGCGTGATGACCGCGCGCAAATCGTCCTCCAGCAAGTCCGGCTCGTTGTTCACCCTGACCAGGGGTTTGTTGGGCAAGGTCGGGATCAAATCGGCGATGATGCCTCTGGTCTCTGTCTTCATGTCCGGCGGGACGGTATCTTCCAGATCAATGATGATCGCATCAATATCGTATTTCTCGGCCTTCTGGGCCAGTTCCGGCCGGGTGCCCGGGGTATAGAGGGTAATCAGGGGATAACTCATGATCTGTCTCCCTACGCCGGTTTGCGTTTTAACAGAAACGCCTGCACGCCTTCCTGCACCACGTCGCCGTGCTGATTCACAACTTCCAACGTGCGTTTCATGATGCCCCTGTCCGGTTTCGAGGTTTCTCGCTTCACGATCACCTTGATGCGGGCGTGTATGGTGTCTCCGATCTTCACCGGTTTGGTGAATTTCAAGCTGTCAAAGCCCAGAAACGCGATCAGCGTGTCGTCATAGAGATGAAGCTGAAACAATAGACCGGCGGCGATGGAATAGATCAGCGGCCCGTGTGCGATGCGGGTGCCGAAGATGGTGTCCTTGCAGAATTCCTCGTTCACATGCAGTGGGTTATAGTCGCCGGAAATGCCGGCGAAGTGCACCACGTCGGCTTCGGTGACGGTCCGCGCCGGCGACACAAATTCCTGATCGATTTCCCACTCTTCCCAATACAGTCCAACCATAGTCCATTCCTCTATTTCACCGCGCCGGCGTCCCGCAAGGCGGCGATATCGTCCGGCGATTTGTTCAACAGTTTCTCCAAAAGCTCATCCGTATGCTGGCCCAGCATGGGCGCAGGCTTTGACAACGTCTCGGTAACGCCTTCCATCTTCATCGGATTTCCCGGCATGCGAACCTTGCCCACCTCCGGGTGATCGTACTCGACAATCATCTCGCGCTCGGCCACCGGCGGTTCGGCGAAGACGCCATCCAGGTTATTCACGGGCGCGGCCGGCACGCCAAATTCCCGCATGACCGTTAACCAGTCTTGGGCCGTGCGGGTGCGGAGGTGCTCTTCCAAAATGGGCACCAGCACCTCTCGATGCACAACCCGGTTGTTGTTGGTGGTAAAGCGCTCATCGGCGCCCAGATCAGGCCGTTCAATGGCCTCGCAGAACATCTGCCAGAACTTATCCTGACGGGTAGCGACGACCAGATAACCTTCTTTTGTCTCGAAGGCCTGCCAGGGTACCGTATATTCATGGGCCGTGCCCATGGGCTCCGGCAACTCGCCATTGGTCAGCCACTGGGTGCCCATATAGCTCAACAGGCTGAGCATGGCGTCGAACATGGAGACTTCCAGCCGCCGGCCGACACCGGTGCGTTCCCGCTCATAAAGCGCCGCCAAGATACCCTGGCTGGAAAACAAGCCGCCGCCGAGATCCGAGATCGGAATGCCGACGCGGGCCGGGGGACCGTCTTTTTCGCCGGTGACCGCCAGCATGCCGCTGATGGACTGGATAATGATGTCGAGCGCCGGCAGGTCCTTGTACTCACCTTCCAGACCGAAACCGGTGACCGAACATTGAATGATCCGCGGGTTAATGGCTTTCAGCGTCGGGTAATCGACCTTCAGTTTTTCCAGCACACCGGGGCGGAAATTGTCCACCACCACGTCGGCGGTTTTGACGAACTCGTAGAAAATCTCCCGGCCCTGATCGGTCTTAAGATCAATCACCACGCTTTTCTTGTTGCGGTTATAGGTGAGGAACAGGCCGCTCAGATGCTTATAGGGCGCGACGGACGGCAGCCGGCCCAGATCGCCCACCGGGGCCTCGATCTTAATAACCTCTGCGCCGAGATCGGACAGAAGCTGGCCGCCATAGGTGCCGGCGATGATCTGGCCGAGCTCCAGCACCCGGACGCCATCTAGTGGCCGGTGAATTTTTTGATCAGAGGCCAAGGCTTTTTGCGATGATGTTGCGTTGAATCTCGGAGGTGCCGCCGCCAATCACGGCCAGGCGGGAATCCCGGAAGAATCGCTGCATGGGATATTCCATACAGAAGCCATAACCGCCAAAGATCTGCAGGCCCAAATCCGAAATAGCTTTGTAGGCCTCCCCGGAATAGAGCTTGATGATCGCGGCGTCGTGGCGGCTGGCTTCGCCCCGCTCCATCTTCCAGGCAAATTGATAGACCAGCAGGTGAGAGACTTCGAGCATCACCCGCATATCCGCCAGCTTGTGAGAGATGGCCTGGAACTTGCCGATGGGCCGGCCGAACTGTTCCCGTTCTTTGGCGTAATTCAGCGCATGCTCGAACGCGGCTGACGCAGCGCCATAGCGGGCCGCAGACAGGCACAGGCGCTCATACCACAGATATTGATCGGTGCAGCGCCAGCCCTGATCCAACTCGCCCATGATTGCGGTCTTGGGCACGCGCACATCCTCATAGAACACCTGGGTGGTGCCGATGCCCCGATGGCCAAGCGTGTCGATTTTCTTGATGTCGATGCCCGGCAGTTTAGTGTCGACCAGGAACAGGGTGATGCCTTCCTGCTGTTTCTCGCCGCGGCTTGTTCGCGTGACCAACAGGCAGTAATCGCTGATATCCATGCCCGAGGTAAAGACCTTCTGGCCGTTAATGATGTAGTCGTCGCCGTCCGGCTTGGCGGAGGTCTTGAGCGCCGCTGCATCCGAGCCGGAGTCCGGTTCCGTAAGGCCGAAGCAGATGCTGATATCGCCGCTGGCGACCCTGGGCAGAACCTCCGCCTTCATCTCGTCCGTGCCGTGGGTGGCGACTGCATAGCCGCCCCAAACACTGGAGCGGAACATCCACATGGCGAGCTCCTCGTATTGCCGGCCCACCTCTTCCAAGACGATGGCGACATCCGTCGGCGAGCCGCCGACACCGCCATGCTCTTCCGGCAGCAGGACACTGAGCCAGCCCTGTTCGGCCATCGCTTTATAGGCTTCCACCGGCGGACGCGGGGTGGAATCACATTCCTCCACATACTCCGGCGGGCACACGTCCTGGACCAATTTGCGGACCTGATCGCGCAAAACTTGCTGTTCTTCTGTAAAACTGAAATCCACTGAACTCTCCCAAATTTATGCCTAAAGTGCTGTTCAAAATCGGGAGTGTCAACGCACAACCGGGTGCGTTCTTTGGGGGATTCCGTTTGTCCCTGCGGATGGGGTTGCCTAGAGTGCGGGCACGATCAAACCGAGCGAATAATCGAGGAAATCATGGCGAGAATTGATGTCGGACGGATCACTTTGAATGTGGAGGAAAAGGGCGACGGCCCGCCGTTTATCTTTATTCCAGGCTTGGTCGGGCTGCTGACCGCTTGGGGTTATCAGATCGAGGAGTTCTCCAAGACCTACCGCTGTATTTCCCTGGATCATCGGGGCGCGGGTGAAAGCGACCGCCCGCCGCTCAGTGAATATTCCACCAAGCACATCGCCGAGGATGTCATCGCGCTGATGGACACGCTGGGGATTGAGAAGGCCCACGTCGCCGGCACATCAACCGGCGGCGCGATCCTGCAGAACCTGGCCATCGATCATCCGGACCGGCTGCGCTGTTGCATCTTTTCCAACACCTGGACCAAGGCGGATGAATACATCATGCGGGTGCAGACGGCGCGCAAGCAGATCGCGCTGGCCGAAGGACAAGAGGCCTATGTGAAGATCAGCTCGCTGTTCACCAATGGGGCCAATCAATTCCGCTATAATCTCGACCGGGTGATGGAAGTGGAGAAGCGGTCCCTGGACACGATTGCGGAGCCGGAGATTCTGGCCGCGCGGCTCGACATGACCATGAATCATGACCGGCTGGAAGAGCTCACCAAAATCAAAAACCCGTCCTTGATTATCGGCACGCGGGATGATGCGACGGTGCCTTACTATTTTTCAGAAGATCTCCACTCCGCCATCGAAGGCTCCAAACTGATCCTGGTGGAGGAGGGCGGCCACTATTCATTCCGCCGGCATTCCGACGAGTGGAACGCGTTGGTGAAGCCTTTCCTGGCGGAATGGGAAGACAAGATCTAGGGAGCGGATCATGACACCTCTTCGAGTCGGAATTGTCGGCATCGGCTGGTGGTCGAATGTCCTGGCCGAGACCATGCAGGCCAGCGATAAGCTTGATTTGCGCGCCGGCTATACGCGCAGCGCCGAGAAGCGGGCCGAGTTCGCCGGGAAGTTCGGCTGCGATGCGGTGGACAGCTACGAGGCCCTGCTGGCCAGGGATGATCTGAATGCGGTGATCCTGACCACGCCGAACTCCGCCCACCGGGAAGGAACTGAACAGGCGGCCAAAGCCGGCAAACATGTGTTCGTGGAAAAGCCGATTTCCAATTCTCTGGAAGACGGACGCGCCATGATTGAGGCCTGCGACGCGGCGGGTGTTACCCTGGCGGTGGGGCACTGTTACCGCCGGAACGGCGCGCTTCGCCACATGCGCCACATGATCGACACGGGTGAGCTCGGCCGGATCAGCATGGCCGAGGCTTTTTTCGGCAATGATAACGGGATGAAAATGAAACCCGGCGTGTGGCGCACCGATCCGGCGGAGATTCCGGGCGGTTGTTTGATGCAGCTCGGCATCCATCAGATCGACAATATGCTCTATCTGATGGGGCCCGTCAGCGAGGTCTCCGCCTATTTCAACCGGCTGGAAACCGAACCCGAGATCGAGGACGTGACCGCCGTTTTATTGAGGTTTGAATCTGGGTCAGTCGGCTTTGTCGGCTCCAACTATTGTTCGCCCTTGCGTTTCGATCTGGTGACTCACGGCACCAAGGGCAACGCATTTTTCGAATTGAACACGGACGGTTTGCGGGTGCAAAAGACCGGTGAGCTGGAACGTAAGCCCGTGGACTACCCGCCCATTGATCATTTGACGGCTGAACTGGAAGACTTTGCCGACGCCATCGCCGAGGGTCGGCCGCCGGAGATCGGCGGGCGGGAGGCGCTGGCGCCCTTGGCCATCGTTCTGGCCGCCGGGAGGTCGTCCGCCGAGGGCCGGTCCGTGAAGTTGTCGGAGCTGTTGCCGGATGCCTGAGCCCCGGGTGGTCATCGTCGGCGGCGGCTATAGCGGCGTTTGCGTCGCTGTTCAATTGGCGCAGCAATCCCCCCTTCCCCTGGACATTACCGTGGTCGAACCCGAGCCCGAGGTCGGCCGGGGCGTCGCCTATGGCAGCACGGACCCGGATCACCGGCTCAACGGACCCGCAGTGGTGCATCACATATACGCGGAGGACACCAACCACTTCGCCCGTTGGGTGGTGGAGGACGAGATTGCAGATGATGACCCGGACGCCCAGATGCCGGACGGGAGGATATTTGTCCGGCGCAGCGAACTGGGCCGCTATCTGGGCCTCGAGTTCGACAAGAACAGCCGGGACAACCCGTCAGGCTCTAGCCTACGGCACGTACAAGCGTCCGCCCAATCCATGACCACGGGTGACGCAGGCTACAGGGTCTCCTTGGATACCGGCGCCGTCCTGAACGCGGACGCCGTGGTTCTCTGCATCAATAACTCCCGCCCGGCGATCCCGGGGCCATTCGACGGGCGACTGGACGATCATCCGGCTTTCGTGCCCAATCCTTGGGATCTGAGCCGGCTCTACGCCATCAAGCCCGGTGGCGAGGTTCTGATCATCGGCACCGGTCTCACTATGGCGGATGTGGCGATGACGGTGATGTGCCGGTCGCCGGACAGCCGGATCACCGCCGTCTCCCGCCGCGGCCTTTACCCCAAGTCACAAAGGGTGGCCCCGCCGCCCCGGACCCTGTGGGAGGAAATGAACCTGGAGCCGCCGGACTTTGTCACCCGTCACGGCACGCCGGAGACAGTGACTGGTATCTTGCGGGCGCTGAGAAGCGATATCCGCAAGTTGGAAGCCGAGGGGGCCGAATGGCAGGTTGCGTTTGATTTCCTGCGGGATGCGGCCCATGTGCTGTGGCCTAACTTGCCGGATGACCAAAAGAACCGCTTCTTCCGTCATCTTGCGCCCTGGTACGAAACCCATCGGTTCCGCCTGCCGCCACAAGTGGAAGCGCGGGTTGGGCAGGCCATTGAAGACGGCCAAGTGCAGCTTCTGGCGGGCAGTATTGTCGCTGCCGAGCCCGACGGCGATGGGCTGGCGGTGGGCATTCGTCGACGGGGAAGTGAAGACGTACAGTTTCACACATTCGATGCCGTTGTGAATTGCACAGGACCGACCCGCAGCCCGGCCAAATCGGGCAGTCCGTTTCTGGTTGAGCTGGTGGCGCGGGGCATTTTGGTGGAAAGCCCCTTCGCCATGGGGGTAGAGGTGGATGCAAGTTGCGCCGCGCTCAATGCCGCTGGGCGGAACGACCCACTGCTTCGGGTGGTCGGGCCGATGACCCGCGCACGCTTCGGGGAAGTCAACGGCATACCTTCCATCGGCTTTCAAGTTTACCGGATGGCCGGCAATCTTTGTGATCGGCTGAAAAAGCTTTAAGCGACACCCTTGGTTTCGGTCAGGCCGGCCAGATGGGCCAGGACCTCGTCCAGCTTCATCACATCCGCGTATTTGTGGTGCATGTCGAACAGGTTGACCTTGTGGATCAGTTCGCTCCGGTCGAACACGCATTCCTCGACGATCGAGATATGAAAACCATAAGAATAGGCGTCCAACACGCTGGTGCGCACACAGCCCGATGTGCTTTCGCCGCAGACGATCAGACTGTCGAACCCGCCCTGGGTTAAGTGCGCGATCAGCGGCGTGCCGAAGAATGCGCTGGCCCGTTCCTTGCGGAAGACCACGTCTTGGGGTTCCGGGGTGAAGGCTTCGTGGATGTCATAGTCTTCGCGTGTGAGTGGCGAGACATTCCGCCGGGTAGAGCGCACCCGGTTTTCCGAATAGCGGCCGGTGATGTAGAAGATCGGCAGATTCGCCGCCCGGCAGCCGGCCAATAATTTTTGGATTGGTTCGATGGCATTATAGGCGTACCGGCCACAGGTGCTTGGATACTCGGCGGTGATTTCGGAAGGCGGCTTGGGCCCGCCCTTGAAGACCAGGTTGTAGAGATCAATAGCCAAAACCGCCGGGCGTTTGCCGATAAAGGTTTCCCGCCGGTAGGGCGCATAGGTGGCGTAATCCTCTTGCGGGATGACATCTTTCCAACAATGATCTTCGAACGCGTTTTTGTCAGCCATGGCTCATTCCCCTGATCCGAAACGAGAAACGGACGGGCGATGGTGCGCCCGTCCGTTCTCAAGTCTAAATTTTATGAAACGTCAGGCTTACTTGGCGCCCATGATGCCCGCGCGGGCCCGCTTCAACAAACCTTCGTCCACTTTCATCGACTCGTTCACGATCTTTTGGACTTCCTCGCCGGAAAGGGCGTTGACGGCCAACTTCCGTTTTTTGGCCGCCGGTCCAAACGTCGGGTCCGCAATCATGTCGGAAAAGGCCTTTCGCAAAACCGCAACGCGGTCAGCGGGCACGCCTGGTGGCACCGTGAGACCACGGCCAATCGGACCCATGGAGGCCATGAAGTTCACAATCTGCTTGTCGCCCGGATCAGTCACGACCTCGGAGGCCAGCGGTACGTTTGGCAGTTCTTTGTCCTTGGCGAAGCCAATTTGAACGATCGGCTTTGCAAATCCGCCCGGTTTGAACCACTGGGGTTTGGCCGTGGACCAGGCCAGCCAGGTCAGGGAAGATCCCTGAGCTTCGCCTTGTTCAATCGCCAGCTGTAGATTGCGGGAACCCTTGTAGCCGGAAACGATCTTGAACTTGGCGCCATAGACGGCGTTCATCAGAGCCGGCATTAGGAAGGTCTGCGACCCCTTGCCAGTGGACGCGATGATGACCTGCTTGCTTTTGAGGTCTTCCAGCTTGTTGATGCCGGCATCGGACCGGACCACGATGACGGCGTTCGCTTGAACCGCATTGCCGAGCCAGGTGAACTTGTCTGACTTAAACTTCACCGCTTTCGGCCGAAGCAATTCGGAGACGATCAGCGTATCAACCGGCACGTAGAGGCCGGTGCCGTCTTTGGGCATGACGTTGTAGGCATAGTTGGCGGCCTTCAGACCACCGGCGCCCGGCATGGATTGAGCGATAACCTGAGGATTACCCGGAATGTGTTTCGACATATACTCGGCAAACAACAGAGAGAATCTGCCGTAGGTGCCGCCCGAACCAAAGCCATAGACGATGGTCAGGGTTTTACCCTTGAAGAAGTCAGCGGCGCTTTGCGCCTTGGCCGGCGCACCGGCCAGAAGAGCTGCGCCAACCGCGGCCACAGCAGAGTATTTCAGAAACTTGTACATAGTACCTCCCTTGGATTATTGCCGGGAATATTGAGATTATACCGGCAAACTTTAAACCGTTAAATTGTGCCGCAATTGTGGCGACAACCGGCAGATCGGCATAGTGCCGTATTACCAAATTCGCCGCTATCCTATCAGGATTGCGGCAAAACTCCTAAGTGTTCTAAGCAATTTTCCCGAAAAATTGAAGAGTTTTCATGGAACTAGAACGGATTAATCTGCTACACAGGGGCCTACAAGAAAATGGACATGGGCGGTTTTCGAAAAGCGACCGCCCACATGGGGAGAGTTTCCGGGCATGGATGTGAGTATGCTGGATATGGCCATTACGGCGGCGACGGCGCTGGCCGATCCTATGCGTTTGGCTTTTTTGGCCTTGGGCGTGTTCTTTGGATTGATCCTGGGCGTGATCCCCGGCCTGGGCGGCCTTGTGGGACTATCTCTCTTATTGCCCTTCACTTTCAATATGGATCCCTACACGGCGCTGGCCTTCTTGATGGGGCTGCAAGCCGTGGTGGTGACCTCGGATACCATCCCGGCCGTGCTATTCGGTGTGCCCGGGACCGTGGGCTCAGCGGCGACGATCCTGGACGGTTATCCGATGGCGCGAAAAGGTGAGGCTGGGCGCGCATTCGGTGCGGCGTTTACGGCTTCCGTGTTGGGTGGCCTGTACGGCGCGTTTTTGCTCGCCCTTGCCGTGCCGGTGATCCGGCCGATCATCCTGAATATTGCGTCGCCGGAACTATTCGCCATTTGCATTTTCGGATTGTCTCTGGTGGCGGTGCTGAGCGGCGGCACGCCTCTAAAGGGATTGGCGGCGGCCTGCATCGGCGTGTTGGTGGCCATGACGGGCGAGGATTCCCAGACCGGCACCTTCCGCTGGACCTTTGATACACTGTATTTGTGGGACGGCATTCCGGTTGTGCCCATCGCGCTCGGCCTTTTTGCCGTGCCGGAAATTGCCGATATGGTCATTTCGCGAAAGTCCATTGCCGGCAATTCGGATGTGGGGTCCCGCTGGGCGCAGTGGGAGGGCGTGAAGGACGTATTCCGAAATAAGTTCCTGATGTTCCGCTGCTCCACCATCGGCGCCGGTTTGGGCGCCGTTCCGGGGATCGGCGCCTCGGTCATCGACTGGATCGCCTATGGTCATGCCGTCCGCACCATCAAGGATTCTGGCAAGACCTTCGGTAAGGGAGACGTCCGGGGCGTAATTGCGTCGGAAAGCTCGAACAACGCGAAGGAAGGCGGCGCGTTGTTGCCGACCATTGCCTTTGGTGTGCCGGGCTCCGCCTCCATGGCGTTGATCCTGGGCGCGTTCCTGATCCACGGGTTGGTGCCGGGTCCTGAAATGCTCAACAAACGGCTGGATATTACCTATACATTGGTGTGGTCAGTTGCCATCGCCAATATTCTGGGGGCGGGCACCTGTTTCCTGTTTGCTGGCCAGCTTGCCAAGATTGCCCTTGTACGGATCGGCATCCTGGCGCCGGTGGTCTTGGCGATTACCTTTATTGGTGCGTTCCAGGGCGCCAAGTCCTGGGGCGATATCGTCACGCTCCTGGCGATGGGCTTTGTCGGTTGGATTATGAAACGCATGCACTGGCCGCGGCCGCCCCTGATTTTGGGCTTTGTGCTCGGTGCGCTGATTGAACGTTATATGTTCATCTCTGTAGAGCGCTACGGCTGGGAGTGGTTGTGGGTTGTCCGCGAAGGCGAGTTCCATCCCTGGGTCGTCATTATCTTCGCGATCACTTTGTATGGCGTGCTGAGCCCAATCATCCGCAGCTACATCGCGCGGCGTAAACAAGGCGTCTCGCGGGGGTTGACCCTCGGCTTCCGGCCGGAGGCAATGAACCCGGATACCTATTTCACGTTTGTCGTCATCGTCCTGTTTGCCGTCGTGCTGTTTGTCTCCGCGGAATGGGAGTTGGCGGCGCGCTTGGTGCCACAGGTGATGAGTACAGCCGGGATTCTCTTCGCTGGCGGGATCGTATTCTTGAGGTTTTTCGTCGTACCCAAACCGGTCGAAGCTTCGGCGGTTGCCGGGTCAGACGCGGCAGCAGGCGTAGTAGAAAAGAACAAGGCAGACGCCTTTGCGGTGGATGGCGAGGATGTCCATTTCGATATCAAAGCCGACTACGGCGACCTCTCGGTGATGGAAATCTTCCGCCGTGCTGCGGTTTACTTCGGCTGGCTATTGTTTTTCTTTGCCGTTGCCGGGGTGATCGGCCTGCTCCCGTCCATGTTCGTGTTCTTGGCGGGCTATATGCGCTTTGCCGGCGGTGAAAGTTGGAAGACGACACTGAGCATAGCCGTGCCCATGTGGATTGTTTCTTACCTCCTGTTCCATGTCCTTTTGATTGTTCCGTGGCCTCAATCTCTGATGGGCGTTTGGCTTCCCGAATTGAAATCCAATATCTGGCTCAATCTATTCTAGAGGTCCGGCCCTAAGGCCAAGTCCAGCCGGCGATCTCGGCCAACCAAGGCGGCAGGTTCACATGCGCCAGGATGACATCACTGGAGAGCGCCAGGGACAACGCACCGAAAAAAGACAGAACTATCCCGATAATCACATAGCGGTCGAAGCTTTCGTGTTCCCGGTTGAGGAAATAGCCGAAGATCATCCGGAAGATCACCGACAGGCTGTTCAATGGTTGGACAATCGTCACCGGCGCGATGCCCAGCGCGAGAAAGCGGAACATCTGGGACACGCCGACGCCGACGCCGGAATAGACAAACCATTTTAGGGACTCTTTGTTGGTGGTGCGCACTTCCGACAGCCGGCCCGGGACCGCCAGGACCAAGGCGATGGTGATCATGGCGGCGGAATAGGCCACGAAGCCGCCAATGAAGCTTAAATTTGTCTCGCCCAGGCCGGCCTTGATCAGCACCGTGCTGCTGCCGAACCCCAGCGCCGCCATGGAGGCGCAGAAATATCCCTCCGCCATGCGGGGATTAAAACCTTCCTTCGTTTCTTCCTTTTGAGCCGGGCCTGTGTCTTTGTCTTTGCCCCGCATGCGCAGCACATAGATGGGCGCCGCGACAATCAAGAGGATGCCCAGGATTTTCAGCGGCGTCAGGGTTTCGCCCAGAAAGACAATGGCCAGGGTCAATGACAACAGCAGCTGAAACTGCTGGATCGGCGAGGCCAAGTTAGAGCCGATGGCCGCCAGGGAGCGGATATTGAAATACCGGCCCCAGGCGAAATGCATGAATCCTGCAAGCGCCAATAGCCCGTAGCCGGTGAAACTGATTTCGGCCAGGGCCGGCCACTCATCCGTTAGCGTCGCGCCGACGACGAATATCAGCATGCCCAGGGGCAGGCTGACCACCAAGCCCTGCAGCGCTGTGCCGGTCAGAACCCCGCGCCGGGCGCTGGCGTTGTTGAAGCCGAAGCTGGCGGCCGCCAGCAATGCGTAGATGATTCCCAGCACGTGCTAATCCCCTGATTACGCGCCCATTTAGCCGGAGAAGAATGCCGGGAACAAGACCAGCAAGAAGATAAGGAACAGGACAAGAAACAAGACAA
>CAZSXT010000020.1:0-21183 GCA_964611435.1 uncultured Rhodospirillaceae bacterium | reverse complement strand
GACAAGAAACAAGACAATGAACAAGACTGGTGCGGTGTGCTTTACGCAGCATCAGCCGTTGATTACAGTTTTCGCAAATCAACCGGCCGGCAACAATCGGCGAAGAAAAACAGGGAGACAGCCAAATGGGCTCCATCGATTCAGATGCACATGTGATCGAATCCCCCCGCACCTGGGAATTCATGGAAGCCGGGGAAGAGGCGTTGCGACCGCGCCTGGTAAATCAAACATCGGGTTACACGGATGTGGGACTCCACGGCAAGGAGATGAAAGAATATTGGCTGATTGACAACCGGGTGCATTCCCGGGATCAGAATCTGGGCTACAACACCACTCAAACCGCGCGGGAGATGGCCGATATCGAAGAACGACTCGATCATATGGACGAGTTGGGGATTGATGTTCAGGTTCTCTATCCGACCCTGTTCCTGCGCCCGCTGACTAAGAAGGCGGCAGTGGAGCGGGCCATGACCCGGTCTTATAACCGTTGGCTCGCCGAGATTTGGAAACACGGCAAGGGCCGGTTGCGCTGGGTCGCGGTTCTGCCGCTGATGAGTATGGAAGGCCTGCGCGAAGAAATCCAATTCGCCAAGGAAAATGGCGCCTGTGGGATTTTTATGCGGGGGTTGGAAAATGGAAAACGGTTGGTCGATCCCTATTTCTATCCTTTGTTTGAATTGGCGGAGGAGTTTGATCTGGCCATTTGTCATCACGCCGGCAATGGCTCCTACGATGTCCACGACACGTTCTTGGATGAAGCAGGCTTTTCAAAGTTCAAACTGCCGGTCGTCGGCACCGTACATTCGCTTATTCTCGAAGGGCTGTCGGAGAAATTCCCGAAGGTTCGCTGGGGCTTTATCGAGGTGAGCGCGCAGTGGATTCCATATGTGCTCAATGACCTGAAGCTGCGGTTCAAGAAGAAGGGTAAGGAATTCGGCCCGTCGATCCTGGCCGACAACAATGTCTATGTGGCGTGCCAAGTGACTGACGATTTACCTTATGTGATTGCCTCCGCCGGCGAGGATAACCTCGTCGTCGGCACGGATTACGGCCATCACGACACCTCGACCGAGATCGAGGCGCTGCGCAAACTGAAGGAGAACGGCGAAATTTCCGTGGGCGCGATCGACAAGATTCTCGACGACAATGCCCGCGCGCTCTATGGGTTCGACAAGGAATAACCCCGGCGAGAATTGTCCGGGATTCATGCCTGGAACAAGCCGATGTGCTCGGGCATATTAGGCGAAACAGCCGCAATAGAGCCTGGGGAGGGCAGGGGTCTTGAGTACGACCAGTCATAAATATCGCGACATGCACCAGCATCTGGATGCGCTTCGAAAAGCCGATTTGCTGTACGAAATCGACGCGCCGGTGGACAAGGATTCCGAAATGCATTCCCTGGTGCGCTGGCAGTACCGGGGCGGCATCGCCGAAGACGACCGCAAGGCCTTTCTGTTCACAAACATCGTCAACGCCAAGGGGCGGAAGTACGACATACCCGTGGCCGTTGGCGCCATGGCCGGTAACCGGGGCGTCTATTGCGTCGGTATGGATGCCTCGGTCGATGAAATCTCCGAGAAATGGCAAAAGGCCATCGCTAACCCAATACCACCCCGGATCGTGAATACTGCGCCCTGTCACGAAGTGATTTGGGAAGGGGATGATCTACAAGGCGAAGGCAAAGGCTTGGACGTCTTGCCGATCCCCGTCTCCACCCCTGGTTTCGACAGCGCGCCGACCCTATCGGCCACCAATGTCGTCACCGCCGATCCGGAAACCGGCGTCCACAATATGGGCACCTACCGTTGTGGGTTGAAAGCGCCGGACCGGCTGGTGGTGCGGATGGCGACCCGTGTCGGCGGCGCCGGCGGTTATCTCCACTGGCAAAAATATAAGGCCAAGGGCGAGAAAATGCCCTGCGCCATCGTGCTTGGCTGCCCGCCCTATGTGGCCTTCATGGGCCCGCAAAAATTGCCCATCGGCATGGACGAAGTTGACGTGGCCGGCGGCCTGGCCGGCGAGCCGATCAACATGGTCCGCGCCAAGTCGGTGGACCTGATGGTGCCGGCGGAATCCGAAGTGGTGATCGAAGGCCTGATTGATCCGACGGTGCTGGAACCGGAAGGGCCGTTCGGCGAATCCCATGGCCACGTGGCCTTGGAAGAATTCAACATGCCCATGGAGGTCACCGCGATCACCATGCGTAAGGATGCGGTGATCCCGTCTTATATCAGCCAGGTGACCCCGTCGGAATCCAGTGTGATCAAGCGGGTGGCTTACGAGCCCCTGTTTCTCAATCACCTGACCAAGGAATTGAACGTGCGCGGCGTCAAGAAAGTGGCGCTGCACGAACCGCTGACCGGGCTTCTCCGGGTGACCATCATCGTGATGGAGAAAGGCGTGCCCAAGACCGAAGTCTGGCGCGCGCTCAACGGCGCGGCCTTCTACAAAGGCGATATGGGCAAGATCACCATCGCCGTGACCGAGGATATCGATCCGGACAGCGCGGACGCCATCCTGTGGGCCATGGCTTACCGGCTGAACCCGATCGAAGACGTGCAGACCATTCCCCACCGAGGCCAGGGCCACGGGCCCAAGCGGGAACATACCGGCGAGGAAGACAGCACGTTGTTGATCGACGCCACGATGAAGTCCGACATGCCGCCCCTGGCGCTGCCCACCAAGGAGTTCATGGAGAAAGGCAAAGCGCTGTGGGAAAAACTTGATCTGCCGGCGCTCCGTCCTGAATCCCCGTGGCACGGCTATTCCCTGGGCGACTGGCATCAAATTTGGGAGACCGCCGCGCAAAACGCCGCTAAGGGCGACTATCTAAAGAACGGTGAAGTTTCCCTGACCCGTCAGCAAAAGAACAAAGACTTCCCGCCGGAAACCTCGGTCCGTCAGGTCGAGGACGGCTGGGACGAGGACTAATCGTCCGGTCTTGGTGTCAGTCAAATGAAAGCCGCCCCTTTCGATCACATCGCCGCCACCTCGGCGGAACATGCGCTGCAATTGCTGGGCGAGGCCGGCGATGACGGCATGGTCCTGGCTGGCGGCCAAACCCTGGTGCCCATGCTGGCCATGCGTTTGGCGCGGCCATCAGTTTTGATTGATATCAACGGCATCGCGGACTGGGCCGGGATCGATGTGAGCGGTGATGCGGTGCGGATCAAGACGGCGACCCGGCAAACAGCGGCGTTGAAATCGGACGTGATTGCCGAGAACCTGCCGTTGCTGGCAAAGGCGCTGCCTTGGGTCGGCCATCACCAGACCCGGAACCGGGGGACGGTCGGCGGCAGCATCGCCCATGGCGATCCGGCGGCCGAAATCCCCCTGGTGGCCGTGGCGCTGGGGGCGGAGATTAAATTGCATTCCCAAACGGCTGCGCGGCCCGTCGCGGCGGATTCGTTTTACCAAGGCCCGATGATGAGCGACCGGAACGAAGACGAAATCCTGGTGGAGATCGATTTTCCCATCTGGCGTGACGCGGGGCGCACGGGTGCGGGTTTCCACGAAGTCGCAGAACGCCATGGCGATTTCGCCGTTGTGTCCGCCGGCGCGCAAGTTCTCTTGGATGATGCCGGCGTGTGTCAGAAGGCGGCGATTGCGGTCGGCGGAGTGTCGGGCACGCCGGCGCGGCTGCGTGATGCGGAAGCTAACCTCATTGGCAATGTGCTGAGTGAAAACCTGATTGACGAAGCGCTTACGGGGATCGGCGATCACATGGATCCGGCGGATGACCTGCATGGCAGTGCGGATTACCGCCGCCGGGTGGCCCGGGTGCTGATCGGCCGGGCGTTGGCGGATGCGGTGGCCGACGCCGGGGGGAGCCTGTCATGAGCCGGCGTGATATTTCTCTCACCATTAACGGCAAAGCGACGACTGGCGTGGCGGAACCCCGCATGACGCTGCTGGATTTCCTGCGAGACGAGCTGCATCTTTCCGGCACGCATATGGGTTGCGAACACGGCGTCTGCGGCGCCTGCACGGTGATTGTGAACGGAGAGCCGATCCGGTCGTGTTTGATGCTGGCGGTGCAGGCCGACGGTAACACGGTCCAGACCGTGGAGGGCCTCTGTCAGGAAGATGGAGAGCCCGGTCTTCTTCAGGATGCATTCCGGGACGCCCACGGCATGCAATGCGGCTATTGCACGCCCGGCATGCTGATGTCGGCGCACGCACTGCTGCAGGAAAATCTGTCGCCCTCCGACGAGGATATCCGCGAGGCCATCGGCGGGAACATCTGCCGCTGCACGGGGTATACCCAGATTATTGATGCGATCCGGCTCGCTGGCGAACGGATGAAGGAGCAGGGATCATGAGCGCGCCCCCAGGCTCCAACTATCATTACGTGGCCCGCAAGCGCCGGGTGAAGGAAGACAAGCGCTTCGTCACCGGTAAGGGCAAATATATCCAGGACGTGGCGGTGCAGGACACCAAGCACGTGGCGGTGCTGGCGAGCCCCCATCCGCGCGCCAAAATCCTCTCCATCAATGCGGAGGCGGCGCTGGCGGCGCCCGGTGTTCTGACCGTTTTGACCGGCGATGAATTGGCGGAGCATACGTCGCCGCTGTATCACGGCCCGGATGTGCCTAACCTGCGCTGGTATCCGTTGGCTCATCAGTTGACCCGCTACGCCGGGGAATGGGTGGCCGCCGTCGTCGCCGAAGACCGCTATGCCGCCGAAGATGCGGTGGAGCTGATCGAGGTCGTGTACGAGCCGCTGGAGCCCGTGGTCGATCCGGAAGAGGCGCTGAAGCCCGATGCGCCGCTGGTCCACCCGGACCAGGGCACCAACCTGGTGCTGGAGAAGGATTTCGTCTGGGGACCGGTGGAGGAAGACTTCGCCGCCGCCGATCATGTGTTGTCGTTTCGGGCGCGTTGGGGCCGGTCATCCACGGTGCCGATCGAGACCTTTGGCGCCATGGCCCAATGGGACGGGGGTACGGAAAGCTTGCAGGTCTGGGCGTCAATCCAGATGCCCAATTATCAGGAGCAGATCGCCAACGCCATGCGTCTGCCGCTGAACAGCGTGCGGGTACATCAGGATGTGGATGTGGGCGGCAGTTACGGTGTGAAGCGTGGCATCAAGCACACGGTGCTGGTGGCGTATCTGTCAAAAAAGTTGGGCGGCGTGCCGGTGTGCTTTATCGAGGACCGGCTGACCAACATGTCGGGCGGCGACGCCCACGGGCCCGACCGGATTTTCTACACCGATGTCGCCTTTACCAATGACGGCGTCATTAAATCCATGAAGATCAAGGCGATTGATGATTGTGGCGCTTATCCGGGCCGGGGGCCGTTTCAGCTCGGTAAACCCATTGCCGCGTTGGTGGGGCCTTACAAGATCAATAGTGTCCACTATCACCCGATCTCCGTCAGCACCAACAAGACCGGTCAGGTGCCGGTGCGGGGCATGGGCCAAGGCCCGACCAACTTTATGATCGAGCTGGCCGTTGACAAGGTCGCCCGGCATTTAAAGATGCACCGGATTGAGGTGCGCCAGAGGAATTTCGTCCGTCATGACGAGTTTCCGTATCTCAACCCGACGGGCACCAAATATGACTCCGGTGACTATCACACAGTGCTGGAGAAAACCCTGGAGCTGGCCGACTTCCAAAACCTGGTGAAGCGCCGGGACGAAATCCGCGCCGCCGGCAACCTGGCCGGCATCGGCATCGGCGCGTGCCTGGAGCCGTCGGGCGGCAATAATATGTTCGAATACCTGCTCAATCCGAAGCTGGAGATCAGCACTTTCATGGAAGGCTGCCAGGTCCGGATCGACAGCACCGGCAACATCATCGGCACCATGGGGACCACCACGTCGGGCCAGGGCCATGAAACCTTGGTCGCCACCATTCTGGGTGAGGAATTCCAAAAGGACCCGGACGAGATACGGGTGATCCATGCGGATACGTTGGCCGGCCTGCCGACCCGGAGCCCAGTCGCCAGCCGGATGGCGGTGATGCTCGGCGGTGCGGCGGACGGAGCGGCGCAGAAGGTGAAGAAGCAACTGCATGAGATCGCGGCGCATAATCTTGAGGTGCCCATCGGGCAGCTTGAATACAACAACGGCGATATTTCCGACCGCAATGACCCATCCCGCAAACTCACCTGGGCCGAGTTGGTGAACATCGCCCATCGGCGCTATGACCTGCTGCCCGACGGGATGGAGCCGGGCCTGCAGGCGCTGCATGTGATGCAAGTGCCGCTCGGCGGCGACTATCCGGACGAAAACAACCGGGTGCAGCTGTACCCCTGCTTCTCTTTCCAAGCGCACATCCCGTTTGTCGAGATCGATCCCGGCACCGGCAAGGTGACTGTCCACGAATATTTCATCGGCCATGACTGCGGCACGGTGATCAATCCGGATATCGTGCGGGGCATGATCATCGGCGGCGTGGCCCACGGGATCGGTGCGGCGCTCTATGAGAAATTCTCATACGGCGAGGACGGCCAGTTCCTGAGCGGCACTTTCGTCGACTATGTCATGCCGTCCACGTTCGAAGTGCCCTATGTGAAGGATGTGGAACACTGCACGCCCTCACCTTTGACCTCTCACGGCCAAAAGGGCTCGGGCGAGGGCGGCTATCTCGGTGCGCCGGCGGCCATGGCCAGCGCCGTCAATGACGCGCTCTATCCGCTGGGTCTCAGCCTGGAAGAGCTGCCCATGCGCATGACCGATATCGAAGCTTTGTTACATGAAGGACGACACAAATGATCATTGATACCCACGCCCATTTCACACCCCAGGCGATGCTCGACGCCTTACAAAAGGAGATCGGCCGCTTTCCCAACGTGGAACTGCTGGTGGATGGGGACAAGTACCAGCTCGCCTTTGCCGGCGGCCAGGCGACCAGGCCTATTTCGCCGAAGCTTCGGGATACGGATCAGCGGCTGGAATGGATGGATCATCAGTGCATCACGCACCAGATCAACGGCGGCTGGATGGACAGTTTTGGCTATGAACTTCCCCCGGAGGAAGGCGCGGCCTGGAGCCGGTTCCTGAACGAGTATCTGCTCTCCGGCACGGAAGGGATTGACCCGCTGGTGCCGCTGGCCACCGTGCCGCTGCAAAACGGCAAGCTGGCGGCGGAGGTTTTGGAAGAGGCGCTGAACGCCGGGTTCGCCGGCGCGATGATCGGCACCCAGCCCCATGGGGACTCCGGCAATCTGGACGACCCGGACCTTGATCCATTCTGGGAAGCGGCCTCGTCCCTGGGTGCGGTTCTGTATCTGCATCCCATGTTCGGCTGCGGCGATCCGCGTTTGCTCGATTTCGGCATGATGAACGCGGTTGGGCGCGGGGTGGACACGACCATCGCCATTTCCCGGCTTCTGTATTCAGGCCATTTTATCAAGTATCCGGGGATGACGTTCATCCTGTCCCACGGCGGCGGCGCGCTGCCCTACATGCTGGGACGGCTGAACCGGAATATCGACATTCCGGGCCACGATTATGCGGATCCGGTGGATGGGCTGAAGCGGCTCTATTTCGATACGGTGCTGTTTGATCCAAACGCGCTGAATTTCCTGAAGACCGTGGTCGGCGCGGAGAAATTGATGCTAGGCTCCGACTATCCGTTCCCCATCGGCGATCCCAATCCGCTCAAGGTGGTGGAAGACGCCGATCTCACCGACGGTGAGCGAACGATGATCCTGGGTGACACGGCCGCCGCGATCTTTAAGGTGGGGTGATTTCCCGCCTGTTTCCCGTCACCCACCCCTTTCCAGCGTCATGCCCGAGTTGGGACTAACGTCAGTTGGAACCAAGTCTCGGGTATCTATTGCTTGAGGATCAATGGCCCCGAGAATTGCTGCGCAACCTGCCTCCGCCGGAGCGAAGCACCTGCTTCGCGCAGGCAGGCTCGGGGGCGACGCAGAAAGAAGAAGCAGGCCCAATGAAAAACGCGGGCCGGCCTGGGCCGCACCCGCGTTTTCCAAACTTTAAAACCTAATCTTACGCAAACACGATCTTGTTGTGCTCGCTGCGGCCTTCTGTGAAGTCGCGTTCCTTCATCCAGTCATAGGCGCGGTTGAACAGGTCTTCCGCATAGTAATCCACGTGCTTGTAGTGAACAAAAGCGCGGAGCAGTTCGTTCGGCTCCAGGGCGCCCTTGGTGCGGTCGGTCAGATAATGCGCATACTTGTAGAAGTCCGCATTGATCATATCCACCGCCTGGTTTTCGGCATTGTAGAACGTTTCACGTTGTTCGACCGTCAGGTTCGGGCCGATCACTTCGCCGCCGCGATAGAAGGACGAGGCGATGATGTGCGCGCCTTCCTTGAGGCCGAGGCTGATGAACGGTTCCATCACCGTAACGGCGCGGTATTCGCCGCTTTTCAGTCCGTCATAGCGCTTCTGCGGCAGACGGCCTTGCACAATGTTGATGTGCTCGTAACCGATGGCGCTTTCCAGCATTTGGATGCAGGTGAAGTGGGAACCGGTGTATTCCTGAACGGCGACCGGCACGTCTTTCATGTCCCGCGGGGTTTGCAGGGCGTCATCAAAGGTCAGGATGGCCTGGGCGCCGACAGCAGCGCGCAGCGCGGCGATGTGGCCGCCACCGGAACCACGCTCGATCCGGTCGATGGTGGCCCATTCGCAGACGTTGTAGTTGTCCGCGTCGCCCTTTTCGAACATGCTTTCCTTGAGGCGGGACAGATATTCCATTTTTTCATTGTCGGCTTCGCGGTCGTCATAGGACGCGGCGAAAGCGACATCCAGGCCGGCTTTTTCAAACAGGCCTTCTTCAATACCAACCAAAACCGGCAGGTCGAAAACCGGGTTGTTGGGCGCAATTCGTACGATATTCGAGTCAGACATTCAGTTTCTCCCTATTTTCGCGCCGGCCAAACAACCTATCCGGCGCCTCATTCCACTGGTAAAGAATGTAATGGACCCGAGGTGTAAAGCCCAGACCCCGGCCCGTCAATCCCCCCCCCAAGACACCTGCGAGACCGTCCCAAAGTGCTTACCAGAGCCGATTTTTCCCTGTAAAGTCCGGCCCGAAATCATGCCAAGTATATCATGCTAAGTTCCATCCTCGCCGAGATCGGCATTACCTGGCCGCTGCTGTATGTCATGGCAGTAGCCGCCTTCGCGACCGCGGTGTTCCACAGTTTTTCTGGCTTTGCGGGCGCGCTGCTGCTGTTGATCTCCATCGCGCCGATCCTGGGCATCAAGGTGGCGGTGCCCGTGGTCTCTGTCGCGATCGTGGTCAGCAATATCACCCGGCTCTACGTCTTCTGGCGAGAAATCCATTGGCCCATCTATGTGCCGCTTATGATTGCCAGTTTCCCCGGCATGATCGCCGGCGCCTTTATCTTCGTGTATCTGCCGGCGGACACCATCGCTATCCTGCTGGGAGTGTTCATGGCCGTCTCTGTGCCGGGCCGGCGGTATCTGGAGAAAAAAGACGTCAAGATGGGCACCTGGGGTTTTGTCGCCGTCGGACCCGTCTACGGCGTGGTCAGCGGGGTGACGATGGGCGCCGGGCTGATGCTGGCGCCATTCTTTTTGGGCGCGGGATTGAGAGGCGCGCAACTGGCGGCGATGACGGCGGCCCTGGGTGTGGTGCTGAACGCCACCAAGACCGTGGTCTTTGGCGCATCGCCTCTGTTGAACTTTCCGTTGATTATCATCGGTCTGATGTTGGGCCTGTGCACCATGCCGGGCGCGGTCGTCGGGCGCTGGCTGTTGCGGCGCACATCTGTTCGGCTGCACACGTTGCTGATAGAGGGTGTCATTCTGGCGGGCGCTGTGTTCTTCTTTAGCCAAGCACTCTAAGTCAACGAACGGACCACTATGACCGATATCGGGGACGCCTTTGCCGCTGCTTGGGGCCTGATCATTACCCTGGAAAGCGGCCTGGCGGAAATTGTACTTCTGTCGCTTCAGGTCAGCCTCACTGCGGTGCTGATCGCCTGCGTGATCGGTCTGCCGTTGGGCGCCGCCTTGGCCGTATTCAAGTTCCCCGGACGGACCATCATTGTGGTGCTGCTGAACGCCTTGATGGGCATGCCGCCGGTGGTGGTTGGCCTCATCGTCTATTTGTTGCTGTCACGTGCCGGGCCCCTGGGCACGCTTGGCCTGTTGTTCACCCCAACAGCTATGATCATCGCCCAGGTGTGTCTGATCACCCCCATCGTTGCGGCGCTGACCCGTCAAACCACGGAAGATTTATGGCGGGAATATGAAGAGCATCTACGCTCCCTCGGCGCTGGACCGGATCAGATCATCGCGACGCTTCTGTGGGACAACCGGTTCAGCCTGATCACGACGGTGCTGGCGGGCTTTGGGCGGGCCAGTGCGGAGGTAGGCGCCGTGATGATCGTCGGCGGCAATATTGATCATGTGACCCGTGTCATGACCACGGCCATCGCCTTGGAGACCAGCAAGGGCGATTTGGCTCTGGCCTTGGGTCTCGGCATTGTGCTTTTGGTGCTGGCGCTCGGCGTCAACGCCGCCGCTTACCTGATCAACGAATCGGCGAGGAAGCGGTATGGCTAGCCTCTCCAACATTTTACCGCTGTCGCTCTCGGGCGTGGAGTTTAAGGCCGACGGTATCCGGCTGATTAAGGATGTCAGCACAGAATTTAAAGCGGGCTCGCTGAGTTTTGTTCTGGGGCCGAACGGTGCGGGCAAAAGTCTGCTCTTGCGCCTGTGCCACGGTCTGATCGCACCGACAGCGGGCCGCATCGATTGGCAAGGTCCGGCGGCAGAAGACCCGCAACCTCATCAGGCGATGGTGTTTCAGCGCCCGGTGATGCTGCGCCGTTCGGTCTACGCCAATCTGGATCATGCCCTCTGCCAGCGGAATGTCGATAAGGCGGAACGCACCAGACGCATCGAGGATATGCTGGAACGGACCGGGTTAAGCCGGCTGGCGAGCGTCTCTGCCCGCCGGTTGTCGGGCGGAGAGCAGCAGCGCCTTGCCGTGGCGCGGGCCTGGACATTACAGCCGGAAGTCCTGTTCCTGGATGAACCGACGGCGGCGCTGGACCCGTCCGCCACCCATGCGATTGAGGAATTCATCCAAGCGATCCGGGCGTCGGGCACGACCATCATCATGTCCAGCCATGACATGGCGCAGGCGAAACGCCTGGCCGAAGACGTGCTGTTTATGTATCGGGGCCGATTGATCGAGCGGTCGCCGGCGCAAAAATTCTTCGAGAAACCGGAAAGCGATTTGGCGCGATCTTTCCTGCAGGGCGATCTTTTGTGGTGGAAACGGAAAGAACTGACGCCGCCGGATGACGGCTGAGATAGCCCGGTTAAGCGGCGTCTTCCTTGATCATATCAGCGGCCTTCTCGCCGATCATGATGGTCGGCGCGTTGGTGTTGCCGCTGACGATGGTCGGCATGATGGATGCGTCGGCGACCCGTAACCCCGCCAGACCTTTTACGCGTAATCTGTCATCGACCACCGCCAAATCATCGTTGCCCATTTTACAGGTGCCGACAGGGTGGAAGATGGTGGCGGCGTTGGCCAGGACAAAGTCCCGGAGCGCGTCATCGTCGGCGTCCAGGTCCGGCCGGCTGGAAACCAGCTTGTATTTCTTGAAGGCGTCGGCCTTCAGAATACGGATAGATTCCTTCATTCCCTTAAGAAGAACCTCCAGATCTTCCTCTTCGGAGAAGAACTGCGGATTGATCAGCGGTTTGTCGGCGCCGTTGCCGCTGGAAATGGAAACAGAGCCGCGGCTTTTCGGATGCAGCAGCACCGTTGACAGCGCGTAGCCGTGACCATAGCCGATCATCTTCGGCGGCGGGGTACGGTAGCCTGGCGTCCAGATATACTGGATGTCCGGCCGGTCAAGCTCGGGCCGGGTGCGGATAAAGCCGGTGCCTTCCACCATATTGGACGACCAGAGCCCCCGCCGGTGGATAAGGTAGTCCAGAACAGAAATCGCGTGTTTGGGCAGGGCGGGAATGGAAAATCCGGCCGGTGTCCGGTGTTTGGTCTTAGTCGATACCAAAATAGCGGCATGGTCCTGGAGGTTCTTGCCCACGCCCGGCAGGTTGTGGACCGTTTCGATGCCGATCCCCTGCAATTCGCTGCCGTCGCCGATCCCCGACTGCAGGAGGATTTTCGGCGAGACGATGGCGCCGGCGGACAGCACCACTTCCTTATTCGCCTTGACAGTCATGCCGCCGCCAACGGTGCTCACCCCTGTGGCCCGGCCATTTTCGATCAGCACTTTCTCCACCGGCGCATGGGTAATCACGGTCAGGTTTTTGCGGCTCTTGGCCGGTTCCAGAAACGCCTTGGCGGTCGACCAGCGCCGCCCGTTCTTCTGCGTCACCTGGCTGAGCCCGAAGCCTTCCTGGGTGTCGCCGTTGAAATCCTTGTTGGCACGATACTGGAGGCTCTCGGCGGCTTCGACGAAACTGTCGATCGTCGGGTTGGGATCACGGATATATGTGACATTCAGAGGCCCGCCGGCGGCGTGATGCCCGTCGCCGGCATACTGTTCGTTGTTTTCGGATTTGAGGAAGTAAGGTTTGACGTCTGCCCAGGACCACCCCGAGTTCCCGGCAGCCGCCCAATCGTCGTAGTCCTTCGGATTGCCCCGGATATACATCATCCCGTTGATGGAGCTCGACCCGCCCAGCACGCCGCCCCGCGGGATGTATATTTGCCGGTCGTTTGCCTTGGCTTGTGGCGTGGTCTGAAACTTCCAGGTGATCTTGTCATTGACCATCCCAAAGATCAGGCCCAGTGGCACATGGATCTGCCAGTGTTTGTCTGGCCCTCCCGCTTCCAGTAAGCAGACGGAGACGCTGGCGTCCTCGCTCAGCCGGTTGGCGAGAACACAGCCGGCAGAACCACCGCCGACAATCACATAATCAAAGGTTTTTTCTTCAGCCATTCTCAAAGAAACGGCCCGGATTGCACCGGGCCGCTCCAAATTTATTTTAACCAGCGGCGGCTTAGCTGGCGTCGGGCTTCGGGCGGGGCTGTAGGAAATAGCCCATTTCCCGAAGGGTTTCGTCCAGCAGTTCACGCGCGATGAACTGGTTGACGTCCGGCATCGGCTTGTCCTTCGGCCACAGACCGCGCTTCACCATGCGCTTTTGACGGCCTTCGAACAGCTTCTTGAACAGATCAGCCGGCAGGTCCGGGGAATATTGATCGTGAATTTCATCCCAGACGATGCCCGCCTGCTTTTTATCCTTGAGGCCAAATTCCGCCATGATGACCTCGACCGAACCTTCCTTATTGTTCCGCAGGTATTCGATGGAATTCGCGATGGCGCGGATGAATTTTTTCACTGTGTCCCGGTTTTTCTCAACATACTCTGCGCGGGTCCAGATGCTGCCGCCGACGCGGGGAAGATACTGTCCGGTTTTCACCAGCATCTTAAAGCCGGCGACCTGCGCACGGGCGGCTGTGGGGAAAGACATCAGACCGGCGACAATATCGCCATTGATGAGGCCCGCAACCCGGTCGGATTCAGCCTGGAAGCTGATGACCTTGTAGTCCCGACCCACCCGCATGTCGAAGAAGCGGCTCAGCACGATTTCGCCTTCATCGTAGTCGGCGGCGCCCGCCCGGCCATAGCCGACGGTCTTGCCCTTGAGGTCCTTGACCGACTTGATCTTCGGATCGGCGACCAGCGCCCATTGGGAAATCAGGGATTCGCCCACGACGTACTTCAGGTTTGCGCCCTGTAGAGAGGCCTGCGATCCGCCGCCCGGTACGGGTAGGAAATCGATATTGCCGGAAACGCCGGCGGTGACCAGCGCCTTACCGGTCATGGAGACCATTTCCGCATCCAGGCCTTCTTTTTTGAAGAGGCCTTTTGAATAAGCGATATAAACGGGAATATGGAATCCGGAACCGCTGAGCGTACGGCCGACCTTAATTTTGGTCTGGGCCTCGGCGACGCCGGCGAAGGCGATGGCGGCCAGCGCTGTCGCGGCTATAAAAAACTTTGATTTCAGCATGACGTGGACCTTCCTGTGTTTGATCTGAAGCCTGATTAAATTATTTATTCGTATCAGTCCGTCATACTATCCCTGGCGCGCCGGGCTTTGAAAGCTGAAAGTTCGAGCGAGGCATTTAAGGGTGTGAGATAATTCTGGACCCATCCCGGCAAACATGCCTACCTTTAGACAAAGAGACGCCCAGAGGGCATCCAGAGAAACAGGGACTGGTCCGGCGTAGATATTGAGTATCCGCCGGGGCCGACGGGGGGACGAGATGGCCGACTACATCAAGGCCGAAAACATCAATTTGACCTTCACACCGCCGAACCGGCGTCCGGTGACGGCGCTGCAAGATTTCAATTTGTCCGTGGACGAAGGGGAATTCGTTTCCATCGTCGGGCCGTCGGGCTGCGGTAAAAGCACCTTTCTCAATGTATTGCTCGGCCTCATCCCACCGAATACCGGGGTGATGTCGATCAACGGCAAGACCGTTTCCGGGCCGGGTCAGGACCGGGCCATGGTGTTTCAGGAATTCGGCCTCTTACCCTGGCGGACGGTGATGGACAATGTGGGCCTGGGCCAGGAACTGCGTGGCGTTTCCAAGGCCGAGCGGCGGGACGCCAGTCAAAAGTTCATCGAGATGGTCGGGCTCGCCGGATTTGAAAATCATTATCCGCATGAGCTTTCCGGCGGCATGAAGCAGCGTGTTGGAATCGCCCGCGCCCTGGTCTCTGATCCGGATGTGCTGTTGATGGACGAGCCGTTCGCCGCGCTGGACGCCCAGACACGGGACATTATGCAGGCGGAGCTGTTGCGCATCTGGCAAGAGGCAAAGAAGACCGTTCTTTTTGTCACCCACCAGATCGAAGAGGCGGTGTATCTCTCCGACCGGGTGATCGTGATGACCAAGCGGCCCGGCCGAACAAAGAAGCTGATCGATATTCCGCTGGCCCGGCCCCGCGACTACGAAATGCGGGTCACGCCCGAATTCAACGATCTGAAGCTGCAGATTTGGAACGAGCTCAAGGACGAGATCGACTCCCAGGGCGGCCCGGTAAACGACTAAGAGGTGATAGGTTAGGCGATCATGGAAGAAGAAGTCGGCAAACTGACTTTTTGGCAGACTTGGCGCCGCCTGATCATCGGCGGCATCGCCGTGATTTTGTTTTTCCTGGTGTGGGAAGCGCTGCTCACCTGGTTTATCCCGCTCAATAAGTTTGTCATTTCCAAGCCCAGCCTGATCTTCCTGGGCATTGCGCGGGACATGGAAAGCGGCATCCTGTGGCGCGATCTATTGGTCAGCGGCCGGCCGCTGTTATTCGGCTTCGGCGCGGCGGTGCTGATCGGGATTCCGGTCGGCGTGGTGATGGGCTGGCGGGAAAGGGTCGGCTATTCCCTGGACCCGTTATTGACTGCGCTGTACGCGAGCCCCCTGGTGGCTGTCGCTCCCCTGGTGATTATTTTCTTCGGCGTCGGCGTGGCCGGCAAAGCGATCCTGATCTTCGTCCTTTGCGTCTTTCCGTTTGTCTTTAATTCCCTTGCCGGGGTGCGTTCCGTTGATCCGCTGCTGATCAACACGGTGCGGTCCTTCGGCGGCAAGGAGATGGACCTCTATCGGATCGTCATCGTGCCGACGGTGCTGCCGTTCGTCATCGCCGGCGCGCGCTACGCCATCGGCCGCGGCCTGATCGGCGTGCTGGTGGGCGAGTTCTTCGCCGCCTCCGAAGGGGTCGGTTACCGGATCGCCTGGTATGGGGACATGTATGTGTTGGACCGGATGTTCGGCTACATCCTGGTGATGATGGTGGTCGCCATCCTGTTCACCGAAGGCATCCGCTGGGCGGAGCGCACCGCCTTCCCGTGGCGCGTCGGCATGTAGGGGGCGGCTGCGATGAGCGATATGGATATGCCCGATACCGGCCTTGCCCCCGTTGAGCCTGTGGACGACATCAACACTCCCGGCTTTTGGGAGAAGAACGAGTCCCTGTTCTTGGGCTTTGGATTTATCGCCCTGGTGATCATTATTTGGCAGCTGGTGCCGTCGGTGTTCACCCTGTCGAAAGGCATGAAGCTGTTTTTCGCGACGCCAACCATGATCGTCGGCGCGTTCGGCGATCTGATCGCCAGCGGTAAGCTGTGGCCGGCGCTGCAGTTCAGCGCCAGCGCCTTCGGGCTCGGGCTTGGCCTCTCGATCATTGTTGCCCTGCCGCTGGGTGTCGTGATGGGCCGCTCTCAAGTGCTCAGCGACATGTTCGATCCGTTTATCACGGCGATCAACGCGACACCCCGGCTGGTGTTCCTGCCGCTTATCCTCATCTGGTTCGGCATCGGCATGTGGTCGGTTGTCGTGGTGGTGTTTATCGGCGCGCTGTTTCCCCTGCTGATCAATACCTATGAGGGGGTAAAGAACGCCGACAAGCTGTTGATCAATGTGGTGAAGTCCTACGGCGCAAACGAATGGGAGATCAACAAACTGGTGGTTATCCCCAATTCCCTGCCGTTTATCATCGCCGGGCTACGCCTCGCCATCGGCCGTGCCGTGCTGGGCGTTGTGGTGGCGGAATTTTTCGGTGGCTCCTCCAACGGCGTCGGCGTGATCATGGTCCGGGCGTCGGGGTCATTCCAGGTGGATGTGGTGTTCGCCGGGCTGATCCTGTTTATGGCCATGTCGCTGATCCTTACCGGGATCGTGCGCTCCATCGAGGCCCGGTTCTCTCGCTGGCGGCCCCAACAGACCAAGAGTTTCTAAATAATCCGGCGCGACACCCGCCGGGGATCAAACAACAAATTTATTAAACAAGGGAACAGTGAATATGAAAGCCATCACCATGCACGAATACGGCGGGACGGATGTCCTGTCCTATGGAGACGCGCCCGATCCGATGCCCGGCGCCGGCGAGGTACTGATCGATCAGGCCATGATCGGCGTCAATTTCGCCGATGTTATGATGCGGCAGGGAAAGTATTTTATAAAACCCGACCTGCCCGCCATCCCCGGTTTTGAAGGCGCGGGCACGGTCGCGGCGGTGGGCGAGGGTGTGGACGGCGTCTCCGTCGGCCAGCGGGTCGGCTACGTCATGTCCCTGGGCGCCTATGCCGAGAAAAAATGCGTGCCGGCCGATTTTGTCATTCCGGTGCCCGACGGCGTCAGTGACGAGGTCGCCGGGTCGAGCCTGTTGCGGGGCATCACGGCGCAGTATTTGTTGAAATCAACCTATCCGGTGACCGGCGACGACGTGGTGCTGGTGCATTCCGCGGCCGGCGGGGTCGGCACGATCCTTGTGCAATGGGCCAAGCACCTGGGGGCGACGGTCATCGGCACCGTCAGCACCGACGCCAAGGCCGATCTGGTCAAATCCCTCGACTGTGATCTGGTGATCAATTATTCCGACCAGGATTTCGCCAAAGAGGTTCTGGCCTTCACGAATGAGAAGGGCGCGACGGTCGTCTATGACGCGGTCGGTCAAGCGACATATGAGGGCAATCTGGCGGCGCTCGCAGTGCGGGGCTATCTTGTCAATTACGGTCAGTCTTCCGGACCACTGCCGCCGGTCGACGCCATGGCGATCAATGCGAAGTCGCTGTTCTTCAACAAGTCCTCGCTGCCCCACTATATGCAGACGCCGGAAGAACGGCGCGCCCGGGCGCAGGAGTTCTTTGATCTCGTTGGCCAGGGCGTCTTAACGCCGGACGTGAGCCATGTGTATCCGCTTGCCGACGCGGCCCAGGCCCACATCGACATCGCCGCGCGCAAAACCACCGGCGCTGTGGCGTTGAAGGTGTGAGACGGGCCGCACCGGACAAAGTCATAAATCATGGCAGATAAGAAATCTCACCACCGCAAACCCAACCGCCGCCCGCCCACCTATCGTCAGCTTCTGAAGTCCGCCAAAGACCTTCTACCCCTGGTGGAAGCAGAGGCCGATGAGTCGGAAAAGCTGCATCATATGACCGACAAGCTGATGGGGGAGCTGCGCCGCACCGGGCTCTCGGCCATGATGGTGCCGAAGGCGCTGGGCGGGTCCGAGATATCGTATCTCGAAGGCCTGGAAATCGCCGAGATGGTCAGCCATGCCGACGCTTCCGCCGGCTGGTGTCTGATGGTGCACGGGGTGCAGGGCTCTTCCGCCGGACCGTTCATGCCGGAAAAGGGCGTCCGGAAAGTCTATCCCAAGGGCCGGGACACCCTCGTCGCCGGACACGGGGTGCCCCGCGGCTTCGCTCGGCCGGTGAAGGGCGGCTACATGATCAACGGCAAGTGGGGTTACGGCAGCACCATTCACCATGCCGAATGGATCCATACCGGTTGTTTCATTTCCGATGACGGCAAGTCCATGCGTTTGGATGAGAAAGGCCGGCCGCAGGTGATCCTGGCCCACCATCCACGGGACACGATCAAACTGACCGGCAACTGGAAGACCTTGGGCCTGCGCGGCACCGGCAGCTTTGACTACACGACCAAGACCAAGGAACTCTTCGTCGGAGAGGAATATTGCTACCCGTTTGACCATCCGACCCAATACCGGGGCGGAATCATGTATGCGGACGGCTTGCCGGTGAACACGACCTGGGGGCATACGGCCTGGGCCTTGGGCGTCGGCCGCCGGGTCCTGGATGAGATCATTGGAATCGCCAACAGCCGGGCGGATGCGTTCGGTAAGATGCAGGACGGCGCGGGGTTTCTGAAGGAATTTGCCCAGGCCGAAGCCAAGTACCGGGCCGCCCGCGCCTGGATTTATGAGGCCTGGGAGGATATCTCCGAGACCTACGCCCGCAACAAGCGGGCCAGCACCCATCAGATCACGGTCATCCGGCTCGCCATGCGGCACCTTCATGACGTGGCGTCGGAAATTTCCACCTTCGCCCATAAGACGTCGCGCGGCGTTTCGCTCCGCGACTCCATCCTCCAGCGCTGTTACCGGGATATACATTCCGGTACCCAGCACATTTTCCTCGCCGATCAAATCCTGGAGGACTGCGGCCGGGTGCTGGTGGGCGCGACGGATGCGAAGACCCAGTGGAATGTGCTGGGTCTCAGCAAGTACTAATTGGCGAGTAGCCTCTCCGGCTAATCGAACATCGCGACCGCGCGGACATAGCCGCCGGACGCGCCCTTAATTTTCCACGGGAAGCAGTTCACCATGAACCCATGGGGCGGCAGTTGCTCCAGGTTCAACAGCTTCTCCATGTGGCAATAGGGCTGTTCGATCCCCGCCCAATGACCCTGCCAGACTTTCATGGCGTCATGGTCCTTGGCGTATTGATCCTTGGCCAGCAGGAACGGCGCATCCCAGCCCCAGGCGTCGATGCCGGTGACACGGATGCCGTGGTCCACGGTCATATAGAGGGTGGCCTCTTTGCCGATGCCCACACCGTGGGTGAGGTAGCCGTCCTTGCCGTAATACTCGCTGGCCTTGGTGTTGAAGAGAACAATGTCCAGGGGCTTTAGCTCATAATCAATGCGCTTCAGCTCTTCCTCAATATCCTCAGGTTCGATCACGTAGCCGTCCGGCTTGTTGCGGAAATCCAGCTTCACACCGGGGCGGAAGAACCAATCCAGCGGCATCTCATCGATGGTCTGCATCGGGTTGCCGTCTTTGTCGTGGGAGTGATAGTGCCACGGCGCATCCATGTGGGTGCCGTTGTGAGTGGTTAGCGTGATGATCTCCCAGGCCCAGCCCTGACCGTCCGGTAGATCTTCCGGCTTCATGCCTTCGAAGAACCCGGCCATGGCTTCGGCGTTTTCTTCGTGATTCACATAACGGATTTGCGGCCGCATGATATCCGGATCGACCACGGTTTCGTTGTCGAGCGGCATGGAAATATCGACGATTTTTGACGGCAATTGCATGAGCTTTCTCCTCCCTTGGACGTGTATTGCGAGGACCAATTAGGCGGTCTCAGGTCCGGGAAGGCAAGGGCGAATCCGGCACCGCAAAATGCCGGTCCGCACTTTCCCGGGGTGGGGGTGTTTTTCCTAAGCCTGAAAACGTCCGAGAGACGAGTGTCGGCATTCCTACCTCAGCCAGGCTTTCTAGTAATATCCGCTAGGAGTCTGAATCATCCTCGATTGACAATCGACGCGCCATACGCCCGGCAACGTTAATCCGGCACCAGTTCTCCGATGCAGAAGTGGACCATATGAGCGACTGCTTCGGCACTGTGGTAGTCACCGAATTCCGCCGTTGCATCTTTGCCAGCGTACATTCGGGCGATCCCAGCGCCACCGGTATGATGGGGCGCCCATTCGGTAATGTCGTAGACTTTCCCGGAGATGATAACCCAGCAGTCATCGTCGGTATTATGCCGGGCGACCTCGTCTGGTGTGACACGCCGGGCGCCATCGGCCGGGGTCGCCGGCGTCCACAGTTCCCGCGTTGCCGGCACAAGGTCGGCTTTGGCTGCCTTGCGGAAATCCCAGGGTCCAAGTCTCTTGGATGGTAGTTCCGTCCCGATATCGCGGGCGTTGTAGGCATAGATCCAGTCATCATTTTCGCCCCCGCGCTTATCGTGAGCAAATGCGGGGCTTACACGTTCGTTAAGCCCTTCCAGCAACGCCTTCTGTTCCGCGGTGTCTCTGGCCCGCAAATGATCGAAGGCAAACTTGGAGCTCAGCTGAAAACGGGTGGCCCGGTAGTGCCGGACACGCTCATAGTGCAGCAATGCCGTTGCTACGTCTTCTCCATGCAGTTCAAAAGCGCTTGAAAGGGCGGCGGCGTCCTCGAAAGACTGTGCCGCCCCCTGACCGAATGTGGGGAGCATCGGATGGGCCGCGTCTCCCAGCAGACATACACGGCCCTGTATCCAGGTGTCCAGCGCATCCCTGTCGTAAAGACCCCATTTTGTGGGGCGGACGATAGCGCCCGCCAGCGCGACGAGATCATCCCGGTTTGGGCTTTCGGCGAAAGCGTCGCTGACCTGTTGCACAATCTCCGCGCTGCTGACCGGAAACCAGTCGCCTTCCTCCTGCTCAAATTCTGTTGAGTCCGGCTCGTAATGGGCAATCCAAACGTTGAGTAACTCGCCGCGTCGTACCCAATATGTGGTCACAGCACTCGTATCGGTTTTGTAGCGGTCCATGCTGAAGGAATCGACAGGGTTGTTGTCCAGCGGACTGCCGTCGGCCTTGCGGAGGGCGGCAACGTCCGCCCTTGGGATGAGCCCACGGAAGCAGGTCACCTCGGTCCAGCGCCGGGGCCGCGGGTTCGGCCAGACCAATTCCAAAGTGGCGGAGTTGATTCCGTCCG
>CAZSXT010000019.1:0-75305 GCA_964611435.1 uncultured Rhodospirillaceae bacterium | reverse complement strand
CCAGTGCCGGAAACTCTACAGACGGGTGGTACATGACAAGGGGGCTGGACAGGTGAACATATGGTATGCAGTCCCTTGGAGTCTCACTCAGGTGCGCCTAAGGTCGCGTAGACAAAGCACCTAAACTAATATGGCCCTAGGGGGGACACATGCGTCAGCTCAAAGATATAGAGATTTTCTCCCGGGACTCCACCCGGCTGGCATCGCCGCCCAAGGGGAAATCACACAGCTTATTCTGGTGGAGGCCGTCCGTCAGAGCTAATATAGCCTATGGCGCCGTCGAGCTGTAAAGATGATTGGGTCCTCGAAACAGTTGGATATGAGAAAGAGGACTTATCTCAGATAGAACTAGAATGACGTCGATCGACTTCTGAACCCAGCGCCAAGCTGGACCGTTGACTAGATAAGAAAGGGTGATTTCTATGCTTACCAAGACTAGCCGACTGACACTCGCGACCTGCGCGTTAGCACTGGTCGCTACGTTCCCGATCAGCGGGTTCGCCCAAGACAATAAATTCTATCGGGTTGAAGTGGGTGGTGCCGGCACCACATCGCATATCTTTATCACCGTCATGACCGGCATTTGGGCCAAAGAACTCGGTGCCAAGTTCCAGGTCAACGACGGTCAAACTATAACTCGTTCCGTGTTGAAGCTAGCGAGGGGCGAGATCGACTTGATCGGCGTACCGCCACCTGCATATGGGTTCATGAAAAAGGGCGCGCGGATGTATAAGCGTGTCAAAGACGCCAAGGAGGTCGCCCCAAACATTCGCTCGCTGATGGGTTTTAACAACGCCGCCACCCATTACATCGTTTGGGCCGATTCTGGTATCAAGACGTTTGCAGACCTTAAGGGTAAGCGGATTTATACTGGCCCGCCATCGGGCGCGGCTGCGGTCCAGGCTGAGGACGCTATCCGGATTGTCGCCGGTCTCGAACCCAAGAAGGATTATGACGTGGTTCGCCTTCCCTGGGGTGGTGGGTTGCAAGCAATGCAGGACGGCAAGCTGGATTTGTATGTTCGCCCGTTGGGTGTTGGCGGCGCGTTGATAGACTCCATCGGCGCCAAACGCGAGTTCCGCCTTCTAGACTTGAAAGGCAAAACCGATTCGGATGCGTTCAAGAAATTCATCAAAGCGCCTGGCCGGACCATCGCCTCGATCCCGGCCAATACCTATAAGGGTCAGGTGAATCAGACGGCGGTGACCACCAACGGCATCAACTGGATGTACGTGGTCAACAAGTCCATGAGCGATGACGAGGTCTACAACTTCACTAAGACTATGTGGAACAATGTTGAGAAGCTTCGCAAGACGGCGGTGGTTCTGAAGTCCATCAATATCAAGACTCCGTTTGTTGGTGTTATAGCGCCGCTGCACCCTGGTGCGGTTAAGTACTACAAGGAAGTCGGGGTCGAGATTCCGAAGCGGCTCCTTCCTCCCACCACCTAGGCAAAGAACCTGCCGGCGGTCCCTGGAAGCTCTGGAGGCATTTAGGGGCCGGCCGGTGGACTTTGCTTTCCAGAGATTTTGAGCCGTGAAGTGGCGTGGAGGGAGATCGTGAACGACACCGATACAGCGGGCGGGCAGTGGCCATCGCCGATTCAGGTCGGTATTCTGATCATCGGATTTATGATGGCCATTGTCGGCATCACTAACTCAATGCCGACTTATGGATTTCTGCCCAAACTCGGTCCGTATCCCAGCCTGATCATCCGGCCGCTAATTTTAGCAGCCTCTATTCTCGTCGTTGTCGCCGGAAGTCCTCTGTCGCGGCTTCTTGCCGAAAAACGCCCTGGGCTCGCCTGGGCAGGTCCGATCATTGACGTGATGATCGTTGCCATTGGCTGGTTTGTCCTATGGGAGTATTACGCGCAGCTGCTAATTATTGAGGAAGAGGGATTTATCGAATTCACCCTTTTCCATGTCATCGTCTCGCTCCTCGGCTGCGCCGTTTTCATCGTGTTGTGCTGGCGGATATGGGGCGCACCCTTGGCGATCGTCGGCATCATTAGCGTGATTTATCTGTTCAGCGGTGAGTACTGGCCGTGGATCTTTGAGACCGCGCAGATGAACTATAATAACTTTCTCAATTCATCTGAGGATATCTGGTTTAATCTCAACGACGGTGTGTTGGGGACCCTGATGGGTATTCTGATCTTCACCGTCTTCCCGTTCATTCTGCTGGGGACCATGCTTGAGCAGACCGGCGGCGGCCGGTCGATGATCAAGTTTGCCGTTCAGCTGACCAAGAATTTCCGGGGCGGGGCCGCTCATGCCGCCATCCTCGCATCCGGTCTCTTCGGCACCATGTCCGGCGGCGCCGTCACCAATGTGGTGGCGACCGGTGTCATCACCATCCCGATGATCAAGCAGCGGGGGTTTAGCCCTTCTTTCGCCGGCGGCGTCGAAGCTACCGCCTCCAGCGCCGGTCAGATCATGCCGCCGATCATGGGCGCCGCGGCGTTGGTAATGGCCGATCTCACCGGGATCAGTTATCTCACGATTATTGTTGCGGCCTTGGTGCCGGCCCTTGCCTATTACGGTAGTTTGTTCACCAGCGTCGTCTTCGAAGCCCGTAAGCTCAACGTCGAACAGACCAAGGAAATCCTGGATTCCGATGATTTCAAAATCGTGCCGCAGGATTTCACCAATCTGATCATGGTCTTTGTACCCATTATTATTGTGGTCGCGACGTTGATCATCGGCCTTTCGCCAGCGGGCGCCGGCATGTCGGCCCTGTTCGCCCTTATCCCACTTAGTTTCTTTAACCCAGCCATTCGGCAGAAGCCCATTGCCATTTTGGTGGCGTTGGCCAAGGGCGGTATCAACTTTGCCCAGCTGCTTATGGCGATTGGCGTCGTTGGCATCATTGTCGGTGTACTCGGCGCGACCGGTCTCCCGCAGGACTTCGCAATTCTCTTAAGTAAGATGGCCGGCGGCGCGGGTCTCTTTGTGACGCTTTTAGTCGCCGGCTCCGCCGCCCTGATGCTCGGAATGGGTATGCCGACCCTTCCCGCTTACCTCACCATCGTCCTGATCCTTGGGCCGGCGATACAGTCCCTGGGCCTATCGGTCCTGGCCGCGCACTTGTTCGTGTTCTACTACGGCGTTGCCTCTTCGATCACACCTCCGGTGGCAGTTGCGGCCTACGCGGCTGCGTCGATCGCCGGTGGGGCGCCTTTTGGGACAGCTGTCATGGCCATGCGCATCGGCCTCGCAAAGTTTGCCGTGCCGTTCATCTTCGCTTTCTATCCGACGCTCCTGATCGTGGACGAAGCATTCACGACGGGGAATACCTTTGCTGTGGGTGATTTCCTATGGGCTTTGTTCAGACTGTTGTTATTTATCTACCTGATCTCGAGCAGCGTGATTTCCTTCGACCATCGGCGGCTGCCGTTATGGGAACTGGGGCTGCGTCTGATCCTGGCGGTTGGGATCATGGTCCTTGATCCCGTCGTCCAGTGGTCGACTGTTGCCATCGCGCTTGCTTATATCGCATGGCACAACATTACCTTCGGCAGGAAGCAACCCGCTTCGGCCTAGAACTCGGCCTGACTATTGCCCGGGCCTACTTGTCCGGCCAGTTCGGTATATGGGGACTGCCGAACGAGGAGGAAGAAAGACCTGCATCCGGTCGATCATATTTCGAGTGAAAGGATTGAAGGAACGCTGGATATGCATGCCGGATCCACTCACTTGGTCGAAGAGTATTTTTCCGGTATGCCCGCCGAGAAGTTGTCCATTCAGTTTCGGAGTTCCCTGGAGTTCTTTGACAAAACGAAATACCAGAGCGGCCTTCAGACCGGTGACATAACAGCTTCAGTTTACGGACACGTCGGATTTTCTCACGAGCCGGATCGAGATGAAGACGGAAAGGTCATCGGCGGGCGTCTCCCTCATATGGGGCGCGATACCTCGTGGGGCTGTGTGCTCCTCAGCCATTTTATCTCGGGCAGGGTCTTCTTGACACCGCTCCCGGAGGGAGGGGTTAGTCCTCGTTCGAACTCGCTCAATTGACTGGGCATAATCTGGCCGGTCGGGCATCCCTGGGCCGGTGGATAAAGTCCGCTAATGGCTAATCTCAGAAGAGAATCAGCACCCTAATTTACTTCGGCTATGAATTCGTTAGCAGACTAAGGATGGTGAACAGGTTACTTACCTAGTTTTGTGTAATTTTGAAGATAGAGCACGCAGAATATAGTCCGTAGCTGCCCTGCAAAGGCACCCCCTCGACCCAAAGGGGTGGTGCTAGCCCCACTTAAGCGTATGTTATTTTGCACCTATACTGCACCTATAGCAGCTTGCCGCCGACGCTTCGGACGGCATTTTCCATATAAGTCATTGAAAACATTGGGGGGCGATCGGGGGCTCGAACCCCGGACCCGCTGATTAAGAGTCAGCTGCTCTACCAACTGAGCTAATCGCCCGTACCCAAAGGTGGGACCGCGCCGTCACGTTTCCGCTACGCAGAAACCAACTAACTGCGCGGCGGGCGTGTATAGCAAATCCGGTTGCTGGTTGTCGACTTATTGTTGACGTTGTTGTTGAGGCGCTGATGCGTGAAATCGGTGTGCTTGATTCGGGCCAGGGTCAGGGCCAGGGTCAGGGCCAGGGTCAGAGTCAGGATCAGTCCCCGTCCGCCGCGCCGGGGCCGATGGGCGTATCCCGGTGCACATAGGCGCAGAGCACGAGCCCGAACCCGATCATCAATGTGAGCATCGCCGTACCGCCGTAGGAGATCAGCGGCAGGGGCATGCCGACCACCGGCAACAGGCCCATCACCATCGCGATATTGACGAAGAAGCTCAGGAAGAACGTGGTCATCACCCCCATGGCGATCAGCCGGCCGAAATGGTGACGACAACGGATGGCGATGGCAAAGCCGAACACCAGGATCAGGATATAGAGCCCCAGAAGCGCGACGCCGCCGGCGAGACCAAATTCTTCCGCCAGCATGGTGAAGATAAAGTCCGTGTGCATTTCCGGCAGGAATCTGAGATGGCTCTGGCTGCCCTCCAGGAAGCCCTTGCCGAACACCCCGCCCGAACCCAGCGCGATCTTGGACTGCATGACGTGATAGCCGGCGCCCAAGGGGTCCCGTTCCGGGTTTAGATAGGTGAGCAGCCGTTGTTTCTGATAATCCAGCAAGACGAAGTTCCACACCGGCACGATGGCGCCGACGGCGGCGATGCCGGCGGTGATGAATATCCAAAGCCTGACGCCGGCCAGATAGAACATGACCACGCCCGTCGCCGCCAGGATCACCGCCGTGCCCAAATCGGGCTGCCGGATAATCAAGTACGCCGGCGCGGCCAGCAAAAGGGCCGGAAAGATGACATAGGTCAGCCGCTCCACATCCTCCATCCGGCTGGCGTAGAAATAGCGGGCCAGAACCAGGATAATGGCGATCTTCATCATCTCGGAGGGTTGGATGGTGATGAACTTCAGATCAATCCAGCGCTGTGCGCCCATGCCGACGGAGCCCGCGAACTCCACCACCAGCAACAGCGCCAGACTGAGGAAGTAAATCAGATAGGCGTGCCGCAGCCAAAACCGGATGGAGGTCACCGCCACGGCAATCATCAACAAAACCGCCACACCGAAGCGAGCCATCTGCCGCGACGCCCAGGGGTCGATCTTGCCGTCGGCCGCCGAATAGAGCATGCCGAAGCCCACCGACGCGGTAACGGCGATCAGCAGAACGAACAGCCAGTTCACCTGCCACAGTTTTTGACCAAAGGTCATCTCGGGCTGCCGGGTGGGGATCAGCGCCATTTGCTTAACCCTCCCGGTTCCGTTGGGAGTTTGTGGCCGGCGTGATCAGGCGGGCCTCCCCCCGGGACGGATCGCGGCGCTGTACTTCCGCCAGGATATCCCGGGCAATCGGCGCAGCGCCCGACGAGCCGCTGCCGCCATGTTCCACCACCACCGACACCGCATATCTCGGCGCGTCGAGGGGCGCATAGCCGACAAAGATCGCGTGATCCCGCTCGTGCCATTCCAATTCTTCGTTTTTACGGACGCCGGTTTCCCGCTCGGCCTTGGTGATGCGGCGCACCTGCACGGTGCCGGTCTTTCCCCCCATTTCGAAGCCAGGGGTCCTGATTTGCGACCGGTGCGCCGTACCGACCGGTGAATTGACCACCGCCGCCATGGATTTGTTTACGAGGTTAAGGTGATTGGGGTTGATGCCGATTTCGGCAAAGGCCGGGGCCAATGCTTCGAAACTGGGATTGTCGTTAAAATCCACGATCTGGCGGGTCAGGGTCGGCACTACCGCCCGGCCGCCATTGACCAGCCGGGCCGTCATCACCGCAAGCTGCAGGGGCGTGGTTAGGATGAACCCCTGCCCGATCCCGGCCAGCAGCGTCTCTCCCTGCTGCCAAGATGTATTCTTGGCGCGCTTCTTCCAGGCGCGGGTCGGGATCAGCCCCTTCTTCTCGCCCGGCAGTTCGATATGCAGGGCCTCGCCCAAGCCCAGTTTGCGGGCCATGGCGGAAATCCGGTCGATGCCGGTGCGCCGCGCGATCTCGTAAAAGAACACATCGCAGGATTGGGCGATGGCGTTGACCAGGCTCATGGCGCCGTGGCCGTTCTTCTTCCAGCAGTGGAAGGTGGCGTTGCCCAGCTCCACATCGCCGGAACAGAAAATTCGTGTATTCCGGTTTACCACGCCTTTTTCCAGAGCGGCCAGGGCGACGATCATCTTGAAGGTGGAGCCCGGCGCGTACTGGCCGGCGATCGCCTTGTTGTTGAGCGGCGCGCGCGGGTTGGAAACCAGATTTTTCCATTCGGCCCGGCTAAGCCCCCGGTTGAAGGCATTGGGATCAAAGCTTGGCGTGGAAGCCAGCGATAGAACCTCGCCGGTATGCACATCCATCACCACGGCGGAGGCGGATTCCTCTCCCAGCCGGTGGGCGACAAATTTCTGCAGTTCCCGGTCGATGGTCAGCCAGGCTTCACTGCCGGGCACGCCTTCGAAGCGTTCAAGTTCACGGATCTCGCGGCCCAACGCATTGACTTCCACCTGGCTGGTGCCGCTGGCTCCGCGCAGGGACAGATCGTGGATTTTCTCGATCCCCGCCTTGCCGATCCGGAATCCCGGCAATTGCAGCAGCGGATCACCGGTTTGTTCTTTCTCCGAAACGCCGGAGACATAGCCGAGGATCGGCGCGGTGGCCGTCCCGTCGGGATAGAACCGGCTTTGACCCACATCAATGGAGACGCCGGACAATTGCGGGGCGTTGACCTCGATCCGGGAGACATCTGACCAGGCCAGATTTTCGCGGATAATGATCGGTACGAACCGGCGGCGGCGTTTGACTTCCCGCAAAATCCGCTGGCGTTCATTTGGTCCGATATCAATGATCCGGGACAGGGTCGTCAGGGTTTGATTGATATCCTCGGTCGCCTCGGGGACCACCAACAGCCGGTAGTTTTGCTGATTGATCGCCAGGGGCCGTCCGAACCGATCGACAATCCGCCCGCGGGGCGGGGCCAAAAGTTTCAGGCTGATCCGGTTGTCGTTGGCAAGGGTGCGGTAGCGTTCCCCCTCGATCACCTGCAGGTAATACATGCGGCCCACCAGGCCCGAGACCAGCACGACCTTGCCGCCCAGCAGAAAAATCGCCCGGCGGCTGAACGTCGTGAATCTGTCATTATCCCGCTGCATCGTACTCCTGGTGTAAGAACGTCTGCTGCCATCGCAGGAAAATCCACGCCACGATTGGGAAGATGCCCAATGATACCAGATATTGGAAAAGAACCGTCTCAAAATTCAACAGGGTAAAATGCCAGATAGAGCCGACCAGCCAGCTTTCCACCGCCGCGACAAAGGCGATGACCACAAAGCCCATCCAATAAATATAGAAAGACTTACCGGCGAAAAACCGGCGCTGGGTCAGGGCCAGACCGTAGACCGTCAAGAACACCAGACAGTAAATCCCGAGCGGCATGCCTGACAGCAGGTCTTGGAACAGCCCCAACAGAAATACTGCCCAGATCGGCATCAGATTGGGCCGGTAAATCGCCCAATGATAGACGGCCACCAGGGCCAACACCGGCGCCACCTCGGCATAAATCGGAATCCGCGTCGGCAGGACACTGATAAAGACCAGCACAAGGGTAAGGAGAAACGGCGTGATGTTCCGCGCCGCCTGATCAAGCTTTTGCCAAAGAGCTGTATTCATCGCCTCTGGGGCTTGGAGGTCCCCGCGCCCGGGTTCAAAATCGACGTATCAACAAATCCGGTGAGGCCGAAATCCGCCACCCGGACAAATTCGATCTGGTGATAGCGGGCGTGCAGCTGCACTTCCACGCCACCGTCACTCACCGCCGCAACCACGCCAACCGGCAGACCCGGCGGAAAGGCCCCGCCCTGACCGGAGGTCACAATCCGCTCACTCGGATTAACCCGCGCATTGGGTGGCAAATGGATCAACTTGGGCCGGGTCGTGTTGTTGCCCGCCATGATCGCCCGTGTCCGGGTGGAACTGATCACCACCGGAATACGGGAATTGATATCGGTCAGCAGGAGAACCCGCGCCGACTGATTGGACACATCCATGACGCGCCCGACCAGGCCAGCGTCACTGAGAACCGCCTGACCTTTCTTAAGGCCATGCGCTGAGCCGGCATTGACCACCATAGTATTGGAAAATGCGCCCAGCGTACCGGCGATCACCCGGGCGCTGATAAACCGTGGTTTCTTATCGCCCACCGTGGCAATCAGGGCCTTCAGCGCGGCGTTTTCAGCCTCAAGCTTACGCGCCACCATCTGCCATTGCAGCAGACGGGCGTTCTCTTCCTTGAGGCGCACGTTTTCTTCGCGAACGATCGTCAGGTCTTTGACGTTCTCGACACCCTGGTTGATGGTGGCGATAGGTTGGGACAGGCCTTGCAGGATCGGGGCGACCACATTGGTCACTTCGGCGCGCACCTTGTCGATGACAACCGCGTCGATCTTGCCGATCAACATCAGGCCGAATGCGCCGATGATCAGGCCCAGATACATAAATCTCTGAACCAGACTCCGAAGGGGAGCGGCTATCCGCAAAATGGCGCTAGGGCGTTGTTCCATGGTCTACTTCCGCAAGTGCTCTTTCCCCACCACCATATGGGGTCGCCTACGCGGGGATTCCAGCTCGTCGGGGCCGGATTATAGGTATTAATACATCGTGGTCAAAACGTGACGCAATTTTTTCATTTCCTCCAGCGCCCGGCCAGTACCCATGGCCACGCACGAGAGGGGGCCGTCTGCGATCGAGACCGGCAACCCGGTCGCATACCGCAGGACATAATCCATATTCGACAATAGGGCCCCGCCGCCGGTCAGCACGATGCCCTTATCGACGATATCGGCGGCCAGTTCCGGCGCCGTGTGTTCCAACGCGGATTTCACCGCTTCGATGATCTGGCTGACCGGCTCGGCCAGGCTTTCGGCGATCTGCCGTTCGCTGATCACCAGTTCCTTCGGCACGCCGTTCATCAGATCGCGGCCCTTGATCTCCATGGTCCGGCCCTCGCCGTCTTCCGGTGGGCAGGCGGAACCGATTTCTTCCTTGATGCGTTCGGCGCTGGATTCACCGACCAGGAGGTTATGGTTCCGGCGGATATAGGCGATGATCGCCTCGTTCATCTTGTCGCCACCGACGCGAACGGACTGGGCATAGACAATGCCGCCAAGGCTGAGCACCGCGACCTCGGTCGTGCCGCCGCCGATATCAACGACCATGGAACCCGTGGGCTCGGTCACCGGCAGGCCAGCGCCGATTGCCGCCGCCATCGGTTCTTCGATCAGAAACACCTTGCGTGCGCCGGCGGCCTCGGCCGATTCCTGAATGGCGCGGCGTTCCACCGCGGTGGAGCCGGACGGTACGCAGATGACAACCATCGGCGAGGCAAAGCTGCGCCGGTTGTGCACCTTGCGGATAAAATACTTGATCATGTCTTCGGCGATGTCGAAGTCGGCGATCACGCCGTCCCGAAGAGGGCGGATGGCTTCGATATTGCCGGGGGTCCGGCCAAGCATCATCTTGGCCTCCTCACCGACGGCAAGGACTTGTTTCTTATCGCGAACTTTGGCTATGGCGACAACGGACGGTTCGTTGAGAACGATGTTCTTCCCTTTGACGTACACAAGAGTGTTCGCCGTTCCCAAATCGATGGCCATATCCGCGGATAGAAATCCGAAAAGTCGCGAGAGCATTTCGCCTATATTACCTTCTGAATAGAGTTACCGGCAGTACGCCGCACATATATCTATTTATGCCGCACCGTTTGTTAATCAAACCTTACCCGCAGGCAATAACACCTTAGAATCGTGTAAAGAATCGTTGAGGCCGGAGGAGTATACTCCACCGGCCCCGTCAACGATAGCGGTTTGGCCTGTTGGCCTAATGTAGTCAGCTTTCTTAGGCGGACAAGGCCGACGGCGCTGTTTTTTCTCGCTTCACCAACAGCTTATTGAGCGCGTTGATGTAGGCCCGTGCCGAAGCGACCATAGTGTCCGTGTCGGCGCCCTGGCCGTTCACGGTCTTGCCGTTCTCCTCCAGCCGGACCGTTACCTCAGCCTGCGCGTCCGTGCCCTGTGTCACCGCGTGCACCTGATAGAGCTGCAGATGCGGCTCTTTTGAGGTCAGCTCCTTGATGCCGGAGAAAATGGCGTCCACCGGACCGTCGCCGGTCATTTCGGTTTCCTTGACTTCGCTGTCCACATTCAGCTTCAGCTTAGCCCGCGGCGGCACATGTTCGGTGCCGCAGAGAACTTCCAATGACTCCAACTTGATCCGGTCATTGCTGCGCACCACGGTCTCATCGACCAGCGCCACAATATCCTCGTCGAACACATCCTTTTTCAGATCAGCCAAATCCTTGAAGCGCTTAAAAGCGTCGTTGATCGCATTATCGCCCAGGCTGTAGCCTAACTCCTTCAGCTTGGCCCGGAACGCAGCACGGCCGGAGTGTTTGCCGAGAACCAATTTGCTTTCGGTCAGTCCGACGCTTTCCGGCGTCATGATCTCATAGGTTTGGGCGTTCTTCAGCATGCCGTCCTGGTGAATGCCGGATTCGTGCGCGAACGCATTCGCTCCAACAATCGCCTTGTTGGGCTGAACCGTGAACCCGGTGATCGTGGACACCAGACGCGAGGCTCTGGTGATGTTCTCGGTCTTGATGTTGGTGCTGTAGGGCATGCTGTCCTGACGGGTGCGTAAAGCCATGACCACTTCTTCCATGGCCGCGTTGCCGGCGCGCTCGCCCAGGCCGTTGATGGTGCACTCCACTTGCCGGGCGCCGGCCTTCACCGCCGCCAAGGAATTAGCCACCGCCAACCCCAGATCGTTATGGCAATGCACAGAGATGATCGCCTGATCGATATTGGGCACCCGGTTGAACAGCATCTCGATCATCGCCCCGAACTCATCCGGCACGGCATAACCGACCGTGTCGGGGATATTAATCGTGCCGGCGCCGGCCTTAATCGCCGCTTCCACGGTCCGACACATGAAGTCGGGCTCCGTGCGGGAGCCGTCCTCACAAGACCATTCCACGTCATCGGTGAAGGACCGGGCGTAGGTGACACTGTCGATCACCGCCTGATAGACATCTTCCGGGTCCATCTGCAGCTTATACTTCATGTGCAGCGGACTGGTGGAGATGAACGTGTGGATGCGCGAGCGCTTGGCGGGTTTCACCGCTTCCGCGCAGCGTTCGATATCCATTTTGCTGGACCGGGCCAGGCCGCACACCGTCGATTCAGTGACAACCTTGGCAATCTCGTTCACCGCCTCGAAGTCGCCTTCGGACGCGATAGGGAAACCGGCCTCGATGATATCGACACCCATATCCTCGAGAACCTCGGCGATCCGCAGTTTCTCCGCCAGGTTCATGGAAGCGCCCGGCGACTGCTCGCCGTCACGCATGGTGGTGTCGAATATATAGATACGGTTAGAGTCTGTGTTGGTACTCATGGGACGAACCCTCTTCTTAGAAATGTTGAATTGTCAGCTTAGGAGTCGAATTCCCCTGAACGCCCCCTTGTGGGGCATTGTCGTTCAGGGGCGCCTAAGTCGAAGGGCCCCATTGCCGATGAGCAGCAGGAAGGATTGTTGCAGGCGCAGAGAACCGGAAGCTTGCGCGCCGGAAACCACGTCTGTCATGCGCATGGACTTGTCCATGGGTCGCTCAATCCTCTCTTATATTTGCGGTGATATCGTACATATCAGTCGCAAACAAAGGGTTTACAGACGCTTATAAAGGTCGGATCGGATCGAAAGTCAAGGGGGATTGGAAAGAGTCACCCCTCCCTTGATGGGAGGGGTCGCGCAACGCGCGGGGGAGGGTGAATTCAATATGGGTACGCGGATCACGGCCTGACGGCCGGTCCGCGCATGACTAAATTAAGAGACACAATTAAACTCGTCATCCACGGGCCGGCGAAGCCATGACCCGTGGACCTATTTTTAATTATGTCCCCCATGGCTTTTCGGCTTGGCCGCGCGTTTCAAGTCCACCTCGTCCGCACGGTCGCGGGCTGAAACCCGGTGCGCCTGCTCCTCACCGGATTCATAAGGCCGGGGCCAAAACTGGCTTTCTACACCGTAATAAGCGGCGGCCTGCAGGGTAAAGTGCGGGTTGGTCAGATGGGGCCGGGCCAGCGCCACCAAATCCGCCCGCCCGGCGGCGACGATGGTGTTCACCTGATCCCAGGTCGTGATGTTACCGGCTGCCATGGTGGGGATATCCGCTTCCAGACGAACCTGTTCGGAAAACCAGGTTTGGAACATGCGGCCATAGACAGGTTTGGCGTCCGGTGCGGTCTGCCCGGCGGAGACATTCATGATGTCCACACCGCGGTTTTTAAACGCCCGCGCAATCTCCACCGCCTCGTCCGGCATGATCCCGGCATCCCCCACCCAATCATTGGCCGAGATACGGACCGACATGGGCTTGTCAGCCGGCCACACGGCCCGCACCGCATCAAACACCCGGAACGGGAAGCGCAGCCGGTTCTCCAGCGAGCCCCCGTAATCGTCGGTCCGTTGATTGCTCACCGGCGTGATGAAGCTCGACAGCAGATAGCCGTGCGCCATGTGCAGTTCGATCATATCTGCGCCGGCGGCCTCGGCCATCGCCGCGGCAGTCGCGAAGTCCGCGCAGACCTGATCCATATCGGCCTCGGTCATTTCACGGGGCGCATCGCTGAAGTCATAGAACGGAATGGCTGACGGCGCGATCAGCGGCCAATTACCCTCCTCTAGCGGCTTGTCCATGCCCTCCCACGCCAGTCGGGTCGATCCCTTGCGCCCCGCGTGACCGATCTGCAGGCAGAACTTGGACGCGGACTGCGCATGCACGTAGTCGATGATCCGCCGCCAGGCCGCCTCATGTTCCGGCGCATACAAGCCCGAACAACCTGGCGTGATCCGTCCCTCCTCGGACACGCAGGCCATTTCCGAGAAGACCAGCCCGGCGCCCCCCATGGCGAGGCTGCCCAGATGCACAAAGTGGAAATCGCCGGGCACACCGTCTTCCGCCATATACATGTCCATGGGCGCCACCGCGACCCGGTTGGGCAGAGTGAGCTCCCGCAGTTGCAGTGGCGCGAACATGGGCGGCGCACCGGCGGGTGGGGTAAGCCCCCTGCCCTTTACAGTTTCGGCAAACCAAGTCTCCATATCGTCGATAAAGCCGGCATCCCGGAGGCGCAGGTTCTCGTGGGTGATCTGTTTGGACCGGGTGAGCATGGAATAGCACGCCTGGATTGGTTCCATCTCCCAATAGCGCGCGGCGTTCTCGGTCCAGACCACGCTGACATCGGCGGCATGCTGGGTAATCTCCACTTCGGTCCGGCGCGCCGCCTCGAATGCCGGCAGCGCATCGCTGACTGCGGCATTGTCCTTGAACGCTTCATAGAGCGCGATGGCGTCTTCCATGGCCAGCTTGGTGCCCGACCCGATGGAATAATGCGCCGTGTGCAAGGCGTCGCCGATCAGTACGATATTGTCTGTATGCCAATTTTCACAACGGATGGTCGGGAAGGTCCGCCAGATGGATTTGTTGGGGACCAGTTTGTGGCCCTCCAGCTTGTCCGCCCACAGCTCTTCCATATACGCCAACAGCTCTTCTTCGCTGAGGTTCTCCACCTCCGCCCTGGCCTTTTCCCAGGTCGGTTCCGGCGCCTCGATGATCCAGGTGGAAAGTTCGTCATTATATTGATACGCGCCTAGGACCCAGATGCCGTGTTCATTCTCGGTAAAGTCGAAGGTGAACGCCTCATGGGGTTTTGTGCTGCCCAGCCAAACGAACTTGTTGCGCCGCCATTCGATATCCGGCCGGAAGGCGTCGGAGTGCGCCTCCCGGACGATGCTGTTGATGCCGTCCGCGCCGACGATCAGATCGGCGCCGGCAAATTGAGAAAGATCGGTGATCTCCGCCTCGAAGTGAAGCTCGACGCCCAACTCCCGGCAACGTTCCTGTAGGATCAACAAGAGCTCCCGCCGACCGCAGCCACAAAAGCCGTGCCCTCCCGTGCGAATGGTCTTCCCCTTGAAGACAAAGTCGATCTCGTCCCAATAGGCGAATGCATTGGTGATCCGGTCGTAGGAGTCAGGATCGTAGGAAAGAAAATTGCCGAGGGTCTCGTCGGAGAACACCACGCCGAAACCGAACGTGTCGTCGTGCCGGTTGCGTTCGTAAACCGAGACGGTGTGATCAGGCCACGCCTTTTTCATCAGGATGGCGAAATACAAACCCGCCGCACCGCCGCCGATGATAACGATCCGCATACCCGAAATCCCTGTTGCCGCTAATTCGGTTTATCTTCCCGTGTAAGGTATTAAAGTAGCGTCCATAAGGCCAACACGAACGGCCGGCTCAAAATGAGCACTTGAGGAGGAATGAATGGCCCCGCTGCTTCCCATCCCCGAAAACCGCGCCGATATCCGGCGCGTTCAGTCCGAACGGAAGAAGATCGCTTTTGAACGCGCCAAGTCGGCCAGATGGTATAAGGGCAAGCTCGACCATATCGATGAAAACCATCTGGACGAGCCAGAGGTCTGGAGCCGGATCCCCATAGTCACCAAAGATGTGCTGAGGGAATTCAACCATGAAGAGTTCATGGCGAACTTTAATGTCGCCTCCGCTACCGACATCGCCGAATACTGGCGGTCTGGCGGCACCACCGGCAAACCGGTGTTCTACCCACGCACCTTCGACGACGTGAACTACGGGCTGGAAAGCTGGGCGCGGACCTATCCGTTCATCAACATCAAAGCTGGCGATTTGTGCCACATCTCGTTTCCGCTGGGCATTCACCCGGCCGGCCAAATTTGGGCCCGCAGCGCCCATCAGCAGCATGTTGGTATGAACTGGGTTGGCGCCGGCAACGCGGTGCCCTCGGAAGCGCAGGTCGATCTGATCCTGGCGCTGAAACCAACCGTGCTGATTTCCATGTCCAGTTTTGCCCTGCATCTGGTAAACGTGGCGGACACCAAAGGCATCGATCTCTCCGAGAGCTCGGTGAGGATTGTCATCTGCTCGGCGGAGACCCTGTCCGACGCCAAGCGGGAAAAATTGGCCCGGCGCTGGGGCGCGAAAGTCTATGACGTGTTTGGCATGAGCGAGGCCGGTTTGATGGGCTGCGAAGGCGACGCCCATGACGGCATTCATATCTGGTCTGATATGTATTATTGCGAAGTGGTGGACGAGGACACCGGCGAGATATTACCCGAGGGCGAAACGGGCACCTTCTGTGTCACGCCTCTATTCACCAACAACGCGACACCGTTTTTACGCTGGAATTCGGGAGACATCGTCCGTCTGATCGAAAAGGGCAAGAGCAGCGGTAAGATCGCCGAACTGTTCCCCATGATTCAGCACGCGGCGCGCACCACCGGCTTCTTCAAGATTCGCGGCGTCAACCTGAACCATTCGGAGTTCGAGGACTTCATCTTCCGCAATCCGGACATCAACGATTTCCAGGCGATTCTGGAAACCGGTGATGACGATCTGGAGAACATGCGGGTGAAAATCGAGATCAAACGCGGCGCAGATACGGATGCCGTCGCCGCCGCCATTAGTGACGAGATCAAACGGGTGTTCGAAATCAGCGCCATCATCGACGTGCAGGAACTGGGCACGCTCGCCAAGGCGTTCGAAGCCAGTATCAAGGCCCCCCGGTTCGTGGATGAACGGAGCTGATCATGAGCGATAAACCGCTGCCTGAAAAATACGATGACTTTGCCGCGCTGCTGCCCAAACACCTCTCGGGCAACACGGTGAACGGATTGGGCGAAGAGACGCCACGCCGGCCGTCGCCGTTCTTCTGGCACCCGGCGGATCGGCATGAGTTCGGTGAACTGCAATATGAGGTAATCGCCATTCAGCGGCGCTCCCCGGAGATCATCGAACATTATTCCCACGACGCGCCACGCGGCCCCAAAGAAGTGGAGAAGGCCCCAGCCAAGGTGGAAAAGTCCCCCGAAGACTGGACAGCGGCCATGAAGGAGTTCGCCCTCGCCCACGAAGCAGACCTGGTCGGCGTTACGCCCATGGACCCGATGTATATTTATGAAGGCTACGAGTTGGACCACCCCTGGCTGATCGTGTTCGGCGTCGCCATGGATCACGACGAGCTTAACAACCTGCCGCCGTCATTGGACAATCCTCGCAATGCGGTGGAAGTGGCCCGGCAATACAATCGCGCCGCCCGAGTCTGCCGCGAAGTCGCCAACTTTATTTTGGGCCAGGGCTATGACGCGAAGGCCTGGGCAGGGCCATTTGCCTCTGCGCTCAGCATGATGCCGGGCGCCATTGCTGCCGGTCTGGGAACGCTCGGCAAGCACGGCTCTCTCATAAACGATGTCTACGGCTCCTCGTTCAGGCTTTCCGCGGTCACCACGGACATACCGCTGATCGCCGACGCCCCCAAGGATATCGGCGCAGAGGATTTCTGCGCCAATTGCCAGGTCTGCGTCAAAGCCTGTCCGCCGGGCGCCATCTTCCCGGAAAAACAGACCGTGCGCGGCGAGAAGAAATGGTTCGTCAATTTCGACAAATGCATCCCCTATTTCGGCGAAGCGCTGGGCTGCGCCATCTGCATTACCAAGTGCCCGTGGTCCACGCCGGGCCGCGCGCCGAAGCTGATGGACAAGATGCTGGGCCGGCGAAACCGGCTGAAATAACCTCCCTCTCGCATCTGTGACCCTTCGTGAGCTCACGACGGCTCAACTCCCCGTAAGGTCACCTGTCCGTTGGACTGAGAATAGGCCATAAAATTTATGCCCCGATTAATCGCGGGCACCTGTGCAATTCTCAAACAGCTAGGACTTAACCGTGAAACATCTGATCAAACTCTCCGTGGCGGCCGCGCTGGCCGGGATGATCTCGACCAGCGCCGTTGCTCAAAACAAACCGTTCGGCGGCGCCGAAGATGTCGCCTTCGCCAAGAAGCTCTGGTCCGTTCTGGCCGACAATAAGCTGGTGGGTCCAAACCGCATCCACACCCAGCCGTTCGAGGGCAGCCCGCCCCATGGCGGGATCCAACAGGTGCTCGGCACCAACATCACCGTGGATGGGCGAACCGCCCAGGTGCTGGTGAAAAGCAACCACATGGGCAAAGACCTGGAGGTCGATGCCGTGTTTGCCGATCCCAATAAATTCCTGGACGCCTATACGGTCATGTTCAAGCGGGAAGCCGGCTACGACGCCGAGAACAAGGACTGGTTCTGGGCCAAGTACCGGGCCAACGGCAACCAGGATAAGACTCCGACCGGCGTCGCCATTGCCGGCCGCTTCATGAAGGGCGGCGAAAAAGGCTGCATTGCGTGCCACAAGGCCACCGGTGGCGACGATATGATTACCCTCACCGAAAAATAGCCCTTCGCATAACGCGCATAAGAAAAGGCCGGTCCCCGTGACCGGCCTTTTACATTTACGTCTCGGTTGGATTAACCGCTGGTCTTATTCTTATCGACCAGAGCGTTTTCGCCAATCCAAGGCATCATGTCGCGGAGCTTCTGTCCGACCTTTTCGATGTCGTGTTCGGCGGCGCGGCGGCGCATGGCCTTGAAGCGCGGGGCGCCGACCTTGTTTTCCATCATCCAGTCCTGAACGAACTTGCCGGACTGAATATCTTCCAGCACCTCTTTCATCCGCTCCTTGACGCTGGGATCAATCACCCGAGGGCCGCTGGTGTAGTCACCATATTCAGCCGTGTTGGAGATCGAATAGCGCATGTTCGCGATGCCGCCTTCATACATCAGATCGACAATAAGCTTCACCTCATGCAGGCATTCGAAATAGGCCATCTCCGGCGCGTAGCCGGCTTCGACCAGGGTTTCCCAGCTCGCCGTGATCAACGAAGTGAGACCGCCGCAGAGCACCGTCTGCTCACCGAACAGGTCGGTCTCGCATTCTTCCTTAAACGTCGTTTCGATAATGCCGGACCGGCCACCGCCAATAGCGCTACCGTAGGAGAGAGCCACATCCAAAGCGCCACCGCTGGCGTCCTGCGCCACCGCGACCAGGCACGGCACACCGGCGCCGCGCGCAAATTCGGAACGGACCGTGTGGCCGGGTCCCTTCGGTGCGATCATGAACACGTCCACACCTTCCGGCGGAACAATCAGGCCGAAATGAACCGATAGGCCGTGAGCGAAAGCAATCGCTGCGCCGTCCTTCAAATTGGCGTGAATTTCCTCGTTATAGAGATCGGCCTGGATTTCATCCGGGGCCAGAATCATCAGCACATCGGCCCAACCGGCGGCTTCCGCCGGGGTCATGACCTTCAGGCCCTCGGCTTCGGCCTTGGCGATGCTGCCGGAACCCTGCCGGAGCGCAACCGCGATTTCGGTCACGCCGCTGTCCCGCAGGTTCAGCGCATGGGCGTGGCCCTGGCTACCATAGCCGACAATGGCAACCTTCTTGGTCTTAATCAGATTGACGTCGGCGTCTCTGTCATAAAAAACTCGCATGGCGATCTTTCCTTCCTTCTCCCCTGCCCCCGCACCAACGAGGGCCTTGATCAAAAATTACATTTCCTCTCCGCCGCGGGCGATGGCGACGATGCCCGTCCGCGACACATCGACCAGCCCGAAGGGCTTCATGAGATCGATGAATTTATCGACTGTTTGCGCACTGCCCACCACTTCGAATACGAAGGATTCCGGCGTGCTGTCCACGACTGCGGCCGAGTATTTATCAGCTATCTTCATAGATTCAACCCGGTCATCATCTGTGCAGTGCACCTTGATGAGCCCAAGCTCCCGCTGCACGGAGCGGCCATCCTCTGTAAGGTTGGACACCCGGTGCACCGGCACCAAACGTTCAAGCTGGGCGCGGATCTGATCGATGATCTGCTGCGTACCGTTGGTCACAATGGTGATTTTGGAGCGCCGCTCTGTCTTATCGACCTCGGACACGGTCAGGCTCTCGATATTGTAGCCCCGTCCCGAAAACAGGCCGACGATCCGGTGCAACACCCCGGCTTCGTTATCCACCATGACCGAAAAGGTCGTGGTGATAAGCTCTTGTTTCTCTTCTTCCGCCATCTTCTATTTCCACTTCTCCACCGCCCTCGACCGAGGGCGGCCATTCACATCTTTCTGTTCTTATCTAAGGTTCGTTCCGGGCTGGCCCTTAGGCCATTACATTGGCCTTGTCGTCCTTCATATTCATTTGCTGGTTCGGACCCAGAACAATCTCGTTATGAGGCGCACCTGCCGGGATCATCGGGAACACGTTCTCATCCCGGGCGACCGCCATATTCAGGAATACCGGACCATCAGTGTTCAGCATCTCCGAGAGGGCATCGTCCACTTCATCCGGGTTTGTGGCGCTCAGTGCCGTAAAGCCGAACGCTTCCGCCAGCTTGATAAAGTCGGGACCACCCGACAGATCACATTCGGATTCATGATTGTCATGAAACAGTTCCTGCCACTGGCGGATCATACCCAGAATCTGATTGTTCAGATTGAGGATCTTCACCGGCAGCTTGTTCTTGGCGATGGTGTTCATCTCCTGGATGTTCATCATCAGAGAACCTTCGCTGGTCACGCAGACAACGTCGGAGTCCGGATGCGCGACCTGCACGCCCATGGCCGCCGGCACGCCGTAACCCATGGTGCCGAGCCCGCCGGAGGTCATCCAGCGGTTCGGCTCGTCAAACAGCAGATACTGCGCCGACCACATCTGGTGCTGACCCACATCGGTGGTGACATAGTAATCCCGGCCCCGTAGGATTCCCTGCAGGCGGACCAAAGCATGTTGCGGCTTGATAATTTCCGGGCCCTGTTCGAAGCCCAGGCAATCCACGCCGCGCCATTCGTCGATCTGTTTCCACCAGGCTTCTAGCGCCGGCTTATCAATCTGCGGCTTGCGCTCATTCCAGAGATCGAGAATATCCTGCAGCACGCTGCCGGCATCGCCGATGATCGGCACGTCGACGGTAATATTTTTGTTGATCGACGACGGGTCGATATCGATATGAATTTTCTTCGAGCCCGGAGAGAAGGCGTCCACCCGGCCGGTCACCCGGTCGTCAAAGCGTGCGCCAACATTAAACATGACGTCGCAATCATACATGACCTTGTTGGCCTCGTAGGTGCCGTGCATCCCGGGCATACCGATAAACTGCGGATCATTGCCGGAGAAGGCGCCGAGCGCCATCAGTGTTGTGGTGCACGGATAACCGGTCTGATGGACCAGCTTGGTCACAAGTTTGGAGGCTTCGGGGCCCGAATTGATCACGCCGCCGCCGACATAAATAATCGGCTTCTTGGCGTTAGCCAGCAGTTCAAACGCCTCTTGGATCTTTTCCTGGTCGCCCTTGGTCGTCGGGCTGTAGTTCCGAGGTTTCACGTCTTCCGGAACCACATAACGGCCTTCGCCGAGGATAATGTCCTTCGGGATATCGACCAGGACCGGGCCGGGACGACCGTGAGTCGCCACATAAAACGCCTCGTGCATGACGCGGGCCAGATCATCCGTCGACTGAACCAGATAATTGTGCTTGGTCGCGGCGCGGGTAATGCCGGTCGTGTCCGCTTCCTGGAACGCATCATTGCCAATCAGGTTGGAAACAACCTGCCCGGTCAGGCAAACGATCGGTATAGAATCCATCATCGCGTCCACCAGACCGGTGACCGTATTGGTCGCGCCGGGACCAGACGTCGCCAAGACAACGCCGGGCTTCCCGGTAGAGCGTGCATAGCCTTCGGCCGCGTGCACGCCGCCCTGTTCGTGGCCAACCAGGATGTGGCGGACTTTATTCTGTAAATAAATTTTGTCGTACAACGGCAGGGTCACACCCCCCGGATATCCGAAGACGACATCTACATCCTGATCGCTCAAGGCTTTCAGAATGATTTCTCCGCCGGAATACCGGTTCTCGGTCATGACTTCCTCCTTGGGTCCAATGGCCATTTTCGGCCTGCCGGACAACTTCTTTGCGGCGCAAAATTCCCTCTGGGTAGGCGCGCCAAGATCAATCTCCAAACAAAACCCGCGCGCAAAGCCCCTTCCCAGCAAGGTTTTGCGGCGCGAGTTGGCGGAACCTATAGGGTTAGGCTTAGGGCGTCAACACCTAAAAACGAATATCTGCAAAGATTTCTTCTAATTTTCTTTCCGAATATTGCGCAAAAACCGCATTTGGCTTTCCAAATTGATTACGAAACCAGGTGTTTTGACGCTTGGCGAAGTTGCGGGTGGACTGTTGGGCCGCGGCCAATGCTGGCTCCAACTCTTTTTCCCCATTTAAATGGGCGATAAACTCGGGCACGCCGAGGGCTTTCATGGCCGGCAGGGATGGATCGAGAGACAGCGCCATAAGCGCCCCAACCTCCTCCAGCGCGCCTTTCGCCAGCATCTGTTCCAGCCTTGCATCACACCGAGCGTAGAGCTCGTCCCGCGGTGGATCGAGAAGAATTGTATAAGTGTCTGCCGCCAGATCGGGGGTCGCCGGAGCCGTCTGATGCCATTGGGTCAGGGGAGTCCCGGTTGCCAGAAACACCTCATAGGCTCGGATCAGGCGCTGACGGTCCCCACTCGGCAGGCGCGCCGCCGCCTCAGGGTCCACCTCGGCCACCCTTGCGTGAAAGGCCTCTGGGCCCAAGGCTTCATGGAGGGCGATCACCTCCTGTCGGAGGCCGTCCGGCACCTCGGGGATTTCGCTGAGCCCCTCCAGCAGCGCCTTTATGTACAGCCCGGTCCCGCCGACCAGGATCGGCAATTTGCTCTCCGCCCAAGCCTCCTCAATCGCCCCAACAGCCAACTCTCTCCAACGCCCGGCCGAGCACCGCTCCGCCGCGGGCATCACACCATAAAGCTCGTGCGGCGCATGGGCCTCATCCTCTGCGGACGGCCGCGCGGTGATGATACGCAGTTCCGCGTAGACCTGCATGGAATCGGAATTGATCACGACACCATCGAAGTGATCCGCCGCCGCCAGGGCAAGCCCGGATTTACCGCTCGCCGTCGGCCCGGCGAGGATGAGGAGCGGCTTCTGGTCGGACTCGATCATGGGCGGATCATACCTGTGTCATGAAAACTTGCCAGTCGCGGAGCGATTTTTCTCGGTGACTTCCGAGAAATTCCGCTATAGTTCAGAGAACATATAAAAAACCGCCATGGGTTATAGGGCCACATGACTGATCAAAGCCTTGAAAGTATTGAACTTTTCCGAGATTTGCCGGAAGATGCTCGCGAGACACTGGAGTCCAAGTGCCGGTGGCGCCAATGCGGGCCCGGTGAGCACGTGATCAACCGGGGTGACGAACTGAACGACGTCAACGTCATCGTCAGCGGTCGGGCGCAAGTGGTAAACTATTCCGAAGCGGGCAAGGCGGTCGACTACGCGACCCTCGGCGACGGCGACGTGTTCGGAGAATTGGCGGCCATTGACGGACTGCCCCGGTCCGCTTGGGTTATCACCAAGTCAAACTGCATCATCGCCACTCTGCCGGGCAAGGCCTTCATTGACATCATGACCAGCCACCCGGCGGCGGCCCTAGCGTTGCTGCGTCGGCTCTCCCGAATTATCCGGGCGGCAAATGACCGGATCAGCGATTTTAGTTTACTGGACGCTGAACAACGTGTGTGTCTGGAGGTTCTCCGCATGGCCAAACCACTCCCCGATCAATCGGGCGGCCTGATTATCGCCGAGGTGCCAACCCAATCCGATATCGGCAACGGCGTCGGCCTGGCGCGGGAAACCGTGGGCCGCATCATGGCCGGACTGAAACAGCGCAAGATCATCGAGCGCAAGGGGCGCACCCTCTACATCAAGGATGCGGGCAGCCTGCACGATCTGGCGATGATTTAGGCCCTCGCGTCGGCGTTACTGGTCTCCCCTCGACTCTTCCAAAAGCCAGGTCCGGAAATCCCGGATCTCCTGCCGCTCTAGATTTCCTGGCGGCATCACAAGGCGCCAGGCAAGATCGGTCGGCAGTTCAATGTCAAAGGGAATAACCAGCGTCCCCAGGGCCAGATCGATTAGAGCAATGGTCTTCGGGGCCAATACCACGCCTTGACCGGCAATAGCCGCATTCAGTGCGGCCGTGCCGTCACTCAACGAAACTCCCCGTTCGGGATCAACCGTTTCGACTTTGGCGATTTTCAACCAATCCGCCCATCGCGTATTGATCCGCCCGGCCGCCGGGGTGAAATGAATAAGTTGAAAATTCACCAGGTCTTCAGGGCGGCGAAGGGGAGGCGTCTGCGTCAAGAGAGCGGGACTACACATCGGCACCACCGTTTCCCGTTGCAGCAGTTCAGTATACAATCCCATTTCCTCGCCGGCACTCAACCTAATCGCCATGTCGATTTCCCGCTCCTCGAACGAGACCAGTTCGGCCGAGGTGGAGATCCGCACGTCAATTTTGGGATATGCCTTTGTCCAGCGCTCTAACCTTGGCACCAGCCATCGGGCGGCAAATGCCCCGACGGTATTACAGGAAATATAGGTCGGCTGGCCGAGCATTCGAACTCGTCTAACCGCCCTCTCCATTTCGCCAAACCCGTTCTCTATACCCGGCAATAGCTGATGACCAGCTTCTGTCAGAGTGATGCGCCGCCCCAGACGGTGAAAAAGGTTCAGTCCGAGAATAGCCTCCAGGTTCTTAATCTGCTGGCTGACCGCGGCGGGGGTGACATGCAACTCCTCAGCCGCCTTGGCAAAACTGAGGTAACGGCCCACCGCGCCGAAGGCCCGGAGCGCATTGAGCGGCGGCAATGAAGGATAATCGACCATTATTTAGATTTTCTAATTCATATCATTAGATATATCAATTAGACGAAGGTTTTCATTTAGAATAACTTTATATAATTGGATCGGGCGGCGCCTGGTCTGCAGCCAATTTGCGAATGGGAGACAGAAAGTGGCGGTAGAACTTCCTGAAAAATTTGAAGCCATCGTGGTCAACTCGACCGAGGAATGGCTGGAAACCCGTGGACTAACCCGGGAGAAGCTTCGATCATTTATCGAGAATCGGGTCATCCGAGACCGGGAAAAATCCCCCAAGGTGGGTAATCCGGCGCCGGACTTCGAGGTCGAACGGCTTGATGCCCACGGCAAACGAACCGGAGAAAATGAACGGCTGTCAGACCATTTCGGCACACCGATCGGATTGATATTCGGCTCGTATACGTGACCGCCTTTCAGAGACGGGGCCGTGCGCCTCGACGAACTGGCGAAATCCTACGGCGATAAAGCAAAATTCTTTGGTGTCTACATCCGGGAAGCCCATGCCGAGGGCGAGGATCAGGTGCCCCGAAATCTGGACGAGGGGGTTGTCTTTGAACAGCCGGAGACAGCGGACGAGCGTGCTGACGTCGCTGCCGCCTGTATGCTGCGCTACAACTTCTCTTTCCCGATGCTTCTCGACAATATGGAGAACGAGGCAGAGGACAAATATCAGTCCTGGCCCGACCGGCTCTACATCATCGGGAATGACGGCAAGATCGCTTATCAGGGCGGCATGGGCCCTCTGTATTTCGACGTGGATGAATTCGAACAAGCCATGAATGAGATCACCGGCTAGCTGGCAGAACAGGGGGAGGACATCGTCGTTCAGTGACAGTCCAAGCAGTCCAAATGTTTGAGGGGGCCGGCGCCGGGCAACCGGACCGGCCTTCCAATTTATGGCTGCCTGCGCCAATACAATTAAAGCGTCGCCGTTTACGGGGCGCGGCAACTCAAATAACTTTAACAGCAGAAACTAATGGGTCGCGGACAGGATCAGTGAATGCTTGAACTCTATTATCTGGAAGAAGCCGATTCGATCTGCTCGAACCGGGTATTGATGACCCTCCGTGAAAAAGGCATCACAGATTGGGAGCCTCGCAAGATCGTCCTGATGAAAGGTGAGCAATTCACGCCCGAATATCAGAAACTTAACCGGAAGTCCCAGGTGCCGACCCTGGTCCATAACGGCCGGGCGATCCGGGAGTCTTCCATCATCTGCCGCTACATTGACGGTCTTAAGGATATCCCGGCACTGAGCCCCCACGATCCTGTACACCGGGCCCACATGGACGAGTGGATCAAAGACTGCGACGAATCGGGGTATCAGGCCACGGCATCCATTAACTTTGTGACCAAGTTTCGCCTCGCCGTTCCCATCGAGAAAATGGAAGAACGGTGGAAACAGGTGACGGATATTGATCGGATTCACCGGCAACAATCATGCATCCGCGAAGGCCTGGATTCGCCTTATGTTATGCGCGCTGTCGGTGCATGGGAGCGGATATTCGCAAAGGCGGAGAAAACCCTTGCCGACGGACGTCCCTGGATCATGGGAGAAGACATCAGCTTGGTCGAAATCACCCATGCGCCGTTTATCAAAGTGCTGGATTTGCTCAGACTGCTCGACTTGTGGATCGAAGGCCGGCCGAACGTTCAGGCCTGGTGGGACCGGATCACCACCCGCGAGAGCTATAAATCACTGGAAGAGTATCCCGGACAAAGCGAGGACGACGACGCGCCCCACGCCGTGGCGGGAAGAAAGGTCGCGTCAAAATTTAGAGAATTGCTCGATAGCTATCGAGAAATGATGCCTTCGTAAAATTCTATTTATCAAGGAGATAGACATGAACAGATTGGCCGGAAAGGTGGCCGTCGTGACCGGCGCGGCCCAAGGTATTGGTGAGACCTATGCAAAGGCTATGGCTCAGGAAGGCGCAAAGGTCGTCGTCTCCGATATTGCAGATCCCTCCCGGGTCGCCGACGAGATAAATAGCAACGGCGGCGCCGCGATCGCCATCGAAGCTGATGTCACCATCGATGACTCACTCGCAGGACTGGTCAGCCGTACCGAGGCGGAATTTGGTTCCATCGAGATTCTGGTCAACAATGCTGCTCTCTTTGCCGAACTGATGATCACGCCGATCATGGAAATGTCCAATGAAGAATGGGATCGCGTCTTGACCGTCAATGCGCGAGGTACTTTTCAATGTATCAAGGCCTGCGTGCCGAGCATGATCAAGAACGGGCGCGGAAAGATCATCAATGTAAGCTCAGGCACGTTTTATTACGGCGGCCCGGGTTTTGCACACTATGTGAGCTCGAAAGGCGCCATTCTCGGCCTGACCCGTTCAGCAGCCCGGGAGCTGGGCGATAAGAATATCTTCGTGAACTGCCTCATTCCCGGTCTTACCGAGAGCGAAGGTGTCAAAAACCATCCGCAACTGGATGTTGCCCGGGCGCCCACCGTTCAAAGCCGGATTATTAAGCGGGATATGATGCCCGAGGACTTGATCGGTTCATTGCTGTTCTTTGCGTCTGAGGACAGTGATTTTCTCACCGGACAGTCCATCAATGTGGACGGTGGACGGTTCTGCCAATAAATCTGCCTGCAATATCGATATTTCAAGGAGCAGCCCATGCGGCCACTACAATACGGCGTTACGTGTTCGGAACGGGAACTATTTCAGCCGGGATATGTTCTCTTTGCGCCGGCGGGCGGCAAGGAATGCTTTTTGCTGGGCGAACGGGGCGAAATCGCCCATCAATGGCGGCTGCCGGGGATGCTGGGGAACTACGGCCAGCTTCTGGAAAACGGCAATCTCCTGATCTCGGTAAAAGCCAAGGGTGGGCCGAGACTCGCCGCCGGCGGTGGGCGGCTGTTGGAATTCGACCCCGGAGGTGAAATCGTCTGGGAGCATACGGATTTGTTCCAACACCATGACTTCAACCCCACGCCTTCCGGCAACGTGCTTTATTTATCGTGGGAACTGACACCTTCGAACGAAGCGGACCGGATCAAAGGCGGCCTGCCCGACAGCGACCACGCGGACGGCGGCGTCTATGAAGATGTGCTCCGGGAAGTGGACCGCGACGGAAAAATTGTATGGGAGTGGCGGCTGAAGGACCATTTCCCCTACGACACCTATCCCTTACGTCCAAACACCAACCGGCATGAATTCGCCCACGCCAACACCTGCCATGTCCAGCCCGATGGAAACATTCTGGTCAGTTTTCGTCAGCTTGATTTGATCATACTGGTCAACCGGGAAACCGGCGCTATCGATTGGGAGATGGCCGACCGCAGCTGGGGTGGGCAGCATGACTGCCAAAGGCTGAAGAACGGAAATATCATCTTATTTGCCAATGGTTCCGAACAGCCGACACCGGAACATTCCCGTATTCTGGAAATCGATCCCAAGACGAAGGAAATTGCCTGGCAGTACAAAGGGAAGCCGGCGGTCACGTTCTATTCCCCGCGGGTCAGTGGCGTGCATCGGATGCCCAACGGCAATACCTTCATTTGCGAGGGACAGCACGGCCGAATGTTTGAGGTCACCCAAGACGGCGAGATCGTGTGGGAGTATGTCTCGCCGTTCTACAACAATGTTCCTCAGATCGGGACCACCAATCAGATATTCCGCGCCCGCAAGTACGCCAAGGAAGATTCCAGAATAACGGCCCTGCTACGCGGCTAACGAAAACCGTTACTTATTCGTCCAGCCCAACGTGATTGGGTGCGCCTTGCGCTGTTCTTCCGGCTGCCCAGTGTGCTTACCGGCGCCCCAGCCGACGGGCCGTAATGTCTTGTTGGCGTAATCGATGGATTCCTGATCAGTCACCGTGGCAATGGTGTCGTTCCAGCGGTTAAGGAAACCGCCGATGGCAATCACCGCCAGTAACTCGATAATTTCGTCATCGGAATAGTGCTTGCGAAGCTCCTCAAAATTCTCCGGTTCAACCGCGCTGGGGGCAACACCCGCGGCAAAGGCCAGATCAAGGGCTGCGCGCTCTGCTTCGGAAAACAAATCCGAGTCCTGATAGGTCCACATGGCCTGAATTTTTTCGTCCGGCACGCCGATTTTGTGCAGGTGGTAGGAGCCGTGAGATTGGCAATGGCGGCAGCCGCTGGCCAAACTCGCCGCCGTGAACACAAATTGTTTCAACTCGCCCGGCACCTTGCGGGTGGGGAAAATCAACTTGAACACATTGTTCATTGATTCCCGCAGCTCCGGCCAGTTCTCCATCTCAAAGTTCTGCCGGTTGTTATACCCTTCCGCCGCCATCGTCTTTTTCTCCCTAGTCCAGTCCCGCCGTCATCCGGTCGAGCCATTCCTCGTCATCGGTCATGGTGCGCAGCTCGTCTTTGGCCACATCTTTGGACTGAGTGACGCTCTCGACCACCTGCTGATTGCCGCCGTCCGACGGTTTGCAGCAGGCCTCCAGGCGGATGCCGTTGGGGTCGTAGAAATAGAAGGAAAACAACCCCGGCAGGATTTCCACCGGCCCGTCTATCTCTACCCCATGAGACTCAAGCCGTTTCTGTAGTGGCTCGAACTCGGCCTCGGAAACAGCGAAAGCTACATGCTGCATACCGCCGATATTATCCCGGTCGGATTGTTGCTTTTCACCTTTGGGAATTTCGAAGAACGCCCAGAGACTATCGCCGCCCATATCAAAGAAGTAGTGGCGGAGACGCTCCCACGGCGGATTGCCCCTGTTATTCACCGTGCCCACACCGTCCGGCACCTTCATCGCATGGACCAGCTTCATGCCGAGCACGTCCACATAGAATTCAGTGGTCATTTTCATGTCTTCGGTGGTAAGCGCAAGATGATGTACGCCCCTGAGGTGCCCCGATTGGAGCGGAGAAACGGATGTGCTTGTGTCGCCGGATGCGTCCATGCTGGCCTCCCGTCAATAGTCATGGATTGTTTGGTGTATTAAGACGGAAAGACGTTCCGGAATCCAGAGCTTAACGCATTTCTTTACTTGGGACGCCAGACATTCATGGAGGGATTGTCCTCGTCCCGGCGTCCGCGCTGTTTTTTACGGCGGTCCTCACCCTCGAACGGCAAAGACATCTGACGACGGTCGGCACCGGTTCTCTCGATCTTTTCAGAGGTGGGCCGATGGTGAATTTCCACGGCCAGCTCCATCAAGTCCCGAGGCTCGCGATAGCGGTCAGATTCCTCTGTATCCCATTCGGGCACAAATTCATTCTCGGTCGATCGATCCACGATCAGCCGGTACTTGAGAGCATTATCCACATTGATATTACCGTCACCGTCGATGGCCGTTTTCGATTCCGACATGTTGATCACCTGCTCGACGAAGTCTTCGGACTTATAGGCGTCCCGGAGGAAATGCCGGCCAATTTCATTAACGAACCCGACTGCAACCCGGAGCCCATCCTCCCGGGAGTTGCGAAATCGAAACAGAATCACCTCATTATCGCGGTTGGTGTAGGTGCCTTCGCCTTTAAGCCGGCGCTCCAACATATTCTCCGCGGTCTCCAACAGTCCATTGGCAAGCCGGCTGCCGGTTTCCGTGTTGATGGCCTTGTAGAAGGGCCGGAGATCAATGATGTAGACGCTGGGGTCATCGGCGATGAGCATCTCCCGTCCCTCATTCTCTTCGCCTTCCCGAAATACATCGCGGGTGCCGACTTCGTCGTAGCCGAGACCTTCCACGTCAATGCTGATCGTCCCATTCTCAAGGTCGACCCCATTCACGCCTTCGCCATCATTATTTCTGGATCTGGACAGCCGCTTAAATCGGCCTGTCACCCGCTCCAGCAGATTGGATGCCATCCCGCAACCTCAGCCATCGGTTATAACGCACGATTATGTCGCGCCCTGTTGGACGGCAAATACGTAGTTATACGGAGATGCGGCTTGGATGAAGGACCAAACGAGACGTTGTTAATCCAGCATCAAGGAGATCAACCCGTCCGCCAGCTTGGGTTCGAACCAGGTCGTTTTGGGTGGCATGATTTCCTCTGCATCGGCAACTGACATCAGATCGGGAATGCTGGTGGGATAAAGCGCGAAAGCAACTGCCCACTCCCCACTGTCCACTCGCTTTTCAAGTTCCGCCATGCCGCGAATGCCGCCGACGAAATCTATCCGCGGATCGGTACGGGGATCGCCCACACCCAATACCGGGCTAAGCGCATGTGCAGTCAATACACTGACATCCAATCGGTCACTGGCCGTTGCGTCCCCTGGCGCCTCGCCAATGAAGTCCAGGCTGTACCATTGGCCGGCAACATACATGCCGAATTGACGGGGCTTGGTAGGCTTGGCCGCACTGCCTTGTACCTCGACCTTAAATGAGGCCTTCAGCTTTTCCACCAGCCCCTCCGGCGTCAATCCGTTCAGGTCTTTAACGATGCGATTGTAGTCCAGAATTTTCACTTCGGGCTCGGGGAAACTCACCACGAGAAAAGAATTATAGGGCTCCTCACCCGTATGCTGGGGATTGGCGGCACGGCATTCATCCGCGGCACGCGTGCCGGCGGCGGACCGATGGTGCCCGTCGGCAATATAGATGACGCCCAGCCGCTCAAACCCACTGGTGATCCGCGCGATCAATCCATCATCGGAGACGACCCAGACGGTATGCTGGACATCCCCTTCACCGGTCACCGAATAGGCAGGGACACCGGCGGTGACCTCGTTCACGACGGCGGTCAGATCGGCTTCCGGCTTGTGTGTGGTAAACACCGGACCGGTATGACCGCGCACCGCCATGATTTGCCGAACCCTGTCATTTTCCTTATCGGGCCGGGTCAACTCGTGCCGCCGGATCAGATTGTTTTTGTAGGCCTCGGCCGAACCGGCGGCGGCGATACCGGTCTGCACATGATCGCCCATCTGCACGCGGTAGACATAATAACAGGGCTTGTCGTCGCGTTTGAGCACGCCGGCTTCAATCATCTTCGCCATGTTCTCCGCCGCCTTGGCGTAAACCGCGTCGGAAAAGGGGTCGGCGCCGGGCGCCAGATCGATCTCCGGCTTGGAGATGTGCAGGAAGCTCCATTCCTTGCCGTCGGCCAAAGCCCGCGCCTCTTCGGTATTCAATACGTCATAGGGCGGTGCGGCAACCTCGGCCGCGAATTCCTGGGCGGGTCGAAGGGCGGCGAACGGCCGGACCAGAGAAGAGGTCATTGATCATTCCTATTGCGCGAGTTCAATCGCCGGAGCGCTCCGGCGAGGACTATGTACCAATCTTCCGGGAAGGATTAAAGAGGGACCCAGTCTGCCCAAATAAAAACGGCGCCCGAAGGCGCCGCTTTGGGAATTGGTCAAAATCTATTTTTTCTTTTCTGTGATACGGATCGCCACAAAGCCGATGCCGCTCTGCCGCTCCATCAAAAGTAGGACCGATTTTCTGCCCTTCTCGATCGCGGCTTTGATACGTTTCTCCACCTCGTCCGGAGATTGGGCTTCGGACTGATCCACTTCCAGGATGACGTCGCCGGGTTTGATCTGTTGCTCGGCAGCCGCACCGTTCGGATCAACCGAGGTGATAACCACGCCTTTTTGCCCGGATTTGAGTTTGAACATCTTTCGCGTGTCACCGGAGATGCCCGACAATTTGACGCCGAGCGCCGGAATTTCGAGCTCTTTTTTCAGGCCGTCATTTTCCGAACCGCCTTCGCCCCCCAGGGTCGCGACCTCCTCATTGAGCTCGCCGACAGTCACCTGGGTGGTGACCTTTTTGCCGTCCCGCCAGACATCCACATCGACGGCCTTGCCGATCTCTGTTTCCGCCACGATCCGGGGCAAAGATTTCATCTCGTCAACTTTCTTGCCGTCGAAATTCAAGATCACGTCACGGGCTTGGATATTCCCTTTTTCCGCGGGGCTGCCTTCGCTGACGCTGGCGACCAATGCGCCCGACGTATCATCAAGACCCAAATTCTCGGCGATTTGACCAGTCACCTGCTGGATGCGAACACCCAGCCAGCCCCGGCGGGTCCGGCCATATTTACGAAGCTGATCGATGACCCCCTTTGCCGTCGAGGTGGGCACAGAAAAGCCGATGCCCACGCTGCCGCCGGTTTGGGAGAAGATCGCCGTGTTAATGCCAACAACCTCGCCGGCCATATTGAATAAGGGTCCGCCCGAGTTCCCCCGGTTGATCGACGCGTCCGTCTGAATGAAGTTGTCGTAAGGGCCCGATTCAATATCCCGGCCGCGGGCCGAGACAATACCAGCGGTCACTGTGCCGCCAAGGCCGAACGGGTTGCCAATGGCCATCACCCAGTCGCCGACCCGCAGCTTCTCGGAATCCCCAAACGGCGCCACCGGCAGATCGGTCGGCGATTCAACTTTCAGGACGGCCAAGTCCGTCTTCGGATCGCGGCCGATCAGCTTCGCTTCCAGTTTGGTATCGTCCTGCAGGACGACAGTGATCTGGTCGGCGTCCGCAATCACGTGGTTGTTGGTCACCACAATACCGGATTTGTCGATGATAAAGCCGGACCCCAAAGACGTCGCCCGGCGTGGCTGGTCGGGACGATTCTTATCAAAAAAGTCCCGGAAGAAATCTTCAAACGGAGAGCCCTGCGGAAACTGCGGCAGGTTCGGTCCGCCATGCCCTTTGACAACGGACGAGGTAGAGATATTCACCACCGCCGGCAACAATTTTTCCGCCAGGTCAGCAAAGCTTTCCGGCGCGGCGCGGCTTTGCGCGGTCGAGGCCAACAGCATCAATGCCGCCGCCAAAAACATGATGAAATTGACAATCCGCAGGGTCCGGCGATCGCCGCCAATGGCTGTCATGATTTTGGACCGTGCTGGGACGCCAGTGTGCCGCATTGTATCTTCCTCACGCTTAGAAAATTTTTCAGGTCTATCTAGAGAACAACGGCGGAAAACGACAATTCCGCCGCCCGAATTAGCGTCTCTCAGACCTATACATATATAAGGCAAAAGCGACGGCACAACAGGGAAAAATCCCGTAATCACCGATAATTTATTAAACTCACATGCGGATCAGCGCGATCACGGCAACCCCGGCAATGGCCGCGATGAGCCCCGCCGTTCGCAGCACCTGCTCCGGCGCCTCCAGGGCCTGAGCCATGAACCGCTTCATGGCGTCCGGAAACAAGGCGTAGAGCATCCCCTCAATAGCGAGCGCCAGGGCCAACGCCGTAAACAGTTCCGACATTCGCTAGGCGCCCGAAAACCTGATTAGTTGCCGGGCTTTACCCCGCTACCGCCCTGTTCATCGCTGAAGAACTTGAAAAAGTCCGAATCAGGGCTCAGCACCATGGTCGTTCCTTCGCCGAAGGCCTGATCATAGGCTTCCATGGAGCGATAGAACTTGAAGAACTCGGGATCCTGTCCAAAGGCTTCGTTCAGGATGGACGTCTTTGCCCCCTCGCCTTCACCGCGCAGGATCTGCGAGGTCCGCTGCGCCTCCGCCAGGATCACAGTGCGATCCCTATCGGCCTCGGCCTGAATTTTGGCTTTGATCTCCGCACCTTCGGATCGCAGGCGCGCCGCTTCGGCGATACGATCGGATCGCATCCGATTGTACACCGCCTGCGAGGTGGCTTCCGGCAGATCGGTCCGACCGATACGCACATCGACCACTTCGATGCCGAATTCGGTCGCTTGTTGCTTCAGCGTTTCCGTCACGCGGCGCATGAGATCGTCCCGTTTGTCGGACAACATATCCGCCAACAGCGCCTTACCCACTTCGGCACGGACGGCCGCGTTCAGGCGCGCGCCGAAAATGTTGCGGAAGTTGAGATCAGTCAACGCGGCTTTGCGGAATTCCAACGGATCAACAATCTTATAGCGCACGAAGGAATCCACATTGATACGCTTTTGGTCGTTCAGGATGACCTCCTGCGCCGGCGGATCGAGGTCCAGAATCCGGCGGTCGAAGTACATCACGTTTTGCACGAACGGCACCTTGAAGTGCAGACCGGGCTCCTGTTCAACCAGCACCGGTCGGCCGAACTGGAGGACCAGCGCCTGCTGGGTTTGATGAACCGTGTAGAGCGCGCTGAAGGCAGTGATGCCCAGCGCGGCAACGAGAATGCCGAGAACGGCAAGAACCACTTTACTCATTAGTTCGTTCCTCCGCTTTTCTTGCGAAGCTCCGGCAGCGGCAGATAGGGCACGACGCCTTGGCCGCCCTGGCCTGGATCAACAATGACTTTTTCCGAATTACGGAAGACCTGCTGCATTCGCTCCAGATAGAGCCGGGAGCGGGTAACTTCCTTACCGCCCTTGTAGGCCTCGTAGACCGACAGGAAGCGTTTCGCTTCACCTTCGGCCTCACGCACCAGCTTTTCCTTATAACCGGTTGCCTCTTCGATCATCCGCTGAGCTTCACCCTTGGCCTTCGGCACGATGTCGTTGCGATAGGCGTTGGCTTCGTTTTCCTGCCGCTCTTTATCCTGGCGGGCCCGCTGCACATCGTTGAACGCATCGATGACCGGTTGTGGCGGTTCCACCTTCTGCATCTTCACCGAAGCGACGAAGACACCAGCCTTGTAGCTGTCCATGATCTTCTGCAGCACCTGTTGGGTTTTCTGTTCAACCTCTGTCCGCCGGCCGGCCAGCGCATCCTGCAGGTTGGTCTGACCGACCACTTCGCGGATAGCGCTTTCGGACGCCAGCTTCACCGTGGCTTCCGGATTGCGGATATTGAACAAAAACTCGGCGGCATTCTTGATCCGCCATTGCACCACATAGTCGATGTCGATGATATTTTGATCACCGGTCAGCATCAGACTTTCTTCCGACACGTCGCGAACCGATTCAGAACGGGTGCCGGACTGCCCCAGAGAGCGGAAACCGACCTGGGTGGTATTCGTATTGGCCACGTTCGGCGTAAACACCTGGCCGATCGGCGCCGGCGGGAAATAGTTCAGACCGGGATTTGTCTGGCCCACATATTTGCCGAACAACAGGGTGATGCCCTGCTCACCAGGCTGTACCCGGTAAAACCCGGTCGCCAGCCACACCAAGACAACGGCAATCGCCACCAAAACAATGCGTTTGGCGCCGCCGCCGCTGCCGGGCAGGAAACGTTTGAACTTGTCCTGGCTCTTGCGAAGCATTTCCTCGATGTCGGGTGGCTGCGGGCGTCCGCCGCCCATGCCACTGCCGCCGCCGCCCCAAGGGCCCTGGCCGCCACCGCCGCCTCCGCCCCCCCAGGGGCCGCCGCGCTGTGAATCCCATGCCATCGCTTGATTCCTCTCTCGTATAACTCTGGTGAAAAGGGTGTTTACCCGAATTCCTGTTGCCGTGCTTATATGACAGGACGCTAGGCCATGCAATCAAGTCTGACCCGGTTTTCCGGGAACGTGCGACACGTAGCCTATCATATTGACGCCATCGGTCGCCCTGTCTTGTTGAAATGTTAGATAGGCAGGCATTACGAACCTGGCAAGTGCGCCCCTTCGGCTTTGCTAAGCGTCCCTGCCCAACTCGGCCATTAGTTCGCGCCATTCGCGCTTGCTCATGCCACTGGCTTCCTGGGAGACGGGCTTGCCGTCCAGCATATCCCGGACAACCTGCATGCCCTTTTCTGAAATGCTGGTGCCGCCGACCCGGTAATCCATAAACGCCTGATAGGTGATCGGGCACCAGCGTTGGACGGTTTCCAGCATGGCCTCCGCATAGACCCGGATTTCGTACTGAGCATGATCATCGGCACGAAGCGAGAGGAAGTGCAGCAGATTATGCAGATCGATCTTCCAATACCATTGCGTATAGGTATTGAGGGTGAGGTTCATCCGCGCCAGTTCGCGGGCCAGACCATCCTTCCCCTCTTCGATCACATTGCCTTCTTCGTCTTCGTTGAGCATTTCGACGTAGTGATCATAGGTTTGGGTGGCGTCTTCCCGGAGGATATCAAGAACCCGTTGCGCCTCCTCGCCCTCCAGCAAATCACCCCGGCCCTGACGGTTGGAGGCAGATTGCGCCGCGAGCTGATCGGGACCTGGTATATAAAACTCACGGTCCAGGACCGAATAGCGGGCCGAATATTCATTCACATTGGCCGTGCGATGACGGATCCATTGCCGCGCGATAAAGATCGGCAGCTTGATGTGGTATTTGATCTCGCACATTTCGAACGGCGTCGTGTGCCGGTGGCGCAGTAAATAATTGATCAGCCCGGCATCGTCGGAAACCTTCTTGGTGCCCTTGCCGTAAGAGACCCTGGCCGCCTGCACGATGGCCGCGTCGTCCCCCATGTAATCGATCACCCGGACAAAGCCATGATCCAAAACCGGCAGTGGTTCGAACAATAGTTCTTCAAGTTCGGGAACGGTGGGACGGCTGGTCTGCGAGGTCGAGGCTTTGGCCGCATCAATTTCGGCCCGTTGTTCGGCGGTAAGCTCCATGTGATCCGGAATCCTGAGGTGAAAAATCGTGCCGCACTTTAGCCCGCTCACGCCCTGCCTGCAAAATCTTGGCCCAAGGGACCGGTAAAACATCGACGCCCTTTCCTTGGACTCCGGAACGAACTATATTTGTTGTGCCGGTTTTCCGGCTATGACGATAAACGCGTTGTGGAATAAGCGTAGCGGACCCGGGGGCAGTGCCCGGCGCCTCCACCAATTTAACCGATTATTTTCAAAGGTTTATGGGGGCGAAACAGGATCGACGTGCGTAGTAAAGACCTCGCTTTCGTCCGGCATGGTACCACCGTTATCGGGCTAAACTTTACAAATGCCAACGACAATGAGGCATTTGCGGTAGCCGCTTAATAACCGGTTTACCACGGGGTTCGGAGGGCACCTGGCAACAGAAGCCCTCCACTAAATTTAAGAAATGCCGAATCGGGCGCCGCGAAGCTCGATCGGAATTGAGGGAAACATCGATTGGCGGCGACGGCGTCAATCAAACAGAGGCGAAAGTCAGCGGGGATGACCGAAGAAGATCCGTACAAATATCAGGAGTGGATCGCCGACGCGATGCGCCATGTCCTGCGCCGGGCGCTTGACCAACTTGCGGCCGAAGGTCCCGAGGGCGAGCATCATTTTTATATCAACTTCCGCACAGACCACGAGGAAGTGGGCATCCCCGGTTTCCTCAAAGCGCAATACCCGGAAGAAATCGTCATTGTCCTTCAACACCAATTCGAAAATCTGCTGGTCGCCGACGATGGGTTCGAGGTGACCCTGTCCTTCAGCGGCAAGAAGCATCGTTTGTACGTGCCATTTACCGCCGTAACCGCGTTCTCTGATCCATCCGTCAATTTCACCCTGCAGGTGGCTGGCACAACCCTTGCCGAGGAACCTCCGCAAGAAGAGGCCGACATTAAGGAATTCACCGCCGAAGAACCGGCGCCGCAACAAGCCGCCGCCACCGCCTCGGAAGCGCCCGCGCCGGAAACCTCCGGCGATGAAGCCAGCGATAACTCGCCGCAGACCGCCGACGTCATCAGCATCGAAGCGTTCCGCAAGAAATAAGCGACGCCAGGCTAACCACGCCTGTCCGGTCTTGGTTGCCGCCCCTGAATTTTCTATGCTCTCGCAAACGCAATGTGAGGACGCGCTATGACCAGCTCAGACTTTCACCCTCTTGTCCCCGCCATGGAGGACACGACTGAATACCGCCATGTGACCAGCGACTATGTCGAGACCATCGACGCCGGCGGACGGGAAATCCTGAAAATCGATCCGGAAGGGATCGCCCAACTAACGGCCGAGGGGTTCTCCGATACGTCTCATTTGCTCAGGACGGCGCATCTGGAGCAGCTTGCCGGCATCCTTGATGACCCCGAAGCGTCGGACAATGACCGGTTCGTCGCGATGGATTTGCTGAAAAACGCCAATATCGCCGCCGGGCGCGTGCTTCCCATGTGTCAGGACACCGGCACCGCGATCGTCATGGGCAAAAAGGGTCAAAACGTCTGGGTCGATGGCGATGATGAGGCCGCCATCTCGGAGGGCATCCGCCGCACCTATGCGACCGACAATCTGCGCTACAGTCAACTTGCGCCGCTCGACATGTACAATGAGAAAAACACCGGCGATAACCTGCCGGCCCAGATCGAGATCTACGCCGACAAGGGCGACGCCTACAAGTTCATGTTCGTCGCCAAGGGCGGCGGCTCCGCCAACAAGACGTTTCTGTATCAACAGACCAAGGCGCTGCTGAATCCTGAGTCCCTAATGAACTTCCTGGATAAGGAAATTCGCAGTCTCGGCACCGCCGCCTGCCCACCCTATCACCTGGCCGTGGTCATCGGCGGCACGTCGGCCGAGTTTAACCTGAAGATGGTCAAGCTGGCGTCTACCCATTATCTCGACAACCTGCCGACCCAGGGCAACGAATACGGTCAGGCTTTCCGCGATGTGGAACTGGAAGCCCAGATCCACAAATTGACCCAGAACCTCGGCATCGGCGCGCAGTTCGGCGGCAAGTATTTCTGCCACGACGTGCGGGTGATCCGCCTGCCCCGCCATGGCGCGTCGTGTCCGGTAGGCATCGGCGTGTCCTGTTCCGCCGACCGGCAAATCCTGGCCAAGATCACCAGGGATGGATTGTTCCTGGAGAAGCTGGAGACCAATCCGGCCCGCTTCCTGCCCGAAGTCACCGACGAGCATCTGGACGGAGACGTGGTCAGCATTGATCTCAACAAACCCATGGAAGAGGTTCGGGCGGAGTTATCGAAATACCCGATCCGCACCCGGCTGTCGCTCAGCGGCTCCATGATCGTCGCCCGCGACATCGCGCACGCCAAACTGAAAGACCGGATCGACAATGGCGAAGGCCTGCCCGATTACGTGAAGCAAAAGGCGGTCTATTACGCCGGCCCGGCAAAGACACCGGAAGGGTTCGCCTCCGGCTCGTTCGGGCCGACCACGGCCGGGCGCATGGATTCATATGTTGATCTGCTGCAGGAAAACGGCGGCTCCATGGTCATGCTGGCCAAGGGCAATCGCTCCCAAGCGGTCACCGACGCCTGCAAGAAACACGGCGGGTTTTATCTGGGCTCCATCGGCGGGCCGGCGGCGCGTCTCGCCCAGGACTGCATCAAAAAGGTCGAGGTGCTGGAATATCCGGAGCTCGGCATGGAAGCCATCTGGAACATCGAGGTGGTCGACTTCCCGGCGTTTATCGTGGTCGACGACAAGGGCAACGACTTCTTCGCCGAATTCCGCGCGCCTATTCATAACGGGTGATTTGCCCCCCTATGATCCACGCCAACCCTTCCGCTTTTCTAATGCGTCGCCCCCGGCCTGCGAAGCGGTTGTCGGGGGCCCATGGATCGGTGTTCCATCTCCGATAGGCTGCATGGTCCCCCGAGACTTGGCTGCGCCAACTCGGGGGTGACGCAAATTTTGAAGTAAAGCTAACCTCCCGGAAAAGAAACAAAATGCCTCCACCTTATAAAATCACCGGGCCGAAGTCGGCCAAGATGACGTACGCCTTTGCCCATGGGGCGGGTGTCGGCATGGACTCCGATTTCATGGATTATTTCGCCGAGGCGCTGGGCAAAGCGGACATCCGCGTCGTCCGGTTCGAATTCCCCTACATGCAAAAGCGCCGGGACGACGGCAAGAAGCGCCCGCCGGACAGGGCGCCGGTCCTGCTGGAAACCTGGGGCGAGGTGATCGACGATCTGGGCCGGGACAATCTGGTCATCGGCGGCAAAAGCATGGGCGGACGCATCGCCAGCATGATCGCCGCCGAGAGGGAGGTTGCGGGCGCGCCGGTCATGGGCTGTGTATTTCTGGGCTATCCGTTCCATGCGCCGGGCAAGCCGGAAAACGTTCGCGCCGAGCACCTCGCCACCATCAGGACCCCATGCCTGATCCTGCAGGGAGATCGCGACCCGTTCGGCACCAAGGACGAGATCGCCGGCTATAGATTGAGCAAGACGATCAAACTCCACTACCTTCGTGATGGAGAGCACAGTTTTAAACCGCGCAAAGCCTCCGGCCGGACGGAAGAAGAGAACTGGTCCGAAGCCGTTAAGACCATGGCCAGCTTCATCAACAAGCTCGCATAACTGCACATAAGCGTTTTCACCAAACGGAAAACCGCGAAAATGGGGCTTTGGCCCTGGCCCGCCGCCCGCTAAGAAAAGTGAAAATCAGTCAGGCGGAGTATCATGACCAACAAACAGCCAAATTTCCTGTTCATCATCACCGACCAGCAGCGGGCCGACCATGTGGGCTGTTACGGCAATGACATCTTACAGACCCCGCACATTGACGGATTGGCGGCGCGGGGCACGGCGTTTGATAAGTTCTATGTGGCCTCGCCCACCTGCATGCCCAACCGGTCTTCGCTGGCGACCGGGCGAATGCCGACAGCAACGGGCGTCACCACCAACGGCTTTCCGCTGCCCCTGGATACGGTCACCCTGATGGATTTGCTGTCAGCGGACGGCTACAAGACCGCGCTGATGGGCAAGGCGCATCTGCAGTTCTTCACCGACAAAAAAGTGCGGGAAGAAACTTTTGCGGTGAATACGCCGGGCAAGGCGCCGCCGGCCGAGCTCTCCCAAGCCCTCCGCCGCCGCATCGACGGCGACGAGTACCGCAACGAATTGCGCAGCGCCTGGGACGCCGATCCCTATCGCGGCGTGAAAACCCCTTATTACGGTTTCGACGAGGTGCAGATCGCGCTTTTCCACGCGGATCGGGTGGGCGGCGACTACACCGCGTGGCTGATGGAGAACCATCCGGACCCGGATTCCTTGCGTGGGCCGGAAAATGCGCTCGAAAATTCGGGCATCCGCGCGCCCCAGGCCTGGCGCACCCGCCTGCCGGAGGAGCTCTACCCGACCACCTGGATCACCGATCTGACGATTGATTTCTTGGAGCGCCACGCGAAGGGTGACAATGAGCAGCCGTTTTTCCTGCAATGCGGCTTCACCGATCCGCACCATCCGTTCACACCACCCGGCAAGTACTGGGACATGTACGACCCGGCGGATATCCCGGTCCCGGAATCCCTCGGCAAACCCCATCGCGATCCGCCGCCGTTTATTGCGCAGCTCGAGAAGGCCCTAGCGGACGGCACAGCCAATCGCACCTATGTGCATCCCTATGCCGTTGATGAACAGGAAGCCCGGGAATCCATCGCTCTGACCTATGGCATGATCTCCATGGTCGATGACGGTGTCGGCCGCATCCTCGCCAAGCTGGACGAGCTGGGCTTGGCCGAGAACACGGTGGTGATTTACACCTCCGACCACGGCGACGTCATGGGCGAACACGGGGTGATGCTGAAACACGGACTACAGTCCGAAGGTGTCATCCGGGTGCCGTTCATCTGGTCCGATCCGGCCGGGGACAGCGGCGCGCGCACCGATGTCCTGGCCAGCGCCATTGACTTTACGCCTAGTGTTTTGGCCCGGGCCGGGTTAAAGCCCTACACCGGGGTGCAAGGGGTGGATATTGTCGGGGCCGCCACCGGTGGGACGACGCCGGACCGGCCGGGTCTCATCATCGAGGCCGACGAGTTACCCGAGAATGTGGACGTGGAGAAGTTCTTCCGGGTCCGCACCTTTGTCGATGAACGCTGGCGCTTGACCCTCTGGGTGGATGATGATTTCGGCGAACTCTATGACCGGGACAAAGATCCGCTGGAACTGGAAAACCTCTGGAACGAGCCGGCCGCGCAAGCCGACAAGGCCAGGCTGATCGAGACTATGCTCAAGGAGCAGTATAAGTATTCCGACTTGATGCCGCGTCCCGCCTTTATGGGGTGATGAACCCGTAGGGTTCATCATCCCCGAGTTGCGAAGCAATTCTCGGGGATCTCTTGGGGTCTTCTCCCAATCCGTCATGGACGGACCGACCGCAGGCCGTAATCCGCGTATCCATTTTGAAGTTTGAGGTGGATCCACGGGACAAGCCCGTGGATGACCACAGTAGTGAGTGGGGAGAGAGATACGCGGAACAAGTCCGCGCATGACGCCGTCAAAATGACGGCGTCACTTCTTACCTTTGTCCTCGCCGCCGAACTGGCTAAAGAACTGCTGTTGGAAGTTCTCCATCATCTTGGTGCCGGCTGGCATCCACGTGTTCATGAACGTCTCCGGGTCCATGGCGCTCATTTGCGAGGTCATTTGTTCCTGCGCATGATCCATGATCGCCTTGTTCAGGGTTTCAACGTTCGGCAGCCCAAAAAAATCCCGCGCTTCCTGCGGCGTGCACTCGATATCGATCTTGAATTTCATGGTAAGCCTCCGTGTTATCCGTCTGACCGGACCTTAACATAAGACCCCGGCGCCGGCTCTATGGCATTGGCGATCTTTCGCGCCGGGACCTTGTCGCCGGACAATTTGGACAGCCACTTGTCCCAATCGGGCCACCAGGAGCCGGCCGTTTCCTTGGCGTCCTTCTGCCAAGCTTCGACCGAGTTGTAGGACTTCTTCGAACTATTGGTCCAATATTGATACTTGTTCTTGTGTGGCGGGTTGATCACCCCGGCAATATGGCCGGAACCACCAAGCACGAACCGCACCGGACCGCTGTAGAGCTTGGTCGCCTTGAAGACGGATTCCGCCGGTGCGATATGATCTTCCACCGTCGCCTGCAGATAGACCGGGATTTTGACGTCCCGCAAATCTACTTTCTCGTCCAACAGGGTAAACCCGCCCGGTTTGGACAACCGGTTCTCTACATACATATTCTTCAAGTAATCCAGCAGGAGTTGCGCCGGGAACCGGGTCGCATCCGCATTCCAGAACAAGAGATCAAACTTCGGCGGTTCCTTGCCCATCAGATAGTTGTTCACGTGGAAGAACCAGATCAGGTCGTTGGCCCGCAGCATATTGAACGTGGACGCCATGTAGCCGGCATCGAGATACCCTTTGCCGAGCAACTGGCGTTCCAGGGTCTCGACCTGTTGGGCGTCGGAGAACATTTTCAGATCGCCGGCTTGTTCGAAATCCACCTGAGCGGCGAAATAGGTGATGCTGGAAATCCGGTCGTCATGTTTCTTCGCCATATAGGCCAGGACCGCCGCCATTAACGTGCCGCCGATGCAGTAGCCAATGGCGTTTACCTGCTTCTCGCCGGTGGCTTTTTCCACGCCTTCCAGCGCGGCAAAGACACCTTCCTTGGCATAATCGTCGAAACTCTTATCCCGGTAGGCGCCATCCGGATTCACCCAGGACACGACAAAGACCGTATAGCCCTGTTCCACCGACCATTTGATGAAAGAGTTCTCTTCGCCGAGATCAAGAATATAGAACTTGTTGATCCACGGCGGCACGATCAGCAGCGGCTTCTTGTACACATCCTTGGTGGCCGGCTCATATTGAATGAGCTGCATGAGCGGCGTCTCGTAAACAACGCTGCCCGGCGTGGTGGCTAGGTCTTTGCCCACCACAAAATCATCCGGTCGTGTATGGCGGGGGCGAAGCCCGCCGGAGCCGTTTTTCAGGTCTTCGGCCAGATTATTCAAACCCTGCACCAGATTGGCGCCCTTGGTTTCCTGAATTTCCTTCAGCACGTCCGGATTGGTGAGCGGGAAATTGCTCGGCGCCAAGGCATCGACAATCTGTTCGCCATAGAACTCCACCTTGCGGGCGGTGTCGTCGTCCAGCCCTTCCATGCTGGACAGGTATTTCTTCATCCACTTGCTGTTGAGGAAGTAGGATTCCTTGATGAATTCGAACACCGGGTTATCGGTCCAAGATTCACTGCGGAACCGGGGATCGCGGGTGCCGTTTTCCGACGGGCCCTCTTCCTGGTTCATCAGCCGGGACGTGGTGTGCATCCACAGCTTTTGATAGTCCTGCCAGAGCTCCATCTGGGCGGCCATGATCTTTTCCTGATCAAGCTTAGCGTTGGCCATATCCTGCATGGCCTCCATCGGGTTCTGGACATTATTCTCCTTGAGGGTGTCCGACGCCGTCTCTATGGTGGATTGCAGATTTTTGTTCCACATATCGGACCAGTTGGTCATCGCCTCCTGCCAGGTCGAGACCATGGTATTCACGGACTCGATCCATTGCTGGGCGGCTTCGTTCTGTGACGATTTCGGGGCGTCGGACATCATAATTTCCTCAAGTTTGGTCTTACTAGTACATGTGCTGGCCGCCATTCACGGACAAGGTGGAGCCCGTGATAAAGCCGGCCTCGTCGTCGGTCAGGAACAGGATCGACCGGGCGATTTCGCTCGCCTTGCCAAGACGGCCGACGGGGATCCGCTCGACGATCTTCTCCAAAACCCGCTCAGGCACGGCGGCAACCATGTCGGTGTCGATGTAACCCGGCGCAATCGCATTGACGGTAACACCGACGCCGGCGCCTTCCTGGGCCAGAGCCTTGGTGAAGCCGTGAATGCCGGATTTGGCGGCGGCGTAGTTGACCTGACCATACTGGCCGGCCTGACCGTTGATGGAACCGACGTTGACGATGCGGCCGAACTTGCGATCCCGCATGCCTTCGATCACCGCCCGGCTCATATTGAAGCAGGAGCCCAAGTTGGTGTCGATCACGTCTTTCCAGTTTTCCGGGGACATTTTGTGGACGGTGCCATCGCGGGTGATGCCGGCGTTGTTCACCAACACGTCGACCGGGCCGAGATCGGCCTCGACCTGGGCGACGCCGCTCATGCAGGCCTCGTAATCCGACACGTCCCACTTATAGATGCTGATACCGGTTTCGTCGGCAAAGGCTTTCGCCCGTTCGTCGTTGGAACCGTAGACGGCTGCAACCTTGTATCCCTTGTCTTTCAGTGCGATGGCGGTGGCCGCGCCGATGCCGCGGGTGCCGCCAGTAACAATAGCTACACGACTCATGATCAGATTCTCCTCCCGAATAATCCGGTGCCGCCACAATGATAGCGGCGAACAATACGGAACATAAAGAAAAGCGGGAGCACCTGAAGTCTCAGGAAAGCTCCCGCTTTAATTACCTGGCCAACTCTATCGGCCTCGGTCCAACTTAAGCCGTGTAGGGCTTAACGAAAGCTTCAACGGAGCTCTCAACCTGCGCTTTAATCGGCGCAATGGTCTTGGACATCATGTCGGTGGTGATTTTGTTCATCTCGGTGGTCTGAGCAATCACCCGGTTGACCGAGTTGTTCATCGCTTCGAACTGCACATCAAGCAGGTCCTGCGGGGTCTTCACCGCGTAGAACTTCTCGACGATGTCGGCGTTCTGGGCGGCGGCCTTCTTGGTGTAGTCGAGCATTTGGTTGTAGTAAGCCTCGAAACCGGCGAACGCGGCGCCATAAGCTTTGGTGTAGGCATCCAGGCCGTCCTTACCGGAGGCGGCCATCTTGTCATAGCCGTCTTTCATGGCGTCCATGCTTTCCTTGCCGTAGGCGGAGGCGTTCTTGTAACCCTCGGCAGCGGCTTCGCTGCTCATGGAAATGACGGTTTCAACGGTCTCTTTGCCGACGTTGGCAATGGTTTCGAAGGTTTCAGCGGCAGTTTCGGTGGCCGCGGCAGTCTTGGCTTTCGCTTTGGTGGTCATGGGTCAATCCCTTTTGCAATGCGTAAATTGTTAAGAATCTCAAAGTTTTTTTGCTTCACGGAAGAAAATATAACCCATTTTCCGACAGTGTCAACAATATTTTTTGCATTGCAAAATTTTTTGCGTTACAAAAATTATGTGCTATAGTATAAATATCTTAACGGCGTTGCAGATGGAGATTTGAAACGTGGCAAAGACAGGTACAAACGGCAACGGCGATGGGCGGGATACCGGCCCTGATCCGATTGTCATTAAGAAGTACGCGAACCGGCGGCTGTACAACACGGCATCCGGGGAGTTCGTCACGCTTGAAACCCTGCATCGCATGGTGAACGACGAAGAGATTTTTGTCGTCATCGACGCCAAAAGCGGCAAGGACCTGACCGCCTCTATCTTGGCGCAGATTATCGCCGAGGAGGAAAACAAAGGCCACAGCATGTTGCCCCTGAATATGCTCCGCCAGCTGTTGAAGTTCTATGGCGACGGCGTGGGGCCGCAATTCTCTCAATATATGGAACATTCCATCGAGAGTTTCAGCAAGAACCAACAGGAAATCATGAAACAAATGACCGATATGATGAGCGGCACGACCGGCCTGAACGGCTGGGCGGAGGTTAGCCGCCGCAATCTGGAACTGTTTCAGGAATCCTTCGGCATGATGAGCGGCGGATCGAAAGCTTCCGAAGAAGAAGAAGGAGAGACCAAGCCGGCGACCGACGGCGCCGATCTCGACAAACTCAGTCAGCAGTTGGCGGAGATGCAGAAGCAACTCGATGCCCTGTCGAAGAAAGACTGATCCCACATGAGCACCCTGTTTATGACCCAACCAACGACAACAAGCGCATAGGAGTACAAGTAACGTGGATCTGCCCAGCCAAAAATTTATCAAGGACATCGCTGTCGGTATGACGGCGGAATACGAAAAGCAGGTGACCGATCAGGACGTCCGGTCCTTTGCCGAAGTGTCCGGCGACTTCAACCCGATCCATTTGGACGAGGAATTCGCCAAGGGCACCATGTTCGGCCAGCGGATTGCCCACGGCATTCTAACCGCCAGCCATATTTCCGCCACGCTGGGCTATATCTTTCCGGGACCCGGCTGGATTTATTTGAACCAAAATCTGCAGTTCCGCGCACCGGTCATGATCGGCGATGTGGTTAAGACGCTGGTTGAGGTGACCGACGTTAATCCGGAAAAGAACACCATTGTGATGACAACTAACTGCTTCGTCGGGGACAAACTGGTCCTCAAGGGCGAAGCGATTATGAAATCGCCGGACTGAACAAAGAATTCATTCCGGCTCTGATAGGACGAAAGGACGACTTGAATGAGTCAGGATACTGAAATCGTAATTGCCGCCGGCGCGCGCACGCCCATCGGGGCGTTTAACGGCGCGTTTGCCAATACCGCCGGCCACGAACTCGGCAGCATTGCCATCGCCGAGGCGTTGAACCGGGCCGGTGTGAGCGCCGAAGATGTGACCGAGGTGATCCTGGGCCAGGTTCTGACGGCCGGCGTCGGCATGAACCCGGCCCGCCAGGCCGCTATGGGCGCGGGCATTCCGAAGGAACGCACGGCCTACGGCATCAACCAAGTTTGCGGGTCCGGTCTCCGGGCCGTGGCGCTGGGCGCGCAGGCGATCAAGGCCGGCGACTCCACCATCGTGGTGGCCGGCGGTCAGGAAAACATGACCAAATCGCCGCACGTCTCGCATCTGCGGGCCGGTGTCAAAATGGGCCCGGCGGAGCTGATCGACAGCATGATCAACGACGGTCTGTGGGACGTCTTCAACGGCTACCATATGGGCATCACCGCTGAGAACGTGGCCCAACAGTGGCAAATCTCCCGGGATCAGCAGGACGCGTTCGCCCTTCTGTCTCAGGAACGGGCCGAGGCCGCGCAGAAGGCCGGCACCTTCAAGGACGAAATCGTCCCGGTCACCGTGAAGACCCGCAAGGAAGACATCGTGGTGGACACGGACGAGCATCCCCGCCACGGCACCACCGCCGAGGCCCTCGCCAAACTGCGCCCAGCTTTCGACAAGGAAGGCTCGGTCACGGCCGGCAACGCGTCCGGCATTAACGACGGCGCTGCGGCGCTGGTCCTGATGAGCGCCGAGGAAGCGGAAAAACGCGGCATTGAACCGCTGGCCAAGATCAGGTCCTGGGCCACCGAAGGTATCGACCCGTCGATCATGGGCGCAGGCCCGATCCCGGCGTCCAAGAGCGCCTTGGCAAAGGCCGGCTGGACCAGCGATGACTTGGACCTGATTGAGGCCAACGAGGCCTTCGCTGCGCAGGCATGCGCGGTCGCCAAGGAAATGGGCTGGTCGGAAGACAAGGTTAACGTGAACGGCGGCGCGATTGCGCTGGGCCATCCGATCGGCGCCTCCGGCGCGCGGGTGCTGGTGACCTTGCTGCACGAGATGAAGCGGCGCGATGCAAACAAGGGCCTCGCCACCCTCTGCATTGGCGGCGGCATGGGCATCGCCATGTGTTTAGAGCGTTAATAACTACCTCCCTGTTAAACGCTCGGGGCGTCGGCCGGCAACGGTCGGCGCCCTTTTATTATCCCTGGCCCGCGAAGCGGCTGCCGGGGATCTGTTTCCTTCTTTTAATGCGTCGCCCCTGAGTTGGCGCAGCCAATTCTCGGGGGTCCATCTAATGCTGGTCATGGATACCCGAGACTTGATCCCAGCTAGAGCTGGTCTCAACTCGGGCATGACGCGAAAGGTGAGATGGAGAAAGCTGGCGTGAAAGACCTGATGGGGGGATGCCTTAAAATGGGTACGCGGATCACGGCCTATCGGCCGGTCCGCGCATGACCAGGAAAATGGTAGTACAAAATTTAGTCATCCACGGGCCGCCGAAGGCGTGACCCGTGGACCCATATTTGAATTTGGAAGAGACCCCCGAGAATTGGCTACGCCAACTCGGGCGGTGACGTCATAGGCAGTTAATCTGCCTAAGACGTCACTGCAAATTCTGCTTCTGATTCTTGGTCTTCATCTTTACATGAAGAGACTTGAGCGGCTGGCCGTCGCGGGTGCGGAGAAAATTGAGCTCAAGCCCGCCGGGCACCAGCTTCCGCTCATAAATCTGTTTCTCCAGTCCGCCCCTATCAGTCTGTACCGTTGCATTGATGACAAGGGTCTTGCCCCGCACCGTAGCCCAGAGTTGCGGCCGGCCCTGCAACGGATCAATGGCGATCTTCTCACCGAACCGTTCGATACTGCCCTTAGGCAGGAAAACCCCGTTTCGGTCCGGATTGCCGAAGGCCACAAAGTGTGTCGACTTCTTGACCTTACCACCGATCTTTTGCCGAACAGTGGACCACTGAACCGAAAAGCCATCCCCTTCGGCCTGGATGCGAACGTCCAGTTCCCGCTTTTCAAGTCCCTGATCCGTGGCGAAAACGACCTCCCCCACATAGGTCCCCAGGAACGGTGCGATGCGAGCATCCTGTGCGCCGGCATGTGAGGCGGAGACTAAGAAAAAAACACCCGCCAGCACAAATTTCACGATTTCCATCAAACGTCTCCTCATTCCCCCCGGCCCGCCGCGCCGGCGGCAATCATTGCCGCAATCTCCGCTTCACTATAGCCCGCTTCCGCCAGAACTTCTTCCGTATGTTCACCAAGCACCGGGGCTGTCCGCTGGATCGATGTGGGCGTGGCCGAATACTTGACCGGATGGCCGAGAACCTTGGTTGGCGCGGCCTCCTGCACCATGTTCCGGGCCAGTGCCTGCGGATCGCTGGTCATCTGTGCGATGTCCAGAACCGGCCCGGCGGGGATGCCCACGTCTTCCAATCGTTCCATCCAGCTTTCCGTCGTGTCCGTGATGAAATAGCCCGTCAGCGCCTCCACCAACTCACCCAGGTTTTCCATCCGGTCTTTGGGCTCGACAAAGCGGGGGTCGTCCGCCAGTTCCGGCGCGCCCAACAGCTCCGTCAATTTGCCCCACAGCCCCTGATTCGCTGAGCCGATATTGATCCAGCCGTCTTTGGTTTGAAACGCCTGATAGGGCGCCATCAGCGGGTGCGCCGAGCCCATCGCCTGAGGCACCTCGCCTGAGCCGAAATAGATCGCCGATTGCCAATAGGTGTGCATGATTCCGGCTTCGAACAGAGACGTATCCACATACTGGCCCTCGCCGGTTTCCTTTCGCTTCACCAGCGCCGCCAGAATGCCCATGGCCGCCAGGCAACCGGCGGTAATATCGGTGACCGGCGCGCCTACCTTGACCGGCGGGCGGCCGGCGCCTTCACCGGTGATGCTCATGAGCCCGCTCATTCCTTGAGCCACCAGATCAAAGCCGCCTTTTTCCGCATAAGGACCAGTGCGGCCGTACCCGGAAATGGAGCAATAGATCAGCTTCGGATTCTCGGCCCTCACCTGATCATACGCCACGCCGTAATGATCCATGGCGCCCAGACGGTAATTCTCGATGAATACGTCCGCGCCCAGGATGAGTTTCTTCAGCGCCGCCTTGCCCTCATCGGTTTTCATGTTGAGCCCGATGCCCCGCTTGTTGCGGTTCATCATGGTGAACGGCGTTGAAATATCATCGACAAACGGGGCGAGCTTGCGGACATCATCGCCGCCGGGAATACGTTCCACCTTGATCACATCCGCGCCCATGTCCGACAACATCAGCCCGCAAGTGGGCGCCGCCATAACATGGCTCATCTCGATGACCCGGAGGCCGGACAGAAGGGTGTTGTCGCCGCTCATGGTTATTTGCCTTTAAATTGGGGCGGCTCCTTGGCGAGGAACGCCCGCACCCCTTCCTGGAAATCCTCGGTGTCATAGCAGGCGAACCCTTCCGCTTCTTCCGCCGCCGTCAACGGCTTGGGCTCGGCCACCCCGCTCATCACCCGGTAAACGAACTTCTTGTGCCAGCGATTGACCAATGGCGCACCGGCGCAAATACGCTCGACCATTTCGGCGACGGCCGCATCCACGTCATCGTCCGGCACCACCTTGTTCACGAGACCTTTGTCCTTGGCCTCGGCCGCGCCGAACACGCGGGCTTCGTACAGGATTTCCAAAGCCACCGATGGCCCGACGAGGCCGACCAGGGCTTCGACCTCGGGACAGGCCATGACCAGGCCTAGCTTGTTTATGGGCACCCCAAAGCGGGAACCTTCACCGCAAATCCGAAGGTCGCACATCAGCGCCAGTTCCAACGCCCCGCCGACACAAAGGCCGCGGATGCGCGCCACCACCGGATGGCGGCAATCGCGGATCGCATGCATCGCCCCATGCATAGGTTTGCCGTAGGCCGTCGCCTGTTCGGATGAATTTCGTTTGTCGGCGAACTCGGTGATATCGGCGCCGGGCCCCATGGCCTTGTCGCCCGCGCCGCGCAGGACAATACAGCGCAAGCTTTCATCGCCGTCCAGGTCCCGGAATGCCGCGCCCACGCCCTGCCACATCTCAAAATTAAGCGCGTTCAGCTTTTCCGGCCGATTGAGGACAACGGTCGCCACCGCACCGTCTTTTTCCACCAGAACGACGTTTTCGCTGTTTTCCGAATTGTTCACCGGGTCACCCCTCCCCAGGCCGCCGAGTTCAGTGACTTGGTTATGGGGGATCAGGCGGGCATTGGCAACAAGCGGCGCATACCACAAGACGGCGCCTCTCCCGTAATCCGGCTATCACCAGTTTTGTTGCCGCAATCCGTGTGCTACATACTAGGTAACCGGTCGCCCGGCCCTCGATCAGTGGCGGTCTCCGACAACTGAAAATGGACAGAATCAGAGTTCCGGATCCCCATGCCCTTCAAGCTCGACCCGACAATTGAAAACTATCTCCAATCGCTGCAGTCAGCCCTGTTCATCTGTGAGGAGCACGAGATTGTGTGGGTCAATGAATCCGCTCTCAATCTGCTCGGCGCCAGCGGACCCGACGCGGTACTGGGCACCCCTTTCGAAATGTTCGCCGGCGACGATTACGCCGAGCTGTTTGCCGACGGCTTGAAGCTGATTGCCGGTGAGGACGAGCCCCTCCCCCTTGAGCTGAAGTCAGTCGATGGCGCAAAGATAGACGTCCGGCTGAGCATTAATGAAACCCTGTTCGACGACGGACAAGTCAGGTTCTTGGTGGATTGTCAGAATATTACTGAACTGATCAAAGCCTCGGAAATCAACCGCCACCGGGAAAACCGTATTCACGCCATCCTGGAAGCCGTCGATCAGGCGATCATTTCTATCGACCACGTCGGTAGAATCCAGATTGTGAACGAAGTCGCCTGTAAGATGTTCGGTTACGCCAAGACCGACCTTGTTGGTGAGAATGTCAGCATCCTGTTGCCCTCGCCCCACCGGGAACAGCATGATAGCTATCTACGGCGCTATCGGGCTACCGGCTATTCAAATATGGTTGGGGCTACTCATGAAATGGAGGCGATCCGCGCGGACGGCACACTGTTCCCGATTGAACTGACGGTCGCAGTGGTGCGGGGCGCCGGAGACGAGGACACCTACACCGGCAGTATACGTGATATCACTGACCGCAAGGAAAAGGAGGACCGCATTCGTTATTTGGCGCTCTATGACCAATTAACGGGCCTGGCCAACCGGGCGTCCTTTAACGAAAGTGTCAGCGAAGCGCTCTCCCGCGCCCGGCGGATCAAAAGCGGCATCGCGCTGATGTTTATCGACCTGGACAAGTTCAAACCGATCAATGATACCTATGGCCATGAGGCCGGAGACATTGTCTTGACCACCGTCGCCCAGCGATTGGAAGAAGCCATCCGGAATACCGATACGGCGGCCCGTTTGGGCGGGGACGAGTTTGTGGTGATCCTTGAAAACATCTCTGAACGGGAGAATATAGAGGTCGTCGCGCGGAAGGTGCTGGAAAGCATGGCCAGGCCCATCGATATCGGGGAGGAGACCTGCAGCGTCAGCGCCAGCATCGGCATCAGCCACTATCCCGAGAATGGCGAGACCCTCTCCGATCTCCTCAACGCGGCCGACCAGGCCATGTACAAGGTCAAAGCCACCGGCCGGAACAACTTCGCGTTTAGTTAGGTTGACGATTAATCGTCAACCGTCATCCCCGACCTGCGGAGCAGTTGTCGGGGATCTCAGGCCACTTGACCAGATACCCGAGAATTGACCTCACTTGCGTGAGTCCAACTCGGGCATGACGCTGCTAAAGCAGCTACACATTAAACCTATAGAGAATGATATCGCCGTCCTTGACCACATAATCGCGGCCTTCCTGGCGCATCTTGCCGGCATCCTTGGCCCCCTGTTCTCCGCCGAGCGACATATAGTCGTCATAGCCGATGGTTTCGGCGCAGATGAAGCCCCGCTCGAAATCCGTATGGATGCGCCCGGCTGCGCCCGGGGCCTTGGTGCCTTGGGGGATTGTCCAGGCCCGGGACTCTTTTGGCCCCGCCGTGAAATAAGTGATCAGATCGAGTAACTGATACCCCGCCCGTATCAGGCGGGTCAGCCCGGCCTCTTCCAAGCCCATGGCTTCCAGGTACTCGGCCTTTTCCGCCGCGTCGCCCAATTGGGAAAGCTCGGATTCGATCTTGGCGGACACCACAATGGAGCCCGCCCCCTGGGCCTCGGCGAATTCTGCCACCTTGACGGAATACTCGTTGCCTTCGGCCGCCGCGTCTTCTTCCACATTGCACACATAAAGAACCGGCTTGGAGGTCAGAAGCTGCAATTGCCGGAACGCCCGCGCTTCCCCGTCTTTTAAAGTCGCTGCACGGGCCGGCTTGCCGTCCTGCAGCACAGCCAGCACCCGCTCCATCAGATCAAGGGACGCCTTGGCGTCTTTTTCACCGGCCTTGGCTTTCTTCGCCAGCGGCTCAATACGTTTTTCCAAGCTTTCCAGATCGGCCAGCATCAGTTCGGTTTCCACCGTTTCCGCATCACGCTGGGGATCGACGCCCCCTTCCACATGGGTGATATCATCGTCGGCAAAGCATCGCAGCACATGCAGGATGGCGTCCACCTCCCGGATGTTGCCCAGGAATTGGTTGCCCAGCCCTTCACCCGAGCTGGCGCCCTTCACCAATCCGGCAATGTCAACGAACTCCAAAAACGTGGGCAAGACCTTGGCCGATTTGGCCATCTCCGCAATTTTGTCGAGCCGCTCGTCCGGCACGGCCACCCGGCCGGTGTTCGGTTCTATGGTGCAAAATGGATAATTGGCTGTCTCGGCCGCTGCCGTTTCGGTCAGCGCATTGAACAGCGTGGACTTGCCCACATTGGGCAGACCGACAATACCGCAATTAAATCCCATGCTTTATGTACTCTCGTCTGAGGAAGGGTCGCGGGGCGTCCCTTCCGGCTTTTTGGTCTTGGGCCGGGGCGGAGTGATAATGAGGCCTAGCCTGTTGGTAAACTCCTTATCGTCGCCTTGGATGAGAGACGGGATGGTCTCGGCAATGGCGTCGAGGGTTTTCTCCAGCCAAACCATGTCCGCTTTTGAAAAATCGTTGAGCACGTGCCCGGACACCCGGTCCTTGTCGCCGGGGTGGCCGACCCCGATCCGCACCCGCCAGAAATCCTGACCAATCTGGGACGCGATGCTTTTCAGGCCGTTGTGCCCGGCAAGACCGCCGCCTTCTTTCACCCGAACCTTTTCTGCGGCCAAGTCGATTTCGTCATGAATGACAATGACGTTCGCCGGTTCGATTTTGTAAAACCGCGCCGCCTCGCCAACCGAACGGCCAGACTCATTCATATAGGTGGACGGCTTCAGCAGCAGCACTTTCTCTCCGGCGATCGAACCCTCGGAAACCTCACCCTGAAATTTGGCGCGATAGGGTGGGCAGGCGTACCGGCGGCAGATTTCGTCCACCGCCATAAAGCCGACGTTGTGCCGGTTGCCCGCATATTTCGAACCGGGATTGCCGAGTCCGACCAGGAGATGCATCGCAAACTCCCCCGAGAGAGGAATGAACGGGGACGCGATACGCTCGCGCCCCCGGCAAGACGATTAGTCTTCGGAGTCGCCGCCGTCTGCGTCGTCGCCGCCTTCGGCTTCGCCCCCTTCGGCGCCTTCCGCTCCTTCTTCGCCCTCTTCGCCTTCCTCGCCCTCGCCTTCCTCTTCTTCGGTCGGCATGACGGTCGGCGCGGCAATAGTGGCGACAGTAAAGTCGCGGTCGGTGGTGGCCTCTACGCCTTCGGGCAGTTCAATCGCACTAATGTGGATCGAGTCGCCAATCTCCAAACCGGTCAAATCAGCGGTGAGCATTTCCGGAATATTCAGCGGAGAACACAGCAGCTCGACCTCGCGGCGAACGATGTTCAACACGCCGCCGCGTTTGAGACCCGGGCTGGCTTCCTCGTTCAGGAAGTCCACCGGAATTTCGAGGACGATCCGTGTGTTCTCGTTAAACCGGAGAAAATCGACATGCATCGGCCGGTCGGAGACCGGATGCAACTGCAGATCACGGGCAAGCACCTGATGGGTCTCGCCGTTCACCTGAACCTCGAAAATCTGGTTAAAAAATCGGGGGTCGTGAATTAGCCGTTCCAGTTCTTTCTGTTCCACAGAAATCGATACCGGATCGAGCTTGTTGCCGTAGATAACCGCTGGAACGCGTCCTGCCCGTCGATGAGCCCGTGCCACCCCCTTGCCGGCCCGGTCGCGCATTTCAGCGGAAACGGAAATAGCGTCAGCCATTTTTCGTCTCCTTTAGTGATAAAAGACGCCGACCTCCAGGGGTGTCAGCGCCGGAAGAGGCGAGGATGTACAGATTTACGGGCTCTTAGTCAATCTATCCTCCGCCTCTTTTTTCTAGACGAATGACTAACCGGCAGCGTCCAACGCCTGGCTGATATCAGCGATAATATCGTCAGGATGTTCAATGCCGATGGACAGGCGCACGTAACCGGGGGTAACGCCTGTCAGACCAAGATCGTCTTCCGACAGTTGAGAGTGTGTGGTCGACGCCGGATGGATCGCCAAGCTGCGCGCATCACCGATGTTGGCGACGTGATACAGCATCTTGAGCGAGTCGATAAACTTCTTACCGGCGTCCATGCCGCCTTTCAGTTCAAAACCGATCAAGGCGCCGTAGCCACCCGAGAGATACGTTTCGCTCCGGCGCGCCGCCTCTCCTTCCTTTTTACCGGCGAAAATAACTTTATCCACCGAGGCATGTCCGTCCAGGAAGTCCGCCACCGCTTGCGCATTGCTGCAATGCTGACGCATCCGCAAGGGCAACGTTTCCAACCCCTGAATGAACTGGAAGGCGTTGAACGGGCTCATGCAAGAGCCCAAATCGCGCAACAAGACAACCCGCGCCCGGATGGCATACGCAATTGGCGCGCCCAGCGCCTCGGGGATCAACGTCCCCCAGACCGCACCGTGATAACTCGGATCAGGTTGGTTGAACAGCGGCTGACGGTCCGGATTGGCCGTCCAGTCGAAATTGCCCCCGTCAACGATCATGCCCCCAATCGACGTGCCATGACCGCCGATATACTTGGTGGTCGAATACATCACGACGGCGGCGCCGTGATCCAGTGGGCGGCACAGGATCGGGCAGGCCGTGTTGTCCATGATCAGGGGAACGCCGAATTCCCGGCCGATATCAGAAACTTCTTTGATCGGAAAGACGTCGAGCTTCGGATTGGGCAAAGTTTCGGCGTAGTAGGCCCGGGTCTTGTCATCGGTCGCCCGCCGGAAATTCTCGGGATCGGCCGGGTCGACGAACCGCGTTTCGATGCCCATCATTTTCAACGTGTTGGCAAACAAATTCCAGGTTCCGCCGTAAAGATCGGTCGAACTCACAATATTGTCTCCGGCCTGGGCCACGTTCTGAATAGCAAAGGCGGAGGCTGACTGTCCCGAACTCAACGCGAGCGCCGCCACGCCCCCTTCCAGGGCCGCAATGCGCTTTTCCAACACGTCGCAGGTCGGGTTCATGATCCTGGAATAGATATTTCCCAGTTCTTGAAGAGCGAACAAATTCGCCGCGTGCTCGCTGCTGTTAAACTGATAGGACGTGGTTTGGTATATCGGGACCGCCACCGCCGTCGTAGCCGGATCGGCCCGGTAGTCGCCCCCATGAAGGGCGATGGTTTCCGGATTGGTAAATTGGTCGGACATGATGATTTCTCCCCGCAATTAGTTATTGGAATAGCCGTAGTTAATCCCAACCGGCGGGTCGAGTCACACATTTACATAGGAAATAAAGCCGAGATATCGGACCTAGTCGAACAGACTGGAGACGGAATTTTCCAAGCTGATCCGGCGCATCGCTTCGGCAATCAGCGGCGCAATCGTTAACTGCTGAATATTGTGAGCAACGCGCACTGCTTCGGTCGCCATGATGCTGTCGGTGGTGATCAGTGTGTCCATGGGTGAGGCCGTAACCCGGGCAACCGCCCCGCCGGACAACACGCCGTGGGTCACATAGGCCGAGACAGCCGTCGCACCCTGATCCTTCAAGGCCACCGCCGCGTTGCACAAGGTGCCGGCGGAATCGACGATATCGTCAATCAAGATGCACTGCCGTCCGTCCACATCGCCGATGATATTCATCACCTCGGATTCGCCCGCGCGCTCTCGTCGTTTGTCGATGATCGCCAGATCCGCATCCAGCCGTTTGGCGATGGCGCGGGCACGCACCACGCCGCCAACATCGGGCGACACGATGACGATATCCTCGCCGTCGAATTTCTTTTCCATGTCCTTGTTGAACACCGGCGAGGCATAGAGATTGTCCAGAGGAATATCAAAAAACCCCTGAATTTGGCCGGCATGCAGATCAAGAGTCAGCACCCTGTCTGCCCCTGCCTCGGTAATGAGATTAGCGACCAGCTTGGCCGAAATCGGCGAGCGCGGGCTCGACTTTCGGTCCTGACGGGCATAGCCGAAATAGGGCATCACCGCAGTAATCCGCCGGGCCGAGCCGCGGCGCAAGGCATCCAAGGTCACCAGCAATTCCATCAAATTGTCGTTCGCCGGATAGGAAGTCGACTGAATGACAAAGACATCCTCGCCGCGCACGTTTTCGTTGATCTCGACAAACACTTCCATGTCCGAGAAACGGCGTACGCTGGCGCTGGTGAGTGGCAGATTAAGATAGGCGGAGATCGCTTCGGCGATCGGACGATTACTGTTACAGGTGAGGACTTTCATCCGGACTGGGCCCCTTATCGCCGTCGGCCGATCCACCCCCGACATGTAAGTTTTCCAACCGGGCCGCGACTGCGGTTTTTTGTATCAATGAGTCCGAAGGCTGTAAACGTCCAAGATTCAGTTCGTCGAACCCCTTCTATTGAAAGGGAATTTCCAATCCGGGCGGCTTATTCTTTGCGGCCAGATGACGGACGATTACGCCTTTGATTCCCATCGTTGCCCCGTTAGCCACGGCGAGCGCCATGTCGCCCCAACGTTTATCCAACCGGCCGGCCGGCACCTTATTGTTCTGAGATACCTTGCCCAACTCTTTGCCGTCATGGGAGGTCACCAGCCAAGTCAACGCGACATCGTTTTCGTTGTCTATCACCCCGCTCACGTTGACGAATCCTTTGACCATATACTGGGCGTCATCCCTGTTCTTTACGATTTCCGCCCCTTCCCGTTTCATGACAAAGGCCAAAGACCGGCGGAGCGAGGTCGCCCCGTCTCCTGGCGCGCCGTCAATATCCATCAGAAAAAATCGAGGGGCCGTCCGCGCGGGCGGTGGTTCGCCAGGGGTTTCCCTCGCCGCAATCTGCTCGGGCGTTTGCACCATCCCGGCAATCTGGCGTCCGGCATCCTCAGCCACGACACGGACAATGGTTTGATCCTCTATAAACCAGCCGAACTTGTCCCCTCGGATCGGCTGGTCGAATGATCCGACCTGGACCCCCTTGCGATCGGTCAGTGTCCAGCTGAAAACCACCTCTTCCGGGCCGCTCAGATCAGGCCGGTTCACATGCAGGGTCCCGGCCAGCGTATAGTTCGCTTGAAAATCCTGAAGCGTGCTGGCCGGTACGTCGGCAAGATTCAGTCCCCGCACCATTTCCTTGCCCAATGGCTCCGACAGCTTGCCCGGTAGGTCCTTATCGATCTTCACCCGGATGCCGCCGGTGTCCAGGAGTGTCACCAACCCGTTGGGCGCGCGCTCCGGAGAATTATTGTGGGCAAATGGACGTGGCAGTGGGGAACAGGCCGCCATGATGACGACGGCCCAGAGAGTGAGGGATATTTTGAACCAGTCAGACCGCACAGCTAAACAACAAGACCACCAGGGAAAAAACGATGAGCAGCGATATGTGAGGCATAGCGACGTACCTATAACTGAATCACGGGCTCGATTCCGGCGCAAGAGCGATCAAAGACACTTCCCGGCCATAATCTTCCTCACCGCGATGTACGGATCGGCGATAGCTGTAAAAACGCGCTTCATCCACGTATGTATCCCAAGCTGAGCCTCGGATTGCACCTATTCCGGCTTGGTGCAGACGGGATTCCACGAAGCCGGTCAGGTCAAACTGAAACTTGCCTTCCGCAACGCCGGCGATAAAGAACTGTTCGGTAGCGGGATCAGATTCGACGAATCTTTCCCGGAACTCCGCCCCAACTTCATATGACTCTTGTGCGATGCAGGGCCCGATAGCGGCGCAAATAAGCTCCCTACGGGCGCCTCTTTGCACCATCAGGTCAATGGTGGCGCCAAGGATGCCGTCCAAAGCGCCGCGCCAGCCGGCATGCGCCGCGCCGATGACGCCCGCGTCTCCGTCCGCCAAGAGGACAGGTGCGCAATCCGCCGTCAGGATACCCAGCGCCAATCCGGGCCGGTCGGTTACCATACCGTCAGCCACCGGCGCGTCTCCCGGCTCCCAGGCGTGGTCGACATAGAGGGCGGTCGCGGTATGTTGTTGGTAGGCGGTGAGCAGGGGCATGTCACCGGCATTCAACGTTTCGATGGCGGCCCGCCGGTTTACCGCCACGTTGTCCGTTTCATCGTCCGAACCAAAGCCGCAGTTCATGCCAGCGTAGATGCCGGCGCTCACACCGCCCATGCGGGTGCAAAAAGCGTGGCGCACCCGCTCGCCCCGCAAGACATCGGAGGTCAGCACCTGTGGGGCAGCGTCATCCATCGTCCGGTCCAAACCCTTCGAGCGTCGCCAAGGATGGATCAAGTACAGCCAGCGCCTTAAACAAGCTTCCCATTTGGTCGTCATCAATCAGCCGGTGCAGCCCGGTGTGAATTTCGTATTTCTGGCGGCGGGATTCGGTCTGCATCAACTGTTCTGCCCGCACTTCGATCCCCAACCGTCTGAGGAACAAGCCCTGGGTCACCGGTCCTAGAACGGAGGCCCCGGCCTCCGCGGCGGCCTCGGCCAACCGCTGAAAATTGACATGCGCCGTCAGGTCCGCGTCGCCGGGATGATCCAGCGGATCGGCGTACTCATGATTCCGGACCGCCTGGAACGTGTCGCCCAACGCCGTCTCTGTGTAGCCGTAATCGATGGTCAAGGCTGCGCCGCCGTCGGCTGATAGGCGTTCCGCGATCTCCCGCATCACGACGTCAGCTGCGTTGTTGATCTCCAGGAGACTGCCGGCCGGCGCATCCTCGAAGCCGGCCGGGGCGGCCTGGTCATCGGCAAGTGTCGTCCACACGAAACCGCCATCGGCATCCAGGCCGATCGCCCTATCCCGCCAGCCGACGGGTGTCTTTTCCAATTGCCGGATCGGCAGGGCGTCGAAGAATTCGTTGGCGATGATCAAGCTCGGCCCCGCCGGAACACTCTGCAACTGTTCGTGCCACGTCGGACTATGGTCCACGGTCGTGAACACCAGCCGCTGGCGTTTGGACAGCATCGGACTCATCTCCACCATATGGATATCCGCTGCCTCGATGAAACCCGGCATACCCGCGGCGGCGCGCAGGAAATCCGCCATCAGGGTCCCCCGGCCAGGACCTAATTCGACCAGATTGAATGATCCAGGTTCACCCATCTGATGCCAGACCGTGGCCGCCCAAAGGCCCAACAGCTCGCCGAACATCTGGCTGACTTCGGGCGCCGTGACAAAGTCGCCTTCCTTGCCCAACGGGTCGCCGGTCATGTAATAGCCGTGATCCGGATCGCCCAGACACTGGGACATATACGCGTCCAGGCGCAACGGGCCTTTTTCGGCGATCTCGGCTTTCAGGCGTTCGGTGAGGCTGTTCACGCCGGTGACTTCTGTGGCCGTAAGATCAGGTAAAGACCGAACAGCAACACCGGCGCCGACAGAATCTGTCCCATGGTCAGTCCGCCCGCCAGGAAACCGATATGGGCATCCGGCTGGCGGAAAATCTCGACGATGGCGCGGGCCGCCGAGTAGCCGAGGAAAAACACCCCGGACAACACACCCGGCCGGTTGCGGATTTTCTCGTTCCTGGAAAGCACATAGAGGATCAGGAATAGGATCAGCCCCTCTAGCAAAGCCTCGTAGATTTGGCTTGGATGGCGTGGGAGTGCCCCCCCGTGGGGGAAGACCACACCCCAAGGGAAATCGGTCACCCGGCCAAAGAGTTCTCCGTTCACGAAGTTAGCGATCCGGCCCAGGAAAATGCCGATCGGCGCGGCGCAGACCACGGCGTCGCCCACCGCGAAAATATCAAGCCCCCGCCGCCGGCAAAACAGATATGTCGCCACCAGCACACCAGCCGCCCCGCCGTGAAACGACATGCCCCCCTGCCAGACCACCAGGATAGCCAACGGATTTTCCAGGTAATAGGCGAAATTGTAGAAAGCGACATAGCCGATCCGCCCGCCCAGCACGACACCCAGGGTCACCCAGACCAATAGGTCGTCCACGTCCTTGGCCGCCATGGCGTAAGGCGGCTTCCTGATGAAGGCCAGGATGTACTTCCAACCGGCCAGAAGCCCGGCGATGTAGGCCAGCGCGTACCAGCGGATGGCGAACGGGCCGATCTCGATCAGCACCGGATCGATATTGGGAAAGGGAATGGCGAAAGTCATGGCCGTGTCATAGCCCGGTTCGCCGTCCCCGTTCAACTCAGAAGGAAGTGAGCAGCGCGTTTAACCGGCCAGATACTCGGTGACATACCGCCCGACGCCTTCTTCCAAAGACGTAAACGGCCGGTCGTAGCCGGCGGCGGCCAGGCGGCCCATTTCGGCCTGGGTATAATATTGATACTTGTCCCGGATGTTTTCCGGCGTCGGAATGTAATCGATGGCGGGCTCCTTGCCCAAGGCGGTAAACACCGCTGTCGCCAGGTCTTTGAAGCTTCGCGCCTGGCCGGTGCCGCAATTGAACAAGCCGGAAACGTGCGAGTTGTCCCAAAGCCACAGCATCACCTCGACACAATCGCCGACCCAAATAAAGTCCCGGAGCTGGCCGCCGTCTTCATAATCCGGATGGTGGGACTGAAACAGCCTCGCGCGGCCGGTCTCTACAATCTGTTTATAGACCTGGGGCACGACGCTCATCTGCCCGCCCTTGTGCCCTTCCCGCGGCCCATAGACATTGAAGAACTTAAGCCCGGCCCATTGCGGCGGGGCCGGTTGACCGTCGATGATCTGCTTGGCCGCCCAGATATCGAAGTCGTTTTTGGACCGGCCATAGGGATTGAGCGGCTGCAACGACTCAAGATGCGCGATTGAGCCATCGTCATCGAAGCCTTGCGCACCGTCGCCATAGGTGGCGGCCGACGAGGCATAGATCAGCGGCACGCTATGTTCGGCGCACCAAGTCCAAAGCGCGATCGGCAAATCCACGTTCATCCGGGTGATCAGATCCACATCGGTCTCGGTCGTGGACGAGATCGCACCCATGTGGAAAATCGCCTCAATGCCGCCGGGATGGCCGTGCAGATAGGCGACAAGGTCTTCCGGCGCAATGGTCTCGGCGATCCGGCAGTCAACCAGGTTCTTTTCCTTTTCCGGATGGTCGATGGTGTCGCAGACAATGACCGGTGCTTCCGTCCGCGCGTTCAATGCCGCCACCAGATTCGATCCGATAAAGCCGGCCGCGCCGGTCACCAGTATCATGTCCCTCATTCCGATCCTTCGATGAAAACCGCCGTCTTTATAGGCCCGGCCCCAAGACGCTGCAAGAAAGCGGGTTCCATGGTTGCGGGCCTTAGTCGTTTCACACATATTAGGGACAACGGATTGAGACAGGAGTGCCCCCATGCAGACCCGAAACCGCTTGTTTGATGATCTCGCCAAAGTGGCCAACAGCGCCGCCGGCACCGTTGCCGGCCTGAAGGATGAATTCGAGAACACCATCAAGCACCGGGTCGAGAGTTTTCTGACCGACATGAATTTGGTCGGCCGGGAAGAATTCGAAGCGGTCAAAGCCGTCGCCGCCAAGGCGCGGCAGGAACAGGAGCGCCTGGAAGCCCGAATCGCCGAACTTGAACAGGCTCTGGCGGCGGCACAAGGGGCAAAAAGTCCCGCGAAAAGGAAATCGGCGGCCAAAAAGTCCACCGCAAAGAAGAAATCCGCAGCAAATCGCGCTGCAAAATCATAAAATTCCGGCGTACAACGCCTCTCCCCCCATCTTTTCCACAATAAATTCCGGCCCCGTCCCGGATGCCTCTTGCGTGCGAGTCGCGTTTCTGACAACCTACCCCTAGTAGCTGACACCGTCATTCTTCATACATATAGGGGCTACACCTATATATGGCGTTGTGTCGCAACCGAATGAATAAGGGGCGTGTCATGGCAATTCTTGATGCATACGAGGAATATGATCCCGATCCCGCCATGGATGTGGTGGAAACCGTCATCCGGGCCCAAGGCTGGAACCATAAACGTGTGCACGACGATGAAATGGCGGCGGAATACCGTGGCAAATGGTGCGATTATTCCCTGCATTTCGCCTGGTCCGACGAGATCAGCGCTTTTCACTTCACCTGCGCTTTTGATGTGCGCATCCCGGCCCATAAGACGGCGGCGGTCCATAACCTCCTGGCCATGGTCAACGACCGGCTTTGGCTCGGACACTTCTGTGTCTGGCACGAGGAAGGCCTGCCCATGTACCGCCATGCGCTGCCCTTGCGCCGTACCCATATGACGGCGGAACAGGTCGAGGACCTGTTGGACGTGGCAATTTCCGAATGCGAACGCTTCTATCCGGCGTTCCAATATGTGGTCTGGGGCGGCAAGTCGCCGAAGGAAGCTTTGGAAGCGGCCATCGTCGATCCCGTCGGAGAGGCCTAGCCCCACATGTCTTCGTCAATACTGCTGGTCGGCTGCGGCAAGATGGGCGGCGCCCTTCTTCACGGATGGCTGGACCGGGGCGTTCAGCCCGGCGACGTCCATGTTGTGGAACCCCACCAGGAATTCGCCGGTTCCCTGATCGATCGCGGCATCGCCTTTTATAGCGAGCTGGATGACATGCCGGTCGGCGTGGCGCCGGCGGTTGTCCTCTTCGCGGTGAAACCCCAGGTCATGGATCAGGTGGCCCCGGCCTACGCCAAGTACGCCGGGAAAGCGGTCTTCATGTCCATCGCCGCCGGCATCACGTCAGGGAACCTGGAAGGCTGGCTCGGCGCGGACGCCGCCGTCGTCCGGGTGATGCCCAACACCCCGGCGGCCGTCGGACGCGGCATCTCCGTCGGCTACGCCAACGGTGCCGTCTCTCAAGCCCAAAAAGACCAATGCACCGAACTGATGGAGGCCGCGGGCGAGTTCGCCTGGGCCGACGACGAGGGGTTGATCGATGCGGTCACCGCCGTCTCCGGCAGCGGACCGGCCTATGTCTTCCTGCTGGCCGAATGCATGGCGGAAGCCGGCCGTCAGGCCGGTCTGCCCGCCGACATGGCCGCGCTATTGGCCCGCGCGACGGTCTCCGGCTCCGGCGAATTATTACGCCAGGCGTCCGAAGACGCGGCGACGCTGCGCAAGAATGTGACCAGCCCCGGCGGCACAACCGAGGCCGCCCTTTCCATTCTGATGGGGGAGAACGGGCTGCAGGAATTGATGACCGCCGCCGTCATGAAAGCGGCCGACCGCTCCCGCGAACTGGCGAAGGGGTGAAGTTTTTTCTTGTCGTCACCCGCGGACTTGATCCGCGGGCCCACCTTAAAAAAGGAAAATGGATCCATGGGTCAAGCCCGTGGATGACGGCGCAAAAGATCGATCCCAGCTAAAGCCGGTCTCAACTCGGGCACGACGCATTAAATAAAATTAACCCTAGTTCTTCGAGATAATCTGCCGCTCGAGCAGGCCGGGTTCGAGAACGCTGCGCAGGGTCTCCAGCGCACGCGCCTCTAGCTGCCTCACCCTGTCCTTGGAGAGGTTCAAGTCCCGGCCGATGGCCGCAAAAGTTTGGCGCGCTTCCCGCAGATAGCGGTGCTCGATAATGAACTGTTCCCGGTCCGGTAGTTTGGCGATGGCCATGGCCAGTAATTCCTGCGCGGCGTTGCGCTCGCTGGCGTCAGCCAGTTGTTCTTCTGGATTGGGATCATTGCTCTGCAGCCGGTCGAGCCAGGTCTCCCCGGAGACATCCGACAGTTCCACATTCAGCGACATATCCCGATGGGAAATCCGGCGAGCCAGATTGGCGACATCAGCCGCCGTGGTCTCGAACCGGTCGGCGAGCCGCTGCGCAAACTCATCACTTAAGGCATCCGCCCCTTCGATCAGCTCGGACGTTTTTCGCCGGAGCTGCAAGAACAGGGATTTCTGGGCACTGGTGGTCGACAGCCGCACCAAGGACCAGGACCGGACGATATGATCCTGCATGGCCGCCCGGATCCACCACATGGCGTAGGTGGAAAGCCGCGCATCCCTGTCCGGATTAAACTTCTTCACCGCCTGGACGAGGCCGACCATGCCTTCCTGAATGAGGTCGGGCATGGGCACGCCCGATCGGCGGTATTTCTTGGCCATATTGACGACAAAGCCGAGGTGGCTGGTGACCAGACGTTCGACGGCGTCTTCATCGCCTTCACCGGCGCGGCGCGCGAGCTCGCGCTCTTCCTCCTTACCGAGGAGCGCGGACGGCTTGAAATGGCGCGTGGACGTTGATTTGCCCATTTGGTTTTAGACCCCTGTTTCGGCGCATCATATAGGAAATTCGGGAAAACCCTACGGAAATCTTTTGTTCAGAGTAGCTTGCGCGCTAGACTGTTTGGGATACCTGAATGCGAGTAATCAATGAACCCCAACGCCACGGGAGAGGACCAATGGCGCGCAAGACACAGAGAAAATCTCAGAAATCCAAATCCGATCCGGCTGAGGCGGCGATCGCCGCAGCTTTGAAATTAGCGGCAGACACGCCCTGGCGGGAGATCACGATGGCCGACATCGCGGCGGCGGCCAAGTTGGACGAAGCCGAACTCGCAAGCACGTTTTCTTCCAAGGTCGCGCTGTTAAACGGCTTCAACCGGCAGGTGGACGAACAAGCGTTCAAAGCCGGCGGCGGCGAGACAATCCGGGAGAACCTGTTTGATCTGATCATGGCCCGGTTTGATCAACTCGCACCCCACAAGGCGGCCATCGAAAACATCCTTAAAGCCACCGTGCCGGGCGATCCGATCGCCGGGCTCAATGGCCTGTGCGCGCTCCGCAAATCCATGGCGGCGACACTGGCGGCGGCCGGCGAAACCTCGTCGGGGCTGGAGCGCAAGATCAAGGTCAAGGCGCTCTCGCTTCTTTATCTACGCATTTTCGCCATCTGGCTGAAAGACGACAGCGCAGACATGGCCAAGACCATGGCGGCGCTCGACAAGGCGCTGGCCCGCGCCGAAGGCCTCGCACAGAATTTCGGCAAGTGGCCGGGTCCGCGCACAGCCGCGGCGTAAGGCGCGCTTGAAGTTTCGGGCCAAAAAAGAGAAACTCCGCCCACCACAAGGTCCCCTTCGTCTAGTGGCCTAGGACGTCGGCCTCTCACGCCGAAAACACGGGTTCGAGTCCCGTAGGGGGCACCATTTCCGCCATCGTCGCCTCAAAAAGGATTGGCCGGATCATGAACAATCAAACACCCTTCACCGCCCCCATCGTCGATCAGCTTTCCATCCGGGTCCTGGTCGATTCCTTTTACGAGCGCTTCATGCCCAAGGGCGAACACCCTGACGTGAAGATCGAACATGCCGGCCGGCTGCCGGGCAAGCAGATGACGTCGCTGGCCTGCGAATGGGGCCTGTCGCTGCACCTGGCGTCCCGCAAGGACGGGGTGGACGCGGAATATCTGCTGGATTTCGGCTACACGCCGGAAATCATCTCCCGCAACTTCGATATTCTGGATATTGATCCGAAGCGCATCCACGGCCTGATCCTGAGCCACGGCCACCGGGATCATTTTGGTGGGCTCGACGGGTTTGTGAAGAACTTCCGCTCCCGCATGCGCGACGATATTAATCTGTATGTGGGCGGGGAAACCGTGTTCCGGGAAAAATGGATGGGCTCCAAAGGCTCGGAGCCCCTGGCCTGGGGCGCCATCGACCGCTCCTCCCTCACCGCGCTCAACGTGCCGCAGGTCTGCTGCCAGACACCGCACGAACTCGAAGGTCCGTTCACCAGCGGCTTTATCGAGCGCACCAGTTTCGAGACCGTCAGCGGCGGTACGTTGGTTTTGGAAGACGAAGACCACTTCAACGCCGATGAACGGTCCGGCAAACTGGTCCTCGATGAACATGAGGACGAACACGCCACATGCTACATGGTTCAAGGCAAGGGTCTGGTGGTGATCTCGTCCTGTGGCCATGCCGGCATCGTCAACACGGTGAAGACCGCCATGGCGGTCTCCAACACCGACAAGCTGCACGCGGTGGTCGGCGGCTTCCATCTGGGCCTCGCCCCCAATGAGTATATCGACCACACGATTGATGAGCTGGAGGCCATGGACCCGGACGTGATCTTGCCCATGCACTGCACCGGCGTGAACTTCATCGGCAAGGTGCGCGACCGCATGCCCGACAAGCTGGTCACCTCCAACGTCGGCAGCCGGTTTACGTTTGGGGGGTAATGATATGGCAAAGGCAACCTGGAACGGCGTGACCCTGGCGGAGAGCGATGACATCGCCCATGTGGAAGGCAATGCCTACTTCCCCAAATCCGCCGTCAACTGGGATTACTTCACCGAAAGCACGGACACCCGGCCGACTTTCTGCCATTGGAAGGGCATCGCCGATTATTACGACGTGACCGTCAACGGCGAGACCAACCCGGGCTGCGCCTGGGAGTACGTAAAGCCCTACCCGGCATCGGCGATCATCAATGACCGGATCGCGTTTTGGAACGGGGTAGAGATCACCGGCGGCCCCGAGGGCCTCGGCATGGTGGAACCGCTGCCCAGCCAACGGGACGGCAGAACCGGGTGGGAAGCGCTCTGCTGGCTGATCCGCCACGGCGAAGCCGACAGCTATTCGGCGTCAGAGGTCGAGGCCAACACGGACATCCCCGAAAGTGAGTTGAAAGCTGCCTGGGAGCACGAGGACGTGCAGCGCTACGCCACGCGCTACATGTGGGCGCTGGAGGGTGGCAACGGCGAACCGTTGCGCCTGGTCAGCACCGGTATGGGCCCCAAGGCCCCTCAGACATCTTAAAATTTGGCGTCTTAAATTTTGGCGGCTTAATACCCCAGCGCCTTTGACGCCAGTTCCGCGCCTTCGGTCAGCGCCTTGAGCTTCGCCCAGGCGATCTGCGGATGGGACCGGCCGCCAAAGCCGCAGTCGGTGCCGGCGATCACGTTTTCCCGGCCGACCCGTTCGGCGAAGCGCTGAATGCGCTGGGACACCAGCTCCGGATGCTCGATCAGATCGGTTGCGTGGGCGACCACGCCAGGGATCAGAATTTTACCCTCCGGCAGCTCCACATCATCCCAGACAATATATTCGTGTTCATGCCGCGCATTGGCCGCCTCGATCAGATACGCCCCGGCATTCACCGCCAGCATGATGTCGACAATCTTTTCCAGTTCAATATCGTGGGCGTGGGGGCCGTGCCAGCTTCCCCAGCACAAATGATAACGGATTTGTTCTTCGGGGATGCCCTCAAGCGCATGGTTCAGCGCCTCGATCCGCACCATGCACCAGTCCCGGTATTTCTCCAGGCCCATCTGGATGCCGGTCCGGTCCCAAGTTGCCGGCAGCCAGGCGTCATCCACCTGAACGATAAATCCGGCGTCGGCGATCATCTTGTATTCGGTCTTCAGCGCCTCTGCCATGCCGAAGATAAAGTCTTCCTGATTGTCGTAATATTCATTGCGGTAATAGGGCTCCAAACTGGCCGGCGCGGTGGTGGTCAAGAACACGTCTTCGGTCCCGGCGGTGGCCTTCAACAGATCAATCTCCCGCTGCATTTCGTCCTGGCCCACATAAGTGATGGGTTCCGTGCAGAACCAAGTCAGCCGGGTGGCGACGATGTGATTGCTCTCGGCGAAAAACAGCGTGCCCTTCTCGCCGGCGTAGCGGTAGAAGTCGGCAAATTCCTCCCGGTCCTTGCCGAGGGTGGAGAAATACTTGCCGTCGATATCCTCCCGCGGTTCGCAGCCGCCAAGCCGGCCGTCCATGAACGACAGCCAGTCGCCACCCTTGGTAAACTCGCCTTCGTTGATCACGTCCAAGCCCGTATCCCGCTGGCGGGCGACGACGCCGATGACGTCTTCTTTCAGACGTTCCTCGTACCCGGTTTGGCCCGGTAGGATGGGTTTTTCCCACGGCAAGGCACCAGCATGGGTGGTCAGGATTCGATTTGTGCTGCGTTTCATGGTTTTCTCCCTCGTCCCTCGTGTTTACGGGAGACCATGCACAGAGTCCAGACGCCCATGACAAGAGCCGAATATGGGGGTTATAGTAGGGAGAGTGGGAGAAAAACGATGCCTGATTCAGTATCCGTAGACAGTCTGGAATCCCTCGCCAACGCGGCGAGCCTCGACGACCTTTATGCCGCGATCAAACCGATGGAGTTGACGCCCGGCTGGATCGACCGGGATGTGCCGATCCTGTTCCCGGAGCCCAACACGCCGTTCACGCCGATGCATTGGCGATACGCCGACTGCCACGCCGCCCTGGAGGCCGCCGGCCGGCTGATCAGCACCGAACTGGCTGAACGGCGCAATATGGTCCTGGTCAACCCGGTAAAGGGCAATGACTTTGCCACCACCAAGACACAAGTCTGCGCCTATCAGATGATCCTGCCCGGCGAGAAGGCCCGCAGTCATCGGCACGCGCCCCATGCGCTCCGGGTGATAATTGACGGCAAAGGCTCTTTCTCCACCGTCAACGGCGAAAAGCATCCCATGGAGACGGGCGATATTGTTCTCACGCCCGGCTGGTGCTGGCACGGCCACGGCCATGACGGGGATGAACCGGCATATTGGTTCGACGGGCTGGACGTACCGCTGACCCATCTCCTGGAACCCATGTTCTTCGACGAACATCCGGACGTTTACGAGCCGGTCCAACGGGTCACCCCGGATTCGCCGTATCGTTTCACTTGGGACATGCTGCAGGCGCGCCTCGATAAGGCAACGCCCGACCCCGAAGGCCATTTCGGCGCCCGCATCCAATTGGAAGCCTACGAGATGCCGACCATCGCCATCTTTGTCGAACGGCTGCAGGCCGGTCAGACCACCCGGCGTTACCGCCAGGCCGCCAATCTGGTCTTTAACACCATGATGGGATCGGGTATTAGCATCATCGATGGGGTAGAGATCAATTGGGCCCGAGGCGATACCTTCGCCGGGCCCATGTGGAACTGGATCGAACATCGGGCGGAAGAGGATTCGGTCTTGTTCTCCATGTCCGATGAAGCCCTGATGAAATTTTCCAACTACTACCGCTTTGAAGCAGGCTGAGGAATAGCGCAATGAACAATATGAACGCACCGACCCCGAAGACCGATTTTCCAGGCATTACCATAAAACAGAAAGGCGTTTTCCTGGGCGCGGAGGTGACCGGGATCGATCTGACCCAAGAGTTGGACGATACGGTGATCGACTCCCTGCGTCTTGCCCACGGAGAGTTCGGCGTCCTGGTGTTTCCCAACCAGAAGATTTCATCCGATGATCTGATGCGTTTTGGCCGCTATTTCGGCCCACTGACCGTGCATCCCTTCTCCACCAATACAGAGGATACGCCGGAACTCATCCGCTATGACAATAAAGAGGGCAACCCGCCAGCCCCGACCGATGTTTGGCACACGGATGAAACCTTCCGCGAAGCCCCGCCCATGGGCACGGCGCTTTGCTCGAAGATCGTGCCAGAATTCGGCGGCGACACTAATTTCTGCAGCATGGCCGCGGTGTGGGAAGGCTTGTCCGACCGGATGCAGCAGTTTCTGTCCGGCCTTGAAGCGGTCCATGACTTAGGCCCGTTCAAGGATATGTTCCCGGACACCGAAGAAGGCCGCCGCAAGATGCACCTGGCCGAAGAAAAGCACCCGCCGGTCGTCCATCCGGTGGTCACCGAACATCCGATCACCGGGCGCAAGGTGCTGTTCGTGACGCCTCAGTTCACCCGCTTCATCAAGGGGATGGAGGAAGAGGAGAGCGAGGCGATCCTGCGGATGCTGTATAAAAAGACGCTCCGACACGAATATCATTACCGCCATCAGTGGGCGCCGGACACGGTGGTATTCTGGGACAACCGGCTGGTCCAGCATTCGGCCCTGCACGATTACTATCCGCAGCGCCGCTTGATGGAGCGGGTTACCATCGGCGGCACCAAGCCGATGAACGCGTTCGAGCCGGCCGATCCGGAAGAACTCCGGCGTTATCTCATGCCGCCGTTATCTCAGTTCAAGAACACGGCCCAAAAACGCCAGCACGAAGCCGACTACAGTTAATAGGGCGCCGGACCTGCCGCCTTTTGGTCCCATCGCTCATTTCTGCGTCACCCCCGAGTTGGGACCAATTTTTATTGGGACCAAGTCTCGGGGGACCATGGTTATAGAAGGATGCGCCGCTAAGCCTGATGGACCCCCTACAATCGCTTCGCGAGCCGGGGGCGACGCAAATAAAGAAGATGGGTGAAAGAAGTCTATATTGAGCCCGCAGCAATATCCCCTCCCCCTCGCGAGGGAGGGTGCGGTGTCCGGCGTTGCCGGACAACGAGGGTGGGGGCATCTTAATTAGCAAACAGGCATTCGAAACGGACCGGGCACCTGCTATAACCTGATCACCGGCAACCCATCCACGGCGCCACACGCAGACAAATTTGGAAGGAATGAGGCCATGGAGCCTGACACCCAGAGAGAAGCTTGGGAAAATCTCCGCGAATTGGCCGCGGCGAACAACCAACAAAACCTCCAGGACTTTATCGATTCGCTGTCTTCCAGCGAGGCGATGCACGCCATCTTTCGCCTCAATGCCGAGGACCGGGAACTGGTCCTGACCAGTCTTGAGCCGGAAGAAGCAGCCGAGTTGATCGATGAAATCCCGGACGAGCACGCCGCCGATATCATCGAGCAACTGCCGGCGGAAAGCGCCGCCGCCATTCTCAATGAAATGGACAGTGACGATCAGGCGGATGTTCTCGGTGAAATGACCGAACAGGACGCCGAGGCGATCCTCAATGAAATGGCCCCCGAAGAGGCCAAGGACGCCCGCCGCCTGATGAAATATGAAGATGACGAGGCGGGCGGTCTGATGATGACCGAAGTGTTTGCCTTCGAAGAGGACGTCACGGTCGGCGAAGTGTTACAGAACCTGACCGATGCCGGGGAAAGCGGCGAGAATGAGAATGTCAGCGAGATTTACGTGATCTCCCGCTGGAAACGGCTCATCGGTGTCGTCCGCCTAAACGAGATCGTGTTGTCCGGGCGCAATACGGCAATCGCGGATTTGGTCACGCCGTCGTCCTTTGTCACCCCGGAAACCAAACTCGACGAACTGGAACGGATGTTCAACAGAAACGAAATGTCGACCTTTCCGGTGATCAATCCCCATGCCCGGGTGATCGGGATTGTCACCCGCGATGCCGTCGCGGAAGCCTTGAACGAACGGGCGGAAGAAGAGTACCGGAAACTACAGGGTATTGTGGGCGGTGATGAAATTCGCACGCTGCCCTTGGTCACCCGCTCCCGCCGCCGCCTCTCATGGCTCAGCATCAATATTGTGCTGAACATCATCGCCGCCAGTGTTATCGCGTTCTACGAAGATACGCTGAGCGCGGTGATCGCTCTCGCCGTGTTCCTGCCGATTATCTCCGACATGAGCGGCTGTTCAGGCAATCAGGCCGTCGCCGTCAGCATGCGGGAACTGTCCTTGGGCCTGGTCAAACCCTACGAGGCCTTTCGGGTCTGGCTCAAAGAGATTTCGGTCGGGCTCATCAACGGGATAACCTTGGGATGCCTGCTCGGCATCGCGGCCTGGTTCTGGAAAGAGAACTTTTACCTTAGCCTGGTGGTGGCGAGCGCCCTGGCGCTGAACTCCCTCATCGCCGTCTCCATCGGCGGGTGCGTTCCACTTCTGCTCAAGCGCTGTGGCGTGGATCCGGCCGTCGCCTCCGGGCCCATCCTGACAACGGTGACGGACATGTGCGGGTTCTTCCTGGTGCTGAGCATCGCAACGATGATGCTGCCGCAGCTTGTTGCAGGGTAGGCAGAGGTACTTCCGATAATCGTCAGATTTTCAAATTTCCCATTTTTTTGGCGTCACCCCCGAGTTGGGACCAATTTAGATTGGGACCAAGTCTCGGGGGACCATAGGTTTGGAAGAATACGCTCCTAAGCCTGATGGACCCCCGACAATCGCTTCGCGAGCCGGGGGCGACGCAAAACGAATAGAAGGGAAAAATCGCCCGCACGGTCGTAGAGTTCTTTAGATGGGTCCACGGATCACGGCTGCGCAGGCGCATGGATGAGGGGTTCTAGTTACCCAAATCTCGTCATGCGCGGACCGGCGCGGAGCACCCCGCGTCGTGATCCGCGTACCCACTTTAAAACGCGAACTAAGTCTGTTTCTCCAAAGCTGGCATATCCTCTACCTCACCAAGCCAGGTATGCGCAGAGCGGCGCCAGACCTGCTTTTGCGGTTTCAACTGATCGCGCTGATTAATCGTTCCAGTGCGCACGCCAAAGACTTTCGGCCCGTCGCCTGTGCTGGTCGCATAAAAGGGTGAACCGCAATCCGGGCAAAAGGCCTGGGCCCGCTCGTTGCCGCTTTCAGCGATCTTCACATAGACCTTCGGTTCGCCCTTGGTGAATTTGAAGTTCTCTTCACTCACCGGGAGCACGGTCCGGAAGGCTGTCCCCGACAACACCTGACAGTCGGTGCAGTGGCAGATCACCACTTTTTCAGGATCAATTTCCGCCTCATATTTGATATTGCCGCAGTGGCAACCGCCATCGACTTTCATGGTTCACTCCTCCTCTATTTATCTTTTGCAGGTTTGATCCCGCCGCCGGCCCGATCACCGGAAGCCGCCCGGAAATTTTGTGCGCCCGCCCGGTCGGGCCAGTCGTCCATCATTAGCCAGAGCCGCAACAAATGACGTTTCAGCGCCGGGTCCGGGTGATCCACATAGTCAGTGCGCGCATGTAGGACCGTCCGGTTGTTCAAAAACTGAATATCGCCTTCCTGAAAGTGCATATCCAGATAAACATCAGGCCGTGCGGCGACCTCAGCCACCATGTCCAGCGCCTTTTGTTCATCGGGCGTAATCTTGAACCCCTCCTCATCCGCTTGTCGAATGGTGATGGGCAGATGATAGCACTCGACCCGCCGGGCGCCGTCGATATACATGGGGATCATCTCGTCCCGGGTGGCCTCGCCGAAACCTCGCCGGCTGTTGTGAAAGCCATTGTAAAGTGTCGCCAAAATATCCGGGGCCTCCTCCCGGAGGATATTATGAATAGCCATCGAACTGACGATGCGGCTGGCGCCGCCTTCGACGGCAGCGCGCAGGCACAACAGCCCGACCACATCCACCGGGTCCATGTGAAATTCCAGCGCGCCGCCCCGCGTGTAATAGCGATCCGTGCCGCCCCGATCGATCACGTCGCCCAGCCGGTCGCCGTCCGCGCTTTGAGACACACTTACGCCCAGATGCGCGCCCACGCCGCAAAAGACTGTCTTGATCTGATCTGCCGGCAACTCGTGAATGGGCAGACCGCGCAGCAGGCCAAAGCCCCGACCCCAACTCACCTGTTCACGAAGATTGGCGAGCGTCTTGGAAAGTTTAGGAAGCGGGAAATTTTGGGGCGTCAATTCATCGAGTGGACAACCGGCCGCCGATTTGGCCGCGGCCAGCAGCTCATCGACCTCAGTAGACGTCATCTCGACAATCCAGTCGTCCCGGCGTGACTGATCCCGGCCCAGCCACACCCAAGGGGCGTTTACCGGCGCAATATCGGATACTTTTACAGGGGCAGCGTCATCCATGACGAACCCGATCCTGTTTCGTTAAAAAAACCCGGATCGGTTATACCACACCATAGGCCAGCATGGCGTCCGCAACTTTCACAAAGCCGGCAATATTCGCGCCCTTTAGATAATTGACGTAACCATCGCCTTCGTCGCCATACTGCACGCAACGCTCATGAATGCCCTTCATGGTGTCGTGCAAGAGTTTCTGCAGCTCTGCCTCGCTCCAGGAAATGCGCGCACTGTTCTGGCTCATTTCCAAGCCGGAAACGGCGACACCGCCCGCGTTGGCCGCCTTACTTGGCGCATAGCAAATCTTGGCTTCGATGTGTCCGTCATCAAAACATTTGGGACTGCTGAGCCTGTTCGTTAACGGAGGATCT
>CAZSXT010000018.1:22925-80945 GCA_964611435.1 uncultured Rhodospirillaceae bacterium | reverse complement strand
ACACAAGACCCAATCAGCCAAAACGTTTTTACACAACCAAGACCCAAATGAGACATTCCGAATTTGATTAAAATTTGCCTACTCGGAGCAATATGCAAGCAGCGGTGAATGAAGAAACTACTCTTTCTAACTCATTTGCTTTCCGCAGAAGGCACGGAGGGATAGGATGTTTGCGACATGTCCTCTGTACTGTTCCTCGGCCTTTTGATTGGGATGCAGCATGCTCTAGAAGCAGATCATATTGCTGCTGTGGCTTCTATTGCGGCCAAAGAGAGAACGATGCGTCGGATCGTTACCCATGGAATGGTATGGGGATTTGGCCACACAGTCACCCTGATGGCTTTGGCGGGCGGCGCTGCTCTATTGGGAAAATCGATCGGAACGCAAATTGCCCAATGGTTTGAGATGGGAGTAGGCGTCATGCTGGTGGTGCTTGGTGGGTCACTCTTGTATCGTCTATGGCGTGAGCGGATCCATTATCACATTCATCGACACCGTGACGGAGTAGTTCATTTTCATGCACATGCGCATGGACCAAATGCCGAGCATGACGCCGAAGCGCACGGCCACGACCATCCTCGGGGGTTACCCTACCGCACCCTTTTGGTGGGTATGATGCATGGCATGGCGGGTTCCGCAGCATTGTTAATTTTGACGGCAACATCCGTTGTGGAAGCTGAGTTGGCATTAATTTATATCGTTCTTTTTGGTCTTGGTTCCATCCTGGGGATGGCGGCTCTTTCGGTTGTTGTAGCGGTACCACTCGCTTATACAGTTTGCACTCTAACATGGGGGCATCGGGTGCTTCAGGGCGGTATTGGACTTGCCACTATGGCCCTAGGAGTGGTCCTGATTGCGTGAACCTAGGCATTTGACGAGCACCCATCTCTAACTAAAAATCAATTATTGTCTGTCGGAGCGGATGATGGATTGTGCCGCGTTGAAAATTGCATCGCGCAATTCATCAGGATCATTTTTGATCGGTAAATGAATACGCTGTCCACTCGATGAAGCAATGAAGAAATTAGCGGAATGTTCGAGCATATAACTTTTATCTTCGGGGTTTGATTTTAGTGTCGAGTAAGTTGCGCCAAAATTCCAGGCGAAAGATTTAATGGCATCCGGATCCCCAGTCAGCCCTATGATACTTTTATCAAACTGAGAAATATACTCACGGATCACAGTGGGATTATCTCGACCCGGATCAACAGATATAAAAATTGGCTGAACGGTATCGCGCTCTGGCCCCATACCTTGCAGAGCTATTGACAGATCATTTAATGTTGTCGGGCAAACATCGGGACAATATGTGTACCCAAAAAAGATTACCCCAACCCTATTTCCTAAATCGGACAATTTCCAAGGTTTACCCGAGGTATCCAGTAATACGGTTGATTTGACACGGTCTCTTCCAATCTCATCTGCGTAATAGCTAGAAATCCTAAATACCCCTACCACCGCAATGGAGAATGCCGTTAGGCCAAAGACTATATAGATAATTCTGAGCATATAACTTAATGTAGTGACATGAATCGAGAGATGATCTTTCTACATATTTTTGCGGGACTTTGCATCCTGGCAATTGTTGCCGCCTTACCCTTTTACGCTAAGACGGCGATGAGTGTGCCATCGATTCTAACCATGTGCGGCACAGCCTTTAACTAGGCGAACGATTGATTTCGAATGATAGCACTGCCGTTATTGGCCAGCTTTATTTAGCTCGTCCGCATTCCGAGACTGCATTCCCACACGTGTCCGCGGAAGCTAAAGCCGAAGCGACTACTTTTTCATGGTTCCATGATTGTGATGATTCATCTTCACGTCGAGCGGCTTTTCAAATTTCCTCACGACAACCGTAACCTCAAGGTCACCAGCCTTCTCGAACGTCAGTTTAAGAGGGAATGATTGTCCAACTACTAAGGGCGCATACAGCCCCTTCAACATTATGTGATAGCCGCCCGGTTTTATAGTTACCGATTTTCCTGGCTCTAAATCGACGCCATCAACATGGCGCATTTTAACAATGTTGTTCTCAACTATGGTTCTGTGCAATTCAACTTTTTCGGCGATGGTAGAAGAGACATTCACCAGACGATCCATTTGTCGTCCGTTATTGACTAGCTTTGGAATATAAGCCGCGCTATTTCTGACCAGACCCGGAGTGAATCGGGCCCAAGGATCTGATATTACCAAATTTCCAAGCTGATATTCTTTTGCCTGGACGGCACCACTAAGGCCCCCAGCACCCAGAATTAACAATATGGTATAGGTTATGGTGCGTTTTATCATTTAATCTCTTCTTTTCTGGAGGGGTCACTCTGCTGAAAAACAGGCGACAACGGAAACATCATACTTATGGAGTATATCAAATATTCTTCAGCGTAAATTAATCCAGATCAATTTGTGGACTGTTTTTCTGCTATTGGAAAATGACTGAAATTGGCTAAAGTCAGAAGTAAATCAGCCCGCTAAATCACTTCGGCTAAGAATCCGTTAGCCGACCAAGGTTAATGCACAGGTTGCCAGTCTAGATTCGTGTAATTTTGAAAATAGAGCGTCCAGACTATAGCCCGTAGCCGATGTACAAAGGCGCCCCCTCGACCCAAAGGGGGGGCTATATCCGGCAAAGCGCATGTTATTTTGCACCTATACTGCACCTAGAACAGACTTCTAAGTGCTAGGCAGGTGACGTTTGGCATTTAAGCTATTGAAAAGATTGGCGCGCCCGGAAGGACTCGAACCCTCAACCTCCTGATCCGTAGTCAGACGCTCTATCCAATTGAGCTACGGGCGCGCGGGAGGGGCAGAACCTATTCAAATCGACGCAGAAGTGCAAGTGGGTGTTTCACCCAAACGACTCGCAATAAGCGCCGGACGGGACAGGGATACTATTTTCACTTGCCTGCCGGACTCTAGGTCGGTAAGTAATAGCTTGAACGATAAAAGAGAGACGTGATAAGTCTTTCAAATAATTCATTGAATCGACCGGGTATCTATTAACTTTATAAGGTTGGCGGCACGATGGCTTTTAAATTGTATCGGCCGATTATAGTCGGCGCGGCGGCCCTCTTGGCGGGCTGTTCGTTTTCGTCTGACTCGCTCCTCCCGTCTCTGACCGGCGAAGACCCGAAAGGCAGTTCTTCCGCAGCGTCTCAACCGGCCCCAGCGCCTGCCCCCCAACCCGTCGTTCAGGCTCAGCCCGCGCCGCAACCGGCGCCCCAACCAGCCCAGCCGCAACAGCAGAACCTCAGCGCCCAGAACGCCACCTTCGTCGGCGGCAAGGTTGTCGAACTGCGCGGTGAACTGCGCCGGCTTCAGGGCAACGTGTCCAAGAACAATTCGACCCTGCAGCAGCTTCGCTCTCGCACGGTGGCGGACGCCGAAGGCTATCAGAGCGCCGTCGCCGCGATCAACGCGCGCCTGCAGGTCGGCACCACCCCCGACAACCCGATCCTGCGCCAGCGCTTTGAAAATGCGCTCGGCCTGTTGAATAAAATCAGCAACGATATCAGTAACATGAACCAGCTGACCACCTCGGTCACCGCGGATTCCACCCTGGCGTCGTTCCTGTCGGAAAACACCCGCGCGGCGTTCCGGCTTTCCGGTGCGGTGGATGAAGATCATCAGGGTCTCGCCATCCTGGAAGATGAAGTCAACCGGACCGTGGTCCTGGTGGACCGGCTGTTGAAGGAACTGTCCGAGGATATTCAGCGCCAGACTAATTTCGTCGCCTCCGAGCGGGCCAACATGAACACGCTCTCGGCCGCCATCAAAACCGGCGAACCCATGGGCGCCAGCCTGACCAACCAGGCGCTGACCGCCGCCACACGGGGCCTTCCCGCCGGCAATGTCAGCCGCGCCGCGCCCGGCCCGGGCCAACGGCCGCTGGTGGTGATCCGCTTCGACCGCAAGAATGTGGCTTATGAGCAAGCGCTCTACAACGCCGTGAACCAAGCGCTGCAACGCCGTCCGGGCGCGACCTTCGCCCTGGTCGCCGTCGCGCCAAGCTCCGGTGGCGCGGCCCGTGTGGCGCTGAACCGCAACCAAGCGCGGCGCAATGCCGAAAGCGTTCTGAGATCCCTGCAACGGATGGGTCTGCCCCCGGCGCGGGTCAACCTGTCGGAACGCACCGGCCAGGCCACCAGCACGGAAGTTCACCTTTATATGAATTAGATATCCAGCTTGGATGAATTCAGGAAAAACCGGCGTGATCAACGCCGGTTTTTTTGTTTCCGCGAAAGGGACCCTCTCGTGGCATAATACAATCCCCATGGCTGAGAGACGAAATGTCCCATGATTGATACCCTTGCCCGAGACGAGTGTGCCGGCGTCGCCGCCCTGGTGCATCAATCCGGGCCGTCTCAGCGCGTGGTCAGCTGGCTCGGGGGCGATGCCGCCACCGTTACCGTCAGCCCTTCCGGCTTAATTCATGTCAGCGACCCGGATGAACCGCCGCCCGGCGGCGACGTCATGGCGAAGCTCGAACGGACCGGCGACAGTTTCAAGATTATCGTCTCACCGGGCCAGCACGTCTGGGTAAACGGCGAGCTGGTGGACTCTTGCGATCTGTGCCACGGCGACATGATCGAGTTCGGTGAGATCGGTCCTTTGTCACGGTTTCGCCTGTATCCGGGGGACAAACCGGGCCGCAAACCCGTCGGAGAGATATTGGGGGACGGCATCGCCTATATGCGCAGCAGCCGCCAACCCATTGTCAGGCGGACCGGCCGATGGGTCAAACGAACCCTTCACCAGTTGGTTTCCGAAAGCTCGACGGCATTTCGGATCACTATCCTGTTGGCCTTTGTCGGATTGGGGGCGTTGATCTACCAGCAACGCCAGTTGAATCAGATGCTGATTCAGGAACTTGCCAGGGAATCCACCCGCCTGGACAGTTTCTCCAAGACCCTAACCCGCGCGCGGGACGAGGCCCTGACCGTAAAAGACCTCAAAGCCCTGCGAGATGAGATCGGCAGCCGCCTCACCACGGCGTCGAGCCGTCTGGCGGCCCTGGAAAAACGCTCGGAAGCAGCCGCGCGGGTGGTCCAAGACGCACAAGGGTCGGTGTTTCTACTTCAAGGCGGATACGGATTCCGCCACACGCCCACCGGTCAATTTCTGCGTCAGGTCTTGGACGAGTCCGGCAATCCCCTTTTAAATCCTTTGGGACAACCTCTGTTGTCGTTGGGTGATGCAGGACCGATTGCGGAAAAGCAGTTCACCGGCACCGGTTTTGCCGTTGATCCTGCCGGCGTCATGGTTACAAACCGCCATGTCGCGAATCCATGGGAAGAAGACACCGTGGTCGACGTACTGGCGGCGCAGCAAATGGAACCGGTGATTACAAAGTTCGTCGCCTACCAGCCCGGCCAGACCAAACCGATACCGGTTGCGCTTATTGCCGCGAGCGATGCGGCCGATCTTGCCCTTTTGCGGTACACCCCGGCTGGACCGGGACCCAAAAACCTGCCCCTCGCCACGGAACCGCCGGCTGCCGGCAGCGAGGTCATCCTGATGGGATATCCCACCGGCTTGCGGGCTTTGGTCGCGCAGTCGGGACGGAAATTTATCGCCGAACTTGAAGAATCCAAGGACACCGAGTTCTGGAGCGTGGCGGCCAAGCTTGCGGCGCGGGGGGCTGTCGTCCCACTGGCAAGCAGGGGTATTGTCGCCAAGGTGACAAACGCCACGGTCGTCTATGATGCAGAGACAACCAGCGGCGGCAGTGGCGGGCCCGTTCTCGATTCGGCCGGGCGCGTGGTGGCCGTCAATTTCGGTATCCTGCCGGAATTTGGCGGATCAAACCTGGGTGTTCCCGTGAAGGCGGTCCAAGCCCTGTTGCAGAAGGCGGGGCTCCGCTAACATTTTCGTGCCCGATCAGCCCTTGATCGATTGGGTCCGCCTGTCACAATCAAACCCAACAAATATCACGCAGGAAGAAGCACATGGAGAAATTGATCGCCGTCCTCGGCACCGGCGCGAACGGCAGCTGCGCCGCCGCCGATCTGGTCCGCACTGGACACAACGTCACTTTGATTGATCAGTGGCCGGAGCATGTGGAAACCATGCGAAAAAGCGGCCTGACCATCAATATGCCCGACGAAGAAGTCCACGTCGATGTGGACACCCATCACCTATGCGACGTAGCGGCGATCAACCGGACCTTCGACTATGTATTTCTGATGCCCAAGGCCTACGACACCAAATGGATGGCGCATCTGATCGAGCCCTATCTGGCGGAAGACGGGATGATGGTCGGCATCCAGAACGCCATGACCGCCGATGACATCGCCGATATCGTCGGCCGCGACCGCACCATCGGCTGCGTCATCGAACTGTCCTCGGAAATTTTCACGCCGGGGCGGGTGCAGCGGAACACGCCTCCCGCCAAGACCTGGATGGGCCTGGGCGCGCTGGACAAACATATGGAGGACCGCATTCCGGAGATCGAGGCCATTCTGAAGAACGTTGGTCAGGTGTCCATCACCCCCAATATCATCTCCGCCAAGTGGATGAAGCTGATCGTCAACACCATGTGCCTGGGCCCGCTGGCCATGCTGGGCCTCACACTCTACGAGGCCATCCGGGTGCCGGGCATGCGGGAGTTCCTGTTAAAGACCGGCTCCGAGGCGCTCGCCGTCGGCCAGGACCGGGGTTACAAAATTGAACCCATCTTCGGGCTCAGCGAGGATGATATAAAAGACACCAATCAACTTCTGGAAACCTTGTTCGACAAACTGGCCGCCGATATCGGCCCCGCCGCGCGGGATTGCGTGCTGCAGGATCACCTGAAGGGCCGCTATTCGGAGGTGGACCTGATCAACGGTCTGGTCGCGGAGGAAAGCGCGGCCAAGGGCCGGCCCGCGCCGGCCAATGCCGCCATCACCGAGATCACCCGGCGCATCCACCGGGGCGAGATCGAACCGGATCCCGCCAACCTGGACCTGGCCCTTGAGATGGTGAAGGGCTGAATCTGACGTGAACGCGAATCAGAGCTCAGGTCTAGGGGCCAGAGGCTATGTCCTGCTGATCATCGCGATGCTCGGCTGGGGGACCTCCTGGCCGTTCATTAAGATGGGGTTGAACGAGATACCGCCCTGGACATACCGCGGCCTGATCGCCCCGGCGGCGGCCACCCTGATTTTCGGCTTTATTCTGCTATCCCGGCAAAAATTCGTCTGGCCCACCGGCCAGTGGAAAATACTCATCATCGCCTCGCTGTTGAACATCTCCGGCTGGCACGTCTTCAGCGCACTGGGCCTGCGGGAACTGGGGGCCGGACACGGGGCCATCATCGCCTACACCATGCCGCTCTGGGCCGCCAATTTCAGCGTCTGCTTTTTGGGCGAACGGCTGACCGCCGCCCGCTGGATCGGACTCGCCATCGGTATCGCCGGGTTGGGCGTCCTGCTGACCGGGGAATTGGGCGTGATCCAAAGCGCGCCGGTGGGCGCCATGCTGATGATCTTTGCCGCCGTTTTCTGGGCCGGCGGTACGGTGGTGCAGAAAAGCGTCGCCTGGACCCTGCCGCCATTGCAGCTGGTGGGCTGGCAACTGGTGATCGGCGGGCTGCCCATCACGATCACGGCGCTGTTCGTGGAATCGAGCCAATGGGCCCCGGTTTCCAGCACCGCCGTCTGGTCGACGGTCTATGTTCTGTTGGTGCCGATCATGCTGTCCTGGTTCTGCTGGTTCCAGGTGGTGGAGCGGGTGCCGGTCAGCGTCTCCACGGTTTCGACCCTGTCCGCGCCGATCCTGGGCGTGATCAGCTCGGCCTATGTCCTGGGCGAAGCTGTCGGCTGGCGGGAAGTGGTGTCGCTGCTGCTCATCTGCGCGGCGCTGGTTTTGGTCCTCTCGCCCGTTAGAAATCCAAGCGGTCCGAAACGTTTCCAGGCCGGTTAGGGAAGGGAAGGCTCAGAATGAAACGGTTTCTCCTCACAGCGCTTGCAGGATTTCTGCTCAGCGCCCCGTCCTGGGCCCAAACAAACCTGCCCCTCAATCTGATCAAACTGCCGCCGGATTTTAAAATTTCCGTCTTCGCCCAGGTGCCCAACGCGCGGTCCATGGCGGTGGTCCCCGAGCTCGACGCCGTGTTTGTCGGCAATCGCCGCGGCCACCGGCTGTTCGTCGCCACCGGCGTCCAAGGAGCCGGCGCGGCAGCGAACGTGGCCCAGATCGCCAGCGGCCTGAAAAGCCCCAACGGCATCGCCTGGAAGGGCGGTCATCTCTATGTGGCCGAACAACATCGGGTGTTCCGGCTCAAGGTCCCGGCGCTCGACTCCATCGGCCAACACGAACCGGAAATCCTGTTCGATAAGCTGCCGGACAAGGGCTGGCACGGCTGGCGCTATATCGCCTTTGACACCCTAGGCCGGCTGCATGTCGCCGTCGGCGCGCCGTGCAACATCTGCCGGGTGAACGGGCTGGAAGGGACCATCATCCGGCTCACCGGCAATAACCAAGCTAAGATCATCGCCCGGGGCGTCCGCAATTCCATCGGCATCGATTTTCATCCCCATACCGGGCATATGTATTTCACCGATAACGGCGCGGACAATATGGGCGATCTGGTGCCGCCGGATGAACTGAACCACGCCACCCGCGACGGGTTGCATTTCGGCTATCCCGTCTTCGGCGGCGGGACGGCGCGCACCGGCCAGTTCAGAAGCCACGCCCTGCCCGCCAACAATACCCCGCCGGTTGTCGAGTTCGGGGCCCATGCGGCGGCGCTCGGCGTGCACTTCTATCGGGGCGCTCAGTTCCCGGAGGATTACCGCAACGACGCCTTCGTCGCCCAGCATGGCTCCTGGAGCCGCAGCGATCCGTTCGGCTACCGGGTCATGCGCATCCGCATGGATGCAGCGGGCAAGGTGCTGGGGAAAGAGGTTTTCGCCGAGGGCTGGCTGCAGGACGGCCAGGCCTGGGGCCGGCCGGTGGACATCAAGGAACTGCCAGACGGCTCGCTCTTGGTCTCTGACGACGAGGCGGAGGTCATTTACCGGATTTGGTATGGGGGGTAACCCTACTCGACCCCGATATTATCGATCAGGCGGGTTTTACCGAGCCAGGCGGCGCCCAGCACCCGCGCCCCGCCCGAGAAGTCTGTAACCGGCTCAAGCGTCTCCGGGTGACGGGCGGTGATGTAGTCGATGCTGGCAAACCCTGCATCCAGAATCTGCCGGGCGGCCTCGGCTTCCGCCGCCGCAACATCCATGCCGGCGTTCAGCGCTTCCACCACATGGACAAGGGCTGCGTTCAGCGCGGGGGCGATAGCCCTTTCCGTATCCGAGAGATAAGCGTTCCGGGACGATAACGCGAGCCCGTCGGCCTCCCGGATGATGGGGCAGCCGATGATTTCAACCGGAATATCCAGATCCGCCGTCATGCGCTGGATAACGCAGAGCTGCTGGTAATCTTTCTCCCCGAAATAGGCTTTGTCCGGCAGGGATTGAACCAACAGTTTCGAGACCACGGTGGCGACGCCGGTGAAAAAGCCAGGCCGGCACGCGCCTTCCAGAATGTCGCCGATGCCGGGGACGGTAACGACGGTGGTCGAGCCTTCGGGATACATTTCTTCGACGCCGGGCGCGAAAAGCAGCTCCACGCCACGTTCGGCCAAAGCGGCGGCGTCGCCGGCCTCATCCCTGGGATAGACATCGAAATCTTCGTTGGGGCCGAACTGTTTCGGGTTCACAAACAATGTCGCGCAGGTCCGATCATTGTCGGCGACGGAACGCTCCGCCAGGGAAAAATGCCCCTCATGGAGCGCGCCCATGGTCGGCACCAATCCGGCTGTGAGCCCGTCTGCCCGCCAGCTGCTCACGACCTGTCGAAGGTCCTTAACGGTTCGAACGATTTGCAGATTGGACGCTGTTCCGGTCACGCGCGGACCTCGACGAAAAATACCGGGATCAGGATTTCTTGTTGTAGCAATGTTCAGGGCCGGGGAAGGTCCGGGCCTTCACTTCCTTGGCGTAGTCTTGCGCCGCCTTGCTGATTTCCGCGCCGACTTCGGCAAAGTGCTTCACGAACTTGGGCGTGAAGTCGGTGATCATGCCGATGGCGTCTTCGGTTACCAGGATTTGCCCGTCACAGGCGTTGGAGCCGCCGATGCCGATGGTCACGGCCGACACGTCTTCGGTGATTTGCTTGGCCAGGCCTTCAACCACAGCCTCGACCACAATGGCGAAGGCGCCGGCGTCCGAAATCGCCTTGGCGTCGGCCAGAATGTTTTTCGCGCCGTCATCGTCCCGCCCTTGCGAGCGAAATCCGCCGGCCACATTCACCGACTGAGGTTTCAGTCCGACATGGCCCATGACCGGAATGCCCCTCTCCACCAGGAACCTGACCGTCTCGGCCATTTCCCGGCCGCCCTCGATTTTGATGGCGGCGCAGCCCGTGTCCGCCATCACCTTGGCGGCGTTGCGGAAAGCTAGCTCCGGGGACTCCTGATAGGTGCCGAAGGGCATATCCACCACCACGCAAGCATGTTTGGTGCCGCGCACCACAGCGGCGCCGTGATTGATCGCCATATCCAGGGTAACGCCCAAGGTGTTATCCATGCCATAGACCGCCATGCCCATGGAATCGCCAACCAGCAGGAAATCCACATGTTCGTCCAGGAGCTTGGCCATGGGCGTCGTATACGCGGTCAGGCTGACAATCGGCTCACCACCCTTACGGGCGGCCAAGTCGGGGATTGTCGCCCGTTTGCCGGCTTTGACGGCAGTGCTCACCGATCAAGTCTCCTCTCAACTGTTCCGATCCGGGACTTTATCCCGGTTTCGGGGCCGTGGACATAGCATATGGACCCGATTTGCGCCAGTCAGTGCGATGCAAGACAGCCATGCCGGCGGGGCAGGTTCGAAAGAATCTATATTTTCCAATGATTTCTGAATTTTAAATTGGCCGATAACGGTTCGGACAGCTATCCTTTCGCACTAACTCGGACCAGGGTTTCAGTTTGAGACACATTTCGACACTATTTGCCGCCGCTCTTGTCTTGGCCGCCTGCCAACATCAGGTGACCCAATCGGGGGCGGATACCGGGCGCGCCCAACCAGAAGCGCAAACCCAAACGGTAGCGCCCGCCGCCAAAGCCCCGGCAACGGCTAAGCAGCACATGGTCGCCGCCGCCAATCCTCTGTCGGCCCGGGCGGGGCTGGACATCTTGCACGCCGGCGGCTCGGCGGTGGATGCCGCGATTGCGACACAGTTGGCCCTTAACGTGGTGGAGCCGCAATCATCGGGCATCGGCGGCGGCGGCTTCATGATGCACTTTGCCGCCGCTTCCGGTGAGATTGATGCGTTCGACGGCCGTGAAACCGCTCCGGCATCGGCCACACCCGATATGTTCCAGAACGCGGATGGAAAACGGATGAAGTTTTTCGAGGCGGTGCCGGGGGGCAAATCCGTCGGCGTGCCCGGCCTCGTTCACATGATGGCGTTGGCCCACAAAAAGCACGGAAAGCTTCCCTGGGCGCGCCTGTTTGAACCCGCCATCCGCTTGGCCGAGACCGGCTTTCCCGTGTCCCCCCGGCTTCATCAATTGATCAGCCGGGATAAGCTGATCGATAAGTTTCCGTCCACCTCCGCCTATTTCAAGCCCGGCGGCAGCCCGTTGCCCGTGGGTAAAATTCTGATCAACAAGCCGTTGGCCGAGACCTTTAAAAAGATCGCCACTGGCGGGGCGGACGCTTTTTATAAGGGCGAGATCGCTGAAAAGATCGTCCGCACCATCGCAGGCGCCGCCGTCAATCCCGGCGGGACGAACCGCATCGACCTTGCCGGCTACAGGTCCAAGCGGCGGGAACCGGTGTGTGGCGCCTATCGGGGGCATCTTGTGTGCGGCATGCCGCCGCCGACCTCTGGCGGCGTGGCGGTGATCCAAATTCTGGGCATACTGAACCGTTTTGACATGGCGTCGGTCCTGCCGGGATCGGTAGAGGCGGCGCACCTGATCGCAGAGGCCAGCCGGCTCGCCTTTGCCGATAGAAACCTCTATCTCGCCGATCCGGATTTTATCGGCGTACCCGTATCCCGGCTCATTGATCCGGGATACCTGGCGGAGCGCGCCAAGTTGATTTCGCCAGAGAAATCTTTGGGCAAAGCAGAACCGGGCAAAGTTTCCGACGAGGCGAGCAGCATGTTTGCGCCCGACGACGTGCTCAAAGGGCTTTCCACATCTCATCTGGTCGTGGTGGACCGGAACGGCAACACGGTCTCCATGACATCTTCGATCGAGAATGCGTTTGGGTCCCGGCTGATGGCAGGCGGGTTTTTGCTGAACAATCAGTTGACGGATTTTGCCTTTATGCCGATCCGGGATGGCAGAATGGTCGCCAACGCGCCTTGGCCGGGAAAACGGCCTCGCTCCTCCATGAGTCCGACCTTGGTGTTTGACCGGGCCGGACGGCCGGTGCTGGCGATTGGTTCACCGGGCGGCTCCAGGATTATCGGATATGTAGCGCAAACCATTATTGCCGCCCTGGATTGGGGATATGATATTCAGGCCGCCATTGACCTGCCTCGTATCGTCAATCGCAACGGGCCGACAGAACTGGAAAAAGGCACCGGCGCTGAGGAGCTCGCCCCCGCGTTGAAAAATTTGGGCCATGAGGTGCGCATCCGTCCGATGACCAGCGGGCTGCACGGGATCAGGATTTTCGGGAACAGGATCACCGGCGGGGCGGATCAGCGCCGGGAAGGCGTGGCTCTTGGGGATTAGTAGGAGACCGATGAGCGATTAAGGCAGGACCTTTTTTGCTTCGTTCAACGACCAATCATAATGATAGGTGCTGATGTCACGGGCCTTGCCCAACCATTGGCGTTGGGCCGGGCCGGCAAATTCCAGCATATGGTTGAGAATGGCTTTAGCAGAATTGCCAAAATCTTCCGAGAACCATTTGTAGATGCTGGAGGCGCCGACGGTATCGCCCTCGGCCGGCCACACTGCGCGATCACTTGCGATAAAGGACCTAGCCGCCGCCGTCAGCATGGCGTCCGCGGCGTTACCGGTAAACGGCTTGGGCTGCAGATCGGGACAGCCCAAGGACGCGCAATTAACCGCATAATGAATGCGCGGGTCCTTCCAGATCGGGCGTAGAATCCGGTGTTCTATATCGTTGAGACTCACCGCCTCTCCTTCAATGGCGACCAATTTTTTGCCCCAGGGGCCGTTCGAAAAAAATCCCGGCGAGATGTCGATATCCATGATGGAGTCTGTAGGATAATGATCCAGCACGACATCAACGGTCAGCGCGTTATAAAGGTTCACCCAAAAAGCCAGTTGTTCCCCCCGGGTCAATTTGCTCACCGGGACCTCCGCCAACGACTGAATATAGGTCTTCAGGCCCTTCTTGTCGGCGGCGCTCACCCGGCCATAGGCAACCAGATTGGCGCCGGGCTTTTGTACAGAGAGATACTTTTTCAAAAACACCCCCCAAGCAGCATGATCGACAGTCTGCCGCGACATTGGATCATGGGCCGTCCAGCGGGGCCACAGGTCTGGCTCCGGTGCACCTAGTGCGGTCGCCTGAGCGGGCGGCAGTAATATCAGGGCAGCTATCAATAGACGACTTAACATCATGCTCATATCAGCACCAACGCTTGAACTCCCAGATCATTCCCTCATCCATCCGTCCGGGCCGCCAGGCGTATCCGATCCGGCAGGTCTAGAATGAAGGTCGTTCCCGCCTCGTCCGATTTGGCCAACATGACGTCACCGCCGTGGGCGCGCAAAATTTCGCGGACGATCACCAGGCCAAGGCCGGTGCCACTCTTCTTTGTCGTGCCAAAGAAAGGTGTAAACAGATTATCCCGCGCCTGTGGCGGCAGGCCCGGCCCATTGTCCGAAATATCAATGCACACCCGGTCCAGCCGCGTGCTGGCCGAGATAAGAATCTGGTCCGCGCCAGCCTGGACCGCATTCCGGCACAGATTGTCCACGGCTCGGAATAGCTGACCCCGGTCTGCTTCGATCACCATTTCAGATTCAACCTGATTATCCCACGTCACGCCAGCCGACGAGACACCGCCCTCCCCATCGCTGCCAAGCGCGGACGCAACTTCGGCCACAAGTTGATGCAGGTTGAAACGGCTGGGGGAAATCTGCAGCGCCCCTTCCCGGGCGAAATTCAAGGTCTGGGAACAAAGGTCCACCGCTTTGTCGATGGCGGTAAAAAGTCTCGGCAACACCCGTTTGACGTCCGGGTCTTCGCTGCCCGACAACCGGTCGGAGACGAGCATCGCAGTGGTCAGTGAATTGCGGAGGTCATGGCTGATTTTTGTCACCGCCGCACCGAGAGCCGCTAAATGCTGGCGCTGGCGAAGCGCGAGGCGGAGTTCCTTCTGCATTCTCGCCAGTTCCCGCTGGGCCTGACCAATCTCATCAGCGCGCTTGCTGATCGGCATAACATTGTCCAGGTCTTCCGGATTGTCACGGAACGACATCATGCTTTGGGTGATCCGGCGCATGGGCCCAACCATCAAAGATTGCAGACTGAGGAACACCAGGCCCGCCGTGATCATGGAAATCAGGATGGAAAGCCCCAGGATGCGCCATGAATAATCGAGCATCTCGTCGCGCATCGGCCACTCGTCGAGAACCACTTCAACCAGGATCTCCGGGTCCTTGGGTGACGGGCCGAGGACGCGCAGCACCCGGTTTTCATCTTGGGATAGAGTGGCAAACGCGTCCGCGATCCAGCCGAAGAAGCCCGGCACCCGGAGATCAAAGGCGGCATCCACCTGCGGCAATTCTTCCGGCCCGACGACAAGCACCCGGCGTTTTTCCAGCCGAAGGACGATGGCGTACGTGCCAGTCTGGTCGAGAAGTTTTTTTCGAAGATCAGCCGTGACGTTTTGGTCCTTCAAGGATTCCAACGCCAATGTCGCCAGATGGGCGGAAGCTATTCTATCTTCCAAATAGTCCTTTCTATAGCGGGAAACGGATGGCGCATAGATCAACACCTCGCTCAACATGACGAAGGCGATGGTTAGGATAAGCAGTCGCGACGAAAGACCTTTAAACCAGACATTTCGTCCGGACCCGTAATCGGCATTTGGGTGATCCGCCATTTAGAGCACTTTCGTCAGTCTACCCGAACCAGCGGAGAAATCGTATCAAACCGCGCGTACGGGCGCTGAACAGAGAGTCTTTGTAGAATTCGCCGGCGGCGCGCTTGTTGGCTTCTCCCAAGGTGGGATAGGGCGAGATCATACCGGCAACCTTAGACAGTTTTATCCCAGCGCTGATCGCCAACCCCCAAATCTGGATAAGCTCTCCAGCCTGGGATCCGACAATGGACGCCCCAAGAACTCTGCCTTTCGGCGTGGCCACCAGTTTGATCAGTCCAGCGGTTTTACCTTCGGTCACGGCGCGGTCATTTTGTGCATAGGGCCAGCGGACGACCCGCACGTCGCCATGGGTCTTTCGGGCCTGTTCTTCGTTGAGTCCCACATGGGCCAGTTCCGGAGATGTATACGTCACCCATGGGTAGGCTGCGGTGTTCACCTTGGCCGGCATGCGAAAGAGTGCGTTTCGGATAACAATCCCGGCATGATACCCGGCGATGTGGGTAAACTGATGCCCGCCGGTGCAATCACCAATGGCAAAAATCTTCTTGTTCGATGTTCTGAGCCGGGCGTCCACACGGATGCCGGAGGATTCATGGTCAACGCCGGCGGCTTCCAGATTAAGGGAGCTGATATTCGGCCGGCGGCCCGCCGCAACCAAAAGGTGTGAGCCGTCAATCGTTGCAGCGCCATCCGAGCCTTCAATAGTGACCGACACACCACCGTCTTTAGCGGCCGCGCCGGTCACCCTTACCCCTTCCCGGAGATCGATACCGTCGGCCAATAGCTGATCTCTGACTACGGCGACAAGTTCAGGATCGTCGTTGGCCAGGATTTCCGCCATTTCCAAGACAGTGACTTTGGCGCCTAATTGCCGGTGTGCCTGGGCCAGCTCGACACCGATGGGGCCACCGCCAATGACGATCAAGTGGTCCGGCACGGCCTCCAAACCAAAAATTGTTTCATTGGTCAGATAGGGCGTCTCGGCCAGGCCGGGGATCGGCGGGACCGCGGGGCCGGACCCGGTGGCGATGACAAAACGCCGAGCCTGGATCTTATAGTCACCTGCCTGTACTTCCTTGGACGACGTGAACTTGGCCTCCGCCAAAAGGACGCGGACACCAAAACCTTCAAACCGTTCGACCGAGTCATGGGGGGCAATCGTGTCGATGGCCTGCTGAACATAGGCGTAGGGTGCGCCGCCATCAGCGTCTACCGGGCCGGCTTTAATCCCATATTTCTGTCCGGTGCGGGCGCTTTCCGCCGCATGAGCCGCCGCCAATAGGGCTTTAGACGGCACACAGCCGTAGTTGAGGCAATCGCCGCCCATCTTGTCCCGTTCGATCAAGACCGTATCGACACCCAGTTGTGAGGCCACGGCCGCAACCGTCAGACCGCCGGAGCCGGCGCCCAAAATGCAGATGTCAGGTTTTAGCGTTTCAGTCATGACGAGGTGGCCCGGTCTTTGACATAGCGATACGCCGGTGGAATGGCGGAAAGTGCGGCCAGGCCCAAAAGCGGGAACAGCACTTCCGGCGACCAGATGAGACTCAAGTCCGGCGTGCCGCCTTCATCGATGATGTGCCCAAGTCCGTTACCGATGCTGGCGTAGACAAATGTTCCCGGAATGATGCCAAGCAATGTGGAGATCGCGTAGACCGGCAAAGAAACGCCCAAGAACGCCGGCACCAGATTGACCAGCCAAAAGGGAAACAACGGCACCAGCCGCAATACCAGCAAATATGAAAACGCATTCTTGCGAAAACCATCTTCCATTCGCTGGATGGCGCCACCCACCTTGCTGTGGAAATAGTCGGCGAAGGCATAGCGGGCGGCCAGAAAGATCACCACGGCGCCGAGGGTCGCACCAATCACCACCGCAAATCCGCCGCCGACGGTGCCGAACAGAAAGCCCCCCAGGATGGTCAGCCAGATCGCACCGGGCAGGCTGATCGCTGCGCTAACGGCGTAAAAAATGATGAAAGCCAGGATCGATAAAATAAAATGGTCATTTCGCCAGCCCAATAGGGTTTCCCTGTTCTCCTTCAGGGATTCAAAAGTAAAATAGAGATGCAGGTCGAAATAGAAAACGGCTCCCAACGCCACCAGCAGAATCGCCGCCGGCAGCAAGCGTTTCCAGGACATGCTTTTTCCATTCCCGGCCGGCGGTGTGCTGTCCGCCGAACTTTCTTCCGCTATGGTGCTATCAGAGTAAGATTGTTCGTTCACGTTATCCCCGAATGTCTACATATCAACAATTTAAGCCCCGGTCATAAAAATTCCGGCAAAGCCACGTCGCCGTAATTTGGTACAGAGAGCAGCTTCTGGCCAGTCAAGCCTTCGTGACCAAAAGTGCCGTCAAACCGTTGACTTGCGGCTAAGGAACCCGTATACACCGCCCCTCGTTTTGACCTGTGCCGCCAAATTCGGAGAAAGACAGTGAAACGCACATTCCAGCCGAGTAATCTCGTGCGCAAGCGCCGGCACGGCTTCCGCGCCCGCATGGCGACCGCCAACGGCCGCAAAATTCTGGCCAACCGCCGCGCCAAGGGCCGTAAGAGCCTGTCAGCTTAAGCCGCCGGAGCCGGGCCATGGGCTCGCGACTTGGCAAACTCAAATCCCGACCGCAGTTTCTGAACGTCTCTCGCAGCCGTCAGAAATTTGTCGCGTCCTCGCTCATCCTGCAAATGCGGGCCCACGGGGGCCTGGAGCAGGCCGACGAAACGGTCGAGCCGGTCCGTGTAGGATACACGGTCAGCCGCAAAGTCGGTAAGGCGGTGATACGCAACCGGGTGAAACGCCGGTTACGCGCCGCCGTAGAACAGGTCTTGCCGGTTCACGCGGTGGATCACCGGGATTTTGTCCTCATCGGGCGGCGCAGTGCCTACGCCAAACCTTTTCCCACGATCGTGTCGGACCTCAAGCGCGCCTTGCAGGGCGTAAAGTCCTATCGAGAGCCGGCGGAATGATGAGATTTCTGCGAATGATCCCGGTGTTGATCCTGAAAACCCTCATCAGGGCCTATCAGCTTTTGATTTCACCGGTGACCGCCGGAACCTGCCGGTATCTGCCGACATGTTCCCAATACGCCGTCGAGGCGGTCGAAATCCACGGCGCCCTCCATGGCGGCTGGTTGGCGACGAAGCGGATTTGCCGCTGCCATCCCTGGGGCGGCAGCGGTTTCGACCCCGTTCCCGGCGCCGGCGCAGCAGCCGAGAACGAAAAAACGAATGAAACCGCCGGGAAGTGTATTGCAGAGCAGCACCAGCCTGGGTATATCCGGGCGGCGCAATCTCCTCGGAACTCTGCGGAATTGAGCCCGGACCAGTCTTCCTAACCGTCGGACGCTTACTTTATGGATCAGAAAAACTTCCTTATGGCGATCGTGTTGAGCGTCGCGATCATGCTGGGCTGGCAGTTTTACGTCGAATCCACGATGCCGCCGCCGGACCAGCAACAGGCTCAGAAAGCGGCAAATCAGAACGAAGGGGGTTCTCCCCCAGCGCCCGGCGCCACCCCGGCCGCCCCGGGAGCGACAGCGCCGCCCGCACCCGGCGCACAGCCCGTCCCCCTGCCCGGCCAACCCGCCTTTGATCCCAACGCCTTCCGGCAAGCGGTTCTGAAAAAAGTGCCTCGGGTCAAGATCGCGTCGCCCCGGGTGACCGGCTCCATTTCCCTGGAGGGCGCGCGGTTCGATGATTTGATCCTGGAGGATTACCGCGAAACCCTGGATGAAGGCAGCCCGAAAATCGCGCTGTTGAAACCCTTGGGCAGCGATGATGCCTATTATGGATACTTCGGCTGGGTCTCCAGCGATACAGAAGTTCCATCTCTCAACGCCAACTGGACCGCCGATGGAGATACGCTGAGCCCGGAAAACCCCGTCACCCTGAGCTGGACCAACAAGGACGGCGTCCTGTTCCAGCAGGAAATCTCGCTCGACAAGAACTATATGTTCAGCGTCAAACAGCGGGTCACCAATAACAGCAGCAAGCCGGCCACGGTCTTCCCGTTCGGCCAGATTATCCGGCGTGGTACACCGGATGTTCTTGATTTTTATATCCTGCATGAAGGGTTGATCGGCGTCTTCAATGGGATCCTCAATGAAGTCGATTACGACGATGTCCAGGAGAAGGCCATACAGGAGAAGAGCACTGGAGGCTGGATCGGTATTACCGACAAATACTGGCTAACGGCCTTGATCCCCGATCAGCGAGATGCATCCGATGTGCGGTTCTCGGACGCCAAGCGCGACAATGTGGACCACTATCAGGCCGACTTCCGGGAATCCGGCATCACATTGGCGGCCGGCGCGCAAGCTGAGTCGGTCAACCGGCTGTTCGCCGGCGCCAAGGAGGCGCAGCTGATCCTAAACTACCGGGACAAGTTGAACATTTCCCGCTTTGATCTGGCCATCGACTGGGGCTGGTTCGAATGGCTGACTAAGCCGATCTTTTTCGTATTGCTCTACTTCACCGATTATCTCGGCAATATGGGTCTGGCCATCCTGTTGCTGACGGTGCTGATCAAGCTGGTGTTTTTCCCGCTGGCCAACAAGTCCTACGCCGCCATGGCGAAGATGAAGGCGCTGCAGCCGGAAATGGTCAAGATCCGCGAACGGTTCGGCGACGACCGCATGCGCATGAACCAGGAAATGATGGCGCTCTACAAAAAAGAGAAAGCCAACCCGGCGTCAGGCTGTCTACCGATTCTGCCGCAGATACCTGTCTTCTTTGCCCTGTATAAGGTGGTGTTTGTCACCATCGAATTACGCCACGCGCCCTTCTACGGCTGGATCAAGGACCTGTCGGCTGCCGACCCACTGACCCCGGTGAACCTGTTTGGCCTCATTAACTGGACCCCGCCGGACTTCCTGGTGATCGGCATTTGGCCGATCCTTATGGGCTTGACCATGTACTTCCAGCAGAAACTGAACCCGCCGCCACCTGATCCGATGCAGGCGAAAATCTTCATGTTCCTGCCGTTCATGTTTACCATCATGCTGGCTCAGTTCCCGGCAGCGCTGGTCATCTACTGGACGTGGAACAACGCGCTCTCCATCCTGCAACAGTATGTGATCATGCGCCGCGCCGGTGTCCCCATTGGCGGCGGCCGGATCAAGAAGCCGGCCAACGATTCCTAGACCCGATGGGCCGGTGATCCCACCGGCGGACCGTGGACGAAGGAGGAAACGTGCCAACTGCGGAACCACAGACCGAGTTTGATCAGGAAACCCTGGAGAACGGCAGATTGCTGTTCGCCGGCGAGTGCACTTTCCTGATCGGCGCCGTCGATTTTAACCTCATGCCCGAGAGCCAATTGCCGGAGGTCACCTTCGCCGGCCGGTCCAATGTGGGCAAGTCGAGCCTGATTAACAAATTGACCGGGCGCAAGAACCTAGCCCGCACCTCGAACACACCGGGACGCACCCAGGAGATCAATTTTTTTGATCTCGGCGGCCGGTTGATGCTGGCCGACCTGCCCGGCTATGGCTACGCCAAGGCGCCCAAGGCGCGGGTCGATCAATGGACCGATTTGGTGATGTATTACCTGCGCGCTCGAGTGCAGCTGCGCCGGGTGTGCCTGCTGATCGATGCCCGGCACGGGCTCAAGGATAATGACCGGGACGCCATGAAGCTCATGGATCAGGCCGCAGTGTCGTATCAAATCGTGTTAACCAAGTCCGACAAGATCAAGGCCGGGCCGCTCGCCAAGCTTCTCGACCGGACCTATAGCGAGATCAAAACCCATGTGGCGGCGCACCCGGAAATCATTGTGACCAGCGCCACCAAGAACACCGGAATTGCCGAGTTACGCGCCGCGCTAGGAATGCTGGCGAACCCCGATTGAAACGGTTAAAGTCCGCTCCCATGGATAAGACAACTGACATATCCGAGAACGAAGTTTTCGCCCAGGCCCGGACCCTGTCGGAGGCGTTGCCCTTCATGCGGCAATATGCCGGCAAGGTTATCGTCATCAAATACGGCGGTCACGCCATGGGAGACGAGAAACTGGCGGCCATGTTTGCCCGAGATATCGTGCTGCTCAAACAAGTCGGCATGCATCCGGTGATCGTCCATGGTGGCGGGCCGCAGATTGGCGCCATGCTGGAGCGGCTGAAAATCGGTTCCAACTTCATCGATGGACTCCGGGTCACCGATGCGGAAACGGTTGAGGTGGTAGAGATGGTCCTGGCCGGCACCATCAACAAACAGATCGCCGCCTCCATCAATGATGCCGGCGGACTGGCCATCGGGCTTTCCGGTAAGGACGGCAACTTGATCCGGGCGAGCAAGATCCGGCGCACGAAGAAAGACCCGGATTCCAATATCGAGAAAATTTTGGATTTAGGTTTTGTCGGCGAGCCGGAAACCATCAACACGGAAATCCTGGACATTTTCAAGGTGACCGAGGTGATCCCTGTCATCGCGCCGATCGGCTATGGCGGCAAAGGCGAGACTTATAATATCAATGCGGATACGGCGGCAGGCGCTATCGCTTCCGCCTTGGACGCCAACCGGTTCCTGCTGCTTACCGATGTGGCGGGTGTCCAGGACGACAATGGCGAGTTGATCCCGGAGATCAGCAGCGCCAAGGCGGAGAAAATGATCGCCGACGGCACCATCTCGGGCGGCATGATCCCCAAGGTGGAGACCTGCCTGCACGCTGTCGAAGAGGGGGTCGAAGCGGCGGTGATTTTGGACGGCCGGAAACCTCATGCCATTTTGCTGGAACTCTTCACCGACCACGGAGTCGGCACACTAATCAAGGCGGCCGGGTAAGCGGTTAAGGGTCATGAGCGCGGAAATAGACCTCGCGTTAAATCCGCCGGTGGCCACGGTCACCATCAACCGACCGGATGATCAGAATCGGCTAATGCTGGAAAACCTCCAGGAACTGGAAGCGATCACGGCGCAGCTTGCCGCCAGTGACGATATCCAAGCGGTGATTTTTACCGGCGCCGGGGATACGTTTTTCTCCGCCGGGCTTCTCAATCCGGATATCCGCGCAAGCCTGGCCAAGGAAGAGGTGCTGGAGATCGTGTTCCTCGCCAACCGGGTCTATGACGCGATCGAGGCGCTGCCGCAGATCACCATCGCCGCCATCAACGGCACGATCATGGCCGGCGCGGTGGAATTGGCCCTGGCCTGCGATATCCGTGTTGCGGCGGACGACATTACCATGACCATGCCGGAGGCCAAATGGGGCGGTTTCCCAGGCGCCGGCGGACCGGTCCGCCTGCCCGGCGTTGTCGGCCACGGCCGCGCCATGGACCTGATCGCCACCGGCCGGACGATTTCTGTCGAGGAGATGGATAAATACGGCTTGGTGGAATATATCTACCCCAAATCCGAACTGCGCCAGGCGGCGCAATGCCTCGCAGAGACCATCGCCGCCAACGGGCCACTGGCCACACGCGGCGCAAAGCGCATCGCCAAAACCCGATTCGAAGCAGGCTTTCAAGCGGCCCGCGACCTATCCGATCACCTGCGCCGGGAGCTGGAGTACAGCGAGGACGTGGATGAAGGCATTGCCGCCCACCAGGAAGGCCGCGCCGCTAAGTTCAAAGGGAAGTAAGCTCAACTTGCCGCCCGGGCCCAGCCGCCCTTACCGGCGCGTTTGACCCGATACATGGCGTCGTCGGCCTGGCTCAGCAGCTTATCGACGGACGCAGCATCGTGCGGGTTAAACATGGCGACGCCGACGGAGACGCCCAGGGGATGACGTTCATCCCCGGAATATTCCTTGAAGCGTTCGCTATCTTCGACCATCTCGGCGGCGCGTTTGGCCGCGGTTTCCTCATCAATCCCGTCCAGCCACATGGCGAATTCATCTCCGCCAAAACGGGCCACCGCATCACCGGGGCGGGAATGAAGATTCAAGAATTCAGCAATCTCCCGCAACAGCTCATCGCCCCGCTTATGCCCGTGGACATCGTTGACCATTTTGAAGTTGTCGAGATCGATAAAAAACAAGGCGCCGGGCATTCCCGCATGCTGCAGCCGGGACATCCGCCGGGGCAGCTCGTCCTCGACGAAGGCGCGACGGTTCAGCAACCCCGTCAACTCGTCTGTGCGGGAAATTTGCACGATCCGCTCATGATGATTGACTCGTTCAATGGCGATCCCCAATTGATCCGCCAAAGTTTCAGCCAGGCTCACTTCTTCCTCGTCCCAGCCGCCTTGATCCGTCGAACGCCACACCATCAGCCCGCCGTTCACCTCCTGGCGGTACGTTGTCCGGACAACAAGAAACTGCATGCCGCCGTCCAGGATGGTCACTGCCCGGGCCGCGCCCTCGATCTTATCGGTGATCAATGTATCGACCGGAGTGAACTCGGTAACGCAATAGTCCGCCGCCGCCACGAAGTTACCATCGCCAAATTCCTCCCGCCGGTAAATCCGGCAGCCGTCTACAGTGGACGCCTGGACAATATAGCGGATTGAGCTGGCAAGCGATTCCTGAGGATCGGCCTCGTCCCGGATAATGCCGACGATCTGCCGCAGCACTTTTTCCCGAATGCGCGCTTCCGCCAATTCCAATTGACGGCGGCGGTCTTCGGTCACATCCCGGCAAACGCCCCGGTTGCCTTTAAACTCGCCCATATCGTCATACATGGGCACGGCAGAGACGAGAACGACGGCTACGTCACCGTCCTTGCGCACCAGCTCGATTTCTACGTCTTGACTTTCATCCGAGCTGAGGAACGGGGAAGCCTCGGCATCTTTCGCCGACCGGACATTGAGAAGCGCCAGCGCCGGACGCCCGACCAGTTCGTCCGCGTCGTAGTCCAGCGCACCGCGCGTGGAGACAAATTGAAACATCCCGTCCGCATTCACCTCCCAGGCGAAATCGCTGGAAATATTGACAAGGTCCTTGTAACGGGATCGGGATTCGACCAGGGCCGCGACGATTTCATCAGCTGAACTGTCCATCGCCGAACGCAGCTCGTCGGGGAGCGCAACGCCCCCCACTTCCGGTTTAAGATTTTGCACCTGTCTGCAATCCTGGTTTCAACCGACTTTCCTCTGATATGGCGACAAAATGGCTGATTTACAAGGGATTGACGGTTTTCCCTAATACCCCTGCTTGACCGGGCCGGAGAGACTCCAGGGTCCGGCCTCTTTATTGTCATCCATTGCGCGGCAGTCAGTTTTTCCGGCAACTAGGAGCCAAGTCGCAGGAATATCCATATATTTCAAGGCTTGGCGACGCCATCGCCGGCAAAAGAGACGCCGCCCTTTGGGTTCGCGGGAAAGGCCCCGTCTGCATCGAAAACAATGCTCGAATATGCGCCAGCATGTCCTTGCGCTTGTTTTCTTGCACCCGTAACCTTTCGCCCGAACGCAATTGTATGAGAATAAAGGGTTCGGACCCTGGATAACCCGGATATGAGCTATGACCACCTGATTGAGATGGAAACCTGGGTTTTCGACCTGGACAATACCCTGTATCCGGTCGAATTGAACCTGTTCGACCAGATCGATAAGCGAATGTGCGGCTATATCGCCGACTATCTGCAAATCGAGCACGCCGAGGCCTATAAAGTGCAGAAAAGCTTCTTTCGGGAGCATGGCACCTCGCTGAAAGGCATGATGGACGTTCATGACATGGATCCGGGACCCTATCTGGACTATGTCCACGATATCGACTTCGATGCCGTGGCGCCGGACGCCAGGCTGGATGCGGCGCTCTCGATCCTCAAGGGCCGCAAAGTGGTGTTCACCAATGCCGCCACACAATATGCAGAGCGGGTACTGGACCGGCTCGGCATTAGCCACCATTTCGACGGCGTTTTCGATATCGTCGATGCGGAATACCGGCCGAAACCGGACCCGGCGGTGTATGACAAAGTGGTCGAGGTGTTCGATTTCGACCCGGCCAACGCCATCATGGTGGAGGATATCGCCCGCAACCTGAAACCGGCCGCCGAGATGGGCATGAAAACCGTATGGGTGATGACCGACCGGCCCTGGGCGCATACGGAGGCGGAAACCGCCAATCCCGACTATCGCACCAACTCCTTGAGCGCCTGGCTCGCCGAGGTGACCGGGGTGTAGCGCCCTTTCTCCAAATATCACTCGCATCACAATTCGATTGAGTTGGGCCTGAAAGCCTCTACCATGGCGGCACCACAGAGACCCAACGACGATACCAAAGGACACCTAAAACAATGCCCCTCGTACGCCTTTTCATTCTCGTGTTCTCGGTTCTGACCCTTGGCGTGCTGAGTCTGACGCCCGCCGTCCACGCCACGCAAATTTTGCCCGCGCCCAAGCAGGTCTCCAAGCACGTCTATGCCTGGATCGGCCCCCTGGACGGCCCCAACGAGGAAAACCAGGGCTATCGCATGAACATGGCGTTTGTGGTCGGAACGACCGCAGTAGTGGTCTTCGACACCGGCTACACGAGCCAGATGGCCAAGGAGATGGTGGCGCATATTGCTAAAATCACGCCGCTGCCGATCAAGTATGCGATCAATTCCAATTCCCAGCCCCACCGGCATTTCGGTAATGACGTCTTCCATGCCGCGGGCGCGACGATCATCACCTCCGAGGAAGAGAAAGAACGCATGAACGATATGGGCGGGATGTTCGCTCAGTTTGTGGCGCAGGCCACGGGCAAGGCGGCGGCCGACATCAAGGCCCCCAACGCGCCGGTGGAGACACTGGACGCGCCCAAGACCCTGAATCTGGGCGGTGGGGTGACCCTCAAGGTAAAGACCGTCGGCGCCACCCATACGCCCAACTCCCTGATCGCCGAGGTGCCGTCCGACAAGGTGGTGCTGGCCGGCGACGTGCTCTACAGCGGGCGGCTGCTGGCCATCCTGGATGTCAGCAATACCGGCGACTGGATCAAAGCCTATGACGGGCTCAGGCAGTACAAGGGCTATACTTTCGTCCCCGGCCATGGGGAGCCCGCGCCCCTGTCGGCGTTCGAATGGCCGACGTATAGCTACCTGACCGGCATCTGGACCCATATGCTGAAGGCGCTGAAGGCCGGCCATGGAGCGGACAAGGCGGTGAAGTCCTTCGATCAGTCGGCCTACGCCAAATTGGTGAATTTCGAGGAACTGGCGGGCCGCAACGCCAGCTGGGCGTTCCAGCAGGCCGAATTCGCGTCCTTCTAACCCCGGAGCGCAACCATCCCGGCCATTGACAGGATGGGGCGGGTGCACCATCTTCGCGGCCTTCAAACGCATTTCTATGACTTTTAAGACGGGAAGACAGACGTGAGCCACGCAGAGTTAGAATCCGCCATTGACGCCGCCTGGGAGGCGCGCGACGAAATTTCACCCGCCACCACCGGGGAACGCCGGGATGCGGTGGAATCCGCCCTAGACCTTCTGGATTCGGGTCAGGCCCGAGTCGCCGAGAAATCGGGGGGCGACTGGACGGTCAATCAATGGCTGAAAAAGGCCGTGCTGCTGGGTTTCCGGCTGAACGACATGACCACCATCAACAACAGCCCCGGCGACGGCAGTTGGTGGGATAAGGTCCCGTCCAAATTCTCCGGCTGGACCGACAAGGAATTCGAGGCGGCGGGCTTTCGCGCGGTGCCAAACTGTGTCGTGCGCCGGTCGGCTTATATCGCGCCGGGCGTGGTGTTGATGCCGTCGTTCGTCAATCTGGGCGCGTATGTCGATGAAGGCACCATGGTGGATACCTGGGCGACCATCGGCTCCTGCGCCCAAATCGGTAAGAACTGCCATATCTCGGGCGGGGCCGGCATCGGCGGGGTGCTGGAACCCCTCCAGGCCGACCCGGTAATCATCGGCGACAATTGCTTTGTCGGTGCGCGCTCAGAAGTGGCGGAAGGGGTGATCGTCGAGGACGGCGCGGTGCTGTCCATGGGCGTGTTCATCGGCGCCTCCACCAAGATCATCGACCGGGAAACCGGCGACGTGATCATGGGCCGGGTCCCGGCCTATTCCGTGGTGGTGCCCGGTTCCTTGCCCGGCAAACCGCTGCCCGACGGCACGCCCGGTCCCAGCCTCTATTGCGCGGTGATCGTGAAGCGCGTCGACGAAGGCACCCGCGCCAAGACCTCCATCAACGACCTGCTTCGGGATTAACAGCGGGAGCCGCCGCCATGGCTGTCGATGCGATCGAACTTGCCCGGGCGATGATCCGCTGCAATAGCGTGACGCCCATCGACGGCGGCGCGCAGGATGTTCTGAAGACGGCGCTGGAAGGCCTGGGCTTCGACTGCGAACTGGTCACTTTCAGCGACGACGGCACCCCGGATGTGCAGAACCTCTATGCCCGGTTCGGCAACGCCGGGCCGAACTTCTGTTTTGCCGGCCACACCGACGTGGTGCCGGTGGGCGATGAGGACGCCTGGGTGGTCGATCCGTTCGGCGGGGAGATCAAGGACGGTACGTTGTTCGGCCGGGGCGCGGTGGATATGAAGTCCGCCATCGGCTGCTTCGCCGATGCCGCGTCGCAGTTTCTAGCGGCCCGCAACGGCGATTTCGACGGCTCTATCAGTTTTCTGATCACCGGCGACGAGGAAGGCCCGGCCATCAACGGCACCAAGAAACTGCTGGCCTGGGCGCAAGACAAGGGCGAAAGCTGGGACGCTTGTGTGGTGGGGGAACCCACCAATCCCAAGGATATGGGGGAGATGATCAAGATCGGTCGGCGCGGCAGTCTGAACGGCAAGCTGACGGTCTATGGCACCCAAGGGCACACCGCTTATCCGCATCTCGCCGACAATCCGATCCACCGGCTAGCCAGGATGGTGGATGCACTGACCTCCGCCGAGCTTGATCAGGGCAGTGATCATTTTCAGGCATCGACCCTGCAATTTTCCACCATTGATGTGGGCAATCCGGCAACCAACGTGATTCCCGCACGGGCGAACGCCACCTTTAACGTGCGGTTCAATGATCTGCACACGTCGGCGGATGTGGAAGCCTGGGCGCGGGAAAAACTGGACGGGATCGGCGGCGACTATGACCTGGATGTGTATGTGTCGGGCGAGTCGTTCCTGACGCCGCCGGGCCGGTTGAGCGAGATTCTGTCCGCGGCGGTGAAAGAGGTAACCGGCAAGGATCCGGATCTCAGCACCACCGGCGGCACCTCGGACGCCCGCTTTATCAAGGATTACTGCCCGGTCGCGGAGTTCGGTCTGGTCAGTCAGACCATGCACAAGGCAAACGAATCGGTCGCCGTCGAAGACATGCAGACGCTGACCAAGATTTATCTGACCGTCCTCGAAAATTTTTTCGATCAGTAAGGGCTTACAGGCCGTGATCAGCGCGCAGCAAGCAACTCACGCCCTTTACGGGGCATACCGGCTTGCCCGCGGAGATACCGGTGGCATGGCGTATTTCGACACCAGCACCCGCGGATTCTGGCAGTCCTTCTCCGCCGCTTGGATCGTTGCGCCGTTTTTCCTGTTGCTGCACTTGATCCGGTTTCAGATGGGCGGTGTTCAGGAACCCTTTCTTCGCTATTTCTCCATCGAGATCATCTTCTACGTGATTGGCTGGGTCTTGTTTCCGCTGGTGATGTACTACCTCCTCCAGGCCCTGGAAAAGGAAGATCGATTCTTTCATTTCGTCGTCGCCTACAATTGGGCCCAGGCGATCCAGAACCTGGTGTATCTGCCGGTCGCCATCCTGTTCGTCCTCGACATTTTTACCGGCCCGATTGCTCAGTTCATTAATTTGGGACTGTTGGGACTGGTTTTTCTCTATACTTGGTTTGTGACAAAAACGTCGGTCGATATCTCCGGCGGCATAGCGGCGGCGATTGTCGGCTTGGACGTAGGTATCTGGATTTTGCTGAACATCACAGTGGAAACTGTGCTGCGCAATGGAGTGGTTTGATCATGGAAGGCTATTTCGTGTTCACTTTTATGGGAACGGTTTTACTGATCGCCATTGCCATCGGCGTTGCGATCAAGTGGGACAAGCGTCCGACGCCGGCCCGCTACCGCTATGATGCGCGCGCCATTCAGGCGGAAATCCTAGCCGATGGCACTCTCAGTGACGAAGAACGCGCCTATCTGGAAGAAGTCGCTGTTCTGGAGTTGCCCCGGCGGCATCTGGTCTGCTAGACCGCCCCGCTTGATCCCCCGCCCGCACGGGCTAAGGTGACGACCACGAAAACTCCAATCGGGAATAGATGATCTCATGAGACTTGTAACATTTACCCAAGACGGCGCGGGTCATATTGGCGCGCTGGACCAGGACTCCGGCACAATCGTGAATTTTACCAAGGCCGATGCCGGTCTACCCGGCGACATGCTGTCGTTTATTCGTCTGGGTCAGCCCGGTCTGGATCAGGCGGCCACCGCGATCGCCGCCGCCGGGGATGACGCCAAGGTGGTGCTCGCCGACGTGACCCTGAAATCGCCTATCCCCAATCCGATCCGCGACATTATGGCGGTGGGCCGGAACTATCACGAACATGCCCAGGAGTTTCATGATTCCGGCTTCGATGCGACCTCCGGCGCAACCGCCGTGCCGGATGACCCGATCATTTTCACCAAGGCGACGACCAGCATGTCCGGCCCCTTTGATCCGATCCCGTCCTATTTGGATCACAGCAATTCCACCGACTATGAAGGGGAATTGGCGGTGATCATCGGCAAGGAGGGACGTGGCATCAGAAAGGACGAGGCCTTCGACTATGTCTATGGCTATTCCACCAGCAACGATGTGACCGCCCGCACCCTACAGCATCAGCACAAGCAATGGTTCATCGGCAAGGGGCTGGATGGATACTGCCCGATGGGCCCCTGCATCCTCACCGCGGACGAAGCCGGCCACCCGGATACGTTCCACCTGACGACGGATGTGAATGGGGAGCGGCGTCAGGATTCGTCCTGTTCCGCACTGATCTTTGATATTCCGACCCTGATCGAGACCATTTCCGCCGGCATTACCATGCTGCCCGGCGACATCATCGTGACCGGCACGCCGGTGGGCGTCGGCATCGGCTTTAAGCCGCCGGTGTTCCTACAAAAGGGCGACGTGGTGCGGGTGAATATCGACCCCATCGGCGCGATTGAGAACACAGTGGAGTAAGAGGAATGCGCTTTTACGACTGCGCCACCGCGCCGAGCCCCCGCCGGGTCCGTATCTTCATCGCCGAGAAAGGCCTGGAGATTGAAACCGTCGAAGTGGACCTGATGAACCGGGCCCAGCTTGAAGACGATTTCAAGGCCATCAATCCATGGCGGACGATCCCGGTGCTGGAACTGGACGATGGCACGCTCATCAGCGAGTCCATCGCCTGTTGCCGCTATCTGGAGGAGGCCTATCCGGAGCCGCCCCTGATGGGCCGGGACCCAAAGGAAAAAGCCATCATCGCCATGTGGGAACACCGGATGGAATGGGACGGCTTCCTGGCCGGCGCGGAGTATCTCCGTAACACCGTCAAACGGATGGAGGGCCGGGGGCTCACCGGGCCGGTCAATCACGATCAAATTCCTGAGCTGGCGGAGCGCGGCAAAAAGCGCGTCGCCCACTTCCACAATTTCCTGAACGAACGCTTGGGTGAAAGCGAGTATGTGGCCACGGATTATTACACCGTTGCCGACATCACCGCGCAGATCAGTTTGGATTTCACTACCCGCATGGGCCTGCCCTGGGATGAAACGGTGCATACGAACACCGCGCGCTGGTATGAACTCGTGAACGCCCGGCCGAGCGCCAAACTGGGAAAACCGTAAAGACTATCCGGCCACCTTGAAATACCCGAGATACTGCCCCCACAGGAAATGCAGCGGCAGCAGGATCACAGCGCTGATGAACATGTAGGCCACCAGCATCTTGATGACCCAGCTGATGCGAAGGTTGCCGAGCGCCACGGCGAGGACCACGGGCGGCGCCTGATAGAAGAACGGGAACATGGTCCAGGTGACCACCGGGGCCATCAAAACACTCATCAATGACCAGCCTGACGCTTGCGCCATGGCTTCGGCCATGGGGGCCATGATGGCGGGCTGCGCCGGCATGGTGGTGAACAGGCCAATCACTGTAGCGATCGCCGCGATGATGCCAAAATTCTCCCCGTCCTGACCATGGTGCAGCGGCACATTGGTCAGCAGGAACTCGGCAATCAGATTGCCGACGCCGGTGTGTGTCGCCACGCCGCCCAAGCCAATAACGCCGGCCAGGAACAACAGCGGTGTAAAATCAATATCCTTGCCGAGCGCAGACGGCGGCAGCATGCCGATCCGGGGGGCCACGCAGACCAGCGCCGCGCCCAGGGACACCCAGGCCGGTGAGATGCCGTGCAATGTGTCGGTGATCCAGAGAACCAGCGCCACGGCGACGATCAGCAACAGGCGCACCTCATCTTCTTTCCAGGGCGTGGCGGCAACGCTCTGTTCCCGGGCCGCCGGTGTATCCTTGAACATGAACGAGAGCAGCGCCGGATACAGGATCAACGCGCCGACGGCGATCACCGGAAAATTTAGCAGCAAATAGTCGGTATAGGTAAGGCGAATGCCGTAAAGACTCTCCACCGCGCCGAACAGGCTCATATTCGGGACATTAGACGGCAGAATAGCGAAAGCCGGGGCCATGGTGCCCATGGCGGCGGCGAGAACGAGCCCTGCCCGCCCCTTGGAGCCCTCGGCAAAGCCCAATTTGTCCGCCAGAGACAGCATGATCGGCACCAACAGCGCCACCCTGCCGGCGGCGGACGGCACGATCCAGGCCAGGGAAAAGGCCGCCCAGAAAACGCCGTAGATGGTCCCCACATAAGAGGTTGGAATGCGGTGCAGCAGCGCCTCCACCAGCCGGACATCTAGGCCGGAGCGTTTTACGCCAAGGCCCACCACCAAGCCGCCAAACACCAGCCACATGGCGCCGGAATGAAAGCCGGAGAACACCACATTGGCCGGCGCGATGGCCGCGACCATGGCGGCGAACATAAAGATCAGCGAACCCATGAAAGACGGCACTACCGCCGTCGACCACAGCCCGATGGCCAGCAGGATCACCGCCGCCGAACGTAGAACGAGCGGCTCTACGGCATCATTCGCCGGTAGCGCCAACAGGATGACGCAGCCAATCAGGGTCAGCGTAAAGATGGACTTGGACGGGCTTTTCAGAAGGATCACGAAAAAACTCTCAGGCGGTGGCATCCGGCGCGCCGGATATTTACGATACATTTCAGATCAGCCCTGTTAAATCAATGTCAGAAGGGATCAACCCGCCTGCAAGGAGCCCCCGGTGACCACCACCGAAACCAACATGCAAACGCCGCCGCCCCAAACGGCCTCACCGTGGAGCCCCTTCCGGCACAACGTGTTCGCGTTATTGTGGACGGGCATCGTGATCTCCAACGTGGGCACCTGGATGCACGATGTGGCGGCGGGCTGGCTGATGACGACTCTGACCTCGTCGCCCGTCTTGGTCGCGTCCGTGCAGGCGGCGACGACCCTGCCGGTTTTTCTATTTGCCCTGCCGGCAGGCGCGTTGGCCGACATCGTCGATCGCCGCCGGCTGATTGTCGGGATCAAGATCGCGCTGTGTCTGACAGCGGCGGTCTTGGGTGCTGTGGTTATCCTAGATGCAATCAGTCCGGTGTGGCTGTTGCTCTTCACGCTCGCCATGGGCACCGGGGCGGCCTTCATCGCGCCGGCCTGGCAGGCCATTATCCCGCAGCTCGTACCCCGCGCCGAACTACAGCAGGCCATCGCGCTCAACAGCGTCGGGATCAACATCAGCCGCGCCATCGGCCCCGCTGTCGGCGGCTTACTGATGGTGGCGGTCGGCATTTGGGCGCCGTTCGTCATCAACGCCGTCAGCTTCCTGTTCGTGATCGCGATTTTGATCTGGTGGACGCCGGACACGAAAGAAGATAACCACTTGCCGGGAGAACGGTTTTTCACCGCCATGCGCGCCGGGCTCCGCTACGCCAAATCGAGCCAGCCGCTCCGTAGCACGCTGATCCGGGCGAGCGGCTTTTTCATTTTCGCCACGTGCTATTGGGCGCTGCTGCCCTTGATCGCCCGTGATCTCCTGCGGGGCGGCGCATCATATTACGGCTATTTGATGGGCGGGATCGGCCTGGGCGCGGTGCTGGCGGCGCTCGCCCTGCCGATGCTCCGCACCCGGCTCGGCGCGAACCGGGTGGTGGCGTTAGGCAGCCTGGGCACCGCCCTGGTTCTTGTGATCTTTGCCGTCTCCAAGAACCAAATCCTAGGCGTCCTGGCCAGCATGCTGGCCGGCGCGGCGTGGCTAACGGTTCTCTCGACCCTCAATGTGGCTGCGCAGATTGCGCTACCGGAATGGGTGCGGGCGCGAGGCCTGTCGGTGATGATCGCGGTCTATTTCGGCTCCATGGCCGGGGCCAGCGTGGTCTGGGGAAACCTCGCCGATATCTGGGGTATTCCAACGGCATTATTGTTGGCGGCGGCGGGCGCCTTTTTCGCCATCCCGGCGACCTGGCGCTGGAAGCTGCCGGAGGACGCCAATATCGATCTGACCCCGACCATGCACTGGACCGTTCCCAACGTGGCGGAGGACGTGGAAGATGACCGGGGCCCGGTCATGGTCACCGTGGAATACAAGATCGACCCGGCCAATGCGGAGCCGTTCCTGGCCGCCATGAAGGATTACGGCGAAACCCGTAAACGGGACGGCGCCTACGCCTGGGGCATCTTCGAGGATATCGAAGAACCAGGGACGTATGTGGAATATTTCCTGGTGGAATCCTGGCTGGAACATGAACGCCAGCATCACCGGGTTACCGAAGCCGATATCTCCATCGAACAAAACGCCTTGCAATACACGTTGCAACCGGAACGGCCCCGGGCCCGCCACCTGGTGGCCCCGCCTTCGAGAAAACCCGGTTAGTAGGTCACACGGGTCAGATACAACCCTTGCGGCGGCGCGGTGGGACCGCCCGCCGACCGGTCACACGCCGCCAGCGCGTCGGCCATCTTATCCGCCGGCCATTTGCCCTCGCCCACCAGCTTTAGCGAACCCACCATATTGCGCACCTGATGATAGAGGAACGACCGGGCCTTGGCGTGGATCAGAATATACTCACCGTCCCGTTCAACGGTCAGTTCATCCAAGGTCTTCACCGGACTATCCGCCTGACACCCGGCGGCCCGGAAGGTGGAGAAATCATGATTGCCGAGGAGGTGCTGCGCGCCCGCGTGCATGGCGTCCGCGTCCAGGTCCTGGGGCACCCACCAGACCAGCCCCGCGCCGATGGCCGGCGGCGGGCGGCGATTGATAATTTTATACGTGTAGGCCCGGGATGTGGCGGAGAAGCGGGCATGGAATTCGTCGGAGACTTCCTCCACCGCCAGCACGCTGACCGCATGGGGCTTCACATGGAAATTGAGCGCATCGCGCACCGTGTCGGCGTCGGTCTCTTTGGCGACATCAGCATGACACACCTGGCCAGTGGCGTGTACACCCGCGTCGGTGCGGCCCGCCACATGGGTTGTGATGTCTTCACCGCAGAATTTCTGAAACGCTTCCTCGACAACCTGTTGCACGGAGAGGCCATTAGTCTGGCGCTGCCAGCCGACAAAACCGCCGCCGTCATATTCCAGGGTGAGCTTGAAGCGGGCCATGGCGGTTACGCCAACACTGTGCCAGCGGGCAGGTCATAGCCTTTGAGGAACTCCCCGGCGGTCATCGGCCCTTTGCCGGCGCGCTGCAAACGGCTGATCGATATTGCGCCCTCCCCACAGGCCACCGTCAACGCATCATCCAAGAGGGCGCCAGGTTTACCCGAGCTTGAGATCGGCGTGGCCGCCAATATTTTGATCCGGGTCTTTTCGTGTTCAAACCAAGCGCCGGGCCAGGGCGCAAAGGCGCGGATTTGCCGGTCGATCTCCGCCGCGGAATTGGCCCAATCGATCCGGCTTTCCGCCTTGTCGATCTTCTGCGCATAAGTGACCCCGTCCTCGGGCTGAGGGATCGGCGTGATCTCACCAGCGCTGAGACCCGCCAGCGCCTCGACGATCAAGCCCGCGCCCATCTCGGAGAGTGCGTCATGCAGACTACCGGCGGTGGTATCGGATGAAATCGGCAGGCTCTCTTTCAACAACATGTCGCCCGTATCCAGGCCCTCGTCCATCTGCATGATGGTGACCCCGGTTTCCCCGTCACCGGCCAGGATCGCCCGCTGAATGGGCGCGGCCCCCCGCCAGCGGGGCAACAAGGACGCGTGCACATTGAGACAGCCCATCTTCGGGGCGTCCAGGATCGCCGCCGGTAGGATCAACCCGTAAGCCGCCACCACCGCCACATCCAACTCCAGCGCCGTAAACGCGGCCACGTCGTCTTCTGATTTGAAATTCACGGGCGTGCGCACCTCAATCCCGCGGTCCTCGGCCGCCGCATGGACGGGTGACAACCGTTCCTTCTGGCCCCGGCCCGCGGCTCGGGGCGGTTGGCAGTAGACGGCGGCGACATCATGCCCGGCATCAATTAATGCCGTCAGGACGGGGACGGAAAAATCGGGGGTGCCCATAAAGGCGAGCCGCAGCGGCTGTGTCATTATCTCGGGCGGGAAATCAACCCGCCTCCTTCTGCTGCATTTTCTTCCACTTTTGGAGTTTGCGCAGGATCACGTTGCGCTTGAGCATGGACAGGTGATCGACAAACAGGATGCCGTCCAGATGGTCCATCTCGTGCTGCAGGCAGACGGCCAAGAGCCCTTCGCATTCCAGCTCTTTCTTATCGCCGTTTTCGTCCGTATAGCCGATGACCACGTGTTTGGGCCGGGTCACCTCCGCATATTGCTCAGGCAGCGATAGGCAGCCCTCTTCGTACTCATAAAGCTCTTCCGAGGCGGCGAGAATCTCCGGATTGATCAGCTTGTGCGGCGCGCGCTCTTCGGTTTTGGAGACGTCCGCCACCAGAATACGCTTGGTTACGCCGATCTGCGGCGCGGCCAGACCGATGCCCGGCGCGTCGTACATGGTGTCGAGCATATCGTCCATGAGCTTCTGGAGCTCCGGCGTGATCTCCTCGACCGGCTCGCATTCAACTTTGAGCCGGGGATCAGGCGCGACAATGATCGGCAGAATCGCCATTTAAACCTCTGAATTTACACGCTGTCGCCAAGGAGATAGGCCAGGGACCGGCCCCGGTCAAGGCCGGGCTGGCCGTCGCAAATGCGCCGTTGCAGTGCGGTTGCGACTCGGGCAGGATTCCCGCCATGGACTTACAGACAATTCTTCTTGTTGTTCTGGGCCTGATGGTCATCGGCATGTTCGTGGTCGTCCTCAAAGGCGACAAGGCGCGAAACGAGGCCCTGGCCTGGCTGACCCAAGTCTCGGAGACGGCGGAGCGGCTGTCGGCCTCTCAATCCGAGCTCTCCGGGCGCATGCAACAAGCGCAAACCGATATGAACGAGCGGATGGAGACCTTCTCCAAGCGCCTCGGCGACGGGCTCACACAACAGACCGAGCGCACCGGCAAGACGCTTAAGGAGCTTCACGAGCGCCTGGCGGTAATCGATTCCGCCCAACAGAAAATCACCGATCTTTCCCAGCAGGTGGTGGGCCTGCAGGACATTCTCTCCAACAAACAGGCCCGGGGCGCGTTCGGGGAAATTCAGTTGAACGATCTGGTTTCCGGCATCCTGCCGCCCAACGCGTACAGCTTCCAGGCACAACTCGGTAACGGAAGGCGAGCCGACTGCCTGTTGGATTTGCCCAAACCGCCGGGGCCCATTGTCATCGACTCCAAGTTTCCGCTGGAAAGCTATCACGCGCTCCGCAACGCCCAGGATGACGAAGCCAAGCAGCGGGCGCTGAGAGCCTTTGGCGCAGCAGTCACAAAGCATGTGCAGGATATCGCGGAGCGATACATCGTGCCCGGCGAAACGGCGGAATCAGCCCTGATGTTCCTGCCCTCGGAAGCCGTCTATGCGGAACTGCACGCCAGCCTGCCCGACGTGGTGGAGCGCTCCTTCCGGGCCAAAGTCTGGATTGTTTCACCGACCACCCTGATGGCGACACTGAATACCGTGCGCGCAGTCCTTAAAGACGTTCACATGCGGGAACAGGCCGGCGTTATTCAGGAAGAGGTTCTGAAGATGCTGGAAGATGTCACCCGGCTGGACGACCGTGTCGACAAACTACAACGGCATATGGGTCAAGCGGAAGACGACCTGCGGCAAATCCGCATATCCACCGGCAAGGTGACCAGCCGGGGCGAGAAAATCACCGAAATCGAGATGGGTGAGGATAGCCCCGCCGAAGAGATTGCCCCGCCGCCTGGACCGCGCTTGGTCGAGGACGGCGGGAGCTAAATCCTAAAGCTTAAGAGCGGGAGAAGGCCGACGCGTCGATGTTCAACAGCTTGGCCGCGTTGCCGCCCATGACCAGCGCCTTGTCATCATCGCTCAGGCCCTTCACCGAATTGACGTGGCCGACCGGATCGGGCTCTGCCATGTCGTACGGATAGTCGGTGCCCATCACCACGTGATCGGCGCCCCACACTTCGATCATGTGGCGCAACTGGGTCTCGGTGAAGACCACCGTGTCAAAATAGAGTTGCTGGATATATTCCGTCGGCGCCTTGGAAATGTTTACCCGGCAATCGTCCCGCAGATGATACGGATGGTCGAACCGGCCGTAGTACGCCGGGATATAGCCGCCGCCATGGGCGATGCAGATTTTGATCCCCGGATATTTCTCCAGATATCCGTCAAACACCAGGTGACCGACAGCCACGGCCGAATCCAGCGGGTGGCCGATCGTGTTACGGAAATAGTGATCGTCCATCCGGTCCTTAAACGAGGTGCCGATCGGATGCATGAAGATCATCGCATCCAGCTCCTCGACCCGGGCGAAGAATTTCTCCAGCCCGGCGCGGGTCAGTTCCTGACCGGCCACGTTGGTGGAAATCTCCACGCCCTTGAAGCCCAGATCGTTGACGCAGCGCTCCAGCTCGGCCACCGCCATGTCGCCGTCCTGCAGGGGCACCGTGCCCAGCCCGACGAACCGGTCCGGATGTTCGCCGACAACTTCGGCGACCCGGTCATTGACCACCTTGGACGTATCCCGGGCGAACTCCGCCGGATAGCCGTAATTGTAGTGGAACGGCGACGGGGAAATGGCCTGCACGTCGATGCCCTGCTTGTCCATATCGGCGAGACGCACGGATGAATCGGTCAGTTGCGGCAGGATGGTTTCCTGCTGCTTCTTGTTGATCTCGGCGGTGATCGGGTTGGTGTCCACCATCAGCCGGCCGGTGTCTTCCGGGGACAGCTGCTGCAGCATCTTGTCCGCGTCCGGCACATGAATGTGGCAATGGATATCAACGGTGAAGTGTTTTTTGCCGTCGGTGACCGTGGTGGCGTGGTTGTGATCCGCCGGCGCGTGGGCCGCGCCGTGATGAGAGTCGCACTTGAAAAGCATGGATATCCCCTGTTGATCTTGGATAGTCGATTGAAGAATTGGCGCTGTCTCTACAGGCTCGGACCCGGTTTTTCAATCACCGGAATGCGCAACATTGCCCTAAATCCCGTCGGCGATATCGTCCAGATGACCGGCCAGTGCTTCGGGCTGCGACATGAACGGTGAATGACTGGTTTCCATGGTGATCACCGGATCACACGGATAACGTTCCCAGCAGGCCTGCTGCTGTTCCAGCGGGATCGCCTGATCCAGGGTGCAGGCGATAAAGGCGCGGGGGATCGAGCCCCATTTCTCTGCCGTCGTCTGAACGGGTGCGTTGGAGATCGCCGTGGCCTGGGGTTTCAGCCGGGTTTTCACCCAGGTCAGCGTCTCCTCATCGCAATCGTTATAGAAAATGGGACCGATGGCCTCGTCCTTGAACGACATAGAGGTGCCGTCGGCAGAAACCTCTCGGCTGCCGGCCGACGCCGGCGGCGACTGGGCGATCTGCATACTCGCGCGGCTTTCGCCATTGGCGGGGATAAAGGCGGTCAGATAGACCAGCTTGGCGATCTGGCCGGTGTAAATTTCGCCCGCCTGGGTGATGCTGATGCCGCCCAGGGAGTGCCCGACCAGGATCGCCGGTTCCTCCACCTGGCTTAGCACCACGCCGATGCGGGTCATGTAATCGTCGAGCGTGACCGTGCGCAGATCGGCATCATCGTCGCCCTGGCCCGGCATGTCGGGGGCGAACACCCGGTGGCCTTTTGCCTGAAACAACGGCGTCACCCGCTCCCAGCACCAGGCGCCGTGAAACGCCCCATGAATCAGCACAAAGGTCGCCATGCGATGACCCTCCTATACAATATGGCCGAGGATAATCCCGACCAGTAGAATCCAGCTGAACAGCCGGTTCGATTTGAATTTGCGCAAACAGTCCGCCGGATCGTCGATATCCACGTCCCAGGCCTGCCAAGCGAGCTGGATCGCCGCCAGCCCCATGGCCACATAAAAGGGCCAGCTTAGGCCCAGCATCCAGCCGGTGATGGTAAACAATACTGCAGCGCTCCCATAAAACAGAAACAGCCAGGGCCGGGTGCCCGCGCCCAGACGGATGGCCGACGACTTGATCCCGACAAACAAATCATCTTCCTTGTCCTGATGGGCATAGATCGTGTCGTAGCCCAAGGTCCAGAAGATGCCGCCGACATAAAGCACCAGGGCGGGCCACTGCAGATCGCCGCGCACCGCCGCCCAGCCCAACAGCGCCCCCCAGTTGAAGGCGAGGCCCAAGAAAAACTGCGGCCAATAGGTCACCCGTTTCATAAACGGATAGATCGCCACAAGGAAAAGCGACGCCACACCGACGCCGACGGCGAAGACGTTGAACTGGATCAAAACAATGAACCCGATCAGGCTGAGGATGATCATATAAAGGACCGCCTGGCGAACGCTGACCTGGCCCGACGGGATCGGCCGGTCGGCGGTCCGGGCGACCTTGCCGTCAAAATTCCGATCAGTGATGTCATTAAAGGTGCAGCCGGCGCCCCGCATGATCGTCGCACCGATTCCGAACAGGATAAAGAACCAGACGAAGCGGCTGACATTCGTCCAATCCTGGTAAGCGAAGACCAACGACCACCAGCAGGGAAACAGCAACAGCCAGGTGCCGATGGGCCGGTCGAACCGGGCCATCCGCGCATAGGGCCGCAATGCCGCGGGCACCCACGAATCGACCCATCCCCCTTTGGGGATGTCGCTGGCCTCGAAACTATTTTCTGGTCCGGAGCCGGAGGTTGCGTCGCTCACCATGATCCATCCATGGCCGGCAGCGGAGTCTATCCCCCGTCCCGTATTTTCTCGTGATTGCGGATCACTTCCTCGACAATGAAGTTGAGGAACTTCTCGCTGAAATCAGGATCCAGTTTGGCGTCGGCCGCCAGGGTCCTGAGACGCTTGATCTGTTCCGCCTCCCGGCCTTTATCGGCGGGCGGCAGTTCGTTCTGCGCCTTAAACTCTCCAACCTTTTGGGTGATTTTAAACCGCTCTGAGAGGAGAAACACCAAAGCCGCATCGATATTGTCGATACTGTCCCGATATTCCCGCAATTTGGCGATGGCGTCGTCGGTCATGGCGCTGAGTCTCCTCCCTATTGCCCCTTACTGGCGCGTGCGCATGATCATAATGCGGCGACCGGGAACTGTCATGTCCCGGTGTTCACAAGGGGGCAACCCGCCACGTGGCCGAAAATAGCTGAAATTTCAGACAATTGGTGTTTATAGTCGCGTGATGATGCGTTTTTACCCCCTGCTTGTTTCCGCGGCGATCCTGATCGCGGCCATCGGCATTCGCGCGGAAGAGCCCGCCTTGATCGAAACCGTGCGCAATGCCGTGTTCGATGTCTATCAGCGCTGGCGTCCGCGGGAGATCAAACCGGCGCCGGTCCAAGTGGTCGATATCGACGAAGCCAGCATCGAAATACTGGGGCAATGGCCTTGGCCGAGGGATATTCTGGCGGACCTGGTCACCCATCTGAACGAAGCCGGCGCAGCGGCCATCGCCTTCGATATGATGTTCTCGGAGACCGACCGGACGTCGCCCAGGCAGATGGCCCGGCGGCTGCAAGCGTCGCCGGAGCTGAAGCAAGAACTGGACAATCTGCCCGACCATGACCAGCTGTTCGCCGACGCCTTGGCCAAGGGCCGGGCGGTGACCGGGCTGGCGCTGACCAACCGGGAAAAGGATACCTCCATCCCCGTCATAAAATTCGGGGTCGCCCAAGCCGGCGATGATCCGAAACCCTTCCTGCTGGACTTTCCCGGCGCCATCACCTCGATGCGGCTGTTCGACGAGGCGGCAAAAGGCTCCGGCGCCATGAATTTCGCGCCGGATCAGGACGGCGTCGTCCGGCGGGTGCCCTTGTTGATGCGCAACGGCGGCAGAATTGTACCGTCATTGATTGCCGAGGCTCTCCGCGTCGCCCAGGGCGCATCAACCTACATCGTGACCTCGTCCGGCGCGAGTTCGGAGAAGAGCTTTGGTGACCCCACCGGGCTGATTTCGGTCCGAATCGGCGATCTGACCATCCCGACAGACGCCAATGGCCGGTTGTGGCTGCACTTCGGCGAACTACCGGCGGCCATGAAAACACCCGCCTGGAAGATCATTCGGGACGAGGCGCCGGCTGATACGTTCACCGGTAAGATTGTTCTCATCGGCGCGTCCGCCACGGGTCTATTGGATTTGCGGTTCAGCCCCTTGGGCGCCATGCCCGGCGTGGAGATGCAGGCGCAGATGCTCGCACAAATGATCAACGGTCAGTACCTGTCCCGACCAGATTGGGCCAACGGGGCAGAGATGGCCTTTATGTTGGTGCTGGGCCTTGTGGTCATTGGACTCACCTATCTGTTCGGCGCGGTCATCTCGGTGCTACTGGGCATGGCGGCGGTGGTGATCTCAATCGGCCTTTCCATGTACGCCTTTGCGGCCCACGGACTTCTGATCGACCCTGTATTCCCCGCGCTGACGGGCGTTCTGGTGTTTCTCTCTTGTTCCGTCCTTAGGCACTTGCAGACCGAGCAGCAGGGACGGTGGATCCGGGAAGCCTTCTCACACTACGTTTCCCCCAATTTTGTCGAAGAACTGATCCGCAATCCTAATCAAATGGAGCTAGGCGGAGAGCGGCGCGTGCTGAGTTTTCTGTTTTCCGATCTGGCCGGCTTTACGCCGCTGGTGGAAAAGTCCGAACCGGGCACGCTTATTCCCCTGCTGAACGAATATCTCAACGGCATGGTGGAAATCGGTTTTCGCCACGGCGGCACGTTGGACGCCATCGTTGGCGACGCCACCGCCTTTTTCTTTAACGCACCGGTGACACAGGCCGATCATGCCGAACGCGCCATCGCCTGCGCCCTGGAAATGGATCAGTTCGCCAAAGAATTTTCGGAGAAATATCGCCGTCTGGGCCAGCCCGTCGGCAAAACCCGGATTGGCGTCCACACCGGCCCGGTAATCATCGGCAATATGGGCGGCGACGTGCTGTTTAACTATGCCGCCCATGGGGACGCCATCAACACCGCCTCCCGCATGGAAGGGGTGAACAAATATCTTGGCACCAATGTCTGCATCAGCATCGAGACCGCCATGCTGGCCCCCGACTTTACGGGACGGCCGGTGGGCATCGTCGTATTGAAGGGTAAGACAACCGGTATCGTCGCGCTGGAGCCCTTGACCAAGGCGGAGATCGGGTCCGACCGGGTACAGCGCTACCTGGAGGCCTATGACTTGGTGATCTCCGAGGATCCGGCGGCCCTGGAGAAGTTCCGGGATTTGGCGGCCACGTTCCCGGATGACCCGCTGATCCGGTTCCACCTGAAACGGCTGGAAGCAGGCCAGGTCGGCGCCATGATCCATATGGACGAGAAATGAGCGACATCCGGCTCTATGTAGAGACACCGCTTAACCATGGCGGAGAAATCTCCCTGGACAAAGGCCAATCCCACTATCTGGCTAATGTCATGCGGCGATCGGTGGGTGACGCGGTATTGCTGTTCAACGGCCGGGACGGTGAATGGCGGGCAAGTATCGCCTCCGCCGCTAAGAAGGAGGTGCGGCTGGCGCTCCAAACACAAATCCGTCCTCAGCCAGAAGAACCTGATTTGTGGCTGATGTTTGCCCTTCTGAAACGAGGCCCGGTGGACCTGATTGCCGAAAAAGCGACGGAGCTGGGCGTTACCCGGATGTTACCCGTCATTACGGATCGCACCAATTCAGACAGGATCAATACGGATCGCCTGTCGGCCATCACCCGGGAGGCGTCGGAACAATGCGGCCGGCTTACCGTCCCCTCCATTGATGCGTCGCAGCCCCTGCGCCAAGTGTTCCGAGAGTGGCCGTCGGACCGGCCGGTGATCCTGATGAACGAGACGGGCACGGGAAGATCGGTTGCCCACGCCATGAAGGCACATATCGGTAAGCCAGGCACCATCCTGATAGGACCAGAGGGCGGTTTCTCACCCGAGGAGCTTGACGCTCTGGCAAATCTGGATTTTGTTACGTCAGCATCCATGGGCCGGCGTCTGCTGCGGGCCGAAACCGCGGCGATTGCCGCTATGACGGTTTGGCAGGCGGTGGCCGGAGACTGGGTCGAGAAGAGTTAATACATTCGTCACGGTTAGGGGATATCAACCACAAGATCACCCCGCCCCGAAGTGAAAGTCCAACATGAACGCTGTCAGCGCAGACCCTGCCATATCCGACAAATCCGACCTCGTTGCCTATCTCGCAAGCGGCTGTAAGCCGGCGGAAAAATGGCGGATCGGCACCGAACATGAAAAGTTTGCCATCGATCCTGCGACCCTGACGACCCTCCGCTACGAGGGACCAAAGGGCATCCGCACCCTGCTGGACGGGATGACTCGATTTGGCTGGGAACCGGTGCTGGAGAAGGGCAACCCGATCGCCCTGAAGAAACCGGACGGCAGTTCGGTCAGTCTGGAGCCCGGCGGTCAGGTGGAACTCTCCGGCGCGCCGCTGGAGACCATTCATCAAACCTGCAGCGAGGTGACCGGCCACCTGAAACAGGTCAAGGAGGTCGCCGGGGAAATGGGCGTCAGTTTCGTTGGCCTCGGCTATCTGGCCAAGGGAACATTGGACGAAATCGAATGGATGCCCAAGGGCCGCTATAAAATTATGCGGGAATATATGCCCAAGCGGGGCACGCTCGGCCACCACATGATGCTGGCCACCTGCACCGTCCAGGTGAATCTGGACTTTGACAGCGAAGCCAACATGGTGCGGATGTTTCGCGCCGCCCTGGCGCTGCAGCCCGTTGCCACGGCGCTTTGGGCCAACTCACCATTCCGGGATGGCGGCAAGAACGGCTTCCTGAGTTTCCGCAGCGAGATTTGGAACGACACCGATCCAGACCGCACCGGCATGTTGCCCTTTGTCTTCGACGATAATTTTGGCTTCGAACGTTATGTGGACTACATGCTCGATGTGCCCATGTACTTCGTCTACCGGGACGGTACGTATATTGACGCCTCGGGACAATCCTTCCGGGATTTCATGAAGGGCGAATTGCCGGCCCTGCCCGGCGAGAAGCCGACCATCACCGATTGGGAAGACCATATGACGACCGCCTTCCCCGAAGTCCGGTTGAAACGTTTCCTGGAGATGCGGGGCGCCGACGGCGGGCCTTGGAACCGGCTCTGCGCCCTGCCGGCGTTCTGGGTTGGGCTCTTGTACGACGCACAGGCCCTCGCCGACGTGGAGGCCTATATCGCCGATTGGTCGGTCAACGAAATCTCCGCCCTTCGGGACGGGGTTCCCAAGACCGCTCTCCAGACTCCGTTTCGGAGCGGCAAGCTTCAAGAGATGGCGATTGACGTGTTGAACATCTCTAAAAGCGGGCTTCAGCGCCGCAAGCGGTTGGACAGTTCCGGCAATGACGAAACCAGCTTCCTCAACCCGCTGGTCGAGATTGCCAAGTCGGGCCGCTCCCCGGCAGAAGACCTGCTCGCCAAGTTCGATGGCGAGTGGAACGGCTCCGTCGAACCAGCGTTTACCGAACTGGCGTACTAGGACTGCGCGGCGCGCCTAGCGCCTGACCTTCGCCTGCCAGGCAAAGTAAATCCCGCCAAGAGAGAACAGCACCAAGCTGGTGACCGGCATCACGTAACTTCCGCTCCAATCGATGATCAGCGCGAACAGGGCCGGCCAGACAAACATGGCGATGTAGACATAGAACGCCATGCCAGCGATCACCGAGACGGTCTCGCCGGGGTCCGACACCTCAATCAGGGCGGCGTGGAAAACACCGTTCCAGCTGACAGCGGAAAACCCGATGGCGAAACTCAGCAGTGTGAATAAGGCAAAGGGCGTGTCACCGCCCAGGAAATAGGCAGAGCCGCAACAGATCATCATGAGCCAGCCCAGCATCAGCATGGGCGTAAAATTGTCCTGCAACCGGTCCGATACCCATCCCCAGAAAATGCGGCCGAAGATGCCCGTCACTTGGACGATGGCCAAAAAGAAGCCCGCCTCGACCAGAGAAATTTTGAGCTCCTCAACATAGAAGGGGCTCATAAAAGTCAGCCAGACTATCTGAATACCCACATAACAGATCGCCATCAAAATAAGCGCATTCAGCCGGCGCGACCGATGCAGAACCACCAGCGGCAGGAAGGGATTGAAGGACGTAGAGCCAGTGCTCGCATCTTCGATGATCCAGCGGCGGCGGTTCAAAAACAAAAACAGAAAAATCGCGACGCAACTTACACTCACCGCAAAACCGGCAAACCGCCAGTCCCACGCTTCCGCAAAATAGGGGGTCGTCAACGCCGCCAGAAGACCGCCGACAGGAATGCCGCTCTGCTTGATGGAAAAGATCAGAGCGCGATTGGTCTTATCCGTGACGGCAATCAGCACTTGGGATGCGGACGCCGGGATCAGGCCGAACCCGATCCCCATAATGACGGAACCCAGAAACATCCCGGCAAGCTGCCACAAGGTCGTGGCCAACGCCCCAACGGCGACCAGGGCCATGGCGGCCGCCAGAGACCGGATACAGCCGATACGCCGCGTAATGCCGCTGGAATAGAGGGTACACAGGGTCGCGGCAAAATACGCGATACCGATTTGATACCCGATATAGGTCGCCGAAACGTTCAGATCGGCGGCGATCGCGGAGGCGCCCGCCGTATAGACGAACATGCCCCACGCCCCGACCGATTGGGCCAAGGTCGCCGCGGTGATAACCGCTACCCGTTGGTTGTTATGGACATGATCCTGGGTGATAAGCGTCGCCTCGACACGGGTAAATCTGCGGGCCGGCCAGAACCCGCCCGGTCAGCTCGCACGTTAGGGGGAGGCGCAATTTAGGCCCAGAACGCCGGAAACGAAAGCAGGGTGTTGGGGTCTTACTTCCCGAACGGCAGTTCCTGATCCGTGGCGGCTTGCGCTTCAACAACGGCGACGGCGGTCATGTTCAGGATGCCGCGCGTAGTCACCGTTTCCTGCAGGATATGCGCCGGGCGCTTGAGACCCAGCAGCATGGGCCCGATAGAAATGCCGCCCGAGAGGATGCGCAATATATTGTAGGAAATATTCGCCGCATCCAGAGACGGCATAACCAGGAGGTTAGCCTGACCAGTCAGATTGGTTTCGCCCATCAAGGGGCCGCGCAGTTCCTCGCGGAGCGCCGCATCGGCGTGCATTTCGCCTTCTACTTCGAAACTGGAATCCATTTCCCGGACAAGCTGCACCGCATCCCGCATCTTCTGGGCGGTGGGTAGACTCGACGTGCCGAAGTTAGAGTGGGACAGCATGGCGGCCTTGGGCTCGATCCCGAAGTGGCGCACCGTCTCCGCCGCCAGGACGGTGAACTGGGCGATCTGTTCCGCCGTCGGTCCCGGATTCACATAGGGATCACAGATAAAAAACGTGCCTTGATCGGTGATCAGCATAACCAGCGCACCGGAACGATCCACATTGTCCCTCAGACCAATGATGGAAAAGATATGGTTCAGATGTTCCCGGTAGCGGGACTGGCTGCCGCACAGCATGGCGTCGGCCTCGCCGCGCACCACCATCAGCGCGGCAATCACCGTGGTGTTGGTGCGGAGAAGCTTTCGGGCCTCATTGATGGACACCCCCTCCCGCCGTTTGATCGAATGGTAATGTTCCCAATATGCCCGGTAACGATCATCATGATCGGTATCCACCAGTTCGAAATCCTCGTCGGGTCTGAGCCGGAGGCCCAATTGTTCAATTCGCATTTCGATAACGTTACGCCGGCCGATCAGGATCGGCTTAACAATCCCTTCGTCCACCGCCTGTTGGACGGCGCGCAGCACCCGATGGGATTCCCCTTCTGCATAGGCAACCCGTTTCGGGTCCGTCCGCGCCTGATCAAATAGCGGCCGCATGGCGTTGCCAGATTTAAAGACAAATTCATTCAGTTTTTCCCGGTAGGCGTCGAAATCCTCGATCGGCCGGGTGGCCACACCGGAGTCCATGGCCGCCTTGGCGACCGCCGGCGCCAAATGGGACAACAGACGCGGGTCGAACGGCTTGGGGATCACATAATCGGGCCCGAATTTCAGTTCCGACAATCCATAGGCCTGGACCACGGTCTCATCGGATTCCGCCTTGGCCAGGGACGCCAGGGCGTGCACGCAGGCGGCTTTCATTTCGTCGTTAATCGTCGTTGCACCAACGTCGAGTGCGCCCCGGAACATGAACGGGAAACACAACACGTTGTTCACCTGATTGGGATAATCGCTGCGCCCGGTGGCAATGATCGCATCCGGATCAGCCTCCTTCGCCAGTTCGGGGCGGATTTCCGGATCGGGATTGGCCAGCGCCATGATGATCGGCTTGTCGGCCATGGACTTCACCATATCCACGGTCACCGTATCGCCGACAGAGACCCCGAGGAAAATATCCCGGCCCAGGATGGCGTCGCCCAAGGACCGCGCCTTGGTCTTCGCGGCAAAACGCGCCTTATACTGATTGCCCAACCCTTCCCGGTCCGTGTGCACCACACCTTGGGAATCGCACATGATGATGTTCTCTTTTTTCATGCCGAGCGTCAGCAGCAAATCCAAACACGCCAGCGCCGCCGCGCCGGCCCCGTTGCAGGCGAGGGTCACGTTTTCGATTTTCTTGCCGACGATCTCCAGCGCGTTGACCACGGCGGCGGCGACGATGATGGCGGTGCCGTGCTGATCGTCATGCATGACCGGGATTTGCACCCGCTGTTTGACCTTCTCCTCGATCTCGAAACATTCGGGGGCCTTGATGTCTTCCAGGTTAATCCCGCCGAAGGTGGGTTCCAACGAGGTGATAATATCGACGAGCTTATCCGGATCGGTCTCGTTTATCTCGATATCGAACACGTCGATGCCGGCGAACTTCTTGAACAACCCGCCCTTGCCTTCCATCACCGGCTTGGACGCCAGTGCGCCGATGTTGCCGAGGCCCAGCACGGCCGTGCCGTTGGAGATCACCGCCACCAGATTGCCGCGCGCGGTCACGTTCGCGGCTTCCGCCGGGTTCTCTTCGATCAGTGTGGAGACATAGGCGACGCCCGGCGAATAGGCCAAGGACAAGTCCCGCTGGTTGGCCAGCGCCGTGGTCGTGTTGACCGATATTTTACCAGGGGTGGGATAGCGGTGGTATTCAATCGCGTCGTCGCGAAGTTTTTCGGTTTCCGCCTTGATCTTGTCGTCCATCAATGCCTCCCAGTGCGCATTTTCTTGGGGCTCCTGCGAACCGGCCTGCTTTCGCGGAGGCAAACAGGCACCCGAACGTTCCCAATGTTCAATAGTGAAAGGGAAAATCGGGCAAAGCCAAGCGAAAATTCTGTGACGGGGGTAAACCCTTGCCCCACGGGCGCATTTGCCTATACTCCGCCGCCTCGATTTAACGCAGATAATTCAAGGACATGTCGCCATGGCGGGCGTGGATAAAGACAGTATCAAGAAAGTGGTTCTGGCCTATTCGGGCGGGCTCGACACCTCGGTCATTCTGAAGTGGCTGCAGGAGAGCTTTGAGTGCGAGGTGGTGACCTTCACCGCCGACCTGGGCCAGGGCGAAGAGGTGGAGCCGGCGCGGGCCAAGGCGGAGATGATGGGGATCAAGGAAATCTTTATCGACGATCTGCGCGAGGAATTCGTCCGCGACTATGTGTTTCCCATGTTCCGGGCCAATGCGCTGTATGAAGGCGTTTATCTGCTGGGCACGTCCATTGCCCGGCCGCTGATCGCCAAGCGCCAGATCGAGATCGCGGAACAGGTGGGCGCCGACGCCGTCGCCCATGGCGCCACTGGCAAGGGCAACGATCAGGTGCGGTTCGAGCTCGGCTACTACGCCCTAAAGCCCGACATCAAAGTGATCGCGCCGTGGCGGGAGTGGGATTTGAACTCCCGCACCAAGCTGATCGAGTACGCGCAATTGAACCAGATCCCGGTGCCCAAGGATAAGGAGGACGAGCCCCCCTATTCCACCGACGCCAACCTCTTGCACATATCTTATGAAGGCAAAGCGCTGGAAGACCCATGGGTCGGCCCGGAAGAGAGCATGTTCACCCGCTCGGTCTCGCCGGAGAACGCGCCAGACACGCCGACCGAGATTGAGATCGGGTTCGAGCACGGCGACCCGGTTTCGGTGAACGGTGAAAATCTGAGCCCGGCGGCGCTGCTGACCAAACTGAACGAGCTGGCCGGGGCCAACGGTATCGGCCGGATTGATATCGTCGAGAACCGGTTTGTCGGCATGAAATCCCGGGGCGTTTACGAGACGCCTGGCGGCACCATCCTGTTGACCGCGCGCCGTGCGGTGGAAAGCCTGATCCTGGACAAGGGTGCGTTGCACCTGAAAGACGAGCTGATGCCCCGCTATGCGGAGCTGGTCTACAACGGGTTCTGGTTCTCCCCGGAGCGGGAGATGTTGCAGGCGGCCATCGATGAAAGCCAAAAGTTGGTGACCGGCACGGTGCGACTCAAGCTTTACAAGGGCAATGTGATCGTCCTAGGCCGCAAGTCGCCGAACAGTCTCTATGACGAGGCGACGGTGACGTTCGAGGCTGATACGGTCTATGACCAGCGCGACGCGGAAGGCTTCATCAAGCTGAATGCGCTGCGGTTACGCCTGGCCGGCAAGCAACAGGGATAGAGACGGGCTACCGCCCGCCTTCAACTGCTTGTGAACAGGCGTACGTTGACCGGTCACACGGTCCGGCGTAGAGCTATCCGATCGTGGTGTCATTGAAATCAGTCTTATCGGGTGTCGCTCTGATCGCTCTTCTGGCGGTCAGCCTCGTTGAACCCGTACGCGCAGAGAATCCGATCACCCTCTCCGATGACGTCAAAGCCCGGCTGATCGCGGCTGAACCCTTGAACGCAACGCCTGTCCGTGACCGGTTCAATGGCAAGCCGGTTCTGGTGACGTTTTTCGCCAGTTGGTGACCACCCTGCCTCGTCGAGTTCGGCGAAATTACAGAGTACCTCAACGGCGTCGGTAAAGGAAAACTGGAGGTCATCTCGGTCAACATCCTTGAGACCAGCAACAGCTATCTCAAACGTTTATTGCGGGGGATCGACCCGAGGATTGCCGTGATTAGCGGTTCCGATCAGATCATCCGGGATTTCGACGGCGTTCAGTCCATCCCCGCCGCCTATTTGTTTGATGCCGGGGGAAAGGAAGTGTTCCGCGTGGGTGGCGATCCCGGACCACCCGGCCGCCATTATATCACCGCGAGAGAACTGGCGCGGGAAGTGGGCAATCTCCGCTAAACGCTGTTCCCAAAAATGGCTGACAGAGATTGGCGCCGCTTGACGAGCCCATGGGCCGGGCTGTTACAATCAGCCGTAAAACACCGCATAGAATTACGCCAAGGGAGATTCATCATGCCGGACGGCATCTCACAGTCTAAAGCCGAGTATCGCGATCTGCCGATACTGGATATTGGCGAGTTTCTCGCCGGCGAGGGCGCGCCCAGCGACGACCTGGCCGCACAATTGCGCTACGCCTGCGAGAATGTCGGGTTCTTCTTCATCAAGAACCATGGCGTCTCCGACGATCTGGTGAAACGGATTTTCGCTGAAACAGAACGCTTTCACGCGCTGCCCAATGAGGACAAGCTCGCGCTGCAAATCAACGAGAACCAGCGGGGTTTTATTCCGCCCAAGGCGACACTGGTCAAACATTCCACCTACAATAAAAACACCAAGTTTGATTCCAATTCGACCATGGTTTTCGCGACCGAATATGGGCCCGACAACCCCCATCGTCAGGCGGGCAAACGCTTCTATGGAGAGAACCAGTGGCCGGACGGTCTGCCCGGTTTCCGGGAGACGGTGAACGAGTATATGAGCACGATCACGGCCCTCGGAAAGCGCATGCTGCCCCTATGGGCCGCCGCCCTGGAATTGCCGCTGGACTATTTCGAGCCCTATTTCCGGGAGAGTTATACCTATTTCCGCATGGCCTATTATCCGCCCGTGCCGGATGTAGAGGACAATGAGTTCGGCCTGGGCCCCCATGCGGACACCGGATTTATGACATTCCTGCCGCAGGCCGACGTGGACGGGCTGGAAATATTGGACACAGACGGGAACTGGTTCCGGCCGCCGCAGATGTATGACGCCATTCTGGTCAACACCGGTCAGTTTCTGGAACGCTGGAGCAATGAGCGTTTTCGGGCGACGCCCCACCGAGTGATTCCGCCCAAGGACACGGACCGTTATTCGGTCGCCTGCTTCGTCAACAACGATTTCGATCCGGTGTGTGAATGTTTGCCGACCTGTCATGGGCCGGACAACCCGCCGAAATACCCGACCGAGTCGTATCACGAGTTCTATACCTGGTATATGGCGAACACCTACCCCCATTACGGCGAATTTGACGACGCCGACAACGCCTAGGAGGCCGCCCCATGAGCACCATGAAAGCCGCCGTCATTCACGACTTTGGCGGCGCGGACCAACTATCCGTGGAAGAAGTGGCCCGGCCCGAAGCCGGCGCAGGCGAGGTTCTGATCAAGGTCGCCGCCTCCGGCCTCAACCCTATTGATTTCAAAACCCGGGACGGCATGGGCGTCAACCGTCGTTGGGAGAATATTCAGTTTCCGCTGATTCTGGGATGGGATGTTTCGGGCACCGTAATCGAAAGCCGCGCCCCGGCTTTCAAGGAAGGCGACGAAGTGTTCGGCATGCCGCGCTTTCCCGAAGTAGCCGGCGGCTATGCGGAATACATCACTGCGCCGGCCAATGAGATCACGCAAAAACCTTCGAACATTTCCCATGTGGAGGCGGCAGCGGTTCCCTTGGTGGCGCTCACCGCCTGGCAGGCGATTTTCGAGACCGCCGGTCTAGAATCAGGCCAGCGTATTTTGGTGCACGCGGCCGCCGGCGGCGTCGGCCATGTGGCGGTCCAGCTCGCCAAATGGAAAGGCGCCTATGTGGCCGGCACGTGCTCGGCCAAGAATGCGGACTTCGTCAAGTCCCTCGGCGCCGACGAAACCATCGACTACACCGCGAAGAAGTTCGAGGACGAACTGTCGGATATGGATGTGGTGTTTCACACCATCTCGGCGGAGCAACGGCCGCAGAGCTACGCGACATTGAAGCCGGGCGGCTACCTGGCCGGCATCACCGGACCGATTTCCCCGGAAGAGCTGGACACGCACGACGTAAAGGCGACATTTGTTCTGGTTCGCCCGAACGGCGAACAGATGAGCCAAATCGCCGGGCTGTTGGCGGATGGCGCCCTCAAAGTGAATATCGACGCGACCTACAGCCTCGACCAGATCGCAGACGCCCATAAGCATGTGGAGGGTGGCCACACGCGCGGCAAAGTGGTGATCGATCTGGAAGGCTGATCCCCGGCCCGAGAAACCCGACACGAATAAGTTGTCGCCGGTCCATTGAACAGGACCGGCTTCCGAAAAGATTACGTCATAAGACCGAAACCACTCATGGAGAAGGTGTTTATGACGACGATTATCGGTATCCACGGCCTCGCCAACAAACCGCCGGCCGGGCAACTCGCCGAATGGTGGGACGCGGCAATCCGGGATGGACTGCATCGGAACAAGAATTTCACAAACCCGGACTTTACCTTCACAAGCGTTTACTGGGCCGACTATATGTACGGGCCGGACGCTGGCGCGGCCGGGGAGGAACCGTATCCCTACATGCCGGATGACATGCTAAAAGCGAATCGACCGCTGATGACATATCAAGACGGTTGGCTCGACGAGCTCAGGGCGGACGCCTCTAAGTATGTGGGTAACGCTCTGGATTTTCTCAAAGGGAAACTGGACATCGAACACGCGGCGGCGGCGGTTCTTGAGTGGAAGCTCAAGGACCTCCACCGTTATTACGAAGAGCCCGGCACCAGGGAAGAATTGCGCTGGCGGTTAAAACAAGCGGTCAAAGAGGCGTTGGCGGCGGACGGAAAAACCATGGTCATTTCCCATTCCATGGGCACCATCATCGCCTTTGATGCGCTACAGGAACTCTCCGCCGAATGCCCCGCGGGAACACTCGATCACTGGATCACCCTCGGTTCGCCCTTGGGGCTGCCGCACGTCGTGTTGCAAATCGCACGGGAATGGGGAGAGCCCGCAACGCCGGCCTTGGTCGCCCGCTGGACGAATTTTGCCGATAAGCGGGACCCGGTAGCCGCCGACACGCATCTTCGGGATGACTATGCAAAGAACGCCGCTGGCGTCGGTGTTCGCGACGACCTAGTGATCAACGACTATGGCGGCATCCACCACAAGTCCTACGGCTACCTCCGCGCACCGGAAGTTTCCGAGGCGATTGCGGTGTTTTTGGGCGGTTGAGGCGAGAGCTACCCCCGCAGCGCGCCACCGGTCTGTTTGGCCACATTGGCGACGATCTTTTCGGCCACAGCGTCGATCTGCTCGTCCGTCATGGTGGCGTCCGTGGGCTGTAGGGTGACCGCGATGGCGACAGATTTTTTGCCGGCGCCGATAGCGTCACCGACAAACAAGTCGAACACATCAACATTCTTAATCAACGCTTTGTCCACCACAGCCGCCGCATTGACGACTTGAGCGGCGGCAACGCTGGCGTCCACTACAAAAGCGAAGTCACGAACCACTTGTTGGAAGGCGGAAAGCTCCAACTTCGGCCGGGCCGGGCCTTTGCCGGCTTTCGGCAAGGGCACCGCATCCAAGAACACTTCAAAACCGACCACCGGGCCGGCCACATCCATGGCCTTCAGCACGCGGGGATGAATTTCACCAAAATGCGCCAGCACCATCTTAGGCCCAAGCTGGATCGCGCCGGACCGGCCGGGATGATACCAGCTTGCCGCCGCCCCCGCCGCCACTTGGGCCGTGGCCACCGGGGCGCCCAATTGACCCAGCACATCCAGGGCATCAGCCTTGGCGTCGAACACGTCGACGGCGCGGGTCGCCCCCGACCAGGTGCGCCCGCCCGTATTGCCGGTGCGGATGCCCGAGGCCGCAATCTGCTGATCCTCCGGATTTTCACCGGCATATTGCGGGCCGACTTCAAACAACGCGAGATCGGGCAGGCCCCGGTCTGCGTTCCGCCCGGCAGCCGCAATCAAGTTGGGCAGCAGCGACGGCCGCATGATGTCCAGATCGGCGCTGATCGGGTTCACCAGCGCGATGCTCTCGGGCGAGCCGCCGAACAAGGCCGCCTCGTTGCGATGCAGGAAGGAAAACGTCACGGCTTCGGTCATGCCACGTGCCGCCAGGGCACGGCGCGCTTGGGCCCGGCGTTCCTGGGGCAGATTAACCGCGCCGGACGGCATGGTGTTTTCCAGGCTCATGGGCACTGCCGGAATTTTGTCGAAGCTGAAGATGCGCAGCACTTCTTCCACCAAGTCCGCCTCGCCGACCACATCGTGTCGCCATGTGGGCACGGCGCAATCCCAGCCGCCGTCTTTCTTGGTAAGTTCGAACCCCAGGACCGTCAGAATACGCTCAATCTCTTCGTTGGGCACATCAACGCCTCCCAGGGATTGCACCCGCCCTTCGCGCAGGAAACAGCTGCGGGAGACATCGGGTTCCTCGCCGACCACGATCAGTTCAGACGGCTCGCCCCCACACAGTTGCAGGATCAACTTACTCGCCAGTTCCGCGCCGGGCCGGGTGAAGGCCGGATCGATACCGCGCTCGAACCGGAAGCGGGCGTCGGATTGCAGGTTCAGCTTACGCCCGGTCATGGCTGTGCGCACTGGATCAAAATAGGCGGATTCGAGGAACACATTCACCGTATCCTCGGTACACCCCGACTCCTCGCCGCCCATGACGCCGCCCAGAGCCTCCGCGACTTTCTCATCGGCGATCACGGTCATCCCGTCATCCAGCGTGTACTCCTTGCCGTCCAGAGCGAGGATTTTCTCACCCGATTTTGACAGCCGCACATGGATATCGCCGTTGACCTTGTCCGCGTCGAACACGTGCAACGGCCGGCCATAGGCGAAGGTGAACAGGTTGGTGATGTCCACCAGAACCGAGATGGGCCGCAATCCGATAGCCAGCAATTTGTCCTGCAGCCATTTCGGGCTGGGCCCGTTTTTCACGCCCTTGAAGTAGCGCCCGACGAAATAGGGGCAGGCGTCCTTGGTGTCGTCATCAAAATCAAGATGGACGCCGACCGGGCTTTGGAACGTGCCCTTGATGGGCTCGATCTCCAGCGGCTTCAACGTGCCGACGCCGGCCGCCGCCAGGTCCCGCGCCACACCGCGCGCGCCCAGGCAGTCGCCGCGATTCGGCGTCACACCGATATCGATCACCGGATCATTGAGGCCCAAAGCTTCCGGGGCCGGCGTGCCCACCACCGCGTCATCGTCCAGTTCGACGATGCCCTCGTGATCGTCGGAGAGCCCCATCTCCCGCTCGCTCAACAGCATGCCATTGGATTCGACGCCGCGAATCTTGGATTTCTTCAGCACCGTGTCGATGCCGGGGATATACATGCCGTCGGCGGCGAAGATGCCTTTCATACCGGTCCGCGCATTCGGCGCGCCGCAGACGACCTCGACGGTTTCCGTGCCGTTATTGACCTGACAGACCTTCAGCCGGTCGGCGTCGGGGTGCTTCTCCGCCTTTTCCACATGGGCGACGACGAAGTCTTTCAACGTTTCCGCCGGGTTTTCCAGACTTTCCAACTCCAGACCAATCATGGTCAGCACGTCGGCAATTTCCTGCGGGCTGGCATCCGTCTCCAATTCCTGGGAGAGCCATTTCATCGAGAATTTCATCGGCCTACCCTCCCAGTCCGGCGCGGCTGACCAGGCTCGGCACATCCAAGGGCCGGAAGCCGTAATGTTTCAGCCAGCGCATATCGGTGTCGTAGAAGGTGCGCAGGTCGGGAATGCCGTATTTCAGCATGGCGATCCGCTCGATCCCCATGCCGAAGGCGAAGCCCTGATATTTGGTGGAATCGATGCCGCAGTTTTCCAATACCGCCGGGTTCACCATGCCGGACCCCAGGATTTCCATCCAGTCGTCCCCATGGCCGATCTTCAGCGTGCCGTCCTCGAAGGAGCAGCCGATATCGACCTCCGCCGAGGGTTCGGTGAACGGAAAATAGGACGGGCGAAACCGCACCGGCAGATCATCGACGCCGAAGAACGCGCGGCAGAACTCGATCAGGCAGCCTTTCAAGTGGCCCATATGGGTGGTCTCGTCCACCACCAGGCCTTCGACCTGATGGAACATGGGCGAGTGCGTGGCGTCATGGTCGCAACGGAACGTGCGGCCCGGCACGATAATGCGGATTGGCGGCTTGTTCGCCTGCATGGTACGGATTTGCACCGGGCTGGTATGGGTGCGGAGCACCATACGCTGGCCGTCTTTTTCCGCATTAATATAGAACGTATCGTGTTCCTGACGGGCGGGGTGATCCACCGGAATATTCAGCGCGGTAAAATTATACCAGTCTTCCTCGATATCCGGGCCTTCGGCCACGGTGAACCCCATCTCGCCGAAAATGGCGATCACCTCGTCGATGGTCTGGCTGATCGGGTGGATGGCGCCCTGGCTCTCCGGCCGGGTGGGCAGGGTCACATCAATGGTTTCTTGCGCCAGCCGCGCATCCAGGTCCGCATCTTCCAACGACGCCTTGCGGGCGTCAATCTGCCCGGAGATGGCGTTCTTCAGCTCGTTGAAACGCTGGCCCGCCTCTTTCCTCTCGTCCGGGTCCATCTGACCCAGAGTTTTCATGAGGCCCGAGATGCGGCCGCTTTTGCCCAGCTCGGCAATGCGGATTTCCTCCAGAGCGGCAAGATCACCCGCCGCCTCGATGGCGCCGGTGACCTCGTCTTTCAGAGCGTTGATATCTTCCATGTCCAAAACTTTCTTATGACAGCAAAAGGGGGCCGCCGTCCGGGCCGCCCCCTCTCAATTTCTCATCGTGTCCGGCGATGCCGGCTATTGGGCGAGGGCAGCCTGGGCCTGTTCGACCAAGCTTTTAAACGAGTCCGGCTCCCGCACCGCCAAATCGGACAGAACCTTGCGGTCCAGCTCGATCCCGGCCTTGGAGAGCCCGTTCATAAACTGGGAATAGGTGAGGCCGTGCAGCCGGGCGCCGGCGTTGATGCGCTGGATCCACAGGCTGCGGAAGGTCCGCTTGCGCGCGCGACGGTCCCGATAGGCATACTGCATACCTTTTTCGGTGCGTTGCTTGGCGAGGCGGAAATTGTTGTTGCTCCGGCCCTGATAGCCCTTGGCGCGGGCGACGATCTTTTTGCGGCGAGCGCGGCTCGCAACGTTTCCTTGAGAACGTGCCATCTTATTTACTCCGGCTATAGGGCATGAAGGACTTCACCATGCGCGCATCGGTTTCGTGCAGGATCATGGTGCCGCGCGTCTGGCGCTTCATCTTCTGCGACCGCTTGCGGAGATTGTGCTGTTTGAAGGCGGGCGAGCCGACAACCTTGCCGGACCCCGTGATTTTGAAGCGCTTCTTGGCGCTCGATTTGGTCTTCATTTTGGGCATTGCTGTTTCCTCTTATTGGAGTTTCATTGAAGCGGCTGGGCTGCCCTGGGATTTATGGCCTAATCGACGCTATCCCTGCCGGACCGCTTGC
>CAZSXT010000018.1:0-22825 GCA_964611435.1 uncultured Rhodospirillaceae bacterium | reverse complement strand
AAAAAAACCGCCCCGGCCGGGTGGCTTGGGGCGGTGGAAGGTTGGGGTAAGGCAACCGGGCATCCAGCGGCGAAGAACGGCGAACGATGCGCGCCTATATAGCCGGCGTGATCGGGGGAACACGCACCGGCCGCGCCCGTCCGGCCCATCCTCAGTTGGGGGCCGCCACCGGAACGGTTAGCCTTAATAGATGAACAACGGGGAGCGGGGTTTATTCCGGGGATTCTCTTTACCCGTCATGCGCGGACCGGCGCGGACGTAGTCCACGACGTAATCCGCGTACCCATGTTGATCCTTGCATGCCTTTAGAGCGTCATGCCCGAGTCTTGTACGCGGGTAAATCCCGCGTATCCGACCAGCGCTAGCTGGGACCAAGTCTCGGGTAACCATGGATGCGGGGTTATGGACCCCCGAGAATTGGCTATCGCCAACTCGGGGGCAACGCGGGAAGAGGAACAGAGGAGTGGAGAGAGGTACGCGGATCACGCGCCTTTGGCGCGGTCCGCGCATGACGGTTGTATGCTGGAGAGAGATGCGCGGGTCGGCGCCCGCGCATACGGCTCGCAGTGCTCGCCTACCGCGGTGCGAACACCATGGTCATCTGGCGGCCTTCCATCTTGGGGAATTGTTCCACCTTGGCGATCTCCACCAAGTCTTCCTGCACCCGGTCGAGGATCTTCGCCCCCAGTTCCTGGTGGGCCATTTCCCGGCCGCGGAAGCGCAGGGTCACTTTGACCTTGTCGCCCTCGCCGATGAACTTGTTCATGGCGCGCATCTTGACCTGATAGTCATGTTCCTCGATGCCGGGGCGGATTTTGATTTCCTTGACCACGATGACGCTCTGCTTCTTGCGCGCCTCGCTCTTTTTCTTCTGCGCCTCGTACTTGTACTTGCCGTAGTCCATGATCTTGGCGACCGGCGGACTGGCATTGGGCGAAATCTCGACTAGGTCGAGGCCCGCATCAATAGCGCGTTGAATAGCGTCGGGGGTGGAAACGACGCCGACATTATCGCCATCTGCGTCGATCAGGCGGACGTCGGCTGAGAGGATGTCCTCGTTAACGGCGGGCCCGTCTTTCTCGGGCCGCGAATTCACTTGTGGGCGTGCGATGTTACGTTTCTCCTTCTAACGGACCCTTTCTCGAAAGGGACCGGGGATTTTTAAATCGCGCCACAGTGTCTTCCCAATCGAAGATGAAGGTCTTCCTCCTAAAATAATTCGAACGCGGCGGGGCCTTAGTCACCCGGCATCGCCGCTTCCGCCGATAGTGTAGCAACTGCTTGGTCGAGCGCAACAATTTCTTGCGACTTGCCGCCCAAGCGCCGCATGGCCACCGTACCGTCGGCGGCTTCCCGCGCGCCGACCACCAGGATCACCGGCACCTTGCCGACACTGTGTTCCCGGACCTTGTAGTTGATCTTTTCGTTGCGGAGATCAGTCTCTACCCGCATGCCGGCATCCCGGCAGGCGGCGGCCACTTCCGCCGCATAATCATTGGCTTCGTCAGTGATGGTCGCGACCACCACCTGCAGCGGCGCGAGCCATAGGGGGAACCGGCCCGCGAAGTTCTCAATCAGGATGCCGATAAACCGTTCGAAGGAGCCCAGGATGGCCCGGTGCAACATCACCGGCCGGTGCTTGGCCCCGTCTTCGGCCACGTAGGTCGCGTCGAGACGCTCCGGCAGCACGAAGTCCACCTGGAGAGTGCCGCATTGCCAGTCCCGGCCGATGGCGTCCCTGAGCACAAATTCCAGCTTGGGCCCATAGAACGCGCCTTCGCCGGGGTTCATAATCACCTCCACATCCGCCGCTTCGGTGGCGTCGCGGAGCGCTTTTTCCGCCTTGTCCCAAACCTCGTCGGAACCGGCGCGCACTTCCGGCCGGTCGGCGAATTTGATGACGAACTCTTCAAAACCGAAATCATCATAGATGGAGGACAGCAACTGAATAAACATCGCCGTCTCGGATTCGATCTGATCCTCGGTGCAGAAAATATGCGCATCGTCCTGGGTGAAGGCCCGGACCCGCATTAGCCCGTGCAGCGCGCCCGATGGCTCGTACCGGTGGCACGAACCGAACTCCGCCATGCGCAAGGGCAGATTCCGGTAGGACTTGATGCCCTGGTTGAAGATTTGCACATGGCACGGGCAGTTCATCGGCTTCAAGGCCAGGTGCCGGGTCATGGCGTGATGATGCGGCTCCTCCCCGGCATTCTCCTCCAGGCCTAGATTGCCTTCACTCTCGGATTCTTCGACCTCGGCAACAAACATATGTTCCCGGAACTTCTCCCAGTGCCCGGATTTTTCCCACAGCGTCCGGTCCACCAGTTGCGGCGTGTGCACCTCCTCATAGCCGGCGGCGTCCAGGCGTTTCCGCATGTAGGCCTGGATTTGGGTGTAAAGCGTCCAGCCCTTAGGATGCCAGAACGCGGAGCCCTGGGCTTCCTCCTGCAAATGGAACAGGCCCATCTCCTTACCCAGACGACGGTGATCCCTCTTTTCCGCCTCTTCCAGCATATGGAGATATTGGTTGAGCTGTTTCTTATCCACCCAAGCGGTGCCGTACATGCGCTGCAGCATCTCGTTGTCGGAGTTGCCGCGCCAATAGGCGCCGGCCAGCTTCATCAGCTTGAACGCCTTGGGCAGCTTGCCCGTGGACGGCAGGTGCGGCCCGCGGCAGAGATCGATCCAGTCCCCCTGCTTATAGAGCGAGATTTCCTCGCTCTCCGGCAGATCGGAAATGATCTCGGCCTTATAGACTTCACCGATGGATTTAAAGAACTCGATGGCCTTGTTGCGGTCCCACACTTCGCGGGTGATGGGCAGGTCCCGGTCCACGATCTCCGCCATGCGCTTCTCAATCGCCTCGAAATCTTCCGTCGAGAACGGCTCTTTCCGGGAGAAGTCATAATAGAATCCGTTTTCAATGGACGGGCCGATGGTGATCTGGGTGCCGGGGAACAGTTCCTGTACGGCCTGGGCCAGGGCGTGGGCGGCATCGTGACGGATCAGCTCCAACGCATCTTCGTCCTTGGCGGTGACCACGGAAAACTCAACGTCAATGTCGATCAGCGTGGACAAGTCCTTCATCTCGCCGTTGAGCCGGATCGCCATCGCGGCCTTCGCCAGGCCGGGCCCGATATCCGTCGCCACATCCATGCCAGTCAGGGGCGCGTCATATTCCCGCACCGTCCCGTCGGGGAGCGTCAATTTCACCGGTCCGCCTGCGTTTACCTGTTCGTCCATTGTCTCTTCCTATCGTCTATCGCCGTCATTGCGGCCCTTAAAATCAAAAAACCCTCCCGGCCGGGGGCGGGGAGGGTCTCCGTTAACGCCACGCGCCAGACGTCACGGCCCCTCCTGGGTCGTGGTTGTCGTCGCGGTGGTCGTTACACGGTTGTTCATCATGGGCCTTATATCGGCAAAAGCCGGATCACTGTCAAGAAGAAGGAAGCGCCGACACGACATCCTCGACACTGAGCTCATCCAGATTTTCCCGCCGGATGATTTCCACCTTGGCGCCCCGTTGGGCGCACAGGGCCGGATCGGACGCGTGGGAATAAAGCACCAAAGACGGCGTACCCGCGGCGGCAAAGATATGCATGGGCCCGGTATCATTGCCGACGGCCAGATGCGCCCCGCCTGCCAGGCCAAACAGGTCTTCCAGGGATGTTTCGCCGGTGAGGTTGACCACGCCGTCTATGTCAATCTGGTCCTCGACACCGCTGATCACCACCGGCTGGACCCCCTGCCCGCTCAGGTATTCTGCCAGTTCAGCGTAGCGCCCCATGGGCCAGCGCTTATCGGGCCGATGGGCCGCGCCGCCGGGAGCCAGGACGGCAAATTTTTCGTGCAGACAAAACCGGCTGATATCCGTCTCGACCCAATCGAAATCGGGTGTGGAGACTTTATCGATCCCGGCCATGGCGAGCTGTTCCGCCTGGCGGTCCATGGTGTGCATAAAATCCCGCCGGGGATTTGCATGGGGCAGAGAACAGCCGGCCGCAATCCCGGACCAATCGGGCCTGGGCGACGGCCAAAATAGTTTGGCGTAGAAACCGCTGCGGTCGGACGTTTGCAGATCATAAACCCTCGAAATTCCACCGTCTCTCAGCCGGGCGCGGAGACCCAACAGCTTTTCCAGTTGCCAGAGCTTGGGCCGGGAATCGATCCAGACTTCGTCGAACCAAGGCGATCGGGCGGCGAACTCGGCGAATGGCCGGGTAGTGAGAAGGGTGATCGTATCCCGCCGGTGAAAATCCCGGATCGCGGCGAATGGCCCGGCGGCCTGGACAAAATCGCCAAGCGCCCCAAGCTTGATCACCAGAACGCGATTGCTCACGAGCCTACCTGATCTTCGCCGCCCAGGATTTCGTTATAGACGTCGAGGGTCTGTTCACACATGTGCTGTTTGGAAAAATTTTCCCGTACATGGGCCATGGCCGCCTCGGCAAAACTTTCCCGCGTAGCCGGATCCTGATTGAGAGCCTCGCTTAGCGCCTCGGCCAGAGCGTCCGGATCATCGGGCGGGGTGAGCCAACCGGTCTTGCCTGCGATTACGGTTTCCCGGGCGCCGCCGTGATCGGTGGCGATGACCTGGCGGCCCAAAGCCTGAGCCTCCGCCATCACCCGGCCGAAGGCTTCCGGCTCGGTCGAGGCGGACACCACCACATCGGTCAGCATATACGCCGCCGGCATATCATCACAGTGGTCGATCACATGGATCACCCCCGTCATGCCGAAGTTCTCAATCTCCCGCTCCAATTCCTTACGGTAGTCGATCCGGCCCTGATCGGAGCCGACGATCAGGCACTGGACATCGTCACGGCCCAGCTTCTTGATCGCCTCGATAAACACGGTCTGGCCTTTCCAGCGTGTCAGCCGGCCCGGCAGCATGACCACCGGCATGCCGTCCGGCAGCCGCCACTTTTCCGCCTGATTGATCACCCGCTCCTGGCTGACCTTAGCCGGATCGAACCGATCCAAATCCACACCCCGGTGGATCACCCGAATTTTTGCCAGCGGGATGCCGTAAATCCGATTGATGTGCCCGGCGATGAACTCGGAGATCGCAATGATCCGCTCCCCCCGGGTCATGATTGCGTTGTAGCGGCGTTTGAAAATATTGGCGTGGCCGTAGGTGCCGTGAAACGTGGTGACAAAGCGCTTGTTGCTGCGTTTGGCGGCGTGCCAGGCGCTCCAGGCCGGCGCGCGGGAGCGGGCATGGATGATGTCCACATTTTCCGCTGCGGCGACATCCGCCAGGCGCTGAATATTTTTATACATCACGAAAGGGTTTTTGGAATCCACCGGCAGTTCGATGTGCTCCCCGCCGACTCGGGTGATCTCGTGCACCATTGGCCCGCCGGCCGAAACAACGATAGCCCGGCCGCCCGCCGAGACAACAGCGCCGGCCAAATCCACCGTCCCGCGCTCCACCCCACCGGTCACCAAGGCCGGTAGAACCTGCATGACAGTGGGCGCACGGGCCGCGACAGGTTCGGCATTTTCATCCGGTGCGGGGATGTTATGGTCGGTGTCCTGGTCCATTTGGCAGGGGCAAATTATGTCTCAAGAGAGTTCAAAAGAAAACGCGGCCTCGACGCCGCCCCGAATATTAACACGGGAGAACGGCGCGTCCATCGCCTACCATCGCCTGGAGGGAAAATCCCCGGGTGTGGTGTTCATGACCGGATTTATGTCGGATATGTCCGGCGGGAAGGCCCTGGCCTTGGAAGAGCTCTGCCGGGAAGTAGGACACGCGTATCTGCGATTTGACTATCAAGGTCATGGCGAATCGTCCGGCGCGTTCGCCGACGGCACCATCGGCATCTGGTCGGAGGACGCGTTGGCGGCATTCGACGAGCTGACCGAAGGACCCCAGATTATTGTCGGCTCGTCCATGGGCGGCTGGATGATGTTGCTGACGGCGGCCAAGCGGCCGGACCGGACCGCCGGGCTGGTGGGAATCGCCGCCGCTCCGGACTTTACGGAAGACCTTCTGCCGTCGGGCCTTACCGATGAGCAGAAACAAGAAATTGAGGAGAATGGCCTCGTCGTCATCCCCAGCGGCTATGAAGACGACTATGTGATCACCAAGGCGCTGCTGGAGGACGGAAGGAACCACCTTCTATTGCGGGCCGAAATACCTATCTCCTGCCCGGTTCGCCTGCTCCATGGCATGGAAGACGAATCCGTTCCGTGGCAGACCGCGCTTGCCATTCAGGAAAAGCTTCGATCACAAGATGTCGAAGTCATTTTCATTAAGAACGGCGATCACCGATTGAGCGAAGACGCCGATATTGATCGGCTCAAAACCACGGTCCGCCGCCTTGTAGAGAACGCCTAAACCAGCGACGCCAGCCCTTCCCGATAGGTGGGATAGCTCAACACAACCCCGAGCTCCTCCCGCAGGCGTTTGTTGGAGACCCGGCGGTTATCGGCCCAAAAACTCAACGCCATGGGCGACATCTCCGCCGCTGCTTCGTCGAACGGGATCAGCGGCAATGGTTCACGCCCCAGCAGCTTACACGCATAGGCGATGACATCGGCCTGAGGTGCGGGTTCGTTATCGCACACGTTGTAGATTGCGCCGGGACTGGGCCGGTCAATTGATGCCTCCAGGACGGCAGCGATATCCTCCACATGAATGCGGGAGAACGCGTGGCCGGTCTTGTCGATCCGCCGGGCCGCACCCCGCTTCACCTGATCCACCGGGCTTCGACCGGGTCCGTAGATGCCAGCGAGCCGAAAGACTTGAACCGGTACGCCCTTCTGTTCCCCAAACGCCAGCCAGGCGGCTTCGGCCTCGGCCCGGTAACGTCCCCGATCATTGGTAGGGTTCAGGGCCGAGGTCTCGTCCACCCAGGCGCCGCCCGTATCGCCGTAGACGCCAGTGGTGGAGAGATAACCAATCCATTGCAGATTCTCCGCCTCGTGGACGGCCTGCCCGAAGTCCGCCAATACGGGATCGCCGTCCGAGCCCGGCGGTGCGGACAGCAACAAATGGCTGACCCCCGCCCAATCCTCGGACGAAACGTCACTGTACTTGGTCAGCCGCACGCGTTCGGCCGCGTCAACAGGCGGCTCTTCCCGGTAGGTTCCGGTAACCGTCCAGCCCTTGGGCAATAGGCGCAGGCTTAGATACCGGGCGGAATATCCAAGACCGATACATAAAAGAGAGTTGTTAAGAGACATGGATTTAACGGCTGTTTGTCTGCTATGAGTTGCCGGGATCATACTCTCCTCCGAGGGAAAGGCGAGAAGTCATTTGCGCACCATATTTTTCATCTCCACAATTGTGCTTATCGTCGGCGCGATCACGACCGCCCCCCTTCAAGCCAAGGAGATCGATCCGGAAAAGGAGTACGCCGCTTGCATGCAGTTGGCGCGCACCCAGCCGGAGAAAGGGTTCGAGAACGCCACCCTGTGGAGGGGCCTGGGTGGCGGCGATGCCGCCAGCCATTGCGCCGCTGTGTCACTTCTCAATATGGGACATACGGTGGATGCGGCGGAACGGCTGGAGTCCCTTGCACAAACAGTAAAAGCCGCCGCAGCTTTCAAAGGCGCGCTTTTGGGCCAGGCCGGCCAGGCGTGGCTGGTCGCGGGCAACCCGGAGAAGGCGGAGTCACTACTGACCGCTGCAATTAAACTCAGTCCTGAAGACCTCAGCCTCTATGTCGACCGGTCCCAAGCCTTTGCAGCGCGGGACGCTTTCGGCGACGCGGCCCGGGATCTGGATCATGTGATCGCCCGGGCCCCGGATCACGTCTTTGCCCGGGTCTATCGGGCCAGCGCATTCCGTCAGTTGGATAAGGTCCAGGACGCGATCCGGGACGTAACGCACGCGCTGTCGATTGACCCGGATCACCCGGAAGGCCTGCTGGAAAGCGGCATCGTCCGCCGTCTCATCGGCGACGAGGAAGGCGCACGCCGGGACTGGCTGCAGGTGATCGAGGTCGCCAAAGACTCCGACGCGGCCAAATCCGCCCAGGCCAATCTCGAACGGCTGGACGGCGGCGGGTAGGTCTCCATTTTTAGTCATGCGCGGACCTGCCGATAGGCCGTGATCCGCGCACCCATTTTCAAATCTAGGATAGATCCTCGGGACCAGACTGCCTACGCCGAAGCGAAGCTCCGGCTCCACTCAGTCAGGCCCGTGGATGACGTTCAACCGGCACGCAGGAATTCTGCGTGGCATAATTAGAAATCCAGATTCGCGTAATGCTTCGGCGCGGGCAGACCAGGGATGGAGTCCGCCAGGATCGGCCGGAGGCTCGGCCGGGACTTAATCCGCGCATACCAGTGTTTGGCCGACTTGTGATCGTTCCACGGCACATCGCCAAGATAATCGATGGCGGAGATATGCGCGGCGGCGGCGATGTCGGCGAGGGTCATATCCTCCCCCGCCAGCCAATGCCGCCGGTCGGTCAGGAAGGCGATATAGTCCAAGTGAGTGTGGATGTTTTGCTGGGCGGCGCGGATGGTCCGGGAATCCGGCTCGCCCAGGCCGAGGAACCGCTTCATCACTTTTTCTTGGACCAAATGCTCGGTGACCTCGGTGTTGAATTTTCGGTCGAACCAGGCGACCAGCCGGCGGACCTCGGCCCGTTCATAGGGTTTCCGGCCCAACAGATTAGGTTCCGGCGAATGTTCTTCCAAGTATTCACAGATCGCCGCCGAATCGGCCAGAACGGTACTGTCCGGCTCCACCAGTACGGGCACTTCGCCGGCCGGGTTCAGGGCCAGGAATTCCCGCCGCCGTTCCCAGACCTGTTCAACAACCATCTGGAATTCGAGCTTCTTCTCGGCGAGAACGATCCTGACTTTGCGGGCATGGGGATCGAGCCAAAGGTGATAGAGGGTGCGCATCGGATACTCTTATAAGAAAGATTCTCGCCCGGATACAGATGCGTATTTCCCCGATTGCCAGTAGACCGACACTTGTTTATTCGATCCCTTTAAGGAAATTTTAGGAGCGGCGGGCCTATTCCGGATTTTAGAAAACCCTCGACCGTCCGCCGATCAGAAAAGGCCTGATCTCGTGCCACTCATTCAGCTTCTTGTCCTCGCCGCCGTGCAAGGTATCACCGAATTTTTGCCCATCTCAAGCTCCGGGCACCTCATTCTGGTGCCCAGGCTGACCGGCTGGGCGGACCAGGGTCTCTTGATTGATGTCGCGGTTCATGTGGGCACGTTGCTCGCCGTTGTACTTTACTTCTGGCAAGACCTGTTATCGATGACCGGATCGGTGCTGCGGAGCTTTAAGCAGATGTCCAACCGGCGCCCCCTGGACCGGGAATTTTATCTGCTGATGAAATTACTCCTGGCCACCTTGCCGGTGGTGGCCGCGGGCTTCTATGTCAGCATGTATATGGGAGACGCCTTCCGCTCCCTCGAAGTGATCGGCTGGGCCACGCTGGGTTTCGGCGTCCTGCTGTTTATCGCCGACAAGGTCAATATGACCATCAGCCGGATCGAGCATATCACGTTCGCCGGGGCCTTTTTCATCGGCCTGTTCCAGGTGCTGGCGCTGATCCCCGGCACAAGCCGCGCCGGCATCACAATGACCGCCGCCCGGTTCCTCGGCGTCGAACGCCAGGATGCGGCGCGTTTTTCGTTGCTGTTGTCTATTCCAGTCATTATCGCCGCCGGCGGGTTGAAGGGCTGGGAACTCTACGAAAGCCAGAACGAGGTGTTGCTCCGCGAGGCGCTCACCGTCGGCGCCATGGCTTTCGGTTTCGCCCTGATCGCCATTGCGCTTCTCATGGTCTGGCTCAAGCGGGCCAGCTTTACCCCGTTTGTGATTTACCGGCTGTTCCTAGGGGCGGGTCTTCTCTATATCGCCTATTGGGCGCCTGACTTTCAGCTCTTTTAAAACGACACCACGCCGCTTTCGTCCGCTTCGATCTCAAACGCCGCTTTCATCAGCGCCTTGGTGTAGTCTTCTTGCGGATCGTCGAAGACCTGATCGGCTGTTCCCTGCTCCACCACGACGCCGCCCTTGATCACAATAAGATCATGCGCCAGGGCGCGCACGACCTTGAGATCATGGCTGATAAACAGATAAGCGAGACCGTGTTTCTTTTGCAGATCCCGCAACAGATCAACAATCTGCGCCTGCACGGACATGTCCAAGGCCGAGGTCGGTTCATCCAGCACCATCATCTTGGGCTTGAGGACCAGCGCGCGGGCGATACAGATACGCTGGCGCTGCCCGCCGGAAAATTCATGGGGGTAACGGTCCATACTGTCCGGGTCGAGATCGACCTCCCGCAGCGCCTCGGCCACCAGGTCACGGCGTTCCTCGTAGGTGCCGCCGAGCCCGTGCACCAACAGCCCCTCCTCGACAATCTGGAAGACAGATAGTCTGGGACTGAGGGAGCCAAACGGGTCCTGAAACACGATCTGCATCTCCCGGCGGAGCGGCATCATGTCTTTCCAGCCAAGTACTTGAATGTCTCTACCCTGAAATTCGATCTCGCCCATGCTGGTGTCGAGACGCAGGAGCGCCCGGCCGAGCGTAGACTTCCCGGAGCCGGATTCGCCGACGACGCCCAGCGTGTGGCCCTCCCGAAGATTAAGGGTAATCCCGTCCACCGCCTTGATGTGGCCAACCACCCGGCGGATGACGCCTTTTTTGATCGGGAACCAGACTTTGACGTCCCGCCCGCGTAACACTTCCGGCGAGTTGTCCGGCACCGGATCGGGCCGGCCCGAGGGTTCGGCGGAAAGAAGCCGCTGGGTGTACTCATGTTCGGGATTGTTAAACAGGGCCTCCGTGTCCTGATGCTCCACCAGCGCGCCGTCCTGCATGACATAGACGTGACGCGCCATACGCCGGACGATGCCGAGATCATGGGTGATCAGCAGCAGGCCCATGTTGAGACGCTCGGTCAACTCGCGCAGCAGCTTTAGAACTTGCGCCTGAACGGTGACATCCAACGCCGTGGTGGGCTCATCGGCGATCAGCAGCTCCGGTTCATTGGCCAGCGCCATGGCGATCATGATGCGCTGCTGCTGACCGCCGGAGAATTCGTGGGGCATGGAATGCAATCGCGATTTGGCGTCCGGCATGCCAACCAGGTCCAACAGTTCCTCGATCCGCGCGCGGGCTTGGGCCGGCGTCATCCGCTTGTGTAGGTGCAGGACCTCGCCGATTTGTTTTTCGATACTATGCAGCGGGTTGAGGGAATTGAGCGGCTCCTGAAAAATCATGGAGATGCGATTGCCCCGAATGGCGCGCATGTCGGCCTCGGCGGCGTCCATGATCTCTTTGCCGTCGAATATAATGCTGCCCTTAGGGTGCCAGGCCAGCGGATAGGGCAACAGCCGCATGACCGAGAGCGCGGTCACCGACTTGCCGGAGCCGGATTCGCCAACCAGGGCGACAATCTCGCCCCGGTCGATCTCTAGAGACGCATTTTTGACCGCCAGGACCTCGCGGCCGCCCTTGTCCGTATCCCGGCCGAAACTGACCGCCAATTCCTTTATGGTGAGCAGATTGGCCATGGATCAGTTCCGGAACGTCTTGCGGGGATCGTACGCGTCGCGCACGGCCTCGCCGATGAAGATCAACAGACTTAACATGATCGCCAGGATGATGAACCCGGAGATGCCGAGCCACGGCGCCTGGAGATTGGATTTACCCTGGTTCAGAAGTTCGCCCAGAGAGGCCGAACCGGGCGGCAGGCCAAAACCAAGAAAATCGAGGGCGGTCAGGCTGGTGATTGAGCCGGACAGGATGAAGGGCAGGAACGTAACGCTCGCCACCATGGCGTTTGGCAGGATGTGCTTGAACATGATTTTGGCGTTAGACACGCCCAGCGCCCGGGCCGCCAAGACATAGGTGTGATTCCGCCCGCGCAGAAACTCGGCGCGCACCACGCCCACCAGCGACATCCAGCTGAACAGCAGCAGAATGCCCAACAGCAGCCAAAAGCTGGGCACAAATAGGCCGGCCAAGATAATCAAAATAAACAGCTGGGGCATACTGCCCCAAATCTCCATGAAACGCTGGAAGATCAGGTCCGTCCAACCGCCGAAGAATCCCTGCCACGCGCCGGCGGCAATGCCCACAATGGAACTTAGGATGGTCAGGATAAGACCGAACAACACGGATATGCGAAACCCGTAAAGTAGCCTGGCCACAACGTCCCTTGCTTGGTCATCAGTACCCAGCCAGTTTTGCGCCGTCGGGGGCGACGGGGCCGGCGACGGCAGATTGCGAACATTGGTGTCATAGCTGTAGGGAATCAGCGGCCAGACGATCCAGCCCTTTTCCAGGATCAGCTCCTGCACTTCGGGATCGGCGTACTCAGCCTCGGTCGGGAAATCGCCGCCGAAGGTTGTTTCCGGATAAGAGATGAGTACCGGCACATAGATGCCGCCGTCATAGCCGACCAGTATCGGCTTATCGTTGGCGATAAATTCAGAAAACAGGCTGATCACGAACAGGCCCAGGAAAATCCACAAGGACCAATATCCCCGCTTGTTGGCTTTAAAGTTCTCGATCCGCCGCCGGTTGATGGGCGTGATATGCATGCCGAACAGCCGGTCCGCCGCCATCTCCTACACCTCCCGCGCTTCGAAATCGATCCGGGGATCGACCACGTGATAGGCGATATCGCCGATAATGCCCATGAGCAGTCCCAGCAGGGTAAAGACGTAAAGCGTGCCGAACATGATCGGATAATCGCGGTTGATCAGCGCTTCGAAGCCCAGCAGACCCAACCCGTCCAGGGAGAAAATCACTTCAATCAGAAAGGCGCCGGTAAACAGGATACCGATGAACGCGGAAGGAAATCCCGCAATCACGATCAACATGGCGTTACGGAAGACGTGACCGTACAGCACTCGCTTTTCCGTCAGACCTTTGGACCGGGCCGTGGTCACATACTGTTTGTTGATCTCTTCCAGGAAGGAATTCTTGGTCAACATGGTCAGGCTGGCGAACCCGCCGATGACCAAAGCGACGATGGGCAACACCATGTGCCATAAATAATCGATGATTTTGCCGAACAGACTTAGCTCATCCCAATCTGGCGAGACCAGTCCCCGTAGGGGGAACAGGTCCCAGAAACTGCCGCCGGCAAACAGCACGACCAAAAGAATCGCGAACAGGAAGCCGGGTATAGCATTGCCGACGATTACCACGGCGCTGGTCCAGACATCGAAGCGGGAACCGTCCCGCACGGACTTTGCAATACCCAAGGGGATGGAGATCAAATAGACCAGCAGGGTCGTCCACAGACCGAGCGAGATGGACACCGGCAGCTTATCGATCACCAGATCGACCACGCTCTGATCCCGGTAGAAGCTCTCGCCCAGATCAAAACGCACGTAATTTTTTATCATCAGGAAAAAACGTTCATGAGGCGGCTTGTCAAACCCGTAGAGTTTCTCGATTTCCTTGATCAGTTCGGGTTCTAGACCTCGGGCGCCGCGGTACTTGTTGACAGGTCCGCCGCCCGGCTGACCTGACGGGCCGCCGGGCTGAGAAATCGTATCCCCTTGAGAACTGCCGCTCACCCGCGCCGTGGCGTCGACATTGGTTCCCTGAATTTCGGCAATTGTCTGTTCCACCGGTCCACCCGGCGCAAACTGGACGATCACGAAATTCAACAGAATGATCGCAAAGAGCGTCGGAACGACGAACAACAGTCGGCGGATGATGTAGGCTAGCATTGGCCGGCGGCTCTCCGTCTAGGTGGCGGTAAGCTTAACGGGATAGCATGGCGGCCAGGCTATTGGGAACTTTTTGTCCCGCTGGCCAGTTTGGACGCAAGGGCGGCGGCCTTCTGCTGATCCACCCACCAAGCATCGAAGCCGATCCCATAAGCCGGCGTTTTATCCGGCCGGCCGAACTTGTCCCAATAGGCGACGCGGAAGTCGCGTGTATGCCATTGGGGAATGACGAAATGGTTCCAAAGCAACACCCGGTCCAGCGCTCGGGTGCGGATGATCAGACTATCTCTGTCCGGCGCGGAAACAACAAGTTCGATCAGTTTGTCGATCACCGGGTCCTGGATGCCGATCAGATTGCGGCTGCCGGGCCGTGTGGCGGCATCGCTGCCCCAATAGTCCCGCTGCTCGTTGCCGGGCGAGAGAGATTGGCCAAAGCCAGAAACGACCATATCAAAATCATATTCCTCGGTCCGTTTGCGGTACTGGGCCGTATCCACCGTTCGTACGCTGGCCTTTATGCCGAGGCGTTCAAGGTTCTTGGCGAACGGTAAAACAATCCGCTCGAATGCGGGTGAGATCAGCAGAATTTCAAACTCGAATGGCCTGCCCGTTTTGCCGTTCACCAGCTTCTTGTCTTTGATCGTCCAGCCGGCCTCACGCAACAGCTTCAGTGCCGTCCGCAATTGTTTGCGAATGCGGCCAGACCCGTCATTGGACGGCGGCTGATAGGTCTGGGTGAACACCTCCGGCGGCAGCTTGTCCTTGAACGGATTGAGTATTTTCAACTCTTCCGGCGATGGCAGGCCAGTCGACGCCAGTTCGGAATTGGAGAAGTAGCTCGAGGTCCGCGCGTACTGACCGTAGAACAGCGTCTTGTTTGTCCACTCGAAATCAAAAGCATAGGCGAGCGCCTGGCGCACCCTCGGATCTTTGAAAAAGTCCCGTCGGGTATTGAAGATGAAGCCCTGCATGCCGGTGGAGTTTTGGTGGCGGATGTCTTCCTTCTTATAGAGCCCGTCTTTGAAGGCCGGACTGTCATAGCCGGTCGCCCAGACCTTCGATGTGTTTTCCATGCGGAAATCGTAATCACCGGCCTTGAAGGCCTCCAGGGCCACGGTCGCGTCGCGGTAATAGTCGTACCGGATTTCATCGACATTGTGGCGGCCCACATTCACCGGGATGTTCTCGCCCCAATAGTCCTTCACCCGCTCATAAGTGATGGACCGGCCGGGCTCGAAGGATTTGATTTTATACGGGCCGGAACCAAGCGGCGGGTCCAGCGTGGTGGCTTCGAAATCCCGGCCCTCCCAATAGTGTTTTGGCAGGACCGTCAACTGACCCATGATCAACGGCAGTTCGCGGTTAATACTTTTGCCAAACGTGAACTTGACTTTCCGTTCCCCGATCTTCTCCGCCTTGGTCACATCCCGGTAGTAGAACCGGTAGAACGGACGGCCTTTGGTCTTCAGTGTTTCCAAACTCCAGAGAACGTCTTCCACGGTCACCGGTTTGCCGTCATGCCAACGGGCCTCTTTGCGGAGCGTGAACGCAACCCAACTCCGATCCTCTGGCATTTCAATGGATTCCGCCAGCAGGCCGTATTCGGTAAAGGCCTCATCCTCGGGGCCGACCATCAGCGTTTCGAAGACGTCATTCAAACCCACTGCCGTATCCCCTTTCAGGACAAAGGGGTTAAACGTGCTGAACGTCTGCAGGGCATGAAGCCGTAAATTTCCGCCTTTGGGCGCGTTCGGGTTGACGTAATCGAAATGCTTGAAGTCCGGACCGTATTTCGGCTCGCCGTGCATGGCGACGCCGTGGCGGGGTTTTACATCCTGGGCATAGGCAACAGACCCTGCCAGCATCGCCGTGGCGGTCAGGACTGCCACAAATAACGAACCAAGTTTATGTTGTCGCTCCATGAGCGGTCTCCCTAGCCGAATTAGCGCTATCATCTTTGTCTATTATTGTGGTCTACAGCGCCGCCGGTTCAACCCCTGAAACGCCAAGAAATCGAACACTCACCCGGTCGTGAGCGGAATATTAGCCGTTTAGAGCTTGAACCGCCGCCGCATGGATATCCGCATCGCCGGCTGCCAGCACTGTTCCGTCTGATTTTAACGTTAACGGCGCACCCGACCAGTCGGTGATTATGCCGCCGGCGCCTTCGATAATCGGGATATGCGCCATATAGTCCCACGGGTTCATCTGCGCCTCGCAAATAATATCGGTATGGCCGCTGGCCAACAGGCCGTAGCCGTAGCAATCCGTACCGAATAGGGCGTGTTTGACGCTGCCCGACAGGTTTTTAAACCGGGCTTCGTTTGCGCCGTCGAACATGGCCGGCGTGGTGGAATACATCCAGGCGTCGCGGAGGGTGGCGCATCCGCGTGTTGATGCCGATTCGCCATTAAATTGGGTCGCCTCACCTGTGATGCCGATCCAGCGTTCATCGAGGATGGGTTGATCGATCACCCCGATAACCGGTCTTCCCTGGTGAACCAGCGCAATCAGGGTGCCAAATTGATAGGAGCCGGAGGCGAAGTTCTTAGTGCCGTCGATGGGATCAAGCACCCACAAGTAGTCCGCATCTTCGCGAACCCCTGCCTGTTCCTCGCCGAGAATGCCATGATCCGGTTGTGCCGTTTCGATAACGGCGCGCATAGCGGCCTCCGCCTCCGTATCGGCGGCGGTAACCGGACTTTGATCGGCCTTGAAGGTCAGTTGCGCGTCGGCGCGGAAATACCCCCGGATGATGGGGCGCGCCGTATCCGCCAGCCGTTCGGCCAGCGCGCGAAGCTCCCTAAGGTTAGGGGGAGACAATCAGATTATTGCGGCAGCGCGGCAGGCGAGTCCGCAAAAGACCGCATATAGAGAATGACCGCGGCGCGATCGCTGCCACTGCGGAGACCGGCGAAGGACATCTTGGTGCCCTTAACGAAATCCTTCGGCTTCTTCAGGAACGCATCCAGATCGGCATAGGACCATTTGCCACCCATATCCTTGAGGGCGCCGGAAAAATTAAAGCCGGCTTTCGCCCCTCGGTCACCACCGACCACCCCATAGAGATTCGGGCCGACTTTATTTTTACCGTCTTTCTCAAACGTATGGCAGGACACACATTTCTTGGCGACTTTGGCGCCCTTATCTGCGCTGACGCTAGCCAATAGGACTGGCAGGGGCTGCTCCGGTTCGGCCTTTGCGGCGGGCGCGGCAGACGGCGCAGCGGCGGCGGCCTCAGCCGAAGCAACGGGTTCCATCGGCGGAATAATCTTGTCGCCAACAACATCGATGACAAACAGCATCCAGGCGACAACAACCAGTCCGCCAAGATATTTATTGGTGTTCATACTCCACATGGGACGGCCCTCTTTACGTAATTTCGCGCGCCCGCGCGATTGTGCTCTTGAATCTCGATTCGACGCCCGATTTCCGGGTTTCGGTGATCAGGGTATAGATGAAGCGTCATAAAATGTATATAGGAACCAACGTTTCAAGCCTAAATTTTCATAAGTCTCTCTGATACGGACCAAATTTACATGACCGACAGCTCGAACATCATCGCCTTTCAAGGTGAAACAGGCGCAAATTCCGACATCGCCTGCCGGACCGTAAGGCCCGGCATGGAAACCCTGCCCTGCACGTCGTTCGAGGATACGTTCGCCGCAGTCCGGGACGGCAAGGCGGCGTTCGCCATGATTCCCATCGATAATTCGGTGGCCGGCCGGGTGGCGGACATCCACCATCTGTTGCCCGAATCAGGCCTGTTCATCATCGGCGAACATTTTCAGCGGGTGGAGCATCATTTGTTGGCCGTGAAGGGCGCGAAACTTGACGAACTGACCCATGTACATAGCCATGTGCATGCGTTGAACCAGTGCCGGAATTTCATTCAGGACCACGGGATTACGCCGGTCGTCCACGTGGATACGGCCGCCGCCGCCCGGGACATCGCCGAGCGCGGGGAAAAACAACACGCCGCCATCGCCACCGGTCTGGCCGGCGAAATCTACGGCCTCGACTCCCTGGCGGCGAATATCGAGGATGCGGAACACAATACGACGCGCTTTCTGTTGATGTCGCCGGAGCCGGTCGCGGTCAGCCCTGGTGACGGCGAGCTGATGACCAGTTTCATCTTTCGGGTGCGCAACGTGCCGGCGGCGCTTTATAAATCCTTGGGTGGCTTCGCCACCAACGGCGTCAACATGACCAAGCTGGAAAGCTATCTGGTCGGCGGCGGCTTCGTCGCGGCGCAATTCTACGCGGAGGTAGACGGCCATCCGGAAGACCGAGGGGTGAAGTTCGCCCTGGAGGAACTCGCGTTTTTCTCCCACGAGGTGCGCATCCTCGGCACCTATCCGGCGCATCCGTTCCGCAAAAACATGAACGGCGAGTGATCTTTAGATCGGGATCGCCAGTAGCGTATCCATCTTATTCGAATCGGTAACCACCAGCTTCTCTTTGAAGCGGGGTTCGCCGTTTTCCACGACGATCGTGTCCCGATACCGGCCGGCGGAAAACACGGTCATGTCGCCATCCTGGGTGGTGCGCACCACCATATAGTTGGTGCTGGCGGTGATCACCCCGTCGCTTTCGTCTTCGATGATGGTGGCGCTGATCATATGACGGTAGAATTGCTGCTCGTAGATTGCCGTCTTCCGCAAGGTGAGAATCCTGTCGTGCAACATGCCCTTGCCGTTGCACACGTAAAACCCAATCACTTGCCCGGCGTCCAGCGCCTCTTTGGAGATGATTTTGTAATGGGCGTCATCGGTAAAGAAGTCCGGCCAGCCCTCGAGCTCGCCGTCATCGATTTGCGCCACATAGCGCCGCTGAAGATCCTCGACCAGTTCCAGGGTGCTCATAAACCTATATCCCCATCAGGTCCCGGTAGTGGTCCCAATAGGCGCGAACCGCCGTCTCGGTCACCCGATGCTTAGTCGTGGAATAGTCGGCCTCGTCGCCCAACTCGACCACGGATGCGTCTTCCGGCCCTTCCCGAAGAGACCGCTGCACGAAATCAAGCACGGCGCCGTCTTCCAACGAGACAAACCCTGCTGGGCCCACCAGATTACTTTGCTTGATCCGCTTCTGGGTCATTTCTTCGTCGTCATCTTCATAGCCGAACAGCGTCCAGACCAGTTCCGCCTTATCAAGCCCGCGGGGGATCAACTGGCGCACGCCCAGGCAGTTCTGGATTTGCTGGATCAGGAAGGTGGGGAAGATGGTCTGGATTTGCAGGGTAATTCCGTCTTCGAACTCGGGCGTGAAGACCCCCACTGACGGATCGTTCAATTGCAGACCTTTCCGCATGTTGGGGAGTTTATTGTCTTCATAGTCGGAATCTGTCACGTCGTCGGTCAGCAGCTTGGAAAAGCTGACATGGTGGCGGCCCTCGTTGCTCATGACGATGCCACCTTCCATGGACAGGCGGTTCAGGCCGAACGTATTGAAGAACAGGTGCAGGATACCGGCGTGATAGGTATCCCGCGTATTCTCCATCATCAGCTTCCAATTGTTGCGGAGGCCCTGGCTATATTGGCCGAGAATTTTGATCGGCCGGTTAAACACCCGGTCGATGAACTGACGCGCTTCCGGACCCAAATAAGTTTCGATATCCGGGGTCTCGTCTGAAAACGTGCCAAAGATCAAGCCGTTGTATATGGCAACGCGCAGCGGTTCCAAGCCATGGTCTTCGGGTTTAAACGTGTCCGGCATGCCGCCGACGCCCTTCACCCCGTTGCGGAAGGCGACACCGGTCAGCTTGCCGGTCTGGTCAAAAGACCAGTTGTGATAAGGACAGGTGAAGACCGGCTTGTTGCCCTTTTTCTCATGACAAACCAGCGCGCCCTTGTGGGTGCAACGGTTCACCATGGCGTTGATCTCGCCGGTTTTGTCGCGGATGACGATGACGGGGATTTCACCGACGAAGGTGTTTTTGAAATCACCGTTCTTGGGGAGTTCGACCTCCAGCGCCAGGAAATGCCAGACTGGCCCCCGGAACAGGGCGTGTGTTTCTTTCGCGTAAATTTCCGGGCTGGTGTAAACCCTGTAGGGAACCCGGCGAACGCCTTCCTTGGGCCATTCGATGATCGGTTCATTGGTGCGCATGATCGCCTCTCCGCCGCGAAAATCCTAAATTTGATTATGAAGATAAATTTCCGATTGCCCAACATCTTTTAAGGATTGTGCTCTCTGGAAGAGGCGGAAACGCCGCACATTGGACACGGGGTTGAAATGAACCAGCAGGCTACAGAACTACAGAAACAGTTGGAACCGGCCATCGACCAGATCATCGAAATTATGACCACCTATGGTCTCGATATCCTGGGCGCGATCGTCATCCTGATCATCGGCTTTTGGATTTCCGGACGGGCCGGCGCATTTGTCGGCAGGATGCTGTCTAAGCAGAACAAGATAGACGCGACCCTCACTCATTTCTTTTCGAGCTTTGTCCGTTACGGACTGATCACCATCACGGTTATTGCGGTCCTCAACCAGTTTGGTGTCCAGACCGCCAGTCTGATCACTATCCTGGGCGCGGCGGGCCTGGCCATTGGCCTCGCCCTCCAAGGCACGCTCAGCAACGTGGCGGCCGGGGTGATGCTTCTGTTTTTTCGCCCCTTCAAGGTCGGCGACTATGTGGAGGCGGCCGGGCAGGCCGGCACCATCGTGGAGCTCAACCTATTCTTCACGGTGATGGCGACGCCGGACAACATCCGGATCACGATACCGAATTCTAATGTCTGGGGCTCAGCGCTTCGCAATTTCTCCGCCAACTCGACCCGGCGAGTGGATATCCTGGCCGGCATTTCCTATGACGATGATATCGACAAAGCCATGGACGTTCTCCGCGGGATTGTCGCCGAGGATGAGCGCATTCATAACGATCCCGAACCGTTCCTTGCGGTTATGGCCATGAATGACAGTTCAGTGGATATCGTGCTCCGGGTCTGGGTGGACAACGCCAATTACTGGCCGGTGAAGTTCGATCTCACCAAAGCCGTCAAGCAGGGCTTCGACGCCAACGACATCACCATCCCGTTCCCCACAAGAATTGTGCACAACGTTAGTGATTAGGGGTTAACTCGCCCCCATCTCCCTCTTTGCGTCACCCCCGAGTTGGGCTCAATGCAAATTGAGGCCAAGTCTCGGGGGTCCATACATCAGCAGCCATGGGTACCCGAGACTTGATCCCAGCTAACGCTGGTCTCAACTCAGGCATGACGCAGATTGGGCTCGAAAATGCGGCAGAAGAGTCCAGCCCAGAAGGCTACTCCGCCGCCGTTGCCGAGGCTTTCTTGGCTTTGCGCTTGTTCCACCAGGTCTGGATATCGAGCTTGAAGTGCTCGTAGTAGACTTTCGGAAAGATGATCAGGATATCATAGAGTGCGACCCAGCCGCCTTTTAGGGTCACCGGGATGGTGATCCAGGGGGCCGCACCGATGATGGCGATGTGTTCGTTATCATCGACCTGATCCCGGTTCTGCAGCACCCGGTCCACATTGTGGGCGAAGGACCAGTCGGCCCGGTAAATCACCTTGCCGTCCGGATTGATCACATACACCGTATTGGGCAATAGCCCCCAAGCGTGGTGCCATTTGCCGTCGACCGTATCGACCGCGATATTCCGGTCTTCCTTATAGTCGTCCCGGGTGCGTTTGGCGTAGGCTATCTTCTCGTCAATACTGGTCGCCTGCTTGGCTTTTTCACCGGGATGGGCTTCGCGCACATAGACCACCAGCCATTCCACATCCGGATACTTGGCCTTCAATTTGGCGAAGGGCTGGACATTCTTCACATACATGGGACAGGTCAGGCTGCCGGATTCGATCACCAGCCACTTGCCTTTGTAGTCCTCCAGCCGGACTTCGTTACCTTCCAAATCGGTGAGCGTATAATTGTAGTCCACGCTCTCGCCGGCCTTGGGGCCGGGGAAGTAGCCAAGTTCATAATTACTCATCTTAAAACGAGGATAGTTATAGGTCTCGCCACGCGCCGGTGCGCCCATCTCTAGGGTCTCCTGTCTGCCTCACTCTCGAATATATCTATATTCATTGACCCTAGTGTAGCAATCCGTTGTCGATCAGAAAACCGGCCTCGCGGAAGCGTGATGGGGACGCCGTTAGGTGGTTGGCCTCGCCGCTTCATAGGCCGTGATGTCCTCGTCGAACGCCGCCCAGTCCGGAATGTGCTTGGTGAAGACCGCCACGTTGGGCTTAGGCAGCGGCGGACCTTCCAGGCAACCGATGGGCACGCCAATTCGGTCCGGCCAAATTTCCATGGTCCAATAGAGCGTCGTGCCGCACGTGGTGCAGAAATGACAGTCGAACCAGCGTCCGGCGTCCGATGAGCGGCGGAAGGTTTTCGTCTCGCCAGCGCCAACACTCACGTGATCTTTGTTGAAATAAACGCCGGTACCGTAGACCGCGCCCGACCGCCGCCGGCAATAAGAACAACCGCAGATCGGAATAAGCTCCGGCTCGCCCTTGGTCTCTACCGTCAGGCCCCCGCATTGACAGGTGGCAATGCGCGTCGCGTCGTCGGTCATGGTGAACTCCCCTGCGTGTGTGTCGTTCGGGCGAGGTTAGCAGAGGGAGGGGAAAGCGGGAAGTGGTAGGGAGGCATCACCGGATGCCGTCCGGTTCCAATAGCCGACCAGACCATCCGCTTTGGGAACCGGGACGCCCGCCATGGGGCCACCGGGGGCACAACATTCCCACACGCCAGGTCAATTGGACGAAGTCCGGACCCCAATCTTGATGCGTTTCCAGACAGCGCAAACTTGTTCCAGATCAAGGAACGGTCCACTGCGATCACATAGGATTCTCCCAAAATAATGAGAGAAATAATGGGAGCTTGTTCGACCATGGGCGAGACGGAAAATAGTCACACTGAAGTCCAAACCGTAAACACTGACGACCTTCTGGAGGTGCTTGCTCTGGGATTCAGAGATTTTCGGGCAGCGCCGATCTATGGTCTGGCATTCAGTGGAATCTACGTTTTCGGCGGGTGGTTATTGATTCTCATGCTGGTGGCGCTTGATTTGCCCTTCCTCGTTTACCCGTTGGCGGCCGGGTTTGCCCTGATCGCTCCTTTTGTCGCAAGTGGTTTTTATGTCGTTAGCAGTCAACTAGAG
>CAZSXT010000017.1:80712-82459 GCA_964611435.1 uncultured Rhodospirillaceae bacterium | reverse complement strand
GCTTGTCCGGCCAGGCCGGCGCCGTGCGCCACGGTATTTCCAAGGCGCTGACGCTCTATGAGCCGGGCCTCCGTCCGGTGCTGAAGAGCGGCGGCTTCCTGACCCGTGATAGCCGCGTCGTGGAACGGAAAAAGTACGGCCGCCGCAAGGCCCGCCGAAGCTTCCAGTTCTCAAAAAGATAAGCGTAGCCCGCCCGGGCTGGTTTGGTCGGCGGGCGGGCGTCCTTATATCGGGATGCTCATCCCTCGCACGTCTTGTATCGGGCAGACATTCGAATAGGCCCGCCAACCGGCGGGTCTTTTTCTTTTGGGGTGGGGTATCGTGTAATATTAGTCATCCACGGGCCGGCGTAGCCGTGACCCGTGGACCCACCTTTTTTCAACATGGGTACGCGGGTCTCGCTCCTTCGTCGCTGCCCGCGCATGACTAGATGATGGAAATCCCCCCATCCGGCCCTTCGGGCCACCTTCCGCCGCGAGGGGGGAAGGCTGATCGAATCGCAATTCCGCAGCTAAATGCCCTCCCCCTTGATGGGGGAGGGTGCGGAGTCCGGGGCGACCCGGACAACGCGGGTGGGGGTGTATGCGGTTCAAGCCCGTGGATGACGGAAGTGAGAAGTCTCAGCACCCCTAGTGAGGTCTTCCGCGCTTCATCATCATTTCGTGGACGGCGTCCATGCCGCGGTCGACCATGGCGCTCACCTCAGCGGCGTGGGTTTGCAGGGCTTTGACCACCTCAGGGTCGTCCGAAGTTTGGGTGACCATGATCCCGTCGTCGGTGGTCTCGATCTCGGTTTTGATCCTGTCCCGACGTTCGAACAGAATGTCGAGGGTGGGGCTTTGGATCATCACTTTCGGATCGCGGCCTTCCTCTACCCGTTGGAGCATGCCGGTCACGTGACTGACGACAACCGCCCGTAGTTCTTCGTCTTTGGTATAGGTCACCGTTTGAATGCCGTTGGGCAGGTTCTTGACCGTCCGGTCGATCTTCTGAAAATTCCGGAACAGGGTGGCGAGCTCGGCGCTCTCCTCGGGCGTCGCGTTCAGGCCTCTAAGGCCCGGCATGTTCACCATGTCATGGCCTGTGCCGTCCGCGCCGTGGTGGCGGCCGTGTCCGGGCATCTGGGCCTGGCCCGGTTCCGGCTGGGAAATGTAGATACCGCCGGCCAGCATCAGGACGGCCACGCCGCCGGCAATGCCGATGCGCCAGCCGCACAGAATGGGTTTCGGTGAGTTTGTTTTTGTCATTGGGAATGCGTCCTCAGTTAAACAGGGGAATGTGTTCAATACTAAGATGAGATATCGCATGAAACGCCGGAACGCGATATGATTGCTATCATGTTAGGAGATTTATATGCGGCGATGATGGAACGGTCGAAAGGCCCCCGACAGGTGGCGAAGGGCGCCTACCTGTTTCATCAGGGGGACCCGATCACATCCATGTTCCTGGTGTCCGAGGGGGCGGTGGAACTAACGCGCTATCACGACGACGGCATGGCGATTGTCCTGCAAGTGGCCCGGCCGACCTCGGTTATTGCGGAGGCGTCGGCCTATGCCGATCACTATCATTGCGACGGGTTGGCGATCGAGCGCAGTACGGTTTGCGAAATAGACCGGAAGGTATTTCTGGGCCTGTTGGCCGAGAACCCGGATTTGGCGTCGGCCTGGTCCGCGCACCTCGCCCACGAGGTGCAGGCCGCCCGTTCCCGCAGTGAAATCCTGGCGAGAAACAAGGTCGCCGACCGGCT
>CAZSXT010000017.1:0-80612 GCA_964611435.1 uncultured Rhodospirillaceae bacterium | reverse complement strand
AGGCCGCCCGTTCCCGCAGTGAAATCCTGGCGAGAAACAAGGTCGCCGACCGGCTCGACGGCTGGTTGGCCTGGCGAGGGGAAGGGCTGCCATCGAAAGGGGAATGGAAAACCGTTGCCGAGCAGATTGGCGTCTCCCCGGAAGCGCTGTATCGCGAACTGGCTAAGCGGCGAGCGGATTGAGCCTGAGCGACACGTAGAGAAACAGCACCATCACGACGAGGAAAGCGCCGGCCGCGAAGAACACCAGATCGAACCCGCCGATGCCGAACAACACGCCGCCCAGCACCGGGCCCAGGACCTGGCCCAGGCGGTTATTGACGCCGTTGGTAGAGATCACCGCCGCTCGGGCAGGATCCGGTGTTTCCTGTACCAGCAGGCTTTGAAAGGCGGGGAAGGCGATGCCGGTGGTGAGTCCGATGGCCAGTGACGGGATCAGCATGACCCAGATCGAGGAGACGAACGGCACCGAAGCCACCGACAGGACCAGGCCGATGATCGACACGATGACCAGGCTCTCGGCGCTGAACGTGTTGGTGAGCCGGCCCAATTGTGTGGCGCCGATGATGCTGGTGATCACCCGGGCGGACAGGACAATACCGATCGTGGCGGCCGAGGCGTCTAGCGCGGCGCTCATGAACAGCGGGATGAAGGTCACCGTGATTCCCTGATTAACGATCATCAGGGTCGGCGCGATGGTCAGCAGGGTTGCGGTTCTTGGGTTGGCGATCGCGCGCCAGACATTGCCCAGATAGGTCTTGTCAGTGACCGACGGGCGGTCGGTTTGTTTCTCCAGAATCGATAGGGCGACAAAGCCCAGCGGCACCGCGAGGAAATACAGCAGAAACGGATACTGCCAGCCGGCCAAGGCGATAAACCCGGCCAGAACGGGGATCACCCCGCTGGCGGTTTGGCCCAGCGCGATGCGATAGCCGAGGGCGGCGGCCCGGTCCTTTTTCTCGAACATATCGCCGACCAGGACGATGGTCAGCGACCCTAAGGAACTGGCGCCGATTCCGGACAGGAACCGCAGGACCAACAGAGTCTCAAAATTGGGGGCCAAGAACGTGAGCCCGCCGGTGATGCCGTAGAGGAACAAAAGCGGAGTCATTACCGCCCGACGCCCATAGCGATCCGACAGGATGCCGGTCAGGGGAATAAAGACGATGCCCGGCAAACTGAACGCGGCCACCACCCAGCCGATGGACTCTGTTTCCACGTTCAAGGCGTCTTGTATCACCGGGAGGATCGGCGAGACCAGGGCCGTTCCGCCGAAGGTGCTCATCGCCACCGCACAGATGAACTGCATATTGGCGGTGCGAAGCAACCGGCGCGGGTTTCTGGACTCTGGCTCGTCGATGGGAGTTGCTCCGGGTTAATTTACCGATTTAAAGCCGGCGTTTTGATTTGGATTTTTACCGCGCGTATGCTTTGGTCGATTCTGCCAAGGAAACCAAGGCAATCCAAGTACTAGAGTTAAAATGATCAACCTCCGTTGCATGCCCATGCATTCCGTCGCTGCTGTCCTTTTAGCCGTCTTAGCGGCGTCGTCCGCCCATGCAGAGATGCAGCCGATCAAAGGATTCGCCATCGACCGGACCGAGATCACGATCCAGCAATTCCGCGAATTCGTCGAGGCGACAGGCTACGTGACCGCTGCCGAGAATCGGGGCGGCGGGCTGGTTTACGGTTCCGGCTGGGAGAAGAAAGCCGGTTGGGTGTGGTCCTCGCCGTTCGGGACGCCGGGTGATCCGCAAGAGCCGGCGGTGCATGTCACCTTTGACGATGCGGCCGCGTACTGTGCTTGGGCCGGCAAGCGTCTACCCAAGGATGACGAATGGGCGCTGGCGGCGTTTACCGAGTTTCGGGCCAACCCGCCGGCGCCGTTCCAAACCGGCCGCACCTATCCTTATCCGACCGGCGAGACGCCCGAAGGGGCAAATTGCTTGAATGATTGCGGCAAAACGCCGGTGATTGATTATAGCGCCCGGTTGGATCGTGGCATCGGTCCGGCGCGGGTCGGTACGACCAAGTCCGGCGTTAACGGGCTCTATGACATGGGCGCAAATGTCTGGGAATGGACCGAAAACGGCGGCAGGGCGGAAAAACGCACCCGAGGCGGCTCGTGGTGGTATGGCGCGTTCCGGATGCAGGCCGGCGACCGGGCGACCAAGCCCAAGGACATGGCCGTGGTCTATATCGGATTTCGATGCGCCAAGGATTTGGAATGATCGGACCGCATTCGTTGATCAACTGACGGATTGCGCAGCATTGGCCGTTTACTAAAATAGGAACATACATTCGCGGCGGAAATTCATGAGACTTCGCACTGTAAAATTTCAATCAGCCTTTATCGGATTGGCGCTGCTAGCGGCGGGCCCCGCTTTAGCCGCGTCCAAGCACACCTCCCCACATTCCGAGGTGACGCTTGTCAGCGAACAATCTTCTGTCGATCCGAGTGGCACTGTCTGGCTTGGCCTGCACATCAGAACCAAGCCGGGATGGCACACCTATTGGCAAAATCCTGGCGATTCCGGTCAAGAGACGCGGATTTCCTGGTCATTGCCGGACGGTGTATCGGCAGGAGATATTCGCTGGCCCTTGCCGCAGAAATTTTCGTTAGGGCCAGTGTCGGGCTTCGGTTATAAGGACGAAACCCTGTTGATGGTCCCCGTGTCCGTCGGCGAGAATGTCAAAGCAGGGCAGAGCGTTACGGTGACAGCCGAGGCCGGGTGGCTGGTCTGCGCCGAGGTTTGTATACCGGAACAGGCGAAGCTTACGCTTTCGTTGCCGGTTGGCAGCGGCACGGAAACCCTAGTCGCGCCCTTGTTCTCCAAATATCGCGCCACCGTGCCGGTTGATCCGCCGATCCGGGGAGAGGGCGTGCAGACCGAGGACAGTATTCGGATTTCAGCCGGCTTGCCTGCCGCGATTACCGCGACGGCGGACAAGCTCACATTTTTTCCGGCAACCGTGGGCGCCGTGGACGCCTCTGTGCCGATGAAGATTACCGTTGATGGCCGCAAGATCGGCATCACGGCAGCGCCCGGATTTCTGGCGGAGGACAGCAAGTTGACCAAACTGGATGGTGTGTTGATCGTGAATGCGACGAGAGATGGAAAATCAACGCGGATGGGATACACCTTGACCGCAGGCTTCAAACCCGGCTTCTGAGCCACACATATGAGACCAAGGACTCAAAACAATGACTCTGACCAAAGCTGTTAAAACCTTGTCCCCCGCCACCGCTCTGGTGATTGCCGTGGCGACCGCGCAACCCGTCTCGGCGAGCCCCAAGCTCAACGCGCCTGCGCCGGCGTTTACCGGTGTGGATTCCAACGGCAAAAGCATCTCGCTGAATGACTATCGCGGCAAAACGGTCGTGTTGGAATGGACCAATCACGACTGCCCCTATGTGGTCCGGCACTACGGCACGGGCAATATGCAGAAGCTGCAGAAGGAGACCACGGCCCAGGGCATTATTTGGTTGTCGGTGATTTCGTCTGCGCCAGGTACTCAGGGCCATGTTTCCGGTAAGGAGGCCAACGATCTGACCACGGCCCGAAAGGCCGCGCCGACCAAGGTCATCCTTGATCCCAAGGGAGAGATCGGCCGAATGTATTCGGCTCGGACCACGCCGCATATGTACATCGTGAACCCGAAAGGCGAGCTGGTGTACAAAGGGGGCATCGACGACAAGCCCACGTCCTGGGGCAAGATCGACCCGGACACCAAGAATTATGTCCGCTTGGCCTTGGCTGAGTTAAAAGCCGGCAAGAAAGTCTCCAAAGCCTCGACCCGGCCCTATGGCTGTTCGGTGAAATACGGGTCTTAGGCCCTTTGTTATCTCAACAAGTTCATGAGATACCGCACGAAGGGCACAGCGCCCCTGAACTGTTGATATAATGCGCCCAGGAATGCGGCCCGGCCGTACCGTTTGGAAGCCGGCGCTACCAGTGTTTCAGGGCTGAGGCCGAATTCCTGATCCAGATAGGCTGACACGCCGGGCCGCTCTAGGATCATCAGGGCGTGATCAAAATATCCAAATGACAAGGCGATGAGAGACAGCCGCAGCAAAGTGGCCGTATCGTCGGCCAGAGATTCTGGATCGCGAAACATGAGATAATCCGCCTGCACGATTTGCGCCCGAGAGTAGGGAGGCGATTCCGTTGAATAGTAAGGGTGGATCAGATAGCCGTGCCGTCGCCAATGGGCCGGCGTGATAATATCCATCAGCTCAAAGCCGTTCCGTCGCAGGAACCCATCGACCTCGACGGCCAGTGGCTGATTTTTTCGAAGCGGAATGAACGATACCTCGGTTTTGACCGCGAGGACGTTCGCCATCAGCGTCTCTGATGAGCGAAAGATTTCCAGTTCCGCGCCTTCAATGTCGATTTTCAGGTAATCGACCCGGTCTAACCCCGATTGCTGAAGCGCATCCGGGAGGGAGACTGTTTCCACGGTTTCCATACGCTCCAGGTTAAAAAACTGGGGCTTGTCGAACTTCTCGCCGATGGAGGTGTCGTGCTCCAGCAAAGAAGCGGACTGTGGGTCGTCGGGAATGTAGAGGCGGCGCGGACCGGTCTTGCCGCTGACGCCGCTGGGCAGCAGAGTGAACGACTTCCAGGGGCCCGACGAAGCATCATGCAGCCGTTCAAACTCGGCCGGATCGGGCTCGAAGCCAATCGCGTCAACGGCGAAGGCGATAGGGTGGAGGTCATTCTGCAACCCACCGCGGGAGCCGATGTCAAAGTATGTCAGCGGATGTTTCCGGGCGACGGCGGCGAGCGGCAAATCTTGAAAGGACAGTTTCGATGTCATCGCGCCATCTTACGTGCTGATGTGCGAAGGAACACCTGATAATTGGATTTGGGTAAGAAGCCGTTGTATTGGGCGCTATTCGGATATTACCTCAGGCGGGGTGAAGACTTTGACCGGGGGCAGGTCACCTTTGAACTTTTGCACCTCCACCAAGGCCGACATGGCGGACGGCCCCTGCGCCAGTTTCGAAGTGCCGATGTCTTTGGTCAGCACGTTGGGGTTGCCGTGGACTTCCAGGCTGCCGGGTGCCGCAGGATCCAGGGGGTCAAACCAGGCGCCGGTGGATAGCTGAACCACACCCTGCCGCACGTCTTCGGAAACCCTGACGCCCGCCAGGCATGCGCCTCGATCATTGAACAGCCGGACAACATCCCCGTCCTTTATATCCCGAGCGGCTGCATCGGCAGGGTGTAGGGTCGCTGGCTCCCGGCCGCGAATTTTGCTGTCCTGGCTATAGCCGCCATTATCGTACTGACTGTGTAGCCGAGTGGTCGGCTGATTAGTGATTAGGTGCAGGGGATACGAGCCGCTTAGCTCTGCGCCCAGCCATTCCAAAGGCTCCAGCCACATCGGATGACCGGGGCAATCGTCGTAACCGAATCCATCCACGGTTTCCGAGAATATCTCGATCTTGCCGGACGGAGTGGGCAGAGGGTTCGCTGCCGGATCCTCGCGAAATTCGCCCAGATAGGGACCGTTGTCGAAGGCGGGTAGTACGTAGCTGCCTTTTTCCCAAAACTCTTCCAGGGACGGGACGTCGTCCACGAATTCCGACGCGGTTTGTTGGAAGCGTTGATAGAGGTGTTCCAACCAGGCCTTTTCATCCCGGCCTTCAGTGAACGCATCGGCACACCCCAAGCGTTCGGCCAGGGCGGAGAATATTTCATAGTCTGTCCGAGACTGACCCGGCGCGTCCGCGGCCTTGTGCATGGCGAAGACGTATTGATCGACCCGGCCGGTGCCGATGTCATTCCGTTCCAAAGATGTGGCAATGGGGAAGATAATGTCGGCATGCCGCGCATTGGCGTTCCACCAGGGTTCATGCACGATCACTGTATCAGGCTTTTGCCAAGCCTCCACCAAGCGATTGAGGTCTTGGTGATGGTGATAGGGATTGCCGCCGCACCAATAGACAAGTTTGATGTCCGGATAGGTGCGGGTGCCGCCGTCATAGTCGTATTCGGTTCCCGCACCTAAGAGCATGTCGGCGATCCGGGAAACGGGGATGAAGTCCCGGATGGCGTTTTCCCCTTGGGGCAGGGCAGGCTTGGGAATGTTGGAGCGGGCCGTGCCGACCGTGTTGGTCGCGCCATAGCCGAAGGTGAAGCCGCCCCCCGGCAGGCCGACCTGACCGAGAATTGCACCTAAAACGGCGGCCATCCAAAAGGCCATTTCGCCATGGTCGCCTCGTTGGATCGCCCAGGCCACATTGATCATGGTGCGTCCCGCCGCCATCCGGTGCGCCAGGTCTTCGATGACCATTGGGTCGATATCAGCGATGGCCCCTGCCCAGGCCGCGTCCTTTTCGATCCCGTCGGCCTCGCCCATCAGGTAGGATTTGAAACGCTCAAACCCGACGGTGTAGCTCGCCAAAAATACCGGGTCGTGGAGATCATTTGCCACCAGCGTGTGCGCTAAACCGATCATGATGGCGGTGTCTGTGTTGGGCCGCGTGGCATGCCACTCGGCTTCGACAAAGTCCGCCAGATCGGAACGGAGCGGGCCGAAATTGACGAACCCGACGCCGCGTTCCTTGCACTGTTTCAGGGCAGGGGAGACACCGTGTTCGCCCATGCCGCCGCCTTGCACTTGTGCATTTTTTAGGGGAATGCCGCCAAAGGAGACGATCAGGTCCGTGTGCGCCGCCACCATCGACAATGGCGTCGCCACGTCGAGCGTGCCGAACGTGTTGGTGCCGACCACGTGGCGCAGGACCACATCGCCGGCGGCGAGGCTATAGGTGTCCTTACTGGAGACATAGCCGCCGGCTGTGTTCATAAAACGATGAAGCTGACTGTTGGCGTGATGAAAACGCCCCGCGCTGGCCCAGCCGTAGGAGCCGGCGAAGATTGCGGCGTTGCCGTGTTCGGTGCGGACCCGCTCGATCTCCGTAGCCGCCAGATCAAGGGCGCGCTCCCAAGAGACAGCGACAAAAGGCCCCTGGCCCCTATCCTTGCCGCCTTGCCTTTCCAGCCAGGCCTTGCGGATCATGGGTTGCTGGATACGGACAGGATCGTGCAACGCTTGCGGCATGCCGGGCCCGATCGGCGAGGGATCAGGATCGGCGGCAATCGGCGTCAGGGCGGAGACTTTACCGTCTTCTACCTCGACCTCATAAGCGCCCCAATGGGTGGCGGTAGTGAACTTATTCATGGCCTATCCCGTCGTTTAAAGCATTCAAAGCGCCCTAGAATGGCAGGCCGACGTAGTTTTCGGCCAGCGACGTCATCGCAGCTTCCGACGAGAACAGATATTCAAGATCGGTTTTTTGCAGTCGCTGGTCGTAGGGCAGGCTGTCTGGATAGTTGTGCAGCATATTGGTCATCCACCAAGAGAACCGCTGTGCTTTCCAGACACGCGCCAGGGCTTTGCCGGAATATGCATCTAAGCCGCTGTCATCGCCCTTTTCATAATGGGCCATTAGCGCATGGTACAAATAATAAATATCCGAAGCCGCGCTGTTGAGACCGCGCGCGCCGGTCGGCGGGACGATATGGGCGGCGTCACCTGCCAGGAACATGTTGCCATAACGCATGGGCTCGGCCACGAAACTGCGCAGCGGGGCAATGCTTTTCTCGATCGACGGCCCGGTGATGAGATTGGGCAGTACTTCCTCTGGCAGGCGGCGTTTCAATTCCGCCCAAAAGTCGTCGTCGCTCCAATCATCCACGCTGTCGCTTAGCGGGACTTGGATGTAATAGCGGCTGAGGACCTGGGATCGCAAAGAACATAGCGCGAAGCCACGATCAGTTTTGGAATAGATCAGTTCCGGAGAAATTGGCTTGGTGCGGGACAGGACGCCGAGCCAGCCGAAGGGATAGACTTTTTCATATTCCTTCAGCACATCCTTGGGGATGGATTTGCGGCTGACACCGTGAAACCCATCGGCGCCGATAATGAATTCACAATCTATCCGGTGGATATCATCCCCTTGCCGGTAGGTAAGGTAGGGCGACTCTGTTGTCATGTCGTGGGGTTTGACGTCCTCCGCATTGTGAATGATTACGCCGCCGGCCTTGTCACGGGCTTCATATAGGTCTCGGGTCAGTTCCGTCTGGCCATAGACCATGACCGAGTTGCCGCCAGTTAATCCCTTCAAGTCAATTCGGTTCATTATGCCGTTATTGTTGATAAAAAAGCCGTCGTGGATTTCGCCTTCGCGATCCATACGCTCGCCGCACTGTGCCTCCCGCATCAGGTCAGCAAACCCGTGCTCCAATACGCCGGCCCGGATTCGGCTTAGCACATATTCACGGCTACGCAGTTCCAGAATGACCGTATCGATTCCCTTCAGATGCAATAGCTGGGAAAGTAAAAGCCCCGACGGGCCGCCGCCGATGATGCCGACTTGAGTTTTCATGGGTTCATTCTCCTAAGTGGACAGCCGCCGATGCTGGTCGAGTACGTCGTCCAAGAGATCAGGGTTGCCGCGGCCCAGACCGCATTCCGCACCGACACCGTGGACGGTTGTGAATTTTTGGGCCATCGCCAGTTTGTTGGCGTTCCCCTCCGCCTGTCCAGCATGAACACAGCCAATATAAAATTCCGTGCCATCGCCGAGCTTCAGGTCTTTCAATGGGGTGAAATAGGCCTCATCGTCGCGATCTTCGGGCACCGGCACATGGATGTATTGGATCGGGCGTTTCGCGTTTGCGGCGATGCCGTTAGCCATTTCGACCAGATTGCCCATGTCTTTTGGTAGGATCAGGTGCTCGTCCGCCGGGCTGCCGTAACACAGGTGGTAGCCGAACTCGACATCGGCCGGGATCAGCGCTCCCAGCGAAGACAGCGACTCGATGATTTCGGCTTTGTAATTTGGATGTTCTTCCTGGGAGAGATACCCCTCCCACATCAGCACTTCCTGGCACACATCCCACTGATAAGAAATCTTGTCGTGGGGCAGCTCGGCCATGATGCGGCCTACCTCGTCCGCGAGATGCTGGGCGTACCTTGGCAGGAAATCGGCGCGGGCATGTTTCGAGACAAACATGTAGGTAATCGCCAAGGGTGTCGCCATACAGATCTGGTACTTCACATCCGCCGGGATCGTACCTTCCGCCTGCAATTTTTCGAATGTAGGGAAGTTGCGGATGGCGTCCTCGGCATAGCCGGTATTGAACACGACGGTCGCCGGATCGACGCCGCCTTTGAAGCGAACCTGCTCGAATTCGAAAACGACTTTTCCGTCGAACTGGATGAACTGGAAGATCGGCACCGTCGGATCGGTTTCCATGTCCGGGTGATCGACCAAGATGTCCTTGATAAAGCTTATCCACCGGCGCCGGCGCCCGGTTTCACCGTCGGGAATGCGGCGAATATGGCCGGCCATGTCAGTTCCGACTTTTCTGAATACACTCTCCGCATCTTCCAGAGGCATGCTGCCGACGAGATGTGTGATGATCGAACTATCCATGGTGTTTCCTCCCGATATGGTCAGTGCCGAGCAGTTTAATTTTTCTGTCGCTGCTCGGTTAGCAAAGTACCCGAAAGTCCATCTTTACCCATCCGAGGGATGGCATCAACCGGACAAGTTGGCTTCTCTCCAGGCCGCCGTGTTCTGAATGGTCGCTCGTGGGCTGGTCATGTCCCGGTCGAACGGAATAGGGGGCTCGCCTGCGGCGATTTTCTTTGGCAATGCGGGGTCAGCAAGCGCGCCTTTCGCCATGGCGGCAAAATCGGCTTCACCGCGGGACAGGATGCCCTCCGCCCGGTCCGGCTCGTTGAGCGCGCCGCAGGCGATCACCGTACCACCCGAGATCTCCTTGGCGAAGTCCGCAAGATTCCGGTCTGTCCCGAAGACGGTCTCCAATCCCTTATGGGTGGAAATATGAATGTAATCCGGTTGCTCTTCCGCCAGGCCGCCGAAGATGACTTTCGCGTCTTCAACTCCTCCTTCCCAGGTGTAATCAAAATCATTGCCTTTGGTCTGAGAAATGCGGATGCCGACAATGCCCCTGCCGGCGACGGCGTCCCGGACGGCGCGAAGAACCTCGCGCGCGAAGCGCACCCTGTTCTCTATGGCGCCGCCGTATTTGTCGGTTCGCTGGTTGGTATAAGAGGTCAGGAACTGATCGACGATATAGCCGTTCGCGCCGTGAATCTCGACACCATCAAACCCGGCGGCAATAGCGCGGTCAGCGGCGGCGGCGAAGTAGGCGATGGTCTCGTCAATTTTCTGCTGGTCCATCTCGGCCGGGATGTCGAACGGCCCCTCTCCATAGTAGATGTCCCTCATTTCGCCTTTCGGCCGGACCGCGGACGGGGCGATGGCGCCGGCCGAGGACGCGGTCCGTTGGATCATGCCGCCGGCATGGATGAGTTGTTGAATGAACACCGCACCTTCGCCTTTGACCGCATCGACAATCGGCCGCCAGCCCGCAATGTGCCGGTCGTTGGCGATCCCTGGCTGGTTCTGATAGCCCTGAGCATGGACGGTGTCAGTGTAGGTGCCTTCGCTGATGACCATACCGAAGCCACCCGTCGCATAAGCCTTGTAATAATCGATCATCGGCTCGTTGGGCGTGCCGTCCGGATCGGCGCTAACCCGGGTCATCGGGGCGGTGACAAATCGGTTGCTGATCTGATGGCCGCTAATTTCACCGGGGCTATAGAGATGGGGGTAATTTGTCTCGGACATAACGTTGATTGCCTTTACTGCTTAAACTGTTTCCGGTTTGCCGGAGGCGACGGATCGTTCAACCGCTTCCATGATGGCCGCATTGTGCACCATTTGATCCGGCGTGATGATGAAGGGGGCTTTGCCCTCAATGGCGTCGGCAAAACACAGGAAATTTCGTTGGACCGAGTCCACGGGGTCGAATTTTTCTTCCCGCCGCTCGCCGCCATGCACATGGGTGAGGTATTTGAGACTGGTTTGCGCGTACTCTGCCGGGTCCTCGGCCCCCCGCGCTTCCACCCAGCCATTGGATCCGAAGGCCTGCAGCCGAGCATTCAATGGGGTGGAGAGAGAACAGCTTAATTGGCCCGTCGCGCCGTTCTTAAACTTCATGGAGACCACAATCGTATCAATAACGGCCGGGTCCAGGGTGCGTTCCGCACAATTGGCGAACACCCAGTCCACCTCGCCGAACAGATGAATAAAGCTATCAACGCGATGGATGCCGAAATGCACCAGCGGGCCGGTGGGTGCTTCTTTCGTATCAAGCCGCCAGGCGGACGGCTTGCGGCTCGCGCCATAGCGTTTTTTGTCCGCGTCCGATAACTCGCCCGGATTGTTTTTGGCGCGATAAACCATCTGATAAGCGTCGTGGCTGAGGTTGGCCTCGATATGCAGCAAGGTCCCAAGTTCGCCTTTGTCGATCAGCCGCTTCATCTCGATGACGACCGGATAGAAGCGTTGATCATGGCCCAGGCCGACCACGATTCCGGCTTTGCGGACGGCGGCAATTGCTTTCTCGGCAGGGGCCTTGTGAAGAGAAAAGGGCTTTTCCGTATAGACATGCTTGCCGGCCTCTGCGGCGGCGATCACCTGGTCCGGGTGCATATTGTGGGGCGTGGCGAGAACGACCGCGTCGATGGCCGGATCGTTTAGGGCATCGTCGTAAGAGGAGGAGAGGGTCATTCCGTTTTTTTCGGCAAAGCTTCTGACCCCTTCATCGTCGGCTTGGGTGTCGACGGCGCGGGTTACCTTAAAACGGTTACTTGCCTCGGCCGACGCCACAAGCCGCCGTCCCCAGTAGCCGAGCCCAACAATCGCCAAATTCAACATTCGGTTCTCCCTCAGGTGTTTTAACTGAGTCTACGGACGAAATCTTATTCGTCCAGCATCAGTGTCACCTGGTTGTTCTTCTCCCAGAGCTTGGCAACACAGGTCTGGTCCTCCGTCGCCCCGAATTCTTCTGCCGCTTCCGACCAGAGCGCGCTGCATCGTTCAGCCACAGGCGCGAAGGCGCCCAAAGCTTCAGCCATATCGACGGTGATCCTGGTGTCCTTTGCCAGCAGGGCGAGGTCCATGCCTGTGGCGAAGCGGCGGGTGAGAATCTGCGGGATGACTTTCTTCTCAATCGGGTTGTTCCGGCCCGTCGCGGCGGCCGTCATGGACGCAATCATCTTATCCATCTCAAGGCCGAACCTGCTGCCGATAGAAAGCGCCTCAATCGCCGTGATCAGGGCGCTGGCGTTGACGTAATTGTTCAGCGCCTTCATGGCGTGACCGGCGCCTAAGCTGCCACAATGAAAGACACTTTGGCCGATCGCGTCAAAGATCGGGCCGCAAGTTTCGATCAGTCCACTATCGCCACCAACGGTGATGTCCAGCGTGCCGTCGATGGCAAAGACCCGGCCACCGGCCACCGGCGCATCCAGCATTTGTACGCCGTGTTTTTGGAGCTCTTCCCCCAAGTGTCGCGTATCGACCGGATCGGAGGTTGAGCAGTCGATGAAGATGTCGCCGGCTTGAAAGCCGTGTCGCAGGCAGTCGTCATCCGATGTATTGCCCAGAACTACAGAACGGACAATCTTGCTGGTGGGCAGCATGGTCATCACGACGTCCGAAGTTTTGGCAAGTTCCATTAAAGAGCTTGCAGCTTGTCCGCGATGCTCCTTTACGAATTGATCGACAACCTTGGGATCGGCATCCGAAACGGTCACGTTGAAACCGGCAGATGCCAGATGTCCCGCCATGGGGTATCCCATTTTGCCGATCCCGATAAAGCCGATATTTTTGATAGCACTCATCCGTCCACTTCCACTTTTTATGACAGTCATTCAATTGGTGTGTTCGAGGCGCTGATAAACCGCCACGATCGTGATCCACCGTTGCGACCCTGAAAGAGTCACAATATTCCGGTTACTGGGCGGCGCCTTCTAGGTGTCGAGGCTGTAGGGGCTGTTTTCCGGCGTTGGGGGTTCCGGCTCCGCCTTGTCGTTCTCGGTGAGGTAATTTTGATTGATGTACCAAACCCGGTAGTCCAGGAACCGTACCGGTTTGAACTGAGGTGGATTATCGGCCGACACACAACTCGGCATCGGTTCGGCAACCGTGTCCCAGGTCGGGCTGTAGAAAAACGCCAACGAATAACGATCGGTCTTTACGGGCAGCACCCGATGCGGCGTGGCCATGAAACGGCCGTTGGTCCAGCGGTTTAGGAACTCACCGGTATTGACGATCATGGCGCCTTCGACCCAGTTGGCGGGCAGCCAACGCCCGGACTGGGTCAGGATCTCGAGTCCCGGTGTCTCGGTCACGGGCAATAGGGTGATAAAGCCGTGATCCCGGTGCGGGGCGATGCCGAACTGATTATCTTCCGACGATGCCGGCATGTAGTGCTGGTTGCGGGTTGACCAAACCGGATCGTCAAACAGGCCGTCGAAGTAGTCGGCCGGCAGATCAAGTGCCCGTGCGTACAGGGGCAGCATCTTTTCGCCCAGCGATTCCATGGCGTCGTAATATTCCAGCATCTCCTCTTTCCAGCCGGGCAGGAGATTTTCGTCGGGCCATTGGTTCGGGCCATGATAGGGGAACCCCGCTTTGATTGCGGGATGATCATCGGGCCGTTCGCGGACAAGCCGCAGCATTTCATTCAGGTCGGGCTTGGTGTTTTCGTTGACTGTCGATGAAACATAAATGGTCGAAAGGGGCGGGACGTAGTTTTTATGTTTCCGTTTTTCTTCATCCGGCAGATCGAAAAAGCGCTTCAGGTTGGCGTGGGTCCGGTCAATCAGTTCGCGCGGGACCGTGTGATTGATGGCAAAGTAGAAGCCGACATTTTCCTGGGCGTGGCGTAGTTCGGCCGCCAGGGCTTCAAGCGCCCCGTCTTCGCCTGAAAGGTAATGACCGAAATCGAGGATTGGAATTTCCTCGTCGGTGAACTCTTCCGGGATCGTATGTACGGCCTGTTGCATGGGTGCCCCCAATCTTTTGCTGTCTGTTTTGCGCGATTCAACTTGCGGTTCTCATCTGTTGGATACTCTATTTTGCCCCAATTTGGGAGATTTTTTAACCCCCAAAGGTGGGCAAAGAAAACGGCGTCCCGCTTAATTAAGCAGGACGCCGCTTTTAGACGATAGACCGTCCAAGTGACTTACTTGGGCAGATCCCAGAACTTAACCTGGCTGACCGTGTCGGCCAAACCGGCCAAGAACGTATCCAGTTTCTCACCCTCGATCTTGGCGAGGGTGTTGTGGTTCGTGACCTCGCGAACCGCATACTCCGGGATATCCATGGCTTTATGAATCGCCTCTGTCAGGATTTTCGCCTTTTCAGGGGCGAGACCCGGCGCCGCAGCGAAGATACGAGCGGCAAAGTTTAAGTTTTTGACTTTGGTTGCCTCGACGAATGTCGGGGTGTTCGGCAGGTAGCGCGAACGCTCGTCATCAAGAACGGCCAGAGTCCGAAGCTTACCTTCGAGCATGTGCGGCACGAAGTAGCTGACGTTGCCGCCGACCGCATCGACGGTCTTGCCATACAGTTCCTGCAGCTTCTTGGCGTCGTTGTTGCCGAAGGTCTTTTTCACCTTAAAGCCCGGGATGAACTTCTCGGCGAATGCGACAGCCTGATGGTCGTCGCTGCCGAAGCCGCCGACGCTGATGGTGATTTCGTTCGGATGATCGACAACATACTTGATGAATTCGGGCAGCGTGCTGAACCGGGGGTCGCCTTCACGCACCGCCCAGATGCACGGATCGATGCTGTGTCCGGTCAGGAAGTTGAAGGACTTGAGGTTATTCTTGTTCTTCATCTTCGGGTTCAGGTAGGACAGCATGTGCGGGAAGTTCACGATGCCGATGATATGATCATCTTTCTCGGGATCCCATTTCGCCATTTTCGCCCAGGCAACCCAACCGCCGCCGCCGCCAATGTTGATGATGTTGACCGGCACGCCGAGAGTCTGGGAGAGATAGGGTGCGAACAGGCGCATGGATCGATCTGTGCCGCCACCCGGTTTCCACGGCACGACCAACTGGACGGGGCCGCTGGGGTATTTTTGCGCGGACGCCGTCGTGGCGGTAAACGCCAAGACGCCCGCGGCAGCCACGGCCAAAGCCAACGTGGCGGTGCGTTTAAATGAAAACTTCATTGTAGTCCTCCTGTAGTTGATTGAACTTGAACGCCTAAAATCTGCCGGAACGGTATGCCGTCCTTCATGTTGTTGACTTGTTTGCTCGTTCTCAGTCGTCACTCCTTCGGGCTATCCGCTCTCGCCGCCGGCGAATGAGGGGGAAAGACATAATGACAACGATGAATGCGATGATAACCAGCGAGACCGGACGCCCCATGATAAAGCCAATCGGCGCATCGTCGGAAATGATCAGCAGGTTCCGCATGCCGTCTTCGGCAATGGGGCCGAGGATCACGCCCAACAGAACACCTGCCGGCGAAAATCCGTACTTCTGCATGAAATAGCCGAGTATCCCCATCGCCACGGTGATCCAAATGTCATAGACGTTGTTGGAACCGGCGTAGACGCCAACCACACTGAACATCAGGATCAGCGGCCCGAGGATGCCGCGCGGGACCAGGGTCAGATAGGCAAACGTGCGCGCCATGACGGCGGCGAGTCCGGCCATCATCACGTTGGCGGCGATGAAGCCCCACATGATGGTGTAGACGACTTCTGGGTTATTTTTGAATAGGCGAAGGCCAGGTTGTAACCCATGAATTGAGAGCGCCCCCAAAATGACGGCAGCTGAAATGCCGCCCGGAATGCCGAGCACAAACATCGGCACCAGGGATGTGCCGGTGACGCCGTTGTTGGAGCCTTCCGTGGCGGCCAAGCCCTTGGCCTCGCCCTTGCCGAACTCATCGCCCGGTTTGGCGCGGCGAATTTCCCAGGCGTAGGCGATCCATTGGGCGATGCTGCCGCCGGCCGCCGGAATGATGCCGATGACCAGGCCGCACAGCCAGCCTCGGAACAGCGACCAGCGCACACGGTACATGTCGGAGAGTTTGGGCCAGACATTCCAGGATAGAGTCTTGAGCCCGGAGATGGTGCCACTGGCCCGGCCTTCACATAGTTCCAGACCCTGGGCGAAGGCGAACAGTCCGATAATGGTGGGCAAGATGCCGATCCCGGCTTCCAGGCCGACCATGTCGTAGGTAAAGCGTGGGAAGCTTGAAAACTCGTCGATGCCGATCGTGCTGATCAGCAGGCCCAACAGGCCCGAGATCAGTCCCTTGGTCACCGATCCAAATGTCACTGACGCAATAGCCGTGAGGCCGAGTAGCGCAGTCAGGAAATATTCCGCCGGGCCAAACCAGAGAGAAACTTGCGCCAGGGGCTTGGACAGGAACAACAGAACAAACCCGCTGATGATGCCGCCCATCACAGAGGCGAAAGTGGATATTTTGATGGCTTCGACGGCGAGGCCGCGGGTGGTCATCATGTACCCTTCAATTGCCGACGCGGCGGAGGCGGAGGTGCCCGGTGTGCGCAGCAAGATCGCAGAGAAAGAGCCCCCGTAGATGCCGGACGCATAGCACGACACCAAAAGGATCAGGGCTGTCGCCGGCGGAAATTCAAAAGAAACCGGGATCATCAGGGCGATGGCCATGGGCGGGCTGAGGCCGGGGATCGCGCCGATCACCAGACCGACCGAGACGCCCAGCAGCATCGCCAGCAAATTAGGGATGGTCAGGATATTGAGCAGGTAGCTGAATTCTTCGAGAAACATATCGCCGCCCCGCCTAGATCAAAATGCCGCGCGGCAGCCGCGCTTGCAGGAAAATTTCAAAGAACAGGTACATCAGCGGGATCGAAATGCCGATGGTAAATATGATCGGTTTCGGCGAGCGAACGCCGACGATAAGGGAGCCGATCAGCAGCAAGAGGAAAGAAGAAGTAAAAAAGCCTAGCTCAAAGATGGTCGGGACGTAGGCGATGGCGAGGACCAGGATTATATACTGCTTATTCGCCTCGAAGCTGAGATCGAATTTGATTTTTTCAGATTTATCACTGCCCCGGAAGGCATTCACCAGCAGGACGAGGCACAACAACATCGCCACGCCGGACGTGAATTGCGGCACCTGGTGACCGTTCGCCGGAAACTCTTCCGACACGATCCACACGTAGGCTGATATTCCCATCAGAGCCAGTGCGGTTAAAGCTCTCCCAGCGTAGAGCGGCATGAAACTCCCCTGTCAGGTCGTCGTATGTGTTTTGCGCTTTTCGCGCTTTTGCACTTGTTAGGAGCCTCTGAACGTAGGTTCTTTTTATTGGGCGATTAAATCACCTTAGGTACGGTAGCAAACAGTTACGCGGAGTTAAAACAGAACTTCGCGGAATTAAAATTATATGTTGCCCTTCCTCAACGCGCAGCAAGCCTGGCCCTAAGCCGCATCCTCGTTCATGGGATCGTATTCCAGGGAAATCTCGCCCGGCGGTGGCGGCGCGATGTCGTCGCGGGACGGGACGGGGCGCAGCTCCGCTGTGCAGGCGCCGTTTTCTTCCCTGATGATGAAGTTGCCCTTGAAGTTCTTATCGTCCTGTTCCGGATAATCCATCCGGTAGTGACCGCCCCGGCTTTCCCGGCGTTTGAGCGCCGCCGTCGCCAGCATACGGCCTGTCTCGATCAGATTCTGGGTCTCCGAGTTCCGGCGGAGGGACTCGGCCTGGTTTCGGGTGGAGCTGCTGTCCACTTGCGCGTCTTTGCCTTTTTCCTCCAGCTCGTCGAGCTTGGCCAACGCATCGACCAGAATATCCTCCCGGCGCACCTGACCGATGGAACCGGCGACCAATGTCTGGACCTCAAGCCGCCACTCGTCTGCGGTGGGGCCGGACTTGTCGCTGTTGGCCTCGGCTTCCAGCTCGGCCAGCTTGTCTTTCCAACCGCCGGCGTCCGCGGACGGGGCGGTGCGTTCTTTGGACTCCAACGCAGCGGCAACCCCTGAACGGAACCCGAAAACGTATGAATCGATCAACGCCAGGCCGCCAAGGCGGTTGGCGCCGTGGATGCCGCCGGCCGCTTCGCCACCGGCATAGAGACCTTCAACATTGGTGCGGCCCCATTCGTCGATGCGGATGCCACCCAGATAGGTGTGCGGGCCGCTGTTCACTTCCAGGTACTCTTTGCTCATATCGACGCCGTTTTTCTTCATGGTCTCGATGATGGATTTGCCCGGCCCTTCGTTGAGTTCGTCGAACACGTGGCGGATGTCGATATGGATATTGCCGTCCTTTGTGCCCCGGCCTTCCATGATCTCGATGGCCATAGCCCGGTTGATGACCGCGCGGGTGGTGCGTTCCTGTTTCTCCGGCTCATACTTGTGCATAAAACGCTCGCCCTCGCCATTGATGAGGTAGCCGCCGCCGCCCAAAAGGCCGGTGGAGAAAGGCGGATAGCCCGCCATTTTTGGCGGGGCCGCGGTCAGAATTTGATAATCGATGAATTCCATATCGATCAGCTCTGCCCCGGCCCGATACGCCATGGCGTAGCCGTCGCCGGAAACCACCGGGGGGGAATCGTTCAGCGCGTGCAGCTGCGGCGCACCGCCCGTGGACAGGATGGTCGACTTGGCGTGCACCACGACGGGCGTGCCCTTCTGATGCAAAAAACCCCAAGCGCCGATCACCTTGTCGCCGTCCATCAGCAGATCAACAAAATGCATGTGCGTGATGGGATCGATCCAGCTCTTGGTTTTGCCGGAGAGCGCCGCCATCAGCGGTTTTCCCATTAAACGTACGCAGTGGACCATGCGGGAATAGCGGTGCGGGAAGCCGCCGAAGCGCTGGTCATACTTGCCGTCATCCTGCTTCACCAGGCCTAGACCCCAATCATCCAATTCGGCGGAGCGGGCGATGGATTCATGGGCGACAATATCAATCAGGCGCGGATTACCGATGTCGCCGCTCCCGGCGAAAATATCTTCGAAGAATAGTTCAGGATTGTCTTCCGGGTCGGAGTGACCGAGCGCCAGGGAATGCCCGCCCCGCGCCATGGACGAGGCGCCCGAGGCATAGGTGCCCTTGGTGGCGATCACCGGCTTCACGCCGGAACGCATGCAGCCAACCACGGCCATCATGCCGGCCACGCCGGAGCCCACGATCAATACGTCTGTCTCGATATGCATTATGTCAGAAGTCATTGTTCTATCCCGCTACGCGTTCGAAGGGTCGGTTCGATTTTGGGGAAGATCGTCACGCCAAGGCAGCCGCAGTGACAATACTACGCGCATATGCGTTATTTCCCCACTACGCGCATATGCGTTATTTCCCCCGCCATTCGTGATAGATAAAAGAATACAGGCGATCAACACCAAACTCGGGTGAAAATTATGGGGGAAGCAGACTTTACAGCGGATTTCGTGATTGTCGGCGCGGGCTCCGCAGGCTGTGTGCTGGCCAATCGCCTGTCTGAAGACGGTGCGCATTCAGTGTTGGTGCTGGAGGCCGGGAACAGGGACCGCAATCCGCTGTTTGCCATTCCTCTGGCGGCGCGTTGGCTGTGGTTCGACAGGCGCTATAACTGGAATTACGTGTCCGAGCCGGAGCCGGGCTTGAACGGCCGCCGAATGGTCGTGCCCAGGGGTAAAGTGATCGGCGGGTCCTCCTCCATCAATGGGATGATTTACTCCCGCGGCCATCCTCGCGATTATGACCAATGGCGCCAGACCGGGCTCACCGGATGGGGTTTTGACGACGTGCTGCCCTATTTCAGGCGGGCCGAAACCAACGACCGCGGCGAGACCGATTACCATGGCGGGGACGGGCCCCTGCAGGTGATGACCTACCCGGCCCACACGTTGGAAATGGCGACAGTCTTGAAATCAGCCGAGGCGGCCGGGTTCGAAACCACCGATGATTTTCACGGGGCCAAACCAGAAGGTTTCGGCCCGCCGGATTATACGGTGGGCAGCCGGTTGCGGTCTTCGGCGGCGAGGGCCTATCTGCGCCCCGCCCTTGAACGGCACAACGTGCAGACGCTCACAGGCGCGCAGGTGCTTAAGGTTGAGATTGAAAACGGTCGGGCCTCCGGTGTTCGCTTTCGCCAGGACGGCCAGGACATGTTCGTTGCCGCCAAGCGGGAAGTGATCCTGTCCGGCGGGGCCATCAACTCGCCACAGTTGTTGATGCTGTCCGGGATCGGAGAGGCGGCAGCGCTGCAACAGCACGCTATCGAGCCTATTCTCGATCGGCCGGCCGTCGGTAAAAATTTGCAAGACCATCTATCCGTGCTGTTGCGGATGAAGGCCAGCGAGAAATTCGGCTTCGAGGACGAATTGCGTTTCGACCGGCTAACCGGGCATCTGTTGAACTGGATAGTCCGGGGGAAGGGGCCGGTACGGGGCATGCCGCTTTCGGCCATGGGCTATGTGCGCACCCGGCCGGGCCTGGACCGCCCGGACGTACAGTTCTTCGTGGCCCCGGTCGCGCCGGAGGCCGGGCCCTGGTTCCCTGGCATTAAGAAGCGGGCGGGCCATCAACTGGTGTTCCGGGTGGTTGATCTTCACCCGGAATCGCGCGGCCAAATAGATCTCGCCTCAAGTGATCCACTGGCGCCGGTAAAAATTCTCCATAATTATCTGGGTGAAGAGGCAGATTTGATCACACTACGGGAAGGGGTCAAGGCAGCGCGGCGGGTGCTGTCTCAATCGCCCATGGCGGATGATCTACAGGGTGAGTTGGAGCCGGGTCCAGATGTACAGTCCGACGACGAGATCGACGATTTCATCCGCGAGACGGGCTCGACCCTCTATCACCCCGTCGGCACCTGCCGCATGGGCGCGGATCAGGAAGCCGTGGTCGACGGCGATCTGAAGGTGCGGGGGATCGACGGTTTGCGCGTGGTCGATGCCTCGGTGATGCCGTTCGTCAACGGCGGCAACACCAACGCACCGACCATTATGATCGCGGAGAAGGCGGCGGATGCCATCCTTGGCAAGCCGCCCTTGCCGCGGGCCGACGTGCCGGCGTTCGATTAAGTCTGAATTTCGCCCATCTTGTTGTCGACGATCACCGGCGTTTCGAAATAGGTGATGTCCGGATCGACGCCGTAGATGTCGCGGATGGATTGCCGCCAGGGCCCGCCCTCGGCATAGACCGCTTCGGCCGCCTCCCGGGACTCCCAAGTATAGACGCCGCCGCCGACACCGTTGTCGCCGTCGAACAGGAAATTCTTGCGGATCAGGTTGGGCATGCCCTCGAACTTGGGGGCGACCTTTTTCATGTTTTCGAAGATTTGGTCCTTATCGGCGCCGGGGCCGACTTTGAATTGTACGATTGCAGTGATCATGAATGTGCTCCCTTCTGGGGCAACTTTACCTGATCGTTCGCCCGCTGCAACAATGCGTTCCAGGTGGTTGGCCCGAGAGGGTTTATCTACTAACAATTGGGTGAGGGAGATACGTCATGACCGAACACGAAATCGAACGCCGTCCCATCATTGTGCAATTCGAGGACAAATCGTCCTTTACCGAAACCTATGGGTTTGTCGGCAGCCAGGGTTACGTGTTCCTGGAGGGTCAACAGATCGTACCCAAGGGCGTCGCCTCCGACACAGTTTTTGTCTTCATGCATCCCGCCAGCACGTTGAACCTTATGCCGTTTCCGGCTGGACTGGCGCGAGCCGGCTACCACGTCATTTGCTGTGGCAGCCGATATGCAAAGAATGACACCGCGTTGATCATGGAAAAGGTTTCGATAGATTTAGGCGCATATATCCGCTTCGCCAAAGAGGAGTTGGGGTATAAGCACGTTGTGTTGGTGGGATGGAGCGGCGGAGGCTCACTGGGGCTATTCTATCAGTCCCAGGCGCTGAACCCGACGGTGACCGAAACCCCGGCGGGCGACCCAGTGAACCTGAAAAAGGCGGAAATGCCACCGGCGGATTTGGTGATCTTCATCGCCGCGCACATCGGCCGGGCGAAAATACTCACCGAATGGATTGATCCATCGGTCATCGATGAAAACGACCCGGACAACCGTGATGCGGAGTTGGATATCTACAATCCCGACAATCCCAACAAGCCGCCTTATGATCTGGATTGGGTCAAGCGGTTCCGTCAGGCCCAATATGACCGGGTATGCCGGATTACCGCGCGGGTGGAGGCCACGCTGGCCGATCTCAAGGAACGCGGTGGGTTGGAGATGGAACGGCCGTTTATCACTCACCGGACCATGGCCGACCCCAGGCATTTCGACGCGACATTGGAACCCAGCGGGCGCAAAATCAACTGGTGCTATCTCGGCGATCCGGAAACCGTGAATGTCGGGCCGGTTGGCATCGCCCGGTTTAGCACCCTCCGCGCCTGGATGTCGCAATGGTCGGAGAAATCAAATGCGAACGGTTTGATCAATGTGGCCGAGGTCGATACGCCGCTCTTGCTGATCGAGAATGAGGCGGACGATGCGACACCGCCCAGCCACACGCGGCAAATTTTTGAGGCGTCGGCCAGTTCGGACAAAACCTTTGTCGTTATCGACGGCGCTACCCATTATTACAAGGAGCAGCCGGAGAAGCTGCGCGAAGCCGTTCGCTGTGTAACCGATTGGGTGCAGGAGCATGGTGTGACGTAATCTAGCGTTGCGACCTAAAAATAAATATTCGTGTCTGTAGAGTTTGGGAATTCCCTAATTTATTTTGAACACGAATTTCTGGAAATTGGACGGGAGAGTGACCAAGTGAAGGTTGCGAGGTTACCCTGGTATGCCGAAAGAGGAGGCTTTTTCGGATAATTGTCAAAATTGAATTCATTTCTGTAACGCCGTCGTTCAGTGGCCCCGGCCGGGCCAAGCGCATTGTAAAAGTGGGACCGATTAGTCTTGCAACTTTTTAAGAATATCCCGAGGACTTTCCTGCTGATTGCGGTCGGCAGTGCTATTGTGCTGATTTCTCTAACAGCCTGGTTCGTCCAGCGGAATATTCAAAATTTCAATGACAACCATGCGCGAATTTTCGAGTCCGAAGTGTCCAGCGCGGTATCCTCGATCGAGAATTTTTTAAACGCGAGATCGCGGCTGATCAAAACCTTCGCCTCCGAGAAAAGCGATCAGCTGTTTGCTCTGTTGCGAGATCCCGACAACGACGAAATGCGGGAACAAATTTCCGCTAGCCTGAAGCGCTGGTTCCCGGAACATTTCACCTTCACCCTGGCGGATCGAAAGGGCACGGACTTGATCCGCGATCTCGAAGGGTTCGTCGGCCAAGTCTGTGTGAACTCTATTGGGATGTTTTTGGAAGATCAGGAAAAAGCTGGCCCGGGTCACGAACACTTCTATGAGCCGGAGATTCATCCTCAGGCCTTTAACTACCACTTCGACATGATGTCGACCTGGAATCACGACGGCAAAGTCCAAGGTGTTTTCTTCGTAAGCTTTTATCCGCGGTTGATCCAGGAAATCCTCGGATCCTACGAAAGTCAGGGACACAACTTGTTGTTGGTCAACCGCAATCGGGAGACCTTGATCGAAGTTACCTCCGGTGGCGCACGGAATGAGATCGCCAAGTCCAGGGAGATCAATCTGACAGACTGGGAAGTGGCCAACGCGGTTAAGCGCGTTGGAATCAAAAACAGCCGCTGGGATTTGGTGGCGGTGCCCGCGCCGGGTTTATTCTCTGACTTTGCCAAACGTCAATGGACGGTCGGCGGCGTCATCGCGCTGGGCATTTTGCTTTCTACGATTATTGCGTTGATTTTTATCGCGCGCGTTGAGGCGCGCCGCGCCGAGGCGCAGGCACTGTTGGTCGATGCCAAGGAAGACCTTGATATGAAGGTTGTTGAGTTGACCCATTCACGCCAACAGTTGGAGAAGCAGGCGACCGAGCTCTCAGACTTGGCGACGCAGGAGACCATCCTGCGGGAGCAATTGGAACGGGAAGTGTCCATCAAGGATCGGTTCTTCTCTATCATCTCCCACGATCTGAAGAGCCCGTTCACCTCCATCCTGGGCTTGTCCAGCATGATGTCGAAAATGTCTCAACAATTGTCCAAGGAACAGTTCGTCGAATACGCCCAGATGATCCACGAAAACGGCGGCAAGGTGTTCGAGCTGCTGGAAAACCTGCTCGAATGGGCGCGTTTACAAATGGACAAAGGTGATCTGCAGGTCGTTGATATCGATATGACTCAGATCATCGATGAAAATTTCGAGGTGTTCCAAGCCGTTGCCGGAGAAAAGAATATCAACCTGTCCAAGGATGTTCAGTCCGTGCATGCCCATGCTGAACGGAACATGGTGCTGTTGGTGGTGCGTAACCTCATTGCCAACGCCATCAAGTTTACACCCGAGGGCGGCGCCATCACTGTTTCCGTCGGCCAGAACGATGACGGGATGATGGAAGCCTCGGTCTCTGACACGGGTGTCGGAATGAGCCAGGACTACGCGGCCAAGCTGTTCCTGATCGATGAAAAGACCACGACCGAGGGCACCAACGGGGAAAATGGCACTGGTCTGGGCCTACCGCTATGCAAGGAAATGATCGAACTGAACGGCGGCAATTTATGGGTGACAACGTCCGAGGGCGAAGGCTCGACCTTCAGCTTCACCTTGCCGCTGGCGGAAGCAACGGATGCCGCCGGCGCCGAAGCCGCCGAATAAACCGGGGCTCATTTGCCGTTCTTTTTACGCGAGTGTTTGTAGCGGACGATATCCACTTCCGCCCGGCCGGAGGGGGTCCGGTAAGACACGTGGCTGCCCAGTTCCAGATCAAAACTACTATGGTCCGCGATAACCAACAAATCCGGGTGCCAATCGGTGACCATATCGAGGGTGGCGGCGCCGGCATCCTGCTTGGTGGATAAAAGCGTGGCGCAATCGGGGAAGCCGGCATCTTCCGCCATCCCCTGCAGGCGGGCCTGCGCCGGCGCACGCAGCGACGCGATCAGTTCATCCGACACGACGTTGAGCGCCAAAGAGTGCCCGTGTTCCATTTGCCACTTGATCAGGCTGCCGATGGCCAGTTCGGACCCGTTTTCATGGGCCAAATCGGCGGCCATTTGCAGCGTCTCTGTGGGATAGCGCTCCAGATCGATAAGCACCAGGATCCGGCGGGGGCCGGATGGGACCGCGGGTTTAATGCCTGGCCTTTCCTGAACAGCCGGCGCTGGCGGGCGGGACGGCTGCGTTGCGATGGGCGGCATGGCCGGGTGAACCGGGAGCGGGCGGTCTTCTTGTTCCCGGCACTCCCAGAAAATCCGCTGGGAGCAACTGCCGCAGATATCCTGATTCAGGCGCTGATAGATCGTGGCGAAGCCGACGGTCTTGGACTGAAATATGTTCTCCTTGCCAATTTCTTCCTCGACGCCGGACTTGCGGAGTTGTTCGAGCACGCGGGCTTTCAAGCCGACGATGTAGAGCGCCCCACCTGCCTTGCGGAGCGCGGTTGCTTCATTTGCCAGGGCTTCCGCGCCGGTGACGTCGATAAAGTGGATGCCCGAGCCCAGAATAAGCATGTGCCGCTGATCCGGAAATTTGGACTCCAAGCGGTGCAAATCTTCGATCACGCTGGAGACAGCGCCGAAATACATCGCGCCGTCGATCCGCACGATCTTGAGCTGAGGACATTCGGGCTGGCCACGGACTTCGGATAGTCGTCTTCTGTCGTCCACATTATTGGGGGCCATGACGGCGACATTCGGGTGGGATGTTCGGTTGAGATAAAAGATCAGGGACAGAATGACCCCGGCAAAGATGGCCAGTTCCAGATCCAAAAACAGCACCGAGAAAAACGTAACCGCCAGAACCGACGCCTCGGACCGGCTGGATTTAATCACCTGCTTGATATGCTTTACATCGATCAGATTGATGCCGACCAGGATCAGAATCCCGGCCATGCCGGCCTTGGGCAGATAGACCACCAACGGTGCGACCAGGATGACGATCCCCATAAGAAACACACCGGCGGAAATGGCGGCGATGGGGGTCTTTGCGCCGGATTCGAAATTCAGGCCGGACCGGTTGAAAGACCCCGTGGCGACATAGCTGGAGAAGAAGCAGCCGACCAAATTGGAAAGGCCCTGGCCGATGAATTCCTGGTTGCCGTCGATGTGCTGGCCGCTGCGGATGGAGATAGCGCGGGAAATGGACATGGCTTCGGTGAGCGCAAATATGGTCACCGCGACAGCGGTTGGCGCCAGATCACGGATCACGTCGGCGGAAAAAGTTGGCGCGGACAGGGGCGGCAGGCCCGACGGAATAGGGCTCAATGTCGCGACGCCGGCATCGAAATAGGCGTTCATGACGTAAGCAATCAAACAGGTGCCGACCAGCGCCAGGATCATGTTGGGAAATTTGGGGAACAGGCGTTTAGAGGCGACCCCTAATATGATGGCGCTGACGCCGACGAAGGCGGCGGCGGGTGAAATGCCGTCCCGGTCCTCCCACAAGTAGCCGAGCGTGTCATAAAAATGCCGGCCGCGGGGCACATCCAGACCCAACAGGCCTTCCATCTGACTGACCATGATCAGGATGGCCGCGCCGGCGGTGAAGCCGATGGCGACGGTGTGGGAGATAAAGTTCACCAATGCGCCCATGCGCATCAGCCCCATGAAAAGTTCAAGCGCGCCGACCATGAGCGTCAGGGTGAGCACCAGACTGACGAACTCCGCCGTGCCGGGGGTGGCGAATGCGCTGATAGAAGCGAAAATCAACAGCGAGGCCGCCGTGGTCGGACCCGACACCAAATGCCAGGAGGAGCCGAACAGGGCGGCGATGATCGCCGGGATCATGCCGGCGTAGAGCCCATATTCCGGCGGCATGCCCGCCAGCGTGGCAAACGCCACGCCTTGGGGAAGCACCACCAGCGCGCCCGTGATGCCGGCGGTTAGGTCCGCGCCCATCGTCTGACGGTTAACCAGGGGCAGCCATTCAGTGAAGGCAAGAAAAGGGTTTTTACGCGGAACGGCGTCCGGATCGACTTCGTTGGCGGCAAATTCTTTGGGAGAACTCATTCCCGGACCCTCGACTGATCTCTGTCGCAACGGGAGAAACGGGTCCAACGCTGAATGACCGGACAGGCGTCACAGACATCACGACAAAAAGAATTAAGGTGCACGGGCGGAAGACGAAACCCGTCCAGGGGCAATGGACCGGTGTAAAACACTTCTTCCGGGCGTGCGCGGGCGCAATAGACGCCTTGTGTCCTTCAGTGTCAAATGCAATTCCCGCAGGGCAGGCGGGCGTTTAAGGAAAGGGTTGGCGCGGCTTGGATTTGGGCTCGGCGGCCTCGATCGCGTAGACCGGGTGGCCGACCTTCGGCGCGGCCATCTCGGAAGTGTCCGCAACCGGCCAAACCTTCAGGATCAGACCCGCTACAACGAACACCAGGGCGATCAAGGCGGCCTGCTTGGCGTACCAGGCGTATGTATCGGAAAGCACCTGGCCGATGACTTTCTGCGCGATGCCGTCGGGCGGACGTTTGTCCTTGGGCAGGATCAACCACAGTTCGGTTCTTTTGTAAGGCCGGCGCTTGGCGAAAAAGCCATAGGCCCAGAGAATGCCGGCGACAAGAAAACTGCAGATGCCGCCGGTGCGCGCCGCGAGCGCGGGCTCGAACGCCAGACCGAACATCAAACAAAAGATCGCCAACCCGGCGAAGCCCGTGGCGCGGCCGATGGACACGTGCGCGGCGTTTTCGATGTCGTGCATGGCAAGTCTCTACCCAGTCAAACGTATCTTGGCGCGACTTCGTGCAACGGGGAAGTCACATTTTTGTGGATCGGTGTCGCATTTTTCCGAACTTGGTGCTATCAAGCGCCCCTTGATTGGCGACGAGTTTCAAATATGAGCGCGACCATTTTCATCGACGGCGAAGCCGGGACGACCGGCCTGCAGATTCTGGAACGGCTGCGGGGGCGGGACGATATCGACCTGATCCATCTGGGAGACGACAAGCGCAAGGATATTGACGCCCGGCGGGACGCGCTGAACTCGGCCGATGTCTCCATCCTGTGCCTGCCGGATGATGCGTCGCGGGAGGCGGTGTCGCTGATCGACAGCAATTCGGCGCGGGTGATCGACGCCTCCATCGCGTACCGGACCGATCCGGACTGGACCTTCGGCTTTCCGGAATACGGGCCCGGTCGGCGGGACGAGATCGCCAAATCCATGCGGGTGACCAATCCGGGGTGTTATGCCTGCGGTTCCATCGCCATGCTGCACCCCTTGACGGCGCGCGGCCTGATCCCGGCGGATCATCCGGTGACCATCAACGCGGTTTCGGGCTATTCCGGCGGCGGCAAAAGCCTAATCGCCGCGTTTGAGGATGAAAATGCCGCCAATCATACCGACAGCGCCTTTTATCTCTATGGACTGGGCTTGGAACACAAACATACCGAGGAAATCCGCGTGCATAGCGGGCTCGAAAACCGGCCGCTCTTCGTACCCAGCGTCGGGCGCTACGCCCAGGGGATGATCGTTTCTGTGCCGCTGCAGCTCTGGTCCTTGCCGGGCAAACCAACCCCGGCGGATATCCATGCCGCGCTGGCGGAAAACTATGCTGGGCAAAAGTTCGTGACCGTCGCCGATTTGGCGGAAACCGATGACATGGCGGCGCACCTGGACCCGGAGGCGCTCAACGGCACCAATGAGATGAAGCTCTATGTGTTCGGGAATGAGGCGCGGGGTCAGGCGGTGGTCACCGCTGTTCTCGATAACCTCGGCAAAGGCGCGTCCGGCCAGGCCGTGCAGTGCCTCAACCTGATGCTGGGGGTTGAAGAGGGGACGGGGCTTTAGGCCCTAAACATCCAGCAGGGCGTCTTCCAGTTCGGCGGCGTGTTCCTGGATAAAGGCGAGGCGGAGTTCCGGCTTGCGGCCCATCAGTTGTTCCACCAAGTCCGCCGTCTGTTTGGCTTCCTTCTTTTCATCGTCGGTGTGGCGCAGGGGCAGGGTGACCCGCAACAGCGTCCGGGTCTCCGGATTCATCGCCGTTTCCTTGAGCTGGGCCGGCGGCATTTCGCCCAGGCCCTTGAAGCGGCTGATCTCGATCTTGCCGCGGCCGTCGAACTCTTTCTCGATCAGCACATCCTTGTGGACATCGTCCATGGCATACAAGGTCTTGCCGCCCTGGCTGAGCCGGTAGAGGGGCGGTTGTGCTAGAAATAAATGTCCACTTTCAATAAGTTCCGGCATTTCTTTAAAGAAAAATGTCATGAGAAGAGAGGCGATGTGGGCGCCGTCCACGTCGGCGTCGGTCATGATGATGATCTTTTCATAGCGCAGGTCGTCCTCGCGGTAGCGGGGACCGGTGCCGCAGCCCAGGGCCTCCATCAAATCGTTGATTTCCTGGTTGGCCTGCATCTTGTCGGCGGTGGCGCTGGCGACGTTGAGGATCTTGCCCCGGAGCGGCAGGACGGCCTGTGTCGCCCGGTCGCGCCCCTGCTTGGCGGAGCCGCCGGCGCTGTCGCCCTCGACAATAAACAGTTCGGTATTTTCGCGGGAGCGTTGGCTGCAATCGGACAGTTTGCCGGGCAGGCGCACCCGTTTTGTGGCCGATTGGCGCTTCAGGGTCTTTTCCTGGCGCTTTTTCTGGCGGATCAGGCTGCGTTCGATGACATGTTCCAACAGCCGCTTGCTGGTTTCCGGATCGCCCGACAGCCAATGGTCAAAGTGATCCCCGACCGAGGTTTCCACCAGCTTGGTCGCCTCCACCGTGGCCAACTTTTCCTTGGTCTGGCCCTGGAACTGGGGCTCTGGGATGAACACGGACAGCATGATGCTAGCCCCGCCGATCACGTCATCGGCCATGATCTTTGCGGCCTGCTTGTTGTTGATGAGTTCCCCATAGCCGCGCAACCCCTTGGTCAGCGCGCCGCGCAGGCCCGCTTCGTGGGTGCCGCCTAGGGGCGTCGGCACGGTGTTACAGTAGGAATTGAAGAACTCGTCCTCATCCTCGGGCCAGGCGACGGCCCATTCCACCGTGCCGGAGCCGCCGTTGAGCTTGGCCTGGCCGAAAAACGGGCCGGGGGTCAGGGTTTTGCGCTCGTTCAGGACCGTATCCAGATAGTCTTTCAGCCCGCCGGGGAAGTGCAGGGTGGCGCTCGCCGGCGTCTCGGACTTCTCGGACAGGAGTTCTTCCGCGCAGGACCAGCGGATTTCCACGCCCCGATAGAGATACGCCTTGGAACGGCACATGCGATAGAGGGTTTCCGGGCGGAACTGGGCCTTTGCGCCAAAAACTTTCGGGTCGGGGGAGAAGGTCACCGTGGTGCCGCGCCGGTTGGAGACTTTACCGGCGTCTTTCAGCTTGCCCTTGGGTTTGCCGCGCTCATAACTTTGGGTCCAGAGCTTCTTGTCCCGCGCCACTTCGACGGTCAGCTTTTCCGACAGCGCGTTGACCACCGACAGACCGACGCCGTGCAGGCCGCCCGACGTTTCATAGGCCTTGCCGCCAAATTTGCCGCCCGAATGGAGCGTGGTCAGGATCACTTCCAGCGCGGACTTGGTTTTGAACTTGGGGTGGGGGTCCGTCGGGATGCCCCGGCCGTTATCGCGCACGGTGACTTCGTTGCCGGCGGTGAGTTCCAGATCAATGCGCGACGCCTCGCCGGCGACTGCCTCGTCCATGGCGTTGTCCAGGATTTCCGCGACCAGGTGATGCAGCGCCCGGTCGTCGGTGCCGCCGATATACATGCCGGGCCGCCGCCGGACCGGTTCCAGCCCCTCCAGGACCTCGATATCCTTGGCGGAATAGGACTTCGCCTTCTTTTTAGACTTAGGGGCGTCTTCGAATAGATCGGCCATGAATGGGGTTACCTGTATGCTACGCGGAATTAGACGATAATGTGGTTGGTTGGGGAATTATAACAATATATTGTAGCAAGCAACCCACTTTTCTGCGCCAAATGCGGAGATTTTTATGACCGATCAACAAGGCGGGCCGAAAGGCCTGTTGGCCAACGCCACTGTGGCCATGCCCAAGGACACCAATCCCAACGGGGATATTTTCGGCGGTTGGCTGATGTCGCAAATGGATCTGGCCGGTGGAATCGCCGCAGGGCGCCGGGCGCATGGCCGGACCGTCACCATCGCGGTACAGGAAATGACGTTTCTGCGGCCGGTGCCGGTCGGCAATCTGGTGAGTTGTTTTACCGAAATCCTGAAGGTCGGACGCACCTCGGTTACGGTGAAGATCGAGGCTTGGGCCCAAACCCATGACGACGTGGATGATCCGGTAAAGGTGACCGAAGGCGTTTTTACATATGTGGCCATCGATGACGCCGGCAAACCCCGCGAAGTGCCGCCAGAGTAAATCACCTATTTGAAGAAAAAAGTCAGACGGCGCCGGTGCGGAGGCGGGGGACCGTACACCGGCGCCGATCTGTTCGGCACGAAGGCCACGTGGGTGAGGACTGTGTGAGGTGAGGGTGTTTAGGAGTCCTCGGGAGTAACCAGTGTTCACACCTTAGCTGATGGCGGAGCCGATGATCAGCCAGACATAGGCCGCGCCGAACATGATCGACAGGGCCGCGAATTCCTTGGCGAAGCTTTTCTTGGACATGGAGTTCTTCCTCGTTCCGTTGTTGATGTTTCACTTATAGGGCAAAAAAGAACAAAATAGCAACATTTAATTTTAAAAAATGTATAAATCAAACAATATCAATTGGTTAACACATTTCCCCCACCGGTGGCGACAGAACCGTTTTTTCGATATATTTCGCGATATTGCGTTTCAATTTCTCGGGCCGCGGTCCTAAGTTTCGCCGGATTTGACGGAAATCAAAGTGCAACCGGCACCGATTTTCTATGCTAAAACAATTATCTGGCTAGGATTTGGAGAGTCCGATTATGATTGTTTTCCGGTTGTTTTGGGTGGCCGTTATGTTTGCTGTTCCGTTCTCGATGATGGTGGGATTGGCAGGCCCGGGCGTGGCTCAAGACGCGCTTGAACTCCAAGGAACGTGCGATACCTGCCACGGAACAAACGGGAAGACCAAGGGGCCATTGATCCCACGGCTCGCGGGTCAACGTCAGAAGTATCTGGAGAAGCAAATTCGGGATTTTCGAACGGCCGCCCGAGGCGCCGAAACGGAGAATCTCTCAAGCATCGCCGGTAGCCGGTCTCATCCGAAACTTAAGGTGGACTTCAAAGGCCTGACCGACGCTCAGATTACTCGGTTGGCGGCGGCTTATGCGGGGGAAGCCTGCATCAATCCAAGCGCACCGCCTCCCGCTATTCCGCCCAAAGCCATGGAGTGTTTGGCCTGCCACGATGACCGGTCAACCAGCCACGGCGCGTGGGTGGCGCGCCTGTCCGGCCAGAATAAGTCTTATTTGTTGAACCAAATTTACGCGCTTCAGATTGCGAAACGGGAGGGCGACGATGCGAAGAACCTCACCCGGCGGCATCCGGTTATGGAAGACCGGGTTGGGAATCTCTCCCAGCTCCAGGTGGAACAATTGGCCGAGTTCTTCTCTCGCCTGAGCTGCCGTTAGTTTTGTCGCAGCGGGGCGCATCAACGTCCCAGAGTATGGAAAGGGCGCCGCTATGAGCGATATTCTCCCTTGGTCCGACTTGTATGCCACCGGATATCACGCCGTGGATGCCGATCACAAAGGGCTGTTCGCGTTAATCAATGATCTCCACGAAAAGGTTCAAGAGGGGTTTGATCCGGACTCTATAGGCGTCACGATTGGGGCGCTTGAGTACTATGTCCAGAACCACTTCGCCCGCGAAGAGGAGTTGATGAAGGGCCAACGCTATGCTGGTCTGGACGACCACGTTCTAAGCATCGAAAGTTGGAAAGTCAGGTTGCCTATTACAGGCGAGCCTTTGACGAGGATCCTGCCCACTTCGATATGACTGATTTCATGGCATTTTTATCTTTGTGGCTTTCAGATCACATATTGACCGAAGACATGGATTACGTGTCGGCGCTTCAGGATCATACGGAGCACTGATTTTACGGATGCGCCCTTATGCTGGGCGAGTATGGCGCCGCGTGAGATATAGAAGAGATGCAGCCTGTTTCGGAAAACAACGGCGACGTGGTGGCTTTTTTACTGGCGCCACAGTCCTATGGGCTTGATGAGGGCGTGGTCGAACACATCGAAACCCACATTTCCCACGTCTTTTTGGCTGGTGATTTTGCTTACAAACTGAAGAAACCTGTCGCTTTTCCTTATCTTGATTTTTCAACGGCCGACTTGCGGAAAGCGGCTTGTGAAAACGAACTCGTCATAAACCGGAGAACGGCGCCGCAATTGTATCTGCGGGTTGCCTGTGTGAAGAGAAATCAGAGTGGAAAATTGTCCATTGACGGGGAGGGCGCGGCGGTGGACTGGCTCGTCGTGATGCGTCGTTTCGATCAGGAGCAGCTTCTGGCGCATTTGGCTGAACAAGGGCGTTTCGAAGACGGACTGCCGGCACGGCTGGCGGAGAAAATCTTCGCGTTCCACCAGCAGGCGGCGTCGGTACATACCGATTTTGCCGCAACGGCTCGTGCGATAATCGACAGCAGTGCGGAAATTTTACGAAGTTTTTCGGGGCAAGTTTTCGAAAAGGATGATGTTGAATCCCTTATCAAGTCGAGCCTCAACACGCTGGCCCGGAATGCAGATCTGCTTCAAAACCGGGTGGCGGGAGGTAAAATACGCCACTGTCATGGAGATCTACACGTGGGGAATGTGGTGCTATTGAAGCACGACCCGGTCTTGTTCGATGGGATCGAATTCAATGACAGTTTCACCCGGATCGATGTCCTATATGACTTGGCATTCCTGCTTATGGATTTGCATGTTCGCGGTTTGGCGGATGAAGCTTCTGTCGTATTCAACACCTACATGGACTTATCCGGTGACTACGGCGGTTTGGCTCTGTTACCGTTGTTCCTTTCGATGCGTGCGGCCATCAGAGCCCATGTCGGCGCTACGGCCGGGAAGGCGCAGGAATCTCGGCGATACTTTGGATTTGCTCGTAAGTTATTGACCCCGCCCGGGCCTCGGATGATCTCCCTCGGCGGAGTTTCCGGCACTGGCAAGTCGACGCTGGCCCGGTCATTGTCACCACTAATTGGCCCGGTTCCCGGCGCTCTCATTGTGCGTACCGACGTTGTTCGTAAAAACCTTCTGGGTGTTCCTCTGTCAGATACCCTGTCGTCATCGGGCTATACACCCGAAATCACCCGGCGCACCTATGATAGGGTAAATGAAATTGCCGCGATGGCCTTGGCGGCCGGCCATAGCGTGATCACCGACTCGGTCTCCGCGAAGCCAAAGGAGCGGGAAGCTTTTCAAACGATCGCCCATAAAGCAGGTGTTCCTTTTACCGGGATATGGCTAACCGGCTCTCCGGCGGTGTTGGAAAAACGGGTTTCAGATCGGCGCGGCGATGTTTCGGATGCGACCGTGGAGGTGCTCCGTTCCCAGTTGGCCTATGACCTGGGCGACATGAAATGGCATGTGGTCGATACGGATGCCGGCTCGGAAATCGTTCTCAAGACCACCCGCGATTATTTGGGTTAGAGTGCTTTCAACCAATATTGGTCGAAAGTGCTCTAGTTGGATTGTCGATGTCTTAGATAAATAACCCAATACGTCAGCGCCACAAATCCCGCGCCTCCGACCAAGTTGCCGGCGGTTACAGGGATCAAATTTCCCATAAAGGAATCAACGGAAATACTCGCTCCGGAGAGCCAAGCGACTGGGATAAAATACATATTGGCGACCGAATGTTCGAACCCCAGCGCGACAAAAGCGGAAATCGGAAAGATGATTGCAAGGATCTTTCCGCTAACTCTGCGGGCCGCCACGCACAGCCAAACCGCCAAACAAACCAGTGTGTTGCAGAGAATGCCCCGGAAAAACGCCTCCAAATTCGGTAGTGCGATTTTGGCTTCGGCTATCTTGATCGCGGTCTGGGAGACTGCACCGTCTCCCAAACTCAGGACGCCTGAAAGCCATACCAGGACAGCCAGAAATAGGGCGCCGGCAAAATTGCCGACATAGACGATGATCCAGTTCTTGAGGAGCGCGCCACCACTGATTTTTCGATCCACCCACGCCATGACAATCAAATTATTGCCGGTGAACAGTTCCGCGCCGGCGACAACCACCAGGATCAATCCGAGCGAAAACGCGATCCCGCCGAGCAAACGCGAGGGACCAAACCCTAGCCCGTGGTTTGTCATGACCAGGGTGAAGAACATCGCGCCGAATGCAATGAAGGCGCCCGCGAGGACGGCCAGCATTGAGGTTTGCAAAATACTGAGATGCGCCTTGTTAATGCCCCCGTCTTCCACCAATCGGGCAATTTGCGGGGGCGCGTAAGGATCAGCGTTGGCCAAGGGAGTTTGAGCTGCAGGTTCTTTCATGTTCATAGTTTCAATCTCTCGATGACTTGCGTCAATGATCCGGATCAAATTCCTACCGGCGGGGAGGCGCCCAAATTTATCGACTATTGAATGAGCAAACGTTTAGTGATGGCCAAAACTGCCTGCGAAGTTTGCCGCCGCCTGCTTTTTCCGGACCTCGGCCGGCCACCGGCTTTTGATGAAAGCCAGCACCGCCCAGATTTCGCGGTCCGCCAGCTTCTTCTCGTACGCCGGCATGTTGCTGGTCCAGCTTGTTGGCGCAAAATAAGCTCCTCCTTTTTGGATGAACTCGAACAGTTGCCGGTCAGAGTGTTCGGGCGTATGCCCGGTATGATCTTGCGGAGGGGCGGGGAAGGTGCCGTCGGCGTTCTGTTTTTCCCAGCCGGGCTCGCCTTCAAGGTTGGCGCCGTGGCATTCGGCGCAATGTTGCTTGTAGATGGCCCCTCCTAGCGCCACCAACTCCGGATTAAAGGGGTCTGTCTTTTTGGTGAACCGGCCTTCTAGGACGAAATAGCCCCCGACGGCGGCGGCGATGCCCAAATAGGCCAACAGCAGAAGTCCAAGATTGCGCAGCAATTTACTTTGACTCATGATTTGGCAGCAACGCCTTCGACTTCGAAAAGGAATTGCGGTTGGGCCAGGCCTTTGACCACCAGAAGGGTGCTGGCCGGTTTGACACCGTCGAGAATTGTTTCACGAGCAGCCATGACCGGCCCCCGGAACTCCTGTTCAGTGACGCAGACGAGCAGCTTGACCAGGTTTTCTGGTCCCATGCCGGCGTCTTCCAGGATGGCCCGCATGTTCTTGAACGCCCACTCGGCCTGCGCTTCGATACCTTCCGCCACCGTGCCATCCGGCATGACGCCCAACTGGCCGGCAATGAACAAGAGCTCTGTTCCCTCGGGCACAACGACGCCGTGGGTATAAGCCGCCTGGGGTGGAAAGATCGTATCGGGATTGAAGAATGTGGTCATGGTTGGCCTCCAAATAACGGGCAGGTCTGGTTCAGGAGACATTATATCCCGGCAAAATCGCATACGGCTATTCCGACATACACAAATGGTGGTGAAATCACTACTCTCCCCAGAGGGAGCAGGGAAATGGGTGCCGTAGAAAGCCTTTACCTCTATAAGCTGGCGCGTGACCGATCTCCGGACGGGCGGAGAACTTTCGGCCGGGAAATTTCCGGCGTGTTCCTGGATCACTTCCCGGCGCTGACGAAAAACGAACGCCGGCTGATGTATGAGATATTGCATCAGCTCATGCGCGACGTGGAAATGTCGCTCCGCCGCTCGGTCGCCGATCAGCTGGCTGCGGAAGCCGACGTGCCCCGCGACCTGGCGATCCTGCTCGCCAACGACGAAATCGATGTCGCGTTTCCGATCCTCAGCCTGAGTCCGGTTCTTTTCGATGAAGACTTGATCGAGATCATTCGCGGCCGAACGGTTGAACACCAAATGGCCATCACCAAGCGGCCCAACCTGGGAGAGACAGTGTCGGATGCGCTGGTCGAGGCGGGGGAGGAAAGTGTGATCCGGTCGCTGCTTCTGAATCCCAACGCGGAAATTTCTTCAAAGACCATGGCCTTTTTGGCCGAAGAGTCGAAGCGGGTGAGCAGTTTCCAGGAGCCAATCCTACGGCGCGAGGAAATCGATCCGGAACTGGCCAAGCGGATGTTCGGCTGGGTTTCATCGGCGCTCCGCCAGTACATACTCGACAACCACGAGCTGGAGCCGGCGTACGTTGACAAAGTGCTGGCACAGGCGGTGGCGGACGAGATTAACGGCAAGGCGCCGCCGCCGGCGGATATCGAGCTGACCGAGGAATTGGCGAGGGATGGTGAACTGACCCCCGACCTTTTGGTGCTGGCGATCCAAAACCGGGAGGCCAAATTGTTTGTCACCATGTTCCGGCGATACACGGATATCCCCGAAAGCGTGGTGATGGAAATGTTGTCCGATTACGATGGATCGGGGCTTGCCATCGCCTGCAAGTCGGCGGACCTGGGCAAGCTGGTGTTCGCGTCGATCTTCACCTGTGTGCGAAAATACCGGGCTGGCGGGTCAAAAGGATTAAGGCAGGATGTCCGCAAGTATATGAGTTTCTACGAGCGAATCTCCACCGGTTCTGCCGAGAAAGTCGCAGACGCCTGGCGGCAAAATGCCGGATATCGAAATGCTATCAATAACTTAGAGCTTTAGGGTTGTTCTTGACACCGGTTGGTTATAGGGAAAACACGTATAAGTTTATTACGGTTTACCGAAGCTTGTTCACGACCTCGGAATCAAACAAATTTTAACTTATCAAGGTACACCATGCCGCTCGTGCGACAGAACCGTCGCAGTTCAATTGGGGGAACATCGAGGAACATGGCAAAGAATTCGCTATTGAAAAAGATCGCCCGCGCGCTGGGCGAAGAGGAGGAGGTCACCTCCGAGGATTTGGACCGCGAACTGGCCGACGCCGTCGCGACGATCCAGAGTGCCGGCGTGGCGTTGGTCGATACGGAGGAGGTGACCGGCAGCAACTGGGGCGCCGCCGACGATAAAATCCACGTGCTGAATCTGGCGCCGATTTATAAAGCCATGGGCAGCCGTTCCGAACGGCTGATGTTTGGCGCCAAAACCATCTGCGAACATGTGTTGGAGCGCGAAGTGCGGGTCAATTAGGGCATCGCTTATTTCGAGGCCGACCATTTCGTCATGCAGTTGACCGGATTGAGTGACGAGGAGGGTTTCCACCGGGCCTCGGAGATTGTCAATTTGATCGGCACGCAAATCCTGGGTAACCGCTTCGCCAAATTGCAGGTGCCGGGTCTGCTGGTGTCCGCCAAGGTCGCCGATGTCACCAACAAGGACGGCACGTTGAATATGAAGGCCGTCTCCAATGCCGCCAAAGACGGTGGGATCGCCATCCCCATGAAGGAACCCGAGGAGCACGACCCGGTCTGGGTCAAGCTACGCTGGAAAAGTAAGCTCTCCGGCCGCGGCAAATATGCCGGCATGTCCGCGAAAGAGCGGAACATGACCGAACAGGACTGGGAAGTGCTGAAGAGGGAAGCGAAGAAGCACAAGCAGGAAAGGGTCGTCCGCGACCGGTCCCAATGGGTAACGCGATCTCAGCAGGATCGCCGCCAGAAACTAAAAAAGATCGAAGTTCAAGACCGCCGCCACAGTTTCGACCGCCGCGGCCGCGGACATTAGGTCCCCACTTTCTAATAAATAGCGTCGTCATGCGCGGACCGGCCGATAGGCCGTGATCCGCGTATCCACGTTTAAATGGATCCACGGGGCGAGCCCGTGGATGACGGCAGTATTACTGCCATCAATTTCCCCTGGTCTTTCCATCATTTCAGGCCTAAATTAAATTAGTTTAAGCTTAAACTAATTTAATTGGTGATCGGAAGCTCTCATGTGGAAACCGCCCGAACGAATCAAATACGACCCGAACCCGGGCGCCTGGCCGACCAAGGAACAGGCGGAAGGTTCCTTGTGGTTTAGTCCGGTGAAACTGGGGCCGATCGAACTGGAACAACGGACCTGGGTGCCGGCCATGGTGCCCTGGCGTGCGACAGACGATGGTTTTGTCACGGATGATGTTCTGGATTGGTACGAGGGGTTTGCCCGCGGCCGGCCGGGCGGCATTGTCATTGAAGCGACTGGCATTCGTGATATCCCGTCGGGTCCGTTGCTGCGGATCGGTCACGACCGATTTGTTCCTGGTCTGAAAGAGCTTGCCGACACGGTGAAGCGCGCCAGCGATGGACATACCAAGCTGTTTATTCAGCTGATCGATTTCCTGTCGATCCGGCGCCGGCCAGAGCCGGAAAAATTCATCCAGCGCTTTCTACAGGTTACAGATGAGGTGCGGGAGAAGTTGGGCGCGGAAGATTGGTCTGAGGAGCAAGTGCGGGATCATCTAGCCGGCCTGCCGGATGAAGCGCTGGACGACATTCTCGATGAGCGCGAATTGGAAAGTCTGCGCATGGGGTATCGGGAACGGGTGACTTATGTGCACCTGCCCCATATCCAGGATTTGCCGGAGGTCCTGCCGGGCTTATTTGCCGATGCAGCGGAGCGGGCGAAAGAAGCCGGGATCGATGGGGTAGAACTGCACTACGCCCATGCTTATACGATGGCCTCGTTTCTCTCGGCGACGAACACGCGGGAGGACGGCTACGGCAATTCCCTGGAGGGCCGGGTTCGCCTGCCGCTGGAAGTATTTCAAACAGTGCGGGAGCGGGTCGGTGACGACTACCCTGTCGGCTGCCGGTTTCTCAGCGACGAATGTCTGGATAACGGCAGCGATGTCGAAGACGCCATGTATTTCGGTGTAAAGTTCGCGGAGGCCGGGATGGATTTTCTGTCCCTCTCGCGTGGTGGCAAGTTTGACGACGCCAAACAACCCGGTGTGGGGGAGGCGGCCTATCCCTATACGGGACGGAGCGGTTATGAATGCATGCCGGCGTATATTTCCGATGCATTCGGCCCATTTGGCCGCAATATCGAACCGGGCCGCCGCATTCGGAAAGCCATCCGGGACGCCGGCTTCGAAACCCCGGTGGCCGTGATCGGCGGGGTGCACGGGTTCGAGCTTGCCGAACAGATTCTTCAAAACAAGGATGCCGACATCGTCGGTGCGGCGCGCCAATCCCTTGCCGATCCGGAGTGGTTCCGCAAGGTCCAAATGGGCCGGGGCGAAGAGGTTCGGATTTGCACCTTTTCCAACTATTGCGAAGGCCTGGACCAAAAGCACAAGGTTGTAACGTGCAAATTGTGGGACCGGGAAGCGTTGGACGAGCCCGGTGTGAAACTGACCGGCGATGGTAAGCGGCGTTTGACTGCACCCGTATGGGAAAAATAGCCCCATCAATAGTCCGTCAACGGCCTGCATCTGTTTGACACGCGCCTTAAAGTTTTTCACAAGCTAACGGCAGAAATCATACAGCCACGTCACCAGGGGAGGGCCTGTCGATGCAAGGTAAGATCGCGCTCGAAGAGCATTTTGCCAATCAGGAAACGATTGAAGATTCCAACGGCTTTCTGCCGGCGGATACCTGGGCCGAACTGAAGGGGCGGCTTCTGGACATGCAGGAACGGCGCATCGCGGAAATGGATGCTGCCGGGATTGAGATCGCCATCCTCAGCCTCAACGCCCCGGCTATTCAGGCCATTTGGGACGCGGATCAGGCGGTCGAGGTGGCCCGGCGCGCCAATGATTTCCTGGCGGAAGAGATTGCCAAGAACCCGAAACGCTATTTGGGTTTTGCCGCGCTTCCCATGCAGGACCCCGCCCGCGCCGCAGAAGAACTGCGCCGCTGCATTGAAGAACTGGGCTTTGTCGGTTCCCTGGTCAACGGATTTTCCCAGGTCGGCAGCGAAGACGACATGACGTTCTATGATGAGCCGCAGTTTGACGAGTTCTGGGCAGAAGCGGCCCGGCTCGACCGGCCGTTTTATCTGCATCCCCGCAATCCGATCCCTATGGGCGGGCAGATTTACAAGGACAATCCGTGGCTGCTGGGCCCGACCTGGGCATTCGGTCAGGAAACGGCGGTGCATGCGCTGCGCCTGATGGGCAGTGGACTGTTCGACCGGCATCCCGACTTCCAGGTGATCCTCGGACATATGGGTGAGGGCATTCCGTTCTCTCTCTGGCGGATTGATCACCGCAATCAGTGGACCTGGACCGACCAGCCCCACAACTACCGGGCCCAGAAGAAGATCGTCGATTACTTCCGGAACAACTTTTATTTAACCACGTCCGGCAATTTCCATACGCCGACGCTTAATTGTGCGATCAACGAGATCGGTGTGGACCGGGTTTTGTTTTCCGCCGACTGGCCGTTCGAGAACATGGATCACGCGGCCGAGTGGTTCGACAATGCGGAAATCGACGAGGACACGCGGAACAAGGTCGGCCGGGACAACTGCGTCAGGCTGTTCGGGCTGTAGGCCGTCCTCTTGCGATCTCTTTAAGGCAAGCGAGCCAATCCGGCTTTGACTCGCCGGAGCGGAATGGACGATTCAATCGACGCCACGCCCGGCACCTTCGTGAGTTTGCCAACCAGGAACCGTTCGAAATCAGCAAGTCCGGTGGTGGCGATCCGAAGGAGATAATCCCGGTCGCCGGTCATCAGCCAACAATCAACGACCTCCGGGAAATCCTGGATCACCTCTTCAAAGGTCGCCAGGATGTTGTCCACTTGCTTCTCCAGTTTGACCGAAACAAAGACTGAAAATTCGAAGCCAAGGGCCGTTTCGTCAATCAGAGCGGCGTAGCCGGTGACGATACCGTCCTCTTCAAGACGGCGCAGACGGCGGGTAACCGGAGACGGGCTCAGTCCTACCTCCGCGCTAAGTTCATTAAGAGTGGCGCGGCCATCTTTCTGTAGGGTGCGAAGGATCGCTGCATCAAATCCGTCAATAGAAGTTGTTTCAATCATGATTATCCGAATTTTTGGTAAATTATGCTAAATTATCTTCAAAATTTGGCAATTTAGCAAATTATCGCCGTCGTGAATCGCTTAGATTGGACTGTATCAAGTCCAACTCCCAAGGTGCGAACAGATGACGACGGCGGACCACTCTCAATTAAAAGTAATCGAACAGCGTCTTCTGTGGCTGAGTCACTGGATGATTCATCACGCCAATCACGTCCGTTCCAATGCTGACGCCATTAAGATAGGGGGGCATCAGGCTTCTTCCGCCTCAATGGTCTCTATATTCACCAGTCTTTATTTTTCGGCCCTTCGTCCCGAGGACAGGGTGGCGGTAAAGCCTCATGCGTCTCCGCTCTTTCACGCGATGCATTATCTGATGGGCAACCTAAGTCTTGAGAAGATGGAGAATTTTCGCGGTTTCGGCGGAATTCAGTCTTACCCGTCTCGGACAAAGGATTCAGATGATGTGGATTTCTCTACTGGGTCGGTTGGTCTGGGAGCGTCGATTACCGTATTTGCCTCGTTGGTTCAGGATTATCTGGACGTGCGGAATTGGGGGGGCGACCGGCCTTTGGGCCGGATGATTGCCCTGGTTGGCGATGCCGAACTGGATGAGGGCAACGTCTACGAAGCCCTTCAGGAGGGGTGGAAGAATGATCTTCGAAATTGCTGGTGGGTCATTGATTACAATCGCCAGTCTCTGGACGGGGTGGTCAGAGAAGGCCTTTGGAACCGGATTGAAAAAATCTTCGCGGCATTTGGCTGGGATGTTGTCCGGGTTAAATACGGTGTTTTGCAACAGGCGGCGTTTCGCGAGCCTGGAGGCGACAAGCTCAGGCACTGGATCGATGACTGTCCCAATCAGGATTATTCGGCTCTCACGTATCAAGGCGGAGCGGAATGGCGAAAGCGGTTGTTGACGGAATTAGGCCAAGACAACGAGGTCGCGGCGTTGATTGGAAAGCGCGATGACGATCAATTGGCCGCGCTTATGGAAAACTTAGGCGGCAACTGTGTAGAGACGATGGCCAAGACGTTTGCCGGCATCGATCACGACCGGCCAACCTGCTTCATCGCCTATACGATAAAGGGGTGGGGCACACCGATTGCCGGGCACAAGGACAACCATGGGGGCCTGATGACTCCAGACCAGATGAGGGAATGGCAGACCCACATGGGTGTTCCACAAGGGCAGGAGTGGGAGCGGTTTGCCGCGGTTGACGATGTATCGGGCCTCCGGGCTTTCCTCGACGAAAGCCCATTTTTTACGAAAGGGTTTAGGCGTTACCAAGATAGCGCGGTTGCACCCGATCCTATTGAGATACCGGATGATCGTAAAATTTCTACTCAAATTGCATTCGGCAAAATATTGGACGGATTAGCGCGGAGACAGAGCGATCTTGCTGCGCGGATCATTACCGTTTCGCCGGATGTCAGTGGTACGACCAGTTTGGGTCAGTGGGTCAATCGGCGGAAACTTTTTGCCCGCACGCCGATCGAGGACGTATTTAGAAGCCAGAATATACCCTCGATGGCGAAATGGGAGTTCGCGCCCGAAGGGCAGCATCTAGAATTGGGAATTGGCGAGATGAACCTGTTCCTGGCATTGGCGGCGGCTGGTTTATCGCACTCTCTATTCGGAAAAAGGCTTATTCCCATCGGCACGGTCTATGATCCGTTCGTTTGCCGTGGCCTCGATGCCTTGAATTACGCATGCTATCAGGATGCCCGATTTATGATTGTCGGAACACCGTCGGGTGTGACATTGGCGCCGGAAGGCGGCGCGCACCAGTCTATCGGCACACCACTCATCGGCATGAGCCAGGATGGACTGGCGGCCTTTGAGCCGGCTTTTGCGGATGAATTGGCTGCCATCATGTCCTGGTCGTTTGAATATCTGCAACGGGACGGGGCCGCCGATCCCGACGAACGGACCTGGTTGCGGGACGAAACCGGCGGGTCTGTCTACCTCAGATTATCGACCAATCCCATTGAACAACCCGTCTTCAGAGCCGATGAGGCATTCGAACAAAGTGTCGTCGATGGAGCGTACTGGCTGCGGGAGCCGGGTCCGAATTGTGAAGTCGTGATCGCTTATCAGGGCGTGATTGCGCCAGAGGCCATTCAGGCTGCCGGTTTGATAGCTGAAACCCGCCGGGATGTGGGAGTGTTGGCCGTGACGTCCGCGGATCGGTTAAACGCCGGCTGGACCGCGGCGCAGCGGGCTAGAGCGCGGGGCGTCGCCGGTGCTCAAAGTCACATCGAAGCCCTTCTGGAGGGACTGCCGGGCCACTGCAAAATCGTTACAGTCATCGACGGTCATCCGACAACATTGTCCTGGTTGGGCGCGGTCTTTGGGCATATGAGCATTCCGCTGGGCGTGGAGCATTTTGGTCAGACCGGCGCTATCGGCGATCTCTATTCACATTTTGGCATTGATGCTCAGACGATTGTAGAACGCGTTGACGGGTTGACCGCAGGCAGGGCGGTTTACGCGCGGCAGGTGGGCTGATCTTCTGCTCGACGTCTCTCGCAATGGCGCGGGCGATATCGGTGAGCCGGACGCCGCCGAGAATTTTGCCATTGGCATCGATCACCTTGGCGGTGACGTTGGGAGAGCCGGCCAGCATTTTGCCGGCCTCGGCTAACGTTGTGTGCGCGGCGAGTTCCGGTCCATCGGATACCGTGTCCCCGTTCACGGCGATGGCATCCACGGTGACAACCCGGCCGCGATTGATGTCCTTGGTGAAGTTTTGGATATAGCCGCTCGCCGGCCTTAGCAGAATGTCCTCGGGTCCACCATTTTGCGCAATCTCCCCATCTTTCAGGATAGCGATCGCGTCCCCCAGCCGCATGGCCTCGTCAGGATCGTGGGTGATGAACAGGACGGTTTTCTTGAGTTCCTTTTGCAGATCCAGCAGCAAGTCCTGCATCTCCGTCCGGATCAGCGGATCAAGGGCGCTGAACGGCTCGTCCATCAACAAAATATCCGTATCCATCGCCAAGGCACGGGCGAGGCCGACCCGCTGCTGCATCCCACCAGAGAGTTGAGACGGATATGACTCTTCGTAGCCTTGGAGCCCAACTTTTTCGATCCAGGTTTGGGTCTGTGTCCGGCGGAGCGCCGTGTTGTCGCCGCGCACACCAAGCCCGAATCCGACATTGTCCGCCACCGTCCGATGGGGCAGCAGACCGAAGCGTTGAAACACCATCGAGACTTTCTCCCGGCGGAACGTCTGAAGTTCCGATTCGCTCAGGCCCAGTACATCCCGGCCGTCGATCAGGACCCGCCCTGCCGAAGGTTCGATCAGGCGGTTGATGTGGCGCACCAGTGTGGACTTGCCGGAACCGCTTAGGCCCATAATGACCTGAATGGAATGGTCGGTGATGTCCAAGTTGATGTCATTGAGCGCGACAACGTGGCCCCGCGCATTCAGGATTTCATTTTTACTCGCCCCGGCATGCAGCATGGCGAGCACCGAGCCCGGGTCCGGCCCGAAGACTTTGCTGAGCCGTTGGATGCTGATCTTCGGATCAGCGGCGGGTTGGTCCCCGGTCATTCGCCGGCCTGCCGGAATTTTTGAATGCGGGAACCATAGCTTTGGCTGACCCGATCAAAGACGATGGCCAGGGCGACCACGGCCGCGCCGTTAAACAGGCCGAGGGCGAAATACTGGTTGGTGACCGCCTGCAAGACCGGCTGGCCCAGACCCTTCACCCCGATCATGGAGGCGATGACGACCATGGAGAGCGCCATCATGATGGTCTGATTGATGCCGGCCATGATGTTCGGCAGCGCTAGTGGGATCTGCACCTGGAGCAATCGCTGCATGGACGTGGCGCCGAATGAATCGGCGGCTTCCAGCACATCCCTGTCAACCAACCGGATGCCCAGGTTGGTCAGCCGGATCACCGGCGGGATGGAATAGACGACGACGGCGATCATGCCGGGGATCTTGCCGAGACCCAGCAGCATGACCACCGGAATCAGATAAACAAAGATTGGCATGGTCTGCATCACGTCCAAGATCGGCCGGATGACGGCCTCGGCACGGTCCGACCGGGACATATAGATGCCCACGGGGATGCCGATAGCGACCGCGATGATCGTGCAGACCAGGATGATGGCCAGGGTGCGCATCGTATCTTGCCACATGCCGAAATACCCAATCAGCAGAAAGGCGGCAGCGACCCCCAGCGTGATCTTAACGCTGCGCGACGCGAGGCCGGCGATCAGAAGGATAGCCGCCAGCACGACAATCCAAGGGGACTGGAGGAGGAGCTGTTCAAACCAAATCAAAAGGTAGAGGAGAGGGTCAAAAAAGGTCTCGATCGCTTCACCAAAATTCCGTGAGAACGCGAGATAGCCTTCGTCGAAGCTTTTGTTGATGGCGCGGAGCCATTCCGTCTCCATTACCGGGAATTCACGCATCCATTCGGGCATAGTGGGCCTCTCTCACCTGCATTTCTGTCAGGGTAAGCTTAACATTGAAGCGGAAATGAGCGGCGGCTGAATCAGCGCGCGGCTTTGACCTTGGCGGCGATATCCGCCGGCACCCAGGGTAACCATGTGCTTTCATAGTTTTTCAAGAAGTGCTTGGCGGTCTCGGCAGACGTGGCGCGCCGGTCGTCTTTCCAGGCCAATAACGCATTGACCACCTTGTTGGGCCAGGAACGCTTGGAAACATATGCAAAAGCGTCGCTCGCCTGGGTAGCGAACTTGGACGTGACCACCGTCAGCACGACGGATTTTGGGTACATGTTGGGCCGGGGGGCGGCGCAGTCTTTGTCGGTCGTGCAGGACCAGCTTTTCGGGTCGTGCGTCATGCCGCCCAGTTTGACCATGGGATACTTGCCCAGCACGGCGGTTGGCGCCCAGTAATACGTGAAGATGGGCTGGCGGCGCTCGTAGGCCTTAGCGATGGCCCCGGCCAGCCCTTCGCCGGAGCCTGGATTGAATTTCGAGAAGCCGGCCTTTTCCAGGCCATAGGCCTTAAAGAGATTGCCGTTGACGATTTGGCAGCCCCAGCCGGCCGGGCAGTCGTAAAACCGGCCCTTACCCGGCTCCTCCTTGTCGGGGAATAGCTCCGGGCGTTTGAGGACGGCTTGTAACGTGGTGAGCTCGGGGTGTTTCTTGAGCATATAGTCCGGAATCCACCAGCCTTCTTCACCGCCGTCGGAGAGGATTTCGCCCGCTTTCTTCAGCCGGCCTTCGGCGATGGCTTTCTCGACGACTTCGCGGGCGGAATTGATCCAGACTTCGGGCGCCAGGTCCGGCTCGCCCTTTTCGGTCATGGAGGTCACCGTCGGTACGGTGTCGCCGGGAACAAGTTCTGCGGTACAGCCGAATCCGTTCGACAAAATGATCTGATCCACGTGTGCGGCGACGGCGGCCGAGCCCCAGGTCATCTCGGCAATGGTCACTTTCCCACAGGCCGCCTGGACCTGATGTCCGGGCATCAAAAAAGCCGCCAGGGCGGTGCCTGCGGCTAAAAATACACGTATAAAATTCATAAGCACCTCCCGGGAACGCAACGGTTAGCGTAGGACCATAGAAGATGATCCGGGGGAACGCAAATTTCAGTAAAAGGATGTAGGAGTGAAGCGGATTCGGTGCTATGGTCCGCGACAATAAAACGACAAACCGGCGAAAAACGACCGGAAGTCTAACGGGAACGGGCAAATGATATCTGCGGAAATCTACGAGTTATCGGATCGCGATCCGCCGTCTCCTATCGGCGGCTTCGGTTTGGACGTACTAAACAAACTCACAATCCAGGACTGGGTCGCCTTCTTCAAGGCGGGTGAAAGGATCGCTTATAGCCACCGGGAGCAAATCCTGGAAGCCGGTGAAACCAACGACGCGATTTACTTTCTGGCCGACGGTGAACTGTCCGTGGAAGGGACTAGAGACGGCAAGGTCACTGAATTGGCCCGCCTGACATCCGGCGCCTTATTTGGCGAGATGTCGTATTTGGAAAAGTCCGTCGCCAGCGCCAACGTCTACGCCGACGGCTCGGCGGAAGTGGTGAAGGTCGATAGGGATGCGATGAAGCGATTACTCGATCAACCGGACGGCTTTGGGGAACGCTTTTATCACTCTCTGGCGGTAACCTTGTCGCGCCGGCTCCGCGCGACGAACCCCCGCGTCTGCTAGTTCCTTAAAATAAACTGCTAACCCCGCCGGTCGATAAACCGGGGGGCCTTGATGCTGCTCTCGAACTCTTTGGCGAGCGTGCCGCGGTCCAGGACGATCATTTCCGGTGTGACCTCGAATGTGTTCTTGGTGTCTTCGGTCAGGCGGGCGGCGAGGGCATTGGCGTCCGTTCCGCGGGTGGCCTCGAACGAGATGCGGAGCCCATCCAGGTCACCCTCGCTCACTAGTTCCGCCTTGAAGTCGACCACTTCGGGATAGTCGAACATAAAGTCTTCGTATTCCTGGTGGTTGATGTTGACGCCCCGGACCTTGAAGAAGCCAACGGTCCTATGCGCGTGACGAACCACCGGAAAGACCGACAGCGGCCCGTCTGTGTCCCCGTGTTCCTTGTAGATCACAATGTCGCCGGAGCTCCAGCGGATGAACGGCGTGGCGTTGTTGGTAAAGAGCGGCGTGACCACCAGGCCGCCTTCCTCGCCCTCGGCGACAGGTTCGCCGGTGTCGAGATCGACCACTTCGATATGGAACAGATCGGTCCAAATGTGGAATCCGTCATGGGCCTCGCTCTCGCCGCCCATCATGCCGGCCTCGGTCATGCCGAACCCGTCCCAGACTTTCGCGCCCCACATGCGTTCAATCTTGGCGCGCTTGGACTCGGAAATGGCTTCGGCTGAACACAAGATCGTCTCGACCGAACTATCGGCAAGGTCGATGCCCTCGTCCTCCGCCATGTTGGCGAGGTGTAGTCCATAGCCGGACATGCCCATCCACACACTCGGTTGCAGGCGGTTGATCAAATCGACCTGAAGCGCTGACGGCGTCGACGCGCCGGAGCCCGCCCAGTTGACCCCGATTTCCCAGTCTTGGGCGGCGCGGGCATAGACATGGCCAACCGGATGAATGCCCAGGGGGAAGGAAACATGCGCCGTGTCTTTCTTACCCAAGCCGGGCGCGATGAAGTTCCGGGCAAACGACAGGATGCAATATGGCAAGTCTTCGAACGTACGCGGGTAGAACAGCGGAACACCCGTGGACCCGCCGGAGCGCCACAGCTCGGCGATCTCTTCCTTGGGCGCATGGCAAAACTGGGTGAAGAACTCGTTGGGCGGGATGGAGCGCAGCTCGTCCTTGGTCAGCAGCGGTATCTTCCGCCACTCTTCCGGATCGTCCAGCTTGTCCTCATCCACATGATCTAACCGGCCCTGATGAAACGCCGCCCGCCGGGCTTTTTGCAGGGCGATCTTCTTGCGCTCGCTCTGAATTTTGGCGATCTCGTCGCGGGACTTGGGGAGAGGAAGGGGCATATTTGTTAGTCCTTTATCGCGCCGATCCAGCGGGCCTGAGCATCATAATTGCCGCCGGCGGCGTTTGATTTCATGTCCGCAAGGCGGCTTTGTTTCTCCGACGTGTCCTCGGGGATGTCGTCCAGCGCGTCCTTGAGCATTCTTTCGTAGTCCTCGCCCACCGGGCAGACATCCTGGCAGCGGCGGCAGCCGGTCACCGCGCCCGCTCCCCGGAGAATGCTCTGCCACAGATTGAAACTGTCTTCGGAGCGGATCATTTTCTTTTGGGTCTCTGTATCGGGGGCGTCCATCATCTCGCCCAGGAATTGGGTCAGGTGGTTAAAGCCGTGGGGATTCCGGTACGTATCGCAGCCGGGCCAGTCCCGGTCCCACTGGCCGATCACATCGCCGGGGCAAGCCGATAGACACCGGCCACATTCCGGACCTTTGCAGAGCGCATCCGACATCGGTGTGTCGGCCTCGACGGGGACAGAGCTTAGCACCGCGCTCAGCATGACTCGGGGCCCGAACTCCGGCGTCAGCAGTTGCAGATTAAGGCCGAGGGAGCCCAGCCCGGCCTCCACCGCCGCATGGTCGAGGGACAGGAGCGGCGAGAGGTGCTTTTCCGGATTTCCGTCATAGCGCCACGGGTCAACATGGGTCGGCGGCACGATCAGCGCCGGATAACCCTGGGTCTCCAGCCACAGGACCAGCTCCAGCGAGGTTTCCTCCAGCGCGGTGATGGCCAGTTCGTCATTGTAATATTTATGCCGTTCATCCCACTTGGTGATCCGGGTTGAGCCCAGATTGATCCGGCGGGCCAGGACGATCACCCGGCCGGCGTCATGATCGGTAATGTCGGACGGCCGGCGCGGATCGTCAGGGTAGGGGGGATGATCGTTCATCGCCTGGCCGTCGGCGATGCCCACCAGGTCTGCGCCCAATTCCTTGGCTTTGGCCTTGATATCGTCCGCCGTGATCGGTGATTGGAATACAGAAACCATTATTCGTCCTCCGCCGCCTCCAGCTCCCGTTCCCGTTCCTTCTGTTGGCGTTTAAACTCCTGAAGCTGGCGTGCGACGATGCCCTGATAGCCCTCGGGTCCGACCCAGCGGACATTCCAATCGCTAAGGCCCGTCACCTCGTCGCCGTTCTTGCGCGCCTCCTTGAAGGCCTTGGCCTTGGCGACTTTCTCCGGGGTTTTCTCCGGAATGACTTTCTGCGGCTCCGCCAGGAAGGCGTGGTAGTCGTTGCCGACGGGGCAGACCGCCAAGCACCTTGGGCAATCGCCGAAGGAGCCGACGACGCGGAGCAATCCCTGCCAGAAGCCGAACACGTCCCTGGCCTTGATCAATTCTTTCTTCTCGTTGGGGCTGGCGTCGACGAACTTGGCGAAGAATTGCGTGGCGGTCATGAAGCCGAACTCCTGCGCCTCCACGGCGCAATTGCGCTTGTCGATGCCGAAGTGCCGTACCGCGTCGGTGGGGCAGGAATAAAGGCAGCGTGCGCAGGATTCCCCGATGCACACCTGTTCGGTCATGGGCGCGTCGGGCACTAGCTCCAGCTCGGTCAGGATGCCCGTCAGGTACAGGCGCGGTCCGTATTCCGGGGTGAGGATGTTGACCTCCAACCCGAAGGTGCCGAGCCCGGCCTCGATCCCCAGGTGCCGGGTGCTCAGCCGCCCGTAACTGGCGGTCTTCAGGTTCCAGTCGGTCTCCTGGGCGGCGGTGACAAAGCTCGGATGGCCCGCGCGCTCCAGCCGGTCGGCGATCTTGTAGGCGATCCGGTCCATGCGGCGCAGCACCAGCATGTCCAGATATTGCACGGCGATATTGTGCTTGGCGCGGAAGCCGGCCACCGGGATGTGCTGGACGATGACGATGACGCTTTTGACGTGGTGGGAAATGCGGTCCGGAGTCTGTGGCCACTGCGGGTCGGGCGGGAAGGCGTTCAAGGTCTCTGCCGACGCGATGCCGACCAGATCGGCGCCCAGGTCCGTCGCCAGTTGTTTGATCTCCGCTGCGTTCATGCCTCACCGAATCCCTTTGAAACTCGGGATTTAGTTTAGGTTTAAAATAAGTGCCTGCAAGGGTTAATGGGGTTACTCCGCCGGTTCGCCCACCGGCAGGGCCATCGCGTAGGCCATGAGGCCGATGGTGAACAGGAACAGGGCGGCGGCGCTGAGCCCCAAACTCCATTGAATCCCGATCAGCCCGCCGGCGATGCCGACGGTGACCCCACTGAAGGATTTCATGCCGAGGGACGAGACCGCGTAGAGGCCCAGGATTTTACCGCGGGCGTCCGCCGGCGTGTTCAACTGCACCAATGTCTGGGTCATGGAATTGAACGACAGATCGAGGAACCCGGCGACCAAGAGGAGCGCAAACGACAGGTAGTAGTTGCCGGAAATCGCAAAGCTGCCCATAGCGGCGCACCAGAAAAACACCAGGGTGAATGCGGTGCGGGGCCTGGCGGTTAGCAGGCTCCGGCTTTCCAGCACCACGCCGGCGATCAACGCGCCGGCCGCACTCGCGCCGAAGAGCGCCACATAGTGCATGGTGTTCTCGCTGAGCCCGGTGACGCCGGTGGGGACCAGTAGATCGGTGAATTCTGGCATCAGGGCCTGATGGGCATTGCCGACGAAGAACGACGCACCGCCGGCCAGCAGGGTCATGGACAGGATGATCCGGTGTTGGGCGGCGGCTTTCAACGCGGCGGCGATATCGCTCATCCCCCGCATGGCGGCGGGCCGGCGTTTTTTCTCTGGCGGGTAGAAGGCCGGGCCATAGGGTGCTTTCAAACACCAGATGATCAGCGGCACGTAGATGAACGCGTTCAGGATCAACGCCCAGGCGTGATCGAAAAACAGCAGCAACAAGCCGCCCATGGCCGGGCCCATCATCACGCCCAGCGTGCGCGAGGTGGCCATCAGCCGCACGCCGCTTTGCAGCCGGTCATTACCGACAATGTCGTGGATCAGCATCTGGCCCGCAGGCGCCCAGAACACGCCCGCCAGCCCGTGGATGATCAGCAACACGACCGCGTGCCAGACTTCCAGCGTGTCGGTAAGCAGGAAATAGCCCCAGCCCAGAGTGGCGATCATGAAAAGCACCATGCCCAAGATGATCACCTTGCGCGGATCGACCCGGTCTGCCAGCGCACCGGCATGGATGGAGAACAGCAGAAACGGCACCCAGTGGGAGATGACGGCGAAGCCCTGTAGCTCCTGGGATTTGAACTTATCCCACATGGCGTCATAGCTGACCACGTGCTCTACGCTATCGGCCATCATGGCCATAGCGCTGAGCAGGAAATACCAGAAAAAACCGCGATGCCGGAGCGCGGCGAAGGATTGCTTTTCCGGCGTACCGGATTGTGGGGCGGCTTGCGGGTTGGTCATGGACGGTGGTTATTCTTTTTATGCGATAGAGGCGCTAACAAGGTTGGCGGATCATAGGGCGTGGGACCGCCCCCGGAAAGGCGAAAGCATACGGGTTTAACGTCGCAGCGCTATCCGGGTGTTGCGCTTAGCAAGTACTAGTGACGTTGCAGTCGTTGCCCCGCTGGGGAGGCTCCACCACGAACTGCGAGATCAGAAAATTGAGGGTCTTCTGCAGGACAGGATCGTTCAAGCTCGTCGGCCGCTTGAGGCTACCCCGGATTTCCGATAGGGGACCGTCCCCACAAGAAAGCACCATCATGTGCAGCCGTTCCACGGAGCTTGCCGGGAATTGATCCGCCGGTTGTGTGCAGAGGGAGTGGGAGTCCCAGCTTTGCGGTACGTCAAAGATCACCCGGACTTTGTAGGGGGTCTCCCGGGGCGGGAGGCCGGCCTTGAACCGGGTGCGAAGGTGCCCCCAGTTGCTGTCGAACTTCTCCAAGATGGGCGCGGTGACAGCCTCTTTGCTGCCGCCGGTAGGATTGCCCACGACCTCGACATAGGCGTCGCTGTCGGTGGCCGCGTACTCGAACACCGATAGGGCGTCTTCGTGGTGCAGCTCGGTCGATGTCGTAACGTTGCACCCGGCAAGCGCCAGGAGCGCGGCGAGACAGACGCTAAGCCGGAAATTCATCACCTTGTGTTTCATATCAACAATGTAATCCATTCCAGTTGGCAAACAATAACCACGCATAGGTTATTCCGGTAAATAAAAAGCGGGCCGAAGCCCGCTTTTCTGAAAACATTTACTACTAGTAGATCACGTGTGCTTCAGCATGGCATTGGGCACATAATTGGTTCGCCCGGCCGCCTTCATGCCGTCATTGTCGCTGTTCATCATGATCTCCCGGATTTTGATAAACAGCTTGCCTGCCTGGGTTTCCCCATAGAACCAATCGCCCAGTTCGACATCGGATCGGATGCCCGGCTTGGCCATGGCGGCTTGGTAATAGAAATGCCGCAGATCATCCGCCGCCAGTTTGAGCGCCCGGACGATGTTTTCACCATCGATAATGCTTTCCACCGATTGATCCGCCGCCCAAGACGTCAAAAAGTCGGCGATCTGATCGCGGTTGAGGTCCGTCATGCCGTCCAGCCGCCGGCCTTTCATGCTTTTGAGAGCCTCGTCATACCACGGTTCCAACAGGGCGACTTCCTGCTTGATGGCCTGAGCGGTTTTTTCCGCATCCGACAAGTCTGCCTCGGGTTTCGGGAAGTTGACCGGACAGGTCCAACCCTCCTGATCCTCAGCGGTACCGCCGGGCGCTTCGTCCGGGAAATCTTCCAGCAGCGGACCGTCTGTGCGTTCCAACAGTTTGAGTCCTTCCATCAGCACCCGGCGCTGGAAGTCCGGCTCGTTGGCCGCGCCGAAGGGCCGGCCGAGCTCGAACGGCACGAACAGGCCGCGCGGCGGTTTCATGACTTCGGTGTGCCGCCGGATCAGGCTGATGATCACGGTCGGAATGCCTTCTTGTTCGATAAAGTGTGCCAGCCCGCCCACGGCGCGCGTGCATTGGGGTCAGACCCCGGCGAGGACAACCCCGTTGACCCCGTCGGCGTTCAGCGCACCGGCCAGATCTTTGGCGGCTGCTTCCAGCACTTCCGGCGGCGTCGCGCCCATGAAGGCGTAGTGATAGTCGGCGACCGCGCCGATCTCGCCTTGCTCCGCCAATTCCCGCAGCCGTTCGATCGGGAATACCAGGTTCACGTCCTGGTAAAAGCCGGTGCGATCGAAGTTGGTGGAGACATGGGTCATGATCAGATCGTCCATGTCCGTGTCGCCGGGGATGATCCGGTATTCGCCGACTCCGGGAGAGAAGTGCTTGTCTTCCCGGCGATGCAGCCCGGCGGTGGTGATAATGGCGATCTTGCGGTCTTTCAGGGGCGGGCCGTCGGCGCAGGCAGTCGGACCGAAATCAGGCAGGTCCTGATTGACGATCATGTTGCGCGGGGCCTCCGGCATTTCATGCAGGTAAACCATGTTCTTCGCGTTTCCTTTGTTTGGGTTATGGGTTGGGGGGGATGATGCTGATTGGTTTCCGTGGTGGCAAGGGCAGGGTGGTCACGATATCGCCATTATCCCGTCGGCGACGGTACATCGACCTTCAAGCCTTTGAGATGGCGCTGTTGCACCGGGATGATCCGCCGGTCCGACATGTGGCGCAGCACGTCGTCGTCCGAGGTCATGCAGGCGGCATTGATCTTCAACAAGAGCTTGCCCATGACGGAGTCGCCGTAGAACCAGTTGGCCAAATCCGTGTCAGTTGGATTGCCGGGTTTTGCGGCGCCGGCTTCGAAATAGAACGCCTTGTGTTCATCGATGGCCAGCTTGAGGTTTTGAAACCGGGGCAGGTCATCGCGGAACAGCGGCGTGTCGAGGTCGCCGGCGAAGTTCAACAGATAGGCCGTTAACGTCGGCAGCGGCGTTTCCGAAATGCCCAGCGTCGTCTTGCCGTTTTTCTCCACCGCCAGATCGTACCAGGATTGCAGTTGCGCCATCTCCTGCGCCAATGCGCCGGCGATGTCGGTCTCGGCGTCTACGGCCTCTTCCCCGTCACCGAAGTTCACCGGACAGGTCCAGCCCTCCATGTCCTCGTCCGACAACTCGCTCTCTGGCGGCTCCTCGTCCAAATCCTCAAGGATCGGACCGTCGGTGCGTTCCAGCAGCGTCAATAAGGCTCTCAACACGCGGGTCTGGAACTCAGGCTCGTCCGGCGCGCCCAACGGCCGGCCCAGTTCAAACGGGCACCACAGTGCGCGGGGCGGACGGATCGCCTCCGTATGGGGGCGGACCAAACTGATATGGGTAGTGGCGATGCCTGCCGCTTCCAGGTAGTGGGCGAGCGCGCCGACGGCGCGCTTACAAGAAGGTCAGACCGGGCAGAGCAGAACCGCGTCGACCTTGTCCGCCTTCATGGTGGCGACAATCTCGCGGATGCTGGGCTCCATCTTCTCCGGTGGCGTCGCCCCCATGAAGGAATAATGGATATCGGCTACCGAGCCGATCTCGCCGGCGGCGGCCATTTCCTTCAACCGGTCCAGAGGAAGGGCGACATTGGCATCCCGCATGAAACCGGTGCGGTCGAAGTTGGTGGAGATATGGCTCATCACCAACTCTTCTTCGCGGATGTCCGATGGGATGATCCGGAAATCGCCGCTTTGTTCGGTGAACGGCCGGTCGCCCCGGCGATGCAGGCCGGCGGTAGAGATCAGCGCTACCCGGCGCTCAGCAAGTGGTGGCCCGCTGACCATTGGCGTCGCATCGAAGGACGGCATCTCCCTGGCGAAGTATTCCTGCTGGAAATCCTCCGGCCATTCGTCGATACGAACCATCAGCCGCGGCCACCCTCCCGGTCTTCGTTCCACCAGCAGGCGCGCATGAACGCCGCATAGTCGTCCGGGTCGATGGACGTGGATTTCTGGAACAGGTTCATCACCGGATGGTCTTCGATGTCGATTTCAAAGCTGTCGGTGAAGCGGTTCCAAAAATTAAAGAAGCCCGAGGTAAAGGCGATCTCGACGATTTGTTCCTCGCTGAAATGCTTTTGCAACTCGGCGAAGGCTTCATGGTGCTGAGGTTTTTTGCCGGGGCCGCCCTGATAGAGCTTCTCCGTCATTACTTCGGCCCAACGCATTGCCGCTTTTTCCGCGTCCGTGAACATTTCCGAGTTCAGGTAGTCGCCGCGAACGGCGTCGATCATGTCTTCTGAAAATCCTAACGCCCGACCGAGCGTTTCATTGTGGCCCGTTCAATAGGCGCAGCCGTTGAGGGTCGAGGTCTTGAGGATCACAAGACATTTGGTCTTCACCGCCAGGATGCCGGAAATGTCCTCTCGCAATCCGCAGACGATAAAGCTGAACAGGGACTGCATGATCTTCGGCGTGGCCGAACCGGCCCGGACAGCATTGGCGACCCGACCGAACATCTGTGTCGAATGGTCAAAGATGACCTTTGCTTCCGGGGAGGCGTCTTCATCCTGAATGATGGTGAGTAACGACATTGTGTTTTTCTCCTTCGTGGTAATGTCAATCGACGGCCGGCCAGATGCGGCGGCCCACGCTGGGGCTGCCCGGCGCGTGGATGGTGTATTTGACGATCTTGGAGGTCCAGACGGTGTCGTCCAGACCTAGAGCCTCGTGCTTGCCGAAGCCTTCGGCCCGCGCCTCCAGAGACGTGAACTCGTAAAGAATGGAATGCTTCACCCAGCCGGCGACGGAGACCAATTTTCGGGTGTTGATGCAGCCGGGCATCTTGGCCATGGCCGGAAAGCGATAGTTGGCGTACCAGGCGGCCAAGTCGAATTCGTCCTCGACCGACCGGGTGCGGAAGTTGCCCATTTGGATGGCCGGGCCCGGCGTCGCGCTTTGGGCGCGGGCATCAAATTCGGGACCGTTTACCCGCGCTTCTTCGGTAAAGACCACGGGTCGGGCGCCGATGCGCCTGCCGATCATCTCAGGCGCGCCGGGCTGTTCCAATTCCCACTCGTGAAAGGGAGGTTTGAAAAACAGGTGCGGGGAGCCCGCGCCGATCAATAGCAGATAGTCGGTGCCGTTGCCGATGTCTTCTTCAGGGCGCTGAAAGATGTCCTCGGTGACGTCGTGGTCTTCATAGAGCTTGGCGCCGCCGCCGGTGATTTCATAGTGGGCCGCCCAAGAAACCCCAGGCTGTTGCAGGACAAGGGGGAGGTGGGAGTTGTGCAGCCAATCCAGGTAGTCCTGCCGTCCGTCCTCGCGTAAATCGTACCAAACGGCGCGAATTCCTTGATCCATTTTGCTTAAACCTCCCTGTTATTCTCTTTTCATTATGACCGATGGAATTTCATATACAAGTCGTTTGACACGGTATAGGCAAAAACATAATATACTTACCTAAAAGTACCTATAAATTGGTAGCTTGATAAATGGGAGTGCGATAATGGATACGTTTTCCAATGACGGGCGTGCAGCCCCCACGTACGAGCCCGGACAATTTCCGTCTCGCCCGGCTCAAACGATAATTGGGCATCTGTCGAATAAGTGGAATGTTTTGGTAATTCGCCAGCTATCGCGGAAAACCATGCGCTATTCCGAACTTCGCCGGGACATTGGCGATATTTCACAAAAAATGCTGACCCAAACCCTCCGTCATCTGGAGAGGATTGGTCTGGTGGAACGCAAGGTTTATCCCGTGATCCCACCGAAGGTGGAGTATTCCTTGACCGAATTGGGTAGGTCTTGTGTGGTGGCGGTGGATGGGCTGTGCAATTGGGCCATCGAGAATATTGATCAGGTTGAGCAGGCGATCACCGACTACGACCGTCGCGACGACGAAGTAGAGTAAAGGAGCGCAAATCCGATGACGCGAATTACCATGTTGGAGCTGGAGGGCGCCAAAGGGGAGGTCAAGAACCTCTTCGACGCCGCGACGGCCATGTTGGGCCGGGTGCCCCATTCCTACCGGGTATTGGGCCGGGTCCCGCTGGTCGCCAAGTTCCTGATCCCGTTTAATGCGGTGATGCAGCGGGAAGGGGCCGGTAGCCGGCTGACCACCAAGCTGAAGGAAATGGTTGTTATCAAGACCAGCCACTTAAACGGGTGTCGATACTGATTCGCGCATAATACGTCGCTTGGTCAAGCGGCAGGCATTACAGACGAGCAGACGATTGAAATCGGCACCGGGGACTATCTCGAGTCCGATCTTTTCACCAATCGCGAGAAGATGGCCATCCTGTGGGCCGAACACATCACGCTGAACACTGCCAAAGAAGATAATGGCGTGTTCGAAAAGGTGCGGGAGGAGTTCACCGAGGAAGAGGTGATCGAACTCACGTTAATGAGTGGATATTTCAATTTTTTCAATAGGATAACTGACTCTCTTCAGATTCCAATAGAGGAAGAGAGTGAGGTTAACAAGATCAAACGGTCGGTCAATTTGGATCCGGAGAAGCTCCGCTCCTATATACAGACTATGCTGGAGAGCTGGCCGTCTGACATTCCCGGACCGAAGCCCGACTAATCCCCAAAAATTTGCATTTGCAATAAACTAGGGGTTTCCCTAAATCGCTCTGTCATATACAGCCTTGGCGACAGGGGGCGTGGTTTCGGGTTGTTGATACAACCATTTACAACCCAGACATTACTTTGAAATTCTATTGATACACACCTGTGGTTTTATGCAAGAACCGGGACAGCGCGTTTCGGTCCTGGGAGAATGTTTTTTAGGATTTTAGTCATGAAAAGAATTTTCATTATTTTGATCGTCGGCCTGATGGCGCTGCCGATGACCTTCACGGAGACGGCGGCGGAAATGGAGACCGCGTCTGCGGAAAAAATTCAGTTGGTCGTGTTGGAGCCACCGGCTTCTTTTTCCGACATCGCCAGCCAGATGGGTTACCATGTGGGACTGCCGGTTGTGCTGAAGGAACTCGACATGACGGCCATTAAGGTGTCGCTGCCCGATGGTGTCACCAAAGATGCCGCCGTTAAGGCGTTGGAAGCGCGCTTCCCCGATTTGATGGTGGCAGACAGCGAAATCTAACGTCGGCTTCCATTCGCGTAAGAACAGGCCCGGCCATCGGGCTTTTTTTATGCCGGGACTTGATTTCGACAGCGTGCTGTTTAAATAACCCCCAACAATTTTTCAGGGGTAGTTCTGCCATGAATGACAGCACGACAACGACCAAATCATCGGCCTCCGATACTGCAAAATCCGCATCGACGGAGACTAAAAGCTCGTCCGAATCGGCGGTAACGACATCCGAGTCCTCGACCAAGAAAAGCAGTGGCGGTGGATCGCGGCCAATCAGTTATTTCTCCAGCGTTTCCACGGATGAATACCGGTCCGGATGGCAGGAAATCTTCGGCAAGAAAAACAAACCTGCCCGCCGCAAGGCCAATGGCGGCAAGCGGACGAAGTCATCACCTTCCGTTTCGCTTCCTGTCGTGGTCCAACTGGAAGACGAGGATATGACCTTTGAACTGAAGTCGCTCCTAAAGGATGCGCTGAAGAAAAAGGCGCGGAAAGAAAAGCTCAGCCTGGGGCGGGCCTTGTCCAAATCCAATGTGCGCCTAAGCATAAACTGCGAAATTTCTGACTAGGGTCCGAACCCTAGTCTAAGAGGTCGGGGGGGGCGCCCAGCCAGACAAGGGCGTCCGCGACATTCACAAATCCCTTGCGTGTAACTTCTTCGGGCCTTTGGTCCAGTACGCGACTGGCCTGTTGTGTGCGGGCGAAGTCCAATTGAGACTTGGCCAATAACGCAATTTTACAGGGGGCGATTCTATCGTGGTATTCGTTCATCCGGGCGGTGGCGGTAGTGGAGAGGCGGGAAAAATCCCAGTTGTCGCCGATTTCGACCGCTGAGTAATCCCGTAGAATATTGTATCCTCGAACGAAATCCTTGTGGGCAAACAGTTCCTGGAATCCGGTGTACACGTCCTCGATATCGAATGGGAGCACGTGTTTAAAGTGCACCAACCTGTGCTCGGGATAGATCGTTATTTGATAATACATTGGGGCCGGACATACTATAGATAGCGCATACGCGCTTATGTGTGCTCCGTTATGCACAAGACGGTTTTAATGCGCAAGCATCAATTGCGATATTCAGAGGGTAATTTTAACCGGGAGTGGTCTTTGCGCTATGCCCGTTGGTCATCGCGGCGTTGCCCCGTGATCCTAGGGTCCGGATCCTAGTTTCCGGCCACCGCCACATTGCTTTATTTTTTGAATAATTTGTTGATCCAATTGTACAGATGGCGCAATAGAGAGCCATGTGGGGAAGCATCGGCAGCGATAGTAAAATGAGCCTTGAAGACGATCTTATCGGCCCGCTGGAACAGGCAGCCGGCAATCAATTGCTGGCGACGCTGGTTCTGATTGTGGTGATTGTTAGCACCCGGATCGTTCTACAACGGTTGATCAACAAGAAGTTCGAGGATCAGGCTGCACAGCGTCGCCGGGTCATGGCGAACACCCGCAACGGTCTCTTGCTGATCCTGATATTCGGCATGATCTTTATCTGGGCGCCGGCATTGCGCTCGTTCGCCCTGTCTCTGACGGCCTTCGCCGTCGCCTTCATCATCGCCACCAAGGAACTGATCTTGTGCATAAGCGGTTCCATCGTCGTGGCGTCCAGCAGCGCACTTCGTGTCGGAAGTTGGGTCGAGATCGGAGAGACGCGTGGCGAAGTCACCGATCAGACCCTTTTAACGACGACCTTGCAGGAATTAGGAAGTGGGCCGAATGCCTATGAATTTACCGGTAAGGCCATCGTTATCCCCAACAGCCAGTTCCTCACCACTCCGGTGAAAAATGAGCGGTTTTACAAACGATATGTTCTGCACAATTTCAGTCTGACCATGGAGGCGGACAGCAACCCGCAGCCTGTTGCGGATGCTATGCTCGCCTCTGTCGGCGCGGGGCTGGCCCCTTACAAGGATGCTGCCGGGCGCTATCATGAACATATCGAAGAGCGGGCGGGCATTGAAATCCCGGAACCCGAGCCGTCGGCAAGAGTCTCCAGCACCAATGACGGTCGGATCAAGATCACAGTGTCTTGTTTGCTGCCAACTGATGTCGCCATGGAAATTGAACAATCGGCGCTACTGGCCGGGCTCAAATTGGTGATAGATGCCGGGCAACAGCGGGAAGAAAATAGGCGCCGGTAAAGAATAGGTGAGGCTGCCGCCTCGGCCCTTGAACGCCTTCCCAATTTTGGAAGACTAGTCCAAACAAGTCTTTATCGATAGGAGTGCTCATGAAGCGCCTGTGCCTAGCCCTTTTATTTGGCCTGTTCGCCGTGCCGGCTCTCGCCGGGGAAGTGACCGTTGTCGACGCCAAGGCGCGGGCGAGCGGTAAGGATACCTTCTATTTCACAGTCACGCTCCGCCACGGTGATACGGGCTGGAAGCATTATGCGGATAATTGGGAGGTGCTGGGGCCGGATGGCAAATTGCTGGGCCGGCGGGTGCTGCTGCACCCTCATGAAAATGAACAGCCGTTCACCCGGTCATTGAGTGGAGTGAAAATCCCGGCGGGGATCAAGCAAGTCACTATCCGCGGCCACGACAAGGTGCATAAATACGGCGGCAAGGAGCTTGTGATTAATTTGCCCGGCCGCTAGGCCGATTTATCCCGCAGCTCGGCAAATTTGGGCCGTTTGTCGCCGCATCGGCGGCCCACAGCGTTTGATCAACGCTTAATTAAATTTTTTATTTCAATAGGTTAGAAGAATATCGCGCCTGATGACATTCAATCTGCATGGTTATTTGCGTCGTGAAAACAAGAAATGTGAGCAGAATGCCATGTCGTATATCAGGATTACTGGGGAATTTTCGGCGCTATTGGGTATCTTCGCCGTCGGTTACGCCATGCTGTTAATTAGCTAATGGTCCCATCCTCCGAATGACAAAGACATAGATCGCGGCCGGGACAATTCCGGCCACGGTGACGCCTATGGCCAGTGGCAGGATCGTCGTGCCGTCTGAAAATACGCCCACCACGACGGCCATTGTTGCGCCGGCGGTTTGGCGGGTGACGCCCAACACGGTTGAGGCCAGCCCGGCCATCCTGGGAAACGGGGTTAGTGCGCCCGCCGTCGCCTGGGAGTTGGTGATGGAATCGCAAAGCTTGAAAAGGGCTAGGGGTAGAACCAGCGCAACGACATAGTGAAGCACCATATCGGTGAGCACGAAGATCAGCAGGAGAACGCCGAATAGGGTCGCGAAGGCCGCACTCCAGGCCAATAGCCGGTCAATGCCCATCCGCTCTCCCACGCGCGCGCCGATGATATTGCCGGAGATGCTGCCGACCATCATGATCGCAAATATAAGGGCGAAGCCGTTCCGCCCTTGATCCAGAAGGTTGATCACGATTTCGGGGCCAGCCGACAGGAAGGCCAGCAACCCGGTCCCCGAAAAGGCAGAACATAGCGTGTAAGCCACGAACCGCCGGTTGCTGAGGATGATGCGGCTATTGATCATCAAATCGACGGGATGCACCGCGCGGTGGTTCTTTTCCGCCAGGGTTTCCTTGAAAAAGAAGGCGACGATCAACAGCACCATCACGCCGAAGAGCGTGATGTAGACGAACACCGCCTGCCAGGCGAAATATTCAATCAGAATGCTGCCGATCAGCGGGCCCACCATGGGCATGATGGACGCCACGGCCATCATATAGTTCAACAGCTTGGCTGCCTGTTCCCGTTCGTACTTGTCGCGGACGATGGCCATGGCCAGGATGCGCCCACAGGCGGCGCCCATCCCCTGGAGAAATCGCCAGGCGGTCAGCTCTCCGATGCTGGTGGCAAACGCCGAAGCAATCGCGCCCACCACGAAAATAGTCAGACCGAAAATCAGCATCGGTTTACGACCGAACCGGTCCGAACCCGGCCCGTAGATCATCTGACCCAATGCCGTGCCAAACGTGTAGACTCCAATGGTGATGCCGACAGTACCGGGATCGACGGCCATGTCCTTGGCGATTTCCGGCATGGCCGGCAGGAAGGCGTCGATGGCAACCGGGTTCATTGCCGCTAGGCATGCGATCAGAAAGATCAGGAGCCCGTAACTCATGTGCTGCGCCGCCGGTGACGCAGATAGATGATGAGCGAGAGAGCGGCGCCGGCGCCCGAGACGGCGACGGCGATGGCCATCGGACGCGCCGTTCCATCAACAAAGATCGCAAGTAAGGCAGAGACAACCGCGCCCAAGGTGAACTGCAGAAACCCCAATAGGGAAGAGGCCGCGCCGGCGTTACGTCCGAACGGCGACATGGCCCCGGCGACGGCCTGCGCATAGATCAACGCAAAGCCCATCAGGTAGATGGTCATTGGCGCAAACACGGTCCACGGATTGGTGGACTGTTGCAGCGCGAAGTAGAGCATGGCCAAGCCGCCGGCGAGTTGTATCACTGCGCCCGCCGTCATCAGGGGTACGAGACCGGTGCGTTCTACGGTGCGGCTGCAGTAGATGTTGGTCAACAGGAGCACCAGCACCGCGCCGGAGAAGAAATAGGAATAGGTCTGCGGCGAAATATCGAACACGGTTTTGGAGACGCCAGCCGATGCTGTCAGGAACGCCGTAAACCCGCTGACCGCAAAACCGCCGCAAAACATGTTGTAGAGAAAGTCCTTGTTCTTGACGATCCGCGCAAAATTGACCGCCATGGAGAAGGGGTTAATAGCGCGGGGGTCTTTCTCTGGCAGGGTTTCTTTGAAGAAAAACAGCACCGCCAGGATCAGAATCCCAGCATAACCCGCCATGATATAGAATATCCACCGCCAACTATGATTTTCCGCTACATAGCCGCCGATCAGCGGCATGAAGACGGAACTTGATATGCTAACGATAAAGATGAGCGAGACCAGCCGGCCCAATTGCTCTTTCTCGTATTGATCCCGGGCGGCGGCGTTGCCGAGGATACGTCCCGCCGCGGCTACAAGGCCTTGAATAAACCGCCAGAAAATCAGGGGGCCCAAGGAATCGGCCAAGGCCACACCAATGGCGGAGATCAAGAACAAGGTGAACGAGATCAAGGCCACGGGCTTTCGGCCGAACCGGTCGGAAAGGGGACCGTAAATGATTTGACCCAAGGCTGTGCCCAGGAATATAGCGGTGAGGCTCAGTTCCACATGGCCGATGCCGATACCCAGTTCCGTGGCGATGGCCGGTATCGCCGGCACAAAGACATCGATCGACATCGGGCCCGCCATGGCCAATCCGCCCAGCAGGCAGGCGACCAATAGATACGGCTGACGGACGGTTCCGCTCACGGAACCGGCGCTTCTTCACGCAACGGCGCGGTCCGCACCAGGGTCAGATAAGCGATGAAGCCCAGAACCGAGCACGTCGATAAGGCCAGCACCATTGGCATCTGTGTGCCGTTCTCGAACACGCCCAGGGTAAAGGTGATGACGGCGGCAAAACCTTGCTGGAGAAACCCCAAAAGGGATGCCGCGCGTCCGGCCATATGTGGGAAGTTCGATAGCGCGCCGGCGGTCATTGGCGACATAAAGAAGGCAAAGCCAATCATGAAAACGCCGGTGGGGATCAGGATCGTTTCTCGTGTTGCAATATCGAAAATCGCAAAACCGAATAACGAGACACCGCCGATCGTGCAGAGGCTCCCCGACAATAGGAGGATTTTCTTGATGCCCATCGCCCTTAGTAACTTGCCGGCGAACAAGGCGGCGATGAAGTGGGCCAACATTATGGCCGAAAACTGGAACCCGAACACCGTCGGCGTCTCGCCCATGAAGCCGACCATGACCGGGGCCAGACCGGCCAGGACGGCAAAAAGCGCACCGTAGTTGCCCATGCCGCACAGCAGGAAGGCGACGAAAGTGCGGTCCCGGATGATTTCTGCGAAACTTATCGCCAGGACGCTGGGCGTCATGGCGCGGTGGTCTTTTTCGGACAGACTTTCCTTCAGGAAGGCGATGAGAGCTAATAGAACAATGCCGCTGACGCAGGTCATAAAGATAAAGACCGACCGCCATCCGAAGGTCTCCGTGAGGTAGCCGCCGATGATCGGCCCGAAAAGGGGCATCGCTGCCAGGGTCATGTAGAGATAGGCGTACATCCTCGCGCCGTCATGGACGTTAAACAGGTCCCTCACCACGGCGCGGAGGATGATCATCGTCGAGGCAATGGCGGAACCCTGCAGGAACCGGAGGACGAAGAGAGGTTCGATGCTGGTGATGAAGATAGAGCCCGCGGCGGCGCACACATAAAGCCCCATGCCGAACAGGATTATCGGCCGCCGGCCGAAGCGATCGGAAAGGGGGCCATAGATGATCTGTCCGGTGGCGTTGCCGATCTGAATCATGGACAAGGTGATCAAGACGGAGCCCATATCCGCATTGACGCCCGTGGCTAAATCGCCCATGGCCGGCAGGAAAGAATCGAGCGCCAGCGGGCCCATAATGGTCAGGCCGCTCAGGACGAAAAAAGTCCGCCAAAAGAATGCGCTATCAGACATCTAGACCGAGTTTTAGGTTAGGAAACGGGCCGAATGGGGCCGATCAGAACTACTCTCTCGCGGGCATGGATGCAAACCCGGAAAACGCAGGGCCGCTATCGTCCGGGGGCTAGACTATTGTGGATTTGGCGCAATTTTATCCGGTAGTCTTCCGGCAATCCCCAATACTCCGCGCCGAAGATCATTTGCCCCAGATAGGCGCGACTGGGGGGAGGTGCGCTTTCAATCACGCCGAAATAGGTGTCGGTGAAACAGGTCGCACCTTCAGGTGTCAGAACGGTCAATGGCCCCCGATCATAGCGGTTGACGCGCTGGTCGGGTCCGCGAAACCCTTCCGCTGCGTCCAGGGTAGCAATATCGCGCGGGTGAAGCATTCGGTAGACGATGCCCCAAACGTCGTCATTCTTGGTCTCGTCCATATCATTCGGGACGATGTTGGCCACCCCGCAACGACGGCGTTTTGATCGCAACGTAAAGTCGAGGCGGTACCCTTCGGCTCTGGCGATGGTCACAAACCGCGCGCGCGGGCATCGGCGGCGGAACTGCCGGGGATCCATATTGGAGCCATAGGCGAAATAGAGCATGCGATGGGCGGTTACGCCGATCCCCACACGTCTTCGGCCACCTCGACGATGCGGGCCAGTTTTGCTTTCTCCACATCCACCGTGACCGGGTTGCCGGCGACGGTGCTGGCGAACCCGCATTGGGGGCTCAGGCAGAGCTGATCCAGGTCGATAAATTGTGCGGCGTCATCGATGCGGCGCTTGAGATCATCGGCGGATTCCATTTCCGGCGTTTTGCTGGAGACGATGCCGAGCACCACGATTTTATCCTTTGGGACATACTTCAGCGGCTCAAAATCGCCTGAACGCGGCGAGTCGTACTCCAGGAAGAACGCATCCACGTCCATATCGTTGAAGAACTTTTCGGCGAAAGTCTCGTACCCGCCTTCCGACAGGAACCGGCCTTTATAATTGCCACGGCACATATGCACAGCGGCCGTGACCGACGCCGGCCGGTCCCGCAGGCAGTCATTGAACAGATCGATATAGTCGATCATCAGCTGATCCGGATCGATGCCCTGGGCGCGGACTTTGTCCTGCACCTTGGGATCGCACAGCATGGGCACCGGCACATCGTCCAGCTGGACATAGGTGCAGCCGGCGTCCGCCAAAGCCTTGATCTCTTCGCGGAATACGGCTGCCAGGTCGGTGAAATACGATGCGGTGTCCGGATAGGCATCGGTTTGGATCGTTTCGTTCATGCGGAACAAGTGCATTGTCGGCGGCGAGACGATGGTGGTTTTTGGCGTCTGTTTGGTGCGGTCCTTAAGATAAGCGAACTCGTCGCCCGCGATGGATTGGCTACGGCCGACCTTGCCGGTGACAATGGGTGCGGTGAAGTTGTTTTCGTTGCGGTCATCGTCGGTGAAGGTGAAAAGGGATTGGCTGATATCCAAACCATCTACCCGCTCCACGAAGGTTGACCAATATGAGGCGCGGCGGAATTCCCCGTCGGTAACTGACTTCAGCCCCACGTCTTCCTGCAGCTTGATCACCTCGTCGATGGCGGTGTCCTGAATGGCGGTGAATTCCGCCTGGTCGATCTCCCCGGTATGGAGTTTCTTAAAACCGTCGGTAATCGTCTTGGGGCGCAAAAGGCTGCCCACATGATCGGCCCGGAAAGGGGGTTTGCTGCGTTCCGCCATGGTTCTGATCCTGCTCGCTTGTTGTCTTGTCTGGTTTCGGTTTCTACAATTTGGCCGGATGAGTCAAACAGAACCCGGACGGACTTGGAGCCGGGGAGCAGGGGAGCAATTATGACCGAATTCCGCGCCGATCAGACCCGCGTCAAATGGCTGGAGACACTGGATAAGTTCAAACACGATCCGGACGCGCCGGGCTCCGCCGAGATTTGGTCGCCGGCTCTGGAAACGTTGAGTCGGGACGAGCTGATTTCCGTCCAAAACGAGAAGCTCGCCGCCGTTACGCCCTTCCTTTACGAAAATAGCGAGTTCTACCGGAAACGTTTCGACAAACTGGGGCTGGCGCCGACGGATATTCAAACCGTTGATGATCTCTCCAAATGGCCGGTGATCGACAAGTCCGAGATGATGGCGGATGTGGAAGCCGATCCACCCTATGGAAGCTACACCACCCATGGTGATGATCTGTGGGCAGAGCGCGGCTGGATGATCTTTTCCTCGTCGGGGTCCACCGGCACGCCGCGGGTGTTTCGATATTCACAGATCGACCGGGAGCTATGGGCCTGGGCCAATGCGCGGGCCATGCATTCCTTCGGCATCCGTCCCGATGATTGTGTGCTGATCTGTTCCGGTTATGGGCCTCACGTGTTCGCCTGGGGGGTGCAGTTCGGCCTCGCCAAGATGAACGTGGCAACCATCCCAGGGGGCGGTATGACCGGGGAAATGCGCGCCCGCATGGTGGAGCGGTTTAAACCGACGGTGATCGTCGGCACGACGTCGTACGCCCTGCATCTGGGCCGGGTGATGGAAGATATCGGCCTGGATCCAGCCGCCAGCAGTGTCCGGATGATGCTGGTCGGGGGCGAGCCCGGCACCGGCATCATGAACACCCGCAACCGGCTGGAAAGCTTGTGGGACGCCAAGATGGTAGAGTTCTACGGCTGTACCGAGGCCTCGCCACATTGCGGCGGCTATTCCTGCTCTCACACGATCACCGATGACGGCGAAGTGGCCACCCATCTGATGGAAGACATCCAGATTTGGGAGCTAGTGGATGCGGACTCCAAGAAGATCGTGGAAGAGGGGGAGCGTGGCCTGACAGTCTGTACTTGCCTGAATTCGGAAAGCTCGCCGCAACTCAGGTTTCTGGTTGGCGATTACACGACCTATACGACGGAGAAATGCGGCTGCGGCCGGACCCATGTCCGCGCGCTGGGGTCCTTCTCTGGCCGGGCGGATGATTTGTTGAACCTCAGGGGCATTAAAATGTATCCGGACCAGATTGAAGAGGCCGTGCGCGCCGTGCCCGGCGTCGGCGATGAATACGAGATCGTGCTCACCACCAACAAAGATGGGCTCGATATCATGACCGTCCAGGTAGAACACACCGACGATGTCAGCGAACAGGTGGCCAGCGAAATTCGATCACGTTGTGAAATCCGCGCGGACGTGCACATCCTCTCGCCCGGCACTTTGCCGAAGACCGAGTTCAAGGCGAAACGGGTGCGGGACGAGCGGGGGTAAATAAAATGGGTCCACGGGTCACGGTTTCGCCGGCCCGTGGATGACTAGATTTTGAGGCGTTCTTTCATAGTCATGCGCGGACCAGGAGCCTGTGCCCGGACTTGTTCCGGGTATGATCCGCGTACCCACGTTTTTCCACCCCCTCCCGCGTCGTCCGGGTGACCCGAACTCCGCCCCCTTCCTCATTAAGGGGGAGGGGATTGCTTATTCGGGGACATGAAAAAAGGGCCGCTTGGAGCGGCCCTTTTCCCTATCCGGCTCTAAAATAGAGGCCGGTAATCTCTCGGTCTTTTTAAGAAGAGTAGTACATCTTGAATTCGACCGGGTGCGTGGTGTGCTCCAGCGCGTAGACCTCTTCCATCTTCAGGTCGATGTAGCCGTCGATCAGGTCGTCGGTCATGACATCGCCGGCTTTCAGGAAGTCACGGTCTTCGCTTAGGCTGTCCAGCGCCTCACGCAGGGAGCCGCAGACGGTCGGCACGCCCTGCAGCTCTTCCGGCGGCAGGTCATACAGATCCTTGTCCATGGCGTCGCCCGGATCGATCTTGTTCTGGATACCGTCCAGCCCGGCCATCAGCATTGCGGTGAACGCGAGATACGGGTTTGCCGTTGCGTCCGGGAACCGGATTTCCACCCGCTTACCGTTGGGGCTGGTGGAATACGGAATTCGGCAGGACGCGGAACGGTTCCGGGCTGAATAGGCCAGCAACACCGGCGCCTCAAAGCCTGGGATCAGCCGCTTGTAGCTGTTGGTTGAGGGGTTGGAGAAAGCGTTGATGGCCTTGGCGTGCTTGATGATGCCGCCGATGTAGTTCAACGCCGTTTCCGACAGATCGGCATAGCCCGAACCGGCGAAGGTCGGCTTGCCGTCTTTCCACACCGATTGGTGAGTGTGCATGCCGGTGCCGTTGTCGCCGACGATCGGTTTCGGCATGAATGTCGCCGTCTTGCCAAAGATGTGGGCGACCATGTGCACGCAGTATTTATAGATCTGCACATTGTCGGCGCCGCGCACCAGGGTATCGAACTTGATGCCCAGTTCATGTTGGGACGGTGCGACCTCGTGGTGGTGTTTTTCCATCTCCACGCCCATTGCTTCGATGGTTGTGACCATCTCGGAGCGGACATCTTGCAGGGAATCCACCGGCGGGACAGGGAAGTAGCCGCCCTTAACGCCGGGGCGGTGACCGATGTTGCCGTCGGCGAACTCTGTACCGGAATTATAAGGGCCTTCCTCGCTATCGACTTTGTAGAATGTGTGATCCATGGAGACGTCGTAGTGGACGTCATCAAATACGAAGAATTCGGGTTCCGGACCGAAGTAGGCGGTGTCGCCGATGCCGGTGCTCTTCAGATACGCTTCGGCGCGCTTGGCCGTGGACCGGGGATCCCGAGAATAGCCTTCGCCGGTGATCGGATCGCGTACATCGCAGTACAAGATCATGGTCGACTGGGCCGTGAACGGGTCCATGGTCGCGGTGGTCGGATCGGGGATCAGCGCCATGTCGGATTCGTTAATGGCCTTCCAGCCGGCGATGGAGGAGCCGTCGAAAAAGATGCCATCGTTAAAGGCGTCGTCATCGATGGTCTTGGAGAGTTGCGTCAGGTGTTGCCATTTGCCCCGAGGGTCCGTGAAGCGCAGGTCAACATGTTGGACATCGTTGTCCTTGACCGCTTTCTGGACGTCGTCAGGGGTTTTGCAATTCAACGACATGATATGCTTCCTTTCTTTGGTGTATTGGCTGAATTTCGATTAGCCGGATGGGGATATGTAGAGACTTAAATCGCTTCGGCGCCCCGCTCTCCAGTGCGGATGCGGATCGCTTCGTCGATTGTTGAAATGAAGATTTTGCCGTCGCCGATGCGCCCGGTATAGGCGGCCTTTTGAATGGCCTCGACGGCGGTGTCTAGCTGGGAATCGTCCAGCACCAATTCAATTTTTACCTTCGGCAGAAAGTCGACGACATATTCCGCGCCTCGGTAAAGTTCGGTATGGCCTTTTTGACGGCCGAAACCCTTCGCCTCGACGACGGTGATGCCCTGCAGGCCGATATCCTGCAGCGCTTCTTTAATCTCGTCGAGTTTGAACGGCTTGATGATCGCTTCAACTTTTTTCATGGGATTGTGTTCCCGATCGTCTAAATGGTTGTTGCAACAGCCGGGCGGACAAACCAGCGCATCCGAGGTGTTCGGATCCGCTGTTCCTCCGTCTGGCCATCCTTCCTATCGCAGGAGTCATGCCAAACTGGAGGAATTAGAAAATATAATGATTGCAGTGGGTTATAGGTGTGGCGTCGAGAGGAGAGCGGTGTGGTCTATTTCAATATGCACATCATTTAGGCATTTGCCTAATTATTGGGAGGAAATTGGCTTCATGACCTTCCCACTGACAAACCGCGTCGTCACCGACCTGCGAAGCAGTTGTCGAGGAACCATTCAGCTCATGCCGATGAAGCCCCGAGACTTGGCCCCAACTGACATTGGTTGGATACGCGGAATAAATCCGCGTACAAGACTCGGGGGCGACGCGAAAGATAAACGGCCTCAACCCGGCGGCTATCCGCACCGGCAGCTCTGCAAGTCAGCCTATCTTGGCCGGACAGGAAAAAGCCCTCACTCGTAAAAACTCTCGTGGATGAGCCGGTAGACGTCGTCCACGTCGCGGATGCCTTCGAATCCGACCCGCTTGCGGTGAATGCCCTTAAGGTAAATCGGTGTTTCATCCCGGAAGTACAAAGACGCCGTGCCGTCTCTGGATTTTTCCACGTTCAGTCCGCCGATGGCGTAGGGCGGATAGACAAAGAGCTTTTCGTTGGGCCAGCCCTTAGCGATTATCAGGCGCTGATCGGTCAGGACATAGTCCGTCGCGGCGCCTTCATATCGGCCCCAGATCACGCTGGTCGCGGCAATCAGGCCCATGAACAGTATAAAGCCCGTGGAAACCAAAACCACCGCCCCATCCCGGCTGAAGAGATTGATGGTTTCTTCATCGGGACGGGACAATACCTCGTCAAAGCCTAACACGATCACAGCGACGACAAGAATGCCGATGATGGAGGTTTTGACATATCTCTGGCGAATATAGGCCTTAATCTCGGGCTTGCCGCGCCAGAGCACTTTTTCATCTTCGGCGATGCCTAGGTCCGCCTCGGTCGGTGTCATGTTGGTCATAGCGGGTATCTAGCGCACTTTTCATCTACATGACAGACAAGAGAGCCCTCCTCGTTGTGGGCGGAGGATCGTTTCTCATGAAGGCGTGAAAATATTCGTCCAGAATATTTTTGGGAAAGAGAGGTTTTGCGGCGGGGATAGGCGGTTTGATATGATGCTTGCTGGTTTACACTTTCGGGGGCGTTTCCGTGAAAGACTTTAATCCAATTCTGTCGGAATACGGCACGACAATTTTTACGGTGATGTCGGCGCTTGCCAACGAGCATCAGGCGATCAATCTGGGCCAGGGCTTCCCGGATACGGACGGCCCGGATGACATTCTGGCCGCCGCCGCAGACGCGACCAATAGCGGGCCCAACCAGTACCCGCCGATGATGGGCATCCCGGAATTGCGCCAGGCCACGGCCGCCCACAACAATCATTTCTATGACCTGGATATCGACTGGCAAACCGAGACCATCGTCACCTCCGGCGCAACGGAGGCTTTGTCAGCGGCGCTGTTCGGCCTGATCGAGCCGGGCGACGAGGCCGTGATGATTGAGCCGCTATATGACAGCTATCTGCCCATTTTGCGCCGCGCCGGCGGTATTCCGAAACTTGTCCGGGTCGAACCGCCGAATTGGGAACTGCCCTATGAGGCGCTGGAAGCGGCGTTTTCCGACAAGACCAAGCTGATTTTGATCAACACGCCGATGAACCCGTCGGCCAAGGTGTTCAGCCGGGACGAACTGGACTTCATCGCCAAACTAGTCATCAAGCACGACGCCTACGCAATTTGCGACGAGGTCTACGAGCATCTGGTCTACGACGGGCGCGACCATATTCCCTTGATGAGCCTGCCGGGCATGCGGGAGCGCTGCATCCGCATCAGCTCCGCCGGCAAGACGTTTTCCATGACCGGCTGGAAAGTCGGCTATTCCGTGGGCCCGGCGCCGCTGATCACGGCGGCGGCTAAGGCGCACCAGTTCTTGACCTTCACCACGCCACCCAATCTGCAGCGCGCCGTGGCGTACGGGCTGGGTAAGGACGAAAGCTATTTCCGGGGCTTAGGCGCGGACATGCAAGCCAAGCGGGATCGGCTGGCACAGGGGTTGGCGGACATCGGTTTCGGGGTGATGGATAGCCAGGGGACGTACTTCCTCACCACCGACTTCCGGCCGTTGGGTTTCAATGGCAACGATGAAGACTTCTGCCGGCACATCACCACCGAGGCTGGCGTGGCTGCCGTGCCATTTAGCGCTTTTTACCAAGATGGCGATGTGAACCACTATGCGCGGTTCTGCTACTGCAAACAGGACTCATTGCTGGATGCGGCCTTGGAGAAACTCCGCGCGCATTTTGCGTGAGGGGTTAGGTCTCCAGCCTCTATCACGTGTCACCCCCGAGACTTGGCCCCAACTGACGTTGGTTCCAACTCGGGGGCGACGCACAAGATAAACAGCGGCGAGCGACGCCCCTAAACCACCCGCCAGACGATGAGTGAGTAGGCCTCCTGGAAGGTAGAGCCGAAGCCGGTGCGGTGGGCCTTTATAATCTCGACCCGGCCCTCGGTTTCCAGTTCACTTAATTTATCATAAAATCCAGATAAATAATTACGTTTGTTATGATAATTAAGAGCGTTCAGATCAAATTTTAGGCTCGTATCATAGAGTTCGGCAATAGGCTCCAGGTGCACGCAGATGTCGGGCCGGGCGGCGCGGATAGCGCTTAGCAGAAGCCCGTGATCAGCGCCGATTTGTTCCAGCGCGTGTAGGGTCAGGATACCGGTGCCGGGCCCCGATTCCACCAAGTCCCAGCCCTCCATGGTGAGTAGGTTGAGATTGACGCCGGCGATATGGGTGCCGAGGGAGGCGTTGATCTCGTGGATAAGCGCCTGAGACGGTTCCGCCCAGTCGCACCCCGTAAGCCGCTTGTCCGGAAAATGGTGGGCGAGGGCGAAGAGGTTCCCCCCGGTGCCGCACCCCAATTCCGCAATATGGCTTACATCCGAAAGGTATTTCTCGAAGATGACGGCCTTGAAGACGGCGTAGAGGTGCTGCTCGAAATCCGGGGTGGCGGCACGGATATAGCGTCCGCGATAGCGGAACGTGTCGTGGTGGAAATATTGAGGGGTCAGGGTCGCCATGGAGACGCCGTCCCGGCGCACGCCCTCCAACACCTCGCCCCAGCCTTTTTGCCAACGGGGCAGGGCGTCGTGACCGGCGGCGGAGATGGTTTCGTCAGTCAATATCTCGTCAATCCGGTCTTGCAGCGCGGCGGTTTCTTCGGCCGTCAGGTCGCGGTAATCAAGTCCATCCAGGTCTTCCGGATCCACCACGGCCTCGACATCGGCGTCAGGCAGGTTCAGCATCACCGCCACCTCGGCCATGCTGATGGATTGATCGAACGGCGTTTCAGTCATCTAAAGCTTTGATCTCGAACGGCGCTGCGTACTCGTTGCTGGTCGCCACATCCTCGCCCTCGAACGGCGCGAGGGGGGCTTCGGTGGTGAGGATACGGCCGTTGCCGATATCCGCCCAGGCGTCATAGTCTAGATAGTTCCGGTTGCGAGTGCCGGGCGCCGGTGCATCGCTCTCCAGGCTTTGCGCGGTTAGGAAGCGAAAGTCGATGGAAAGCCGCAGACCTTGGGCGTTTTTCTGGGTTGCGTGGATCAGATAGGGGTCCGCCAGGACGATATCGCCTGGATTAAAGGCTGCGTCGTATTCGCGCCCGCCGTCGATCAGGTGTTTGCCCTCGTCGAAATCCTCCAGCGGGCGCATAAGGTCCGAGGGAAAGTGGCGGGGTTCAATCCATTTCACCCCGATCTTGCCGTATTCACCGAATACCGGCAGGAAGACCATCACGGCGTTGGCCGGTTCGCCCGCCCACATGTCGCTGTGCATCTTGGCGGACGCCCGGGGGCGGCCGTCGATCGCCGGATTTGGCGTACCGTTGACGAGGCGGATGTTGATCGGCGCATGAATGCTTTGGATATGGGCCTGTAATCCCAAACCGCTGAAAATGTCGGCTACGGTGGCGTGGATCAAATTGTAGGCCAGGTAGGTGGGTTTTTTCGGCAGCACCAGGCCGTTCGGAGTGATGTTGGGCAGGCCCGTGATCGCTTCGGCACAGGTGTCAAACAGGTTCTCGTTCAGATCAAAGCTCTGATCGCCGTAGAAATTGTCGAGGCAGGTATAGAGATAGAGGTTAACCGCGTTACGAAGGCGCTTGTAGGCGGCGGGGTCCAGCCGGGCGGTCTTGAGGAGCGGATAGTTCTCCCGCACGTCCATATGAGCGGCGATATCGTCCAGACGTTGGGCGCGGTCAGGAAAGGCCGTGGCTTGTCTCATGGGCTGGTGTTCTCACCTGTCAGGTTGCGCAATTCTGCGGGTTCCATTTCAGGGGACATATAATCCTCAATAGGCCCTAAATAAGACTTAATATACATCAAAAATCTGGCGTCCAGCTGCGGACCGAGGGAAATGATCCGGTCTACTTCCTGATAGGCCATTTCAATGAAATTTTCGGCTTGCGGCTCAATTTGATCCCAATTGCCGCTGTCATGGCTTCCCCGAAATCTGTTGCCCACCGCCGCAAAACGGCGATGGCGGTTGTGGGTGCTGGTGAGAATAAACAGCGCCAAATTTTCCGGCGTGAGGGGCTGGCCGGGCTCGAACGCCGACTGATGGCCAGGGTCGGAGAATTTGCAGACAAGAATTTCGTCGGAGTCCGAAATCACCGTGATCTCGTCGTCGTCACAGACCCGGAGGGTCAAATCGTAGTCCATGGTGCTTTGATAGGCCTGAATGGCGGGGCGCACCGGGATCATCAACGGGTGGGGTAAAAAGGACCGGCCATACACCTGCCCGCCGTCCACGGGCCAGCATACCTGGATGGGATAGGAGGTTGGGGCCGATGAGTCGATGAAATAGGAATCGTGTAAGGGGTGAAAATGGTCCCGCGCATGGTCGAACAGGTCACGGGGGCCGACAGATGCCGAATTCAACCACCATTTGTCGACAAACGCGGCTTCCGTGTTGCGAAGCACATTGACCATGACCCCGCGCACGCCCTGATCCCAAAACCCCGCCAGCCGGCCCAGGCCGCCGTCGGCAACCACAAAATTGGAATCCAGCAGCACCAGCGCGTCTTCATCGGCGGCGCGTTTTGCGCAATCGCGGACGCAAAATTTCTGGATGAAGTACTTGTATTCCGGGGCTTTCAGGGCGGCGGCGGCTTCTAATAGGTGCCGGGTTCCATCGGTCAATTCTTCCAGCTCATGAAACTGCACCTCGACGATCTCTTCCAGCGCATTGATCTCGGGGTCAAAGGCGGGGCGGGAGTCCCGGTCCGTATAGAGGTGGTAGATGACACGATGGTCCTGCGCCAAGGCCGGCAGGTTCCCGGGCATCATCTGGAAGGGCAGGGCGAGTTCCACATACTTCCGGACGAAGGGGGTGCCCCAAACCAAGGTGAATACATGAAAATTCAACCGGACCTACTCCTCAAACAAGTCTGGCCAAACCCGATTAAAAACCATTTTCCAGTAGCGATCAGCGTTGTACCTCTCCGTCACGGTTTTGTGGCCGTGGCCGGCGATTTGTGTTCGTTCGTTCGGGTGATCCAGATAATAGCGGACTTTTTCGACCAAATCCCGTTCGTCGCTGAAATCCACATAGTCTTTGCCGGGGGCGAACCATTTCACGGTTTCCGGATTTTGATCCTCGATCAGCAGCGCGCCGCAAAGGGTGGCTTCCACGGTCCGGCCCTTGCACTGGTAATTGGGCTCATCAAACACCGGGTGGGAGAAATTAAGCGTAATCTTGGATTGGCGCATGATCTCTGCATAGTCAGCGATGGGCAGCTCGGCCTCCGAGACACCGCCGGCGATCATGACCTCGATGCCGGCTTCTTGCAGCAAGGACAGATAGAGTTTCCGCGAGGTGTAGCGCTGTACCCGGCCGACAAAGCTCACATCAATGGGCCGCTCGCCGCCATTGCCTCGGAAAACAGCCGGGTCCTGTGGTGTCCAGGCATCCATATAGGTTTCCGGCGCGGCGACCTTGGCCGGATAGTTGGAATAGCAATCCTGCACGATGCTTACATCGACACTTGATGCATACTCCTCCATCCAGCGGACGGCAAAATCGTCGAACGTATCACCGTAGACGGAGACAATCTTGATGCCGAGCGTATCGCGGATCGATTGTAGAGCTTGCGGGGAGGGGTTTAGGTCGGTGCCCCGCACCATTTTGAGGACGATTAGGTTCGGTTTTTCATCTTGGCAGGTTTTAGACAAAGTCTCGTTGATGTGCCGGCCTGTCTGCACCGCGGATTCATCAAAAAAACAGGTGGCGATGTCGGTAAGGTTCGTCGCCTTAAGTGACGCAATGAAATTGTGGTGGGCGCTCGAAAGGTCCTCGGCGGGATTACAATCCGTCCATTTCTCAGAGATGAAAAGGACTTTGGGCCGGGTAGGACCAGTCACTCGGCAAAACCCGCGTTGACCCAGAGATTGGCGTCGCCCCGCCGTTCGGGGAAGCTCTCCGGCAGGATATTGGTCTCGCACTTCTTCAGGTTGGTGAAATAGTCCACCAGAAAACCGCCGGGGCCACGGTGATCGGTCTGGTGGTTCTGCTCGAAGAACAGGCCGGTGTTCCCGATAAGCGTCTGCACGCCGCCGCAGTAATCCTTGATCTGCGCGTCGGACATTTCAGACAACGACAGGGTGTTGATCACCAGATCAACCGGTCCCGCACCGGCCAGCGTTTCCCGGTAAATCATGTTGGGGATGAACGACATGCCCGGATTTTCAAAATTGAGCCGCGCCTCGGCGGTCGTGGCGATCTCAGCCGGCAGGTCCGGAAACATTGTTGATAAATATATCCCGGAGAAGGCCAGGGATTCCGGGATGTCGATGATGCCGTAATGGACCTTCTGGCCGAAGAAGTTGAGCAGGTGATAGGCGAGACCGCCATAGCCGCCGCCGATCTCGACGATTTTCAGATGCCCGTTCTGCGCCAGGCGATCCTGTAATCGCGTGATCAGCCTGTTCTCCGCCATCAGGCATAGCCGCTCCAGATAGGCGTAGGTGTCGTCGTTGACGATCACCCCGTCCATGATCCAGCCGATCTCGCCGAATTTGCGGGGCGGCGTGGCGCGGAGCTCCGGCGGCAGGGCATTGGCGACGGCGGCATAGTCAAACACCGACTGATCCGGCGGGCCGGCCAGAAAGGACAGGATTTCATCCCAATTGTCCGGCAGCTTTTTCGACAACCAAGGCCGCTTTTGTGCGAACTCCAGGGTCGCCAGTTGATAGCCCGTATAAGCATGGCCATAGAGCCGCATCTTGCGGATGATGTCCCGGTCGCCGCTGGCCAATAGGGCATAAGATGTCTGGGCGTTCTTGGTTGAACCGTCGAGTTCGAACGACGGCTGACTGTCCGGATGCCAGCCTTCATCGGGCAGGAATATCTTGGCGGCGTGCGGATCGGCCTCGGCCATGCGGTCGCGAAGCTCGATGGTTTTGGCGACCATGGCCAGCACCTCGAGCGCGCGCTCGAATTCCGCGTCGCTGAGGTCCGAGGTTTCCTCGGAAAAGGCGAACCCTTCGTATCCCATAATGCCGTTATAGCCTGTTGATGGACCGGTCGGCTATTCCTGCCACAGCGGGTTTAACATCGCGTAAAATTTTGGTCGAAATCGGCGTGCCGCACGCTTGACCCTGTGCGAGAGTGGGTCTACACAGTCGCCTCCTTGTGGCGAATGTAGCTCAACTGGTTAGAGCACCGGCTTGTGGTGCCGGGGGTTGGGGGTTCGAGTCCCCTCATTCGCCCCATTTTCCTCTCGGGTTTGGTCAGTCGGCCAGGCCCTTTTTTATTTTGGGGAAGTGCGCCCGTTTTGATCGGTGTCCTCGACCAATTTAAAGCGGAGACCAGCCCGGAAGGCGGACGGTTGAATATGTCCGCTTATCGCTGAGGCTGAAATTTAATGCGTGCCCCTCAGTGGGCGGTTGGTGGCCAGAAGTCGCCATACAGGCATGTCCCAATACAGTAGGTTTTCTGAAAAATGAACGGATCAAGTAAAGACACGTGCGTCGGCGATGGCAGTAAACCGCCATCAATTGGGAGAAAACTCTGAGGAAATCCGGAGTTGATCCGCGCTGTTCTGCCTGTGCTCGGTGTTTATTTCGACAGGCTAAACAAACGTTCGCCGTTTTGGTGAGCGATCTGGTCTGCCACGTCCCTAGGCAGATATCCAAGCCATATGCGGTTCTCGTCAATAATGCCTTTTAGTCCGAGCCAGCGCTGAACGTTCCACGTGTCCGATCCAACCATGAAGCGGTCTGGGTGACGGAGGAATAAGGCCTTCCAACCAGGATCAATTCCATCGGCAGCGACAATGCCCGCGTCATCAAGGGTTCCAAATTCACGCAAAGAGAGGTCTGCCCAAAGATTCTCATGCATGTCCATAATCCGACTGACGACATCGGGAGTGTCGAAACCGGCATGGGCCCAAATAATCTTGACGTCGGGGGAAATCTTGAAGATTCGTGTGATCACGTCGTGACGCGCATGGACGTGAAAGAAGAGGCCCTTTTCGGCGAGGCGGCGAATCCAATTTTGCACGCGCGCATTGACGAGATTGATCGGCGAAAAGATATGCACTTCGCCAAACCCCGGGTATTTGTCCGTCTCGAGCGCTTCCTCTGCGCGCCTCAACTGATCTGGCCTTTTGAACCAGGTCGCTCTGTCGGTATACACTTCGTAAGGCCTAGAAAACGGCACGATCTGAACGCGGGGATGCTCTTCGCGCACCAGCTTCAACGTCCCCTCATCCGGCGTAGAAGACGTGAGCGCGCCGGTAACCCCGGCTTCGTCCAAAAGACGCAGTGCAGTTGCAGCATCAACAGCGTCCCAAGCATCCTGCCAGTAGTGTAGGTGGCCGTCAAAAATACGGCCTTGGTAGGGCTCGGCGGCGAAAACGGATGAGGACACCGAAATGACGGCCGCCAGCACCCAAAACCTCATGGTTTGGTAAAAATTGAACCTCTGGCAAAAGTCGAACATCAAGGAACTATAGCCCAAAGTCGGATTTGTGCCCCCGGTAATTTTTGTAATGCTGGCCATATTTCCGCTTCGGACCCAGGCTGTGTAAAAACGTTTTGTTTTTGAGTTTCTGTTAGAATCTCGTTGATGGTGATTGGTGAGGTTCCAGATGAAGCGGTTTATTGAAGGGTTGGATCGAAGACAGGCGACGTTGTTACCGGAATGTCTTGATGATTTTATTGACGAAGATAGTCCGGTTCGTGTGGTTGATGTCTTTGTCGACGGCTTGGACCTTCGTGATCTAGGGTTTGAGCGAGTTGATCCCCGTTCAACGGGACGGCCGTCGTATCATCCATCGATTTTGTTGAAGCTTTATATCTATGGGTATCTCAATCTGGTTCAATCTAGCCGCCGTTTGGAACGTGAGGCGGACCGGAATGTTGAGGTGATGTGGCTGTTGGGGCGTTTGGCCCCAGACCACAAAACGATTGCAGACTTCCGCAAGGACAATGGTCCGGCAATCCGTAAGGTCTGTTCGCAGTTTGTCGAGTTGTGTCGCCGGGTCGGATTACTAACATCAGCCAGCGTGGCCATCGACGGCTCAAAGTTCAAGGCGGTCAACAACCGGGACCGTAATTACACCAAGGCGAAGATGGCCC